>JBAZZQ010000058.1:0-22996 GCA_041658725.1 Phycisphaerae bacterium | reverse complement strand
TTGGTACCCTTTGAGCGGCCCACGCAGCCGCCGAAAAGTACCCATCCTTACGGAAAACCTTACTGAAGTGCCACACCTTTGCTCCGATTTTCCTCCGCCGCCCTTTTACTCCGATGTTTACATCCTTCTCGGAAAAGGATGGGCTGATTTCCCGACAGCATCGCCCGCAGGCCCTGCAATCGATTGCGGCCCATACCCGATCGGTAATTTCATGAACCAGTCGATCCAAGGCCCGTTCCGACATCCGATCCTGACTCTTTAAAAAACCGCGAAACGCCCAATTTTCTTTTTCTTTGGACTTCGCCCTGATTTCCAGATCATCATATTTGAAGGTCATGGCATCGCTCCTTATGATGGATTCAGAGTACAATATACGAAAAGTCCGAACCATGCAAGAGGGGGAAAGGCTTTCCGAAAATGTTCCCAGCCATCAAATCCATCAGGTCTTTCTAAATGTTTTCCTGGGCTTCCGTGTCAGGCGGTAATCGGCAAGGATCGGAAGATTAGTTGAAAAAATCGGAAGATTATCGGAAGATTTCATGTACCTTTGTTCATTTCTTTCAAAACATACTTTACTCCCCGCCCCCGCCCGAGCCGCTCTATGATTTGCTTATCCGCAAGTCCGATCAAATCCCGGTTCGCCGTGTCATAGACCACTCCTAAATGTTTAACACACCACCCACTGGTAACCGAACCTTCTTTTAGGACTTGGGCCACGATCTTTTTTTGCCGCTTATTCAACTTGGCTTCGATGGCCGGTGGAATTAGCTCTGTTCCGGCAGATGGTGGTACGCGAAGACGACCCAGATTGTCGCCGGGACCGGAGAAGATGACCTGGAAATAGCCGGTTTCGGTAGCCAGCACCGGCAGGTCCAGCCCGTGGTTGAGCATGTGGTCCCGCATGCGACGAATCCCGCTACCCCGCTCTTCGATCCGATGGAAAAACGAAAGGCACTGCGCCAGGACCGGATTGCGGGAACAGGGTTTGTATTTTCCCCTGCGCAGCTTGTCGAGCGTAATCGGGGCTGGCGGTAGTCCGGGACTGGATACTACCACTCGATCCGTGAAGACTTCGACCATGATCTTTCGTCCGGCATCTTCGTACAGCCGATGGGCCACGGCATTGACCAGGGCCTCCCTCAATCCTTCCACCGGGTACTCGTCCAACCGAATCCGGTTCAATCTCACGACGCGCATGGGGTGCCGTGTGTTTCGGTCAATGAACGCAATCGCCCGATCGATGGCCAAGGGCATAGGTCCCCGGATGTCCTCTTGATCGTTGGGGTTTCCGTCGGCCTCCCGTCCGCGGTAGGCGTCCGCCAGTATCCGGGCTTGAGGAAACACGGCTGAGGGATCCTTGGCCAGGAGGACGACCCCGGCTGCGGTGGCGTAATGTTGACCCGTTGCCTGATCCCGCCAGACCAACCCCCGCAGGATCGCATCGGCAAGAATCTCGTCTTGCGTTATGGATGAGGGGTCCTTTTTCTCCGCTACGGCAATCAGCCGCCGGGCAACCGCGTGGTCCAAGTTTTCCCAACGAATGCGTTGAAGGAGTTGAGACTCGAAGGGGGATGTGGCTTCGATCGTCTGCTGGGCAATTTCGTTTTCATCGCTGGAAGGTGAAATTCCAAATATCTCTTTGAGAATCTTGACCAATGCAGCCCGGACTTCCGTCTGCAGTTCAATGACATTGCCGAACCGTTTGTATTTAAACCCATCTTTATCGAGTTCTTGGAGGAACTTTTCCGTACCCGGCTCACGAGGAATCTGACGTTGACCTTTGACGAAGGCCAAGACCGGTAATTTCCGAGCCTTGGCCCGCCGGTACTCCTTATGGGTAATGGAAAGACCTTGGACGGACGAACCATACTCTTGCCAGATCATCAATAGGTATATTTGACACCCGTCCAAAACCTTCAGGCAACCGGCGGCCACCTGATCCGGGGAAGCCGGTTCGTATTCATAAAGGATGGGCGTACAATGAGCTGAAAGGAAGGTATCCGTCTGGATCAGGTTCTGCACGATCACCCGCTCATTCTCCAGTTCTTTCTGCACAGAACTGACAAATACACCCAATCTATTCATCGTTGGCCATTCCTTCCGATTGTTCATAAACAACTACCGACCAATATATTCTCTCCGTCTTGGGGATGCAATCGGAATGCCACCACGCTCATTACCCAGAATCTACATCGCCATCATCCGATCCATTACGTTCATGTCTTTTTACAATTTGACACAGAACGGGGTAACTTCTTGGCCAGTCTGTTTTGACCTTTTTTATGGAGGCCTTCATCGATTATCATTTTATCTAAGATGACTTTTATTGCTTGCAGTTGATCTAATGATAAATCAGCCAGCATCCGAACCACGGTTTTGATTGTCCCTGGTTCTGCAGGTGTACCAGGAAGTGTACCATCTTTCATAAGTCCTTTATTTGCTTGATTTGCTTCTGACTCTGGATCAGAAGGTTCAAGGTTCGATTCCTTGCAGCCCAGATAAAAAGTCCCGGAAAGGAGTATCAGATGTTTTTACTGCGTTCAAAAGATGCATTCGACAAATGGTACCTTCGTTTGATAGCTTTTTACTGGGCGATTTGTAGCCTTTGGGGATTGGAGTATTATCTTAAACAGGACATTTCTCCCACCGGGGCATTTATTCCGTGGCAGTTTCATTTACTTTGCCTAATGGGTGCAGTGTCGGGATTTGCTTATTTTGTTAAACCGAAATTAGGATACGTCGGTCTTCTTTTATCGACAGGGATTCTTCTTTTTTTGCAAAGAGAAACCAGCGATTCTAAAGCTCTCACTTTTCACGTCGTTGTTTTGATGTTTCTGCTGGTTCCCCTCGTCGCGAGTATTTGCCAAACTACCCGATTGAGGCATGGTTGAAAATCAACCATCCAATGGTTGATTTTCAACCATTAACTTTGGAAAGTTTGTTTCCCCAAAAAAATCGCCCGATCTTGTGGATCGGGCGAAAAAATATATCTCACATTAAAAAAACGTAGGAAGCTAGCTGCTTGCTTTGATGGGGACAGCTTGGGCGGTGGGTACTACGTCCACCTTTCTGCCGCGGAAACGCACCACGCCTTCGCACAGCGCGAATAATGTATCGTCCCGTCCACGGGAAACATTCAGACCCGCCATAAACGGCGTTCCGCACTGCCGAACGATAATCGATCCTGACTTGGCCACCTGACCGCCGTAAACTTTTACTCCGCGATACTGCGGATTGCTGTCGCGACCGTTCTTGGATGATCCTTGTCCCTTTTTATGCGCCATAACATACGCTCCTTATAATCAAGTTTATTGGAACAAATCATTTTACCTAAATGCTTTATCTGTGTCAATATGAAGATAATAAAATCCAAAAATTTGTCAAGAACTTCTCTTTGCCAATGGAATCCGAACCGTTTATTTGATAGAATGCGTCGTTTGAATGATTTTCACATCCCACGGATGGAATACCAGGGATCAGAGGATGATAGATGGTTGAAGAGATAGCTGCACAAATACAGGATCAGCTCCTCGAAGAGGAGATGAAGGAATCATATTTAACGTACGCGATGAGCGTAATCATGTCGCGCGCGCTCCCGGATGCCCGTGACGGTCTGAAGCCCTCGCAACGGCGCATCCTGGTGGCCATGCGCGACCTTAATTTGGGTCCGCGATCCAAGACGACCAAGTGCGCCGGTATCGTCGGTGAGACGATGAAAAAATATCACCCGCATGGTGATAGCGCGATCTATCCGACGCTGGTCCGCATGGCCCAGGGGTTTAACCTGCGTTACCCGCTTATCGACGGTCAGGGAAACTTTGGAAGCATCGACGGTGATCCGGCGGCTGCCATGCGGTACACCGAGGCCAGAATGACGGCACCGGCCATGGAATTGATGGACGACCTCCAATACGACACGGTGGACCACCAGCCGAACTACGACGAAACAATCACAGAACCGACGGTTCTACCGGGCAAGTTTCCCAATCTGCTCGTTAATGGCTCAACCGGGATCGCAGTCGGAATGGCCACCAATATCGTGCCCCACAACTTAAACGAAATTTGCGATGGTTTGATCAAGCTGATCGACAAACCCGATACCACGATTGGCGAATTGTGCGAAATTATCCCTGGACCGGATTTTCCCACGGGTGGGATCATCTGCGGCCGGGCTGGTATTCTTCAGGGTTATCACACCGGCAAGGGAAACGTCATCGTCCGGGGTAAGATCCATACCGAGCAAGCCCGGGGCGGAAAGACGCTGATCGTGGTCGATGAAATTCCGTACCAGATTCTTAAGACCACCATCGTCGAGCGGATCGCCGATTGCGTCAAACAGGGAACGATCCCCGATATCTCCGATGTCCGCGACGAATCCGACCGCAAGGGAATGCGCCTGGTGGTGGAGCTCAAACGCGACGGAAACGCCGACCTGGTAATCAATCAGCTTTATCGGTTTACCCCTCTGCAGGACACAATCCCAATCATCAATATCGCCCTGATCAACCGTCAGCCGAGAACGCTGAACATTCGGGAAATGCTCCAGGCCTATTTGGGTCATCGCCGTGAAGTGATCCGGCGCCGAACGCAATTTTTGCTGAAAAAAGCCCGACAGCGAGCACATATTGTGGAAGGATTACTCCTGGCGGTAGCGGATATCGATGAAATTATCCATCTGATTCGTTCAAGTCCCGATCCGCAGACAGCCAAGCAGCGTTTGATGACCAAAGCGCTTCGACTTACGGAAACGGCCACCCTGGAAAAACTTTTGCCGGAAAGATTCATCAAAGAAAAATCCACGACCGACCAATTCCTGACCGAACCCCAGGCCGACGCCATCCTGTCCATGCAGTTGCAGCGGCTGACCGGTCTGGAATTTGAAAAACTCGCCGATGAATACAAAAAACTCATCGAGCAGATCGAAGGCTATGAAGCCATCCTCCGCGACGAACAACTGGTCTCGGACATCATTCGCGAAGACCTTTACGAATTGAAGGAAAAATACGGGGACAAACGCAGAACGCAAATCAGCGAGGATGAAGCCCAGGCCTTCAATATCGAAGACCTGATCGCCGAGGAAGAAGTGGCTGTCACCATCAGCCACGAAGGTTACATCAAGCGTGTTCCCATTTCGGTCTATCGCACGCAAGGCCGAGGCGGGCGGGGCGTCAAAGCCACCGAAAATAAAGAAGGCGACTGGCTTGAGCATCTCTTTATCGCCAGTACGCACGATTATCTGCTGTTTTTCACCTCTCGCGGTCGGGTCAATTGGCTTAGAGTCTACGACCTGCCGTCCATGTCCCGCACCAGCAAAGGCAGGGCGATGATCAACCTGCTGAAACTTTCTGCCGATGAAAAAATCACTTCCGTCCTCGCGGTCAAGGAATTCGCCGACCGATTCATCATTATGGCCACCAAGGCGGGGGTGATTAAAAAGACGGCCATCGACGCCTTCTCCCATCCCCGGGCCGGAGGGATCATCGGTATTTCCCTGGACCCGAACGATACCCTGATCGGGGTTCAACTGACCACCGGAGATAACGATATCGTCCTGGCGACCTCCGACGGCATGAGCATCCGCTTCCACGAGCAGGATGTCCGGGCCATGGGCCGAAGCGCACGCGGAGTCAAAGGAATCAATCTGCGAAAAGGCGACACGGTGGTCGATATGGCCATCCTCGATCCGACAGGTGACATCCTCACCGTTTGCGAGTTTGGATACGGAAAGCGCACGCCGGTGGAAGAATACCGCAAACAAAGCCGCGGCGGCATTGGGGTGATCAATATCAAAACCAGTGATCGCAACGGCCGAGTCGTCGCCGTCAAAACGGTCCGCGACGAAGATGAACTAATGTTGATCTCCATGAAAGGAATCGTGATCCGCTTTCCGCTCAAGGGCATCCGGCCTATCGGCCGCAACACCCAGGGCGTGCGGATGATCAAACTCGACGAAGGCGATACTCTCGTCGCCGTCGCCCGCGTTGTGCCCGATGAAGAAAATATTACCAACGGCTCAAATGGCTCCAACACCGCGCAAACCGAATCCTCTTCCGAATAAAAAACAGGGAAGAACCTTGCGTTCGGTACCCGTTCAGGCACTGTCATTGCGAGGAGCGCAGCGACGAAGCAATTTGGTTTTTTTGACAAAGGTACGAGATTGCCGCGCCCGCTGCGCGGTCTCGCAATGACAATTTTCAATGTGGACTGAACGGTTACTGTGTTCGCCCCTGCCCTAAACGCTTACCAAATTATCCCCGCTATTGAGTATTTTTCTGATTTATTAAAGCCACTTTCTATATGATAGGAAATACTTATTAAAGTTTTCCTAATCAAATGGCCGATAATGATGGTAGAGCAATCGGATAGATTTACAAATCTTCGGGGTCGAAAGAGAAATAGAAAAATTGGTGGAATAGTCACTCCTTCGTATCGCACTTTAGTTTATATAAAATAAAAATACTTAACTCCTGTTTTTTTGACGCGTATGGAGGATATTAAAATGAATACGACAGTTCTCGTGGCGGGCGAGCACAGAATCATCCGGGATGGATTGAGATCTCTTCTGAAAAATGAACCGGACATGGAAGTCGTCGCCGAAGCCGAAGGTGCCGATAACACCATTCTACTCACCAAGCAATATTCCCCGGATATTGCCATTATCGAGATCGGACAAACCAGGTCGGATGGGATCGAAACCACTCGTCAGATTAGCTCACAAGTCCCCGGCACCAAAGTATTGGCATTATCGATGTCTTCCAATAACGGTGATTCGTTAAGAGACATGCTCCGGGCCGGGGCGAGAGGATATGTCACAAAAGATTGCGGTGGGGATGAACTTATCGTTGCCATGCATCATCTCATTGAAGGCAAAACCTACTTTAGCGCCACGGTGGTTGACGCGGTATTTAATACTTATGTCAATCATATTCAGCAAGATAAAAAAAACCAGGAGGTTGCTCTTTCGGACAGAGAGAGCGAAGTGATACGCCTCCTGACAGGAGGCCATTCCACGAAGCAAATCGCCTTGCAGCTTCAAATCAGCGATAAAACGATTGATGCCTGCCGACGGCACATCATGGATAAATTGGGGATGCACAGTATCCCCGAACTCACCAAATATGCGATCCGCGAAGGACTGACCTCTGTCGAAGATTAAGCCGTTTTAATGACTAAATGTCCTAATGTTTAACGGCGAATCCTCCGAGCGCCTTTTTAGACATTATGATTTAGGATTTCGCCATTACCGCTAAGGAATCTCCTCATTCTCCTACAGGATTATGCTCTCACAAAAAAGAAATATACTCATACGGTTTCGTGCAAAGGTTGTCGATTTACACGGTAGATGAACAAGAAATTAAAAAATCAAATGACGCGAGGATACTTGGGGCGGGTGTCCCCCGGATTTGATTTTCGACCGGAAAAGTCGTCTTCGACGATTGAGCTTCCGGCGGGGGGCTTGCTCTGATTTTTGCGTCATACCGAGAGTATACGCACATATAGATTTATGATGTTTGTGGTAAAGCGTGCTCGGCTCGGCTTTCCGGTGGGGTAGAAGCTAAACAAAATTCTCCGAAAAAGAACTGTGTAAAAAGTCAAGGTATGTAATGGCAACAATTCTGAAAACATGGGCAGATCGGTCCTCTCGTAGTTTGTACGGAGAGTATCTGGACATGCTGCTCTCCTGGCTGGAATTTCGTCTGCCGTCTTTGCATGGCCGGGCCGACCGGATTGAAACCGCCTGCAAGAGCATGGGCGCCGCTTTGAATATGACGGATAATCAGCTCTTTTGCCTCTCTCTGGCGGCTCGTTTCCATGATATCGGTTTGCTGATCCTGCCGGATTCCCTGCTCAATAAAACAGGTCCGATGAACCCGGCCGACCAAACCCTTTTCAGTCAACACGCGGCCCTTGGTGGGAGAATGGTGGCCAAATTCTTTCCCGATTTTCCCGATGCCATCGAAGGCATTTGGTTTCATCATGAACGTCCCGACGGCAAGGGGCCGTATCGATTGAAATACGGCGAGATACCAATGATCGCCTCCATTATCGCGGTGGTCGATGCCGTGGAATCCCTGGCCAATTCCCGTCCGTACGGTAAAACCCGAAAATTGAATGAAATTGTCGAAGAAATACATTCCCTGGTGGGAATCCAATTTGATAAGTCGGTGGTTGATGCCCTTAAAGAATGTGATTTTGAAGTGTATATGGCGGTGGTTTCAAATTCCCAGGAAACTCCCGATTCAACGCCGAACCCCAAGATTGAAAACATCGACACAAATAAAGCTTTGACCTCCCTTCAAGTGACGGGTGGCAAGTCTGTTAGCGGCTTGTCACCCGTTATTACTAAAGGGGAACTTCATAAACTGATTCGTGACGGACTGGACCTTAAACCTCTGGCTCCGACCGTTTGCAATGTGATGGCCACGACCCAGAGTCCGAATTGCTCCGCCGAGGATGTCGCAAAACAAATCTCACTCGACCAGGCACTGTCCATTCGCCTTCTCAAACTGGCCAATAGTTCCGCCTATTGGCGAGGAAAACGGGTGGACAATATCAAATCCGCCGTCAGCCGAATCGGAACACAAAATATACGGAGCCTGGTGATGGCTTTGGGGGTCCTCAATCATTACGAAGGACCCGAAGGCAAGCCCGTGGATGTCCGATTCTTCTGGGAACACTCGATCGGATGCGGACTGATCGCCTCCGCCATTGGGAAAGCATGCAATTCCGAACACACCGACGAATTTTTCCTCTGGGGCCTCATCCATGACGTGGGACGTTTGATTCTCCTCGACCATGTTCCACATCATTACGTCAAAATATGGGATATCATTGATGAATTCGATATACCACCCGAATTGGCCGAGCAAAAAATTCTCACTATCGATCATTGTGAAATCCTTCAACTGGCCATGCAGCACTGGCGATTTGGCAGGGAATTTATCGCTCCGGTCGTCAACCACCACCGGTCCGCATCCTATATCAAAAGCTATATCCCCGACTGTGCCCACAGCGCAGCCGTGATTGCCTTGTCCAATCGTCTCTGCCAGGCTATTCTCCTCGGATGCAGTGGAAACGATTTTCTATACCCACTTGACGACCTGGTCGAGCTAACAAAAATACCGACTGATCTGCTCAACCAAATCGCCTTGAGCGTTCCTGATGAAACCAATGCCTTGAAATACATCATGCTCGCTCGCTCCGATTCCGAAATCTGGCCCGATTTCAGCCAGGACGTCAAAAATAAACTGGAACATGATTTTCGCCCCCTGTGCGTCAGCCTTCAACCTCAGCAGGACACCTACCGTATTTTTTGCAACAGCATCGCCTCTTCACCGGATGATGGCCCTGCCAACTTGGGGGTTATTTATCTTCGCGACCCGAAAGACTGGACCAGTTTGACGAACGCGTTTGAAGCACAGGAAAAGAACCTCAATGTCAGTAATCTTCCGGTGATTGTCGTCTACGACAAAACAAAAATCACCAGCAGCGACCCCTGGCTTCAAACCCGACGCCATGCGATCCTGAAAACACCCGTCCGTATCCCGAATTTCATCAATAACATAAATCAACTTATCATAAAAAGATAAGAGAAGTGTAACCGTTCAGACCCCGGTATTCTCCCGTCATTATTTTCTCTCCTTTGTCATCGTCCGGCTTGACCGGACGATCCAGTCCTCTTTTTTCCTGCTCGGAAGAACAGCCTTGGATCATCCGGTCAAGCCGGATGATGACAATGAGGGATGGCCTGAACAGTTACAGAGAAGTTGAGATTAGCTTCCAACTTATACGAAAATTGATTAACAAATGCGCTCGGAGACAAATATTCATTGAATAACTATTTTTTCCACGACGATCTTTTCCATTTTCTTCGAATCGACTGTTACGCCCAGCCCCGGTTTATCCGAAAGGTAGATCATTCCGTCTTTTTGGAGATACGGATCCTCGACGATGCAAGTTCCATGATAGATTCGCCCTCCGACTTCCTCGCAGGGATATCCATCGTCCAAAATGACACCGGCCAGGCTTTGGTAGGCGGCGTCGCTGATTCCGATAAAACCGTCCGAGCCGACAATGCACGGGATTCCCGCTCCCCGGGCCACTGCCACCTTTTCCAGTGCCTTGAACAACCCCCCCTGAACGCTCGTATGCAGGTTGATGATATCGGCGGCCTCGTGTTTGACTATTTCAAAAACGCTCTCCAGGCTCCTCGCCCGTGCGTCGATCATGAGTTTGACTCCGGTTTTGGCCTCTCGAAGCTCTTTATACCTTTCCAGCCCAATATTCATATCGACAGGGTCTTCAATCACGCTGACCCTTAATTTTTTCATTTCCCGGATCATCTTCGCGGCCTGGTCAAAATCGGAATACCCGCAATTAAAATCAACATAAAGGACGCAGGTTGGATTGGCTTTGCGAATGGCCTCCATAATGGCCACATCACGGTCCGGTTCGCAGCTTACTTTTACCTTAAAATAACGATAATCCCATTTTCGGACTTTTTCCGCCATATCCTCCGGCGTGCCCAGATGGATCACGGGCATACCCGGAACGCAGTCTCGTTTTTTTCCGCCCAACAGGGTATGAACGGGAAGCCCCGACATTTTGCCCACCAGGTCGAGCACCGCGATCTCCAGGCACTCGCGTATCGGGGCAGGAGCGTCGGGTCCATTGGGCAAAACGGCATTTAGTCGCATCGCGTCTTTTCCCAATAACCCCGCGGCATACTCCTGAAGCTGGGAAAATGAATTCTGTCCGAAAAAATTGAGGTATTCACCCCACCCCCCCGCCTCGGCGGCCTGAACGCAGGCCAAAAGAACCGTATCTTTTTCCCGCTTGCCGAACCAGTAATTGAAATTCACCTCGACTTCGCAGCGGTAAAGCTCAATCCGATTGATGGTCATGGATTTCATTCGACTGATTATTCCTTTCCCAATAAAAGTGTTCCGAATTTTTTCGGCTGGTGATAAAAGCCCGAATTGTCAGCTGTATTATTATAGATGGATCGCGCAACCTGGTTTAGCTTGGCCCAACTGCTTTTGTTCCTGACATAGCTATCGCTTTCGGTGTAAAAACTCCGACAAATATTCAATGCCCAGCGATTGGAGGTCCGGTCGAGGGGTATCTGTGAAAACGGGATTCCCACCTCGATACTCCAGAAATCAGTGCCTTTTTTCACCGCGACCTCAATTTTTGGATTCCAGGTTCCCGCGCCTTTGTCCTGCTTTTGGGCGAGGTAAAGGCCGAGAGGATTGATCATCAGGTTGACATAATTCTCCTTCGCTTTGGGATCGCCCAGGAATATTTCCACACAATCATCTTGCCACTGGTTATTTTTATGTTCCTTCAAACCAACGAGATATTCCATATCCGGATCTTCACATCGAATGCCAAAGTACAACGTGGTATCCGTACATACGATGGAGGCAATGGTTTGCTTTTGGGCCGGTTCCAGGCTGGAGACCTCCCAGAAATTCGTTATTTTCGCAGCCTTTTTCCAGACGTCCTCATTCAAATCCCCGTCGAGTTTGGGCGGCGTCTGAATTTTTGTGCACTTGGCGACACCTGTTATTCCCGGCGGAGCGGGCTGGCTGGCAGGCGAGTTTTTTTGCCCCAGGATCAGCGTTCCGAAGAGTTCCGGTTTCAGGTAGCTTTTCGAACCTAAACCCAAGTCGGCCCAGGAACTATTTATTCCCACATAATCCTCCTCACCGACATAGTAATTTCGGCAAAGATTCATTTTCCACGCACTTCCCGGTTTGTGTTCCAGGGGAATTTGATCCAGGGGAATCGCCAGTTCCAGACTCCAAGAGGAATCCGACTTGGATGTTTTGACCTGAAGGCCGCGAGGATTCCATTCTTTCCTCACATTTCCTACCCATTTTAGTTCCGTCGTGACTCCCGCCGGGTTGACGATCAACTGATACCAGGCTCCTCCCTGATCCATTCCCAAAAACAGTTCTATAGAATCATCCAGATTAACGTCTGAATTGTGTTTGGTATGGGCTGCCACCAGGTACTCCATTTCCGGATCCTGGCACACCACTCCGACATAAAGATTCTTATCGTCATAGGCGAACATGGCAATCGTCTGTTCGTCCGCCGGTTCGTTTTTGCCGAGGGAGTAAAAGGCCTTTGCCTGCTGGGCTTGTGCCCATACCAGGTCCGACAATTTTCCATCCAGGACCGGTGGTTTGTCGGCTCGAACCGCCTGGACCATCGCCGGCCCCTTGCTTTTGAGATCGGAAGAAAATTTCGGAACAAAGGGACTCCCAGCCAGACACGCCACCGTTCCGACAAGACTGAAACAGGTTATGAGGATAACGCGATGTGTCATGATTATTCCTCCTTGATCGCAATGGTCTTAAAAAATGTGTTATTCACCCAGCCTGGGTTGGTAATCGTCAGGCTTATCTCATTTTCACCCTTCAAAACCAGATCAGTAATGTCAAAGACATACGTGAAGGGGTTTTCTCCCACAGGACGATAGATCAGATGACTTCGCCGCGTGGGTACGCTAAAATTTGAATAGGCATAAAGAGTCCAGCTTTTCTTCTGCGGGCTGTAATAGTCGCCTAAAAGCCCGCTGCCAATGTGATACCTATTGGACTTTCCCACCAGGTTTCCTTTTCCCCGAAGGGTGGTAAAATCCAGCTCTTTTCCGTTCAGGCCCACCTTTAAAATTGACAGGCTGCCATTCCCTTGCGGATTCCCATTTCCGCCCAGCCGGGCTTCAATTCCCAGATAGACTCGCTTGCCCTTCGTTCCGTCCGGATAGGAAAACTTTAATTTTGAAAATTTATTCTCGGAATTGGGCGTTTCCGCGGAAACGAAGTTGTGGACGGTCGAAAATTTCTCCCAGGCCGGGGGAAAATTCGATTTGCTGAAATCACCCATAAACTCCGCCACCGTCGGCTGTCGGCCCACGGCATAGATCAATTTTTCTTTCGGTCCAACATGGAAAATCTTGACCCGTAGTTCCGTGGTCAACCCGGTACGGAACTTTCCTTCGTCCAATTTACACACTTCATCATCCAGATAATTTCTGGCATAGGTTTCCCCTGACAGCCCCAATCGGGCGCAGTCGAGTTCCACACCAAGGTCCACATCATTTTTTCGCAGATTGCTCAGAACCACCAGGACTTCGTTGCCTTTCTTATAAACGTTCGCCGCCACGTCCGGAGAACCAACTTTAATCTTATCCTTATTTTTCCAGTAAGGGAAAAATTCCGCCTGAGAGGTCCCAAACGCGGTCATAACGTCATACAACCTTCCGATACGGTCGAAAAAGAGAAGCGACGGCTCCATATTCACTTCCGTGCCGTGCAGGATGCCAAAGGCCAACGCCTTTTCATTGTCGAAATAACCGGGCATCCCCTGGTTTGACGTCATGACATGAAGGTTGCAGGGAATTCCCCACGGCTGGCCCATGAACTCGGCCCGGAACTTTTCCAGCGGCAGTTCGAAGATCGCCGGTTTACTGACATATTGTTCCCCGTCCAGCACCTCATCCGCGAAGGTGTGAGTGGGCATGATCGGCATGGCGGACATGTGAAATTGTATCCTGAAATTCGGTTTTTTCTTTTTGAGAAGGTAAAGCCGCTTCATGAATTCACGATTGGCTCGAATGGGAATGGTCGGTTTGAATTGACCGTTGCGGTCCGTGTATCCGCAGCCCAGATATGGATTCCAGCAAGGATTCGGGTCGGAACAGTCCAGATAAACTCCCTGACAGCCCAGCCGGTCCATGACCTGCTCCACCTGCCACAGAAAATAGTCCTGCCAAGTTCCTGAAGCGGAAGTCACCGTATAAAAATCCGGATAAACGTCATACAGTGGTTTTAACGGTTTGGGATTCCACCGCCCGTCCGGCATCGAAATCCATTCATCGCCGTACCGCAGTAAACCCTCATTCTGGATATTTACATTTTCCAGGTTGAGATACGGCAAATTTTTGATGCCGTACTTTTCGCATTCGCTCACCGCTTTTTTCAAATCGGCAAATTTGTCTCCCGGATCCAGTTCCATGGATCGGTCGGACCAGTTGGAATAAGCAATGGTGCGAATCCGGTATCGGGCGTACAAGGCTTTGTCATAGCCGTAAATTCCCGTTCCGCTGTGAGAATCGGCGACACAATACCGGCCCGGATGATCCTCCGGTTTTTTCGGCCAGGGTTTGACGGGCGTAGCCTGCAAACCAAAGGAGAACTCCAGCTCCGACTGGTTTGGCGTATAAGGAATATTAACCAGGTTGACTCGAATCACGTTTCGATCTTTTCCGCTGATCAGTTGAATTGCGTTTTTTTGATCATAATTCCAGTTTTGCTGCGACTCTGTAAACCAGGTTATTCCCAGTTGGTCGCCGCAGACCGCAATATACGGCATGAAGCTAAACCGTTTGTTCAATTTCTCTTTAAAACCTCCGTATTGATACGCGTCCCATCCCACCCCGCCTAACCAATAGTATTGACTGCTTTCCTTTTTCAACGGAATTTCGACATATAAGTTATCGAGAGAGGCGCGCGGGTCTTTCAGGCGCAACTTAAAATCAAACCACATCATCCCATCAAACTCGACGTAACTTTCCCCCTCCAAATCCGCCACATTTCCTTCGCACGTCGTTCGATAACCGATTTTGTAATCCTTTTGATCGTTAAGCTCGAAGGTTCCCTTACCCCACTCGATGTCTTTTGCGCTGATGCGGCCTTTGAGGGTCATGGGCGAAGTCAACATCGGCGAACCCTGGCTGATAATCTGAGAAGGAAATGGAAGGCTTTCAAACAGGTAACTTCGTCCCCAACACGAGATTTCACGATCCGACGCCTTCATGGCCGTCCACGGGGATAAAACCTCATTGATCTGCCGCTGAGCCGCTGTTTTTAACCAAACCGGTTTTTTCAATTTCTCGAAGGGTTTACCGGCCTCAGCTATTTTTACTCCATCGGGACCGAAGGCTTCAATTTTCAGGTCATAGGTTCCGGGAGCAACGTCTTTGGCGTCGAGAACGATTTCCACCATCCCTTTGCCGGCATCAGGGGCCGTTAAACTGCTGAGGGGTTTACCCTTACCCTCTTTGACCAAACTGGCCTTATAGGTTGCTTCTTTGTTAAGGTCCGGATTGTATAATCTGACTGCGATCTGGTCCCGTTCCCATAAATTTAAAAACTCCAGAGTATTGACCGGCTGAGAATGCTTTTTAAATTTGATATAGTCAATAATGACGACGTCGCCCTTTTCCACTTTAGGAGCGCCTTCCGCTTGGTAGGTCGTAACCCCCAGCCGTAATTGTATGGTCGTATTCCGCCAATTTCCGGCCTTGCTCAAGTCCACGACGTAATTACGGTAATATCGGTCTCCGGTCAATTGAAACATCTTGTTATGCCCGACCCACGTATTGTCCGAGTCGTTGAACCAGTACAGGTCAAACATGTAATTCTTGTTCGTTTTGATTCTCGCCTCAAAAATCGGATACTCACCGGCCGAAAAGGCTTTTATGGGCGGAGAAACAAAATAAAGACCGCCGCTTTCGTTGTCGCTCTGGACCGTGCAGATCAATTCCCCGTTTTGGACGACTCCTGAAAAATTATGATTAGTTTTCCCCCACTCCGCATAGAGGGCGGGATTGTCGAAATCAAAGACTATCTCAGTGTTGTCGCTCGAGGCCGTTGCCGCGAAGGTGAAGGACGGCTTGGAAACAAAAACAAGAATTAGCACGGTGTAGTAAGCGAGTCTTCGGATCATTTTATGGTTCCTTTTTTTATATTAGGTTCACTTGGCTGGGATGTGTGATCTACGGATCACCTATTTGGTCCATGCCGGTAAGAACGATGCTCAGGTCCGCGGAGGTCACTTCGCCATTTCCGTCCAAGTCGGCGTCGGGATTGCCGGGGAGGGTGTCCATGGCCGATAGAACGATCGACAGATCGCTCGAAGTGATTTCGTTATCGTTATCGCAGTCGCCGTTCACCACGGAGATCACACCCAGAGGGAATGGATTGGCCGTTATGTCCACCGTGGAGAGGACCTTCTGTAGGCAATGGTCAGCTTTAACGGCGATATTATAGGTCCCCAAAGTGACGTTATCGAGGGTAAAGGTCCCATCGGCATTAAGGAATGTGTTCAAAACGGTAGAGCTACCGGTCGGGACCGGTCGAAACTCGAATTGGACACTCACTGCCGTTTTATCTCCTGTGTAGTCGTTGGGAGTCACCGTTCCCGATACGGTAACGGGCGGAGTAAGTCCCACGGCCAAAGTTTTGATAGATAACCCACTATCGTAGGAGGAATTGGCCGTCGTCAAGGTCAGGTAATTTCTGCCGATTATCGCCAGATCGGTAATATCGAAGACATAAGTCAGGGGATTTGATCCGATCGGTCGATAGAGCTGGTACCGCCGCTCCGTGGGTAGTGTAAAGCTTGGATAATAAAACACCGTCCATGCCTGGCTGGCACCGAACCATGTATTGGGCCCCACACCGCAATTCAGGCTAAAAGGCTGAGTCTTCCCCACCAGATTACCATGGCCGGGGGTTTCGCTGTATACCAAATTCTGACCGTTCAAGGTGAAACGCAGGATGGAAGCGGAACCGTCCCCTTCAGGATTGCCGTTTCCGGTTTCGCGAATCTCGATACCCAGAAAGATTCGTTGGGAAGGGTTGAGGCTGGCCAAGTCAAACCACAGGTTGGAAAACGCGGCGGGAGTGTAGGGTTGCTCGGTGGCGACAAAATTCTTCAGGGCCGAACAGGCCTGCCATTCGGTGGGGAAATTGGACACGCTGGTGTTGTCCCCCAGAAACTCCGCGACCGTGGGCTGCGGAGCGATTGAGTAGGTTAACTTGTCGATCGTTCCGAGGTGGAAGATTTTCACCCGGATATCAGTATTCAAGTAGGTCGAAAACGTCCCATTGGTAACGTGATACGTTGCGTTGTCCAGGTAATCCTTGGCATAGATATCCCCGCTCAAGCCCAACTGGCCCAGGTCGGGCTGCACCTGAACCGTCAAGGCATTCTCCCGCAGATTACTCAAGATTATCAGGGCCTCACCGGGCTTTTTGTAGACGTTGGCCGCGACGTCAGTGGAACTGACCGTTACCGGAGGATTCTTCCAGTAAGGAAACGCCTCGGCCTGACTGACCTGGAAGAGGCTCATCACGTCGTACAGTCGGCCCAAACGATCCAGAAACAACAGCGACGGCTCGAGATTGACTTCGGTCCCGTGCAAAATGCAAAAGGCCACGGCCCGTTCGTTATCGAAGTAGCCCGGGGCCCCCGCGTTTCGAGTAAAAACCCACAGATTTGATGGTATGCCCCACACCTTCCCCATGAACTCGGCACGGAACGAAGAGAGGGGTAATTGAAAACCACTGGGTTTGACCACGAACTGTTCACCGTCCATCGCTATATCCGCCAGGGAATGCGACGACATGACCGGGAACGTGGACATGTGGAACTCGATCCGAAAATTCGGGTGTGTTTTCTTCAGTGCATACAGCCGCTTCATCAACTCCCGGTTGGCCCGGATCGTGAGGGTCGGGCGGACAATCCCATTACGGTCCGTGTACCCACCACCCAGATACGGATTCCAGCAATTCCCCGGATCGGAGCAGTCCAGGTAAACCCCTTGCAAACCCACTTGATCGATCGCCTGATGGACCTTCCACACCAGGTAATCCTGCCAGGCCCCTGAGGCAGTCGACACCGGGTAAAAATCCGGAAAACCGTTATCGACGGACTGCACCGGTCGGGCCTGCCAATTTCCGTTCAGCATCACCATCCATTCATCCCCGTACTGGAGCAATCCTTCGTCCTGGATGTTGACGTTTTCCAGATTGGTGTAGGACAGGTCTTTAATCCCATGATTTTCGCAATCGGCAAGGGCATTTTGCAGAGCCAGCTTATCACCGCTGTCGGAGGGCATCAGGTCCATGACCCGGTCGCCCGTGTTCGAGGCGGCAATCGATTTGGCCCTATAGGCGGACATGATGTCCTTATCAAAGGAGTAAACACCATTCCCGCTCATCTCGTCGGTCACGCAGTAGCGCCCCGGATGGTCCTCCGGCTGGGCGGGATAAGGCTTCACGGGGGTGGCCTGAAGGCCGAACGAAAACTTGACGGTTTGGTTGTCAGAGGTAACGGGAACATTCACGAGGTGGACGCGGACGGTGTTGATGCTGGTCCCGGCAATCAATTGCGCGGCGGAGGAAGAATCAATACTCCAATTCTCCTTGGATTCGGTGAACCAGCAGAGTCCCCGCTCGTCGTCCGAAACGGTGATATACGGCATAAAGGGAAACGATTTACTGGTAAATAAATCGGCGGAGTAGGAATCCCAGCTGGTGCCGCCGTACCAGTAATACAGTGCGTTTGCTTTGTTGAGCGGGATATCCAGATACAGACTGCTGATCTGGGCGTTGGCGGAATGAAGATTGAGTTGAAAATCAAACCACATCATGCCGTCAAACTCGACATACCCGCTGCCGCTCAAGTCCGCCACGTTTCCGGTGCAGGAGGTTTGATAGGAAACCTTGTAATCCTGGATGTCGGTAAAAGCGAAGGTCCCACTATTCCACCCGATGCTCTGGTTATCGATTGTCCCCTGGAGAACAATGGGTGCCGCCAGCATATTCACCCCCTGGCTGTTGATCTGGGAGGGAAAGGGCAGGCTTTGGAAACTGTAGCTTCGTCCCCAGCATTGGATCTGACCGGTGGCCGTGGTCATCGGCGTCCACGGCGCCGGCACTTCATTGACTTGCCGTTCCACCGGGGTCTTAAGCCAGACAGGTGTGGTCAATTTGGGAAACGGTTTGCTCGCCGTGGCTTGTTGAGTGGTGTTATCGGCGGCAAAGGCTTTAAATTCCAGAGTATAATTTCCGGGGGTGACGCCTGCGGTGCTCAAGAGGGCTTCTGCCTTGCCGACGGTGGTCACCGCGCCGGTCACGCTTCGGACTTCGGACCCTCCGCTCGTCAAAAGCCGCATCCGATAGATAGAGTCAAGCGCGATCGAACTGTGATACAACCGCCCCGCCACCTGTTCCCGTTCCCATAAGTTTAAAAATTCCATTGTATTATTCGGTATTGTGGGCATCTTCAATTTCAAGAAATCCCAGCTAATATTATCGTCCACCTGGGGCGTGACGAGCGGCTGGGTGCCATATGTGGTGATACCGAATCGCAACTGCGTGATATTGTTATGCCAGCGACCGGTCTGCAACAGATTGGCCTGATAAGTGTGATACTGTCCGTCCGCGACCAGGGGAATCAGTGCCTGATGGCCCACCCAAGTTTGGTCAATGTCATCCATCCAGTAAAATTCAAATTGATAGTTCTTGTTGGATTTTACTCTCACTTGCATGTAAGGATACTGACTGGCGTCAAAGGGTTGAATTGGCGGAGTTACAAAATAGACGCCCCCGCTTTCATCACTATCAGTGACGGTCCCCACCAACGCCCCGTCGGCAAACGACGGCTGAAGTTTATGGTACCCATAGGTCGTCCAGCCCGGATATGCGGCCGGGTCATTAAAGTCATATAATAGGATTTCGTTCGTAGCCTGGGCATTGGAGCCGATTACCCAGGTCCAGCCGGAGATAACTATGAACCAAGCCAGAATATAATTTGTCCGATTCGACATCATTAACGCCTTTCTCCTGTATGGAAATGGGCTGTATTCTGTTTCTTCTCATTCACCAACGGGATCGAATCTATTCCACCAACGGCTATTGGTTATATTTAAGTCGAAAGCATCATCTTTGGATACGGATTCAACGTGACCATCGACGAGGAGAACCTGCACCCCGTTTTGCTGTCGGTGGAACATTCCCATATAAGGATAGGCGATTCCCCCCGACCCTAGCTCAAAAGGCGACCGGCTGACGCTATAGACATTTCCGAGAGCCAACCAACGTTCCGCGCTGTCGTAATTAAGAACGCACTGGCCAGGATTTAGTATCTGCCCCAGCTTGTAGGAATAATAAGTAAGACCTCCGCGTGATGGTGCAAAAAAACATATCTTGTAGTTCATCGAATAATTAAAGGCGGGAAGATAATAACCATTGTTGCACCGATAATTTTTATTGCTGGAGCATAAAAAGGTACTGGCGTTCGGACGAGCCAATTGCTTTCCCGTATAAAGCTTGTTGGGATCGCCCGCCTGGCCCACCGTGGTAATGTAATTTTTTAAATACAGGCAATCCATCCAGTTGTCGCCCCCGCCCGAGCCGTAAAAGGTCTGGTCATAATCTTCCAGATACATCTGCCAGGCAAGCCCGATCTGCTTAAGATTCATCCCGCATACGGCCTGCCGACCGGATTCCCGGGCCGTTCCCAGCGCCGGCAGCAGGATGGAAATGAGAACCGCGATAATCGCCACGACCACCAGGAGTTCGATCAGGGTAAAACCACGCAATTTTGGATTTTGGGTTTTAGATTTTTGATTGAAGAAATGCATAATCTTATCCTTTACAATAAATATACCCTTGTATTAAAATTCACTGAAAGCGACGGTCCACGATCAAGCGGACCGCCACATTTTTTAAAATGTGGGCGGAGCAAGCCCCGCCCACACACTCGAAAATCCAACATTCCTACGGCAGATTCACAAGCACGAACGCCAGGTCGGAACTGGTGACTTCGCCGTCGCTGTCGAAATCGGCAGCACCATTCCAGTTGCCGCTGGTGGCCGTGGCGTCCATGGCGGCCAGGACGGCGGCAAGGTCGGCTGTGGTTGCAACAAACGGGCTGCCCGCGACCAGTTTGTGGAGGCCGAACTGGTTGTAATTGGCCGACTTTCCGGTCTTCGTGTTTTCCGACTTCTGGCCGGTGTAGGCGGATCCGTTGTGACCCGTCACCACCGCGTCAACACCGATGATCTGGCCGAGGGCCAGCGGAGCGAGGACGCCTGGCAAACTGGTAAAGCCTCCCATGTAATTGTAGGAGGTCATCGCGGCCTCATAGTACAGCCACTCGCCGCTTTCACGGCCCTCCGCCTGGAAATCATATCCACTGGTGGGGATACCCATATTATTCCCGAGGTTCGACCACACCGTGTTGCGAGTGGTGTTGTCGATTCCAATCGTCAACTGCTGAGCCGCCTCGGAGTAGGCGAACGACTGATCACCGCTCACACCGGTGGTATGCAGGTACAGTTCCACCGCGTCCCGCGCATTCCAATCGGTGTAGTTGTCGGTGAAGAAGTGGGCGGTATCCCGCACTTTTACGGCAAAATAGACCTTACTCGGAGTCGCCGGGTCCCACTTCAATGCGAAGAACGCCTCGGCAATGTCCGACGGAGCGCCGTTATAGACGACATTCAGCGGGATCCATTCCGCCCCGGCCCAGTCCGCCAGATTGCCGTCCACATTAACCCCACTCATTTGAGGAATCGTCTGTGGATTATCCAGGGGAGGGGCCGTATAGGTCACACTCTGAATGCCGCTCACAGTTAAACCGGTCTTCCACGCACGGGCTTTCAAGGTCGTTCCGTCAATCACATTGACCGAGTTTCCGGAGATAATCACGGTCCCGTTGCTCTCAGTCGGCTCAGTGCCGTTGTCTGTATACCGAATCGTCACATTCGGAGTCGCGCAAGTAATCACAATCGGATTGAGAGTATTATAAATCAAGGGATTCGAAGGATCGAAATTTGGCGTCGCCACCTGTGTGACCACAACGCCCACCGCGAACTTGGACAAGGAATTGATCCCATTGGCGATGATGAGCTTATTGACCGTATCCACGCTGGTTGTAACATCGACCCAAGTCGCGCCGACCTTATGCCAAACCTTCAGATCGGCCTGATTTATCCCCTGGCCAGCCGCCAGGATGTCGTCGTACCGGAACGTCAAATTCACCGATCCGGACCCGAAGTTGAAGAGAACCCCGGGGCTGAAATTCCAGACCCCGATAAAGTTAAACGCCTCGGTATCACCCACGTCGGACCGGTTGGCGGCCAGAAGAGACCCTGTTACATTGTCCCCCGTCGTCACACTATTAAATGACATCAGGACACTGTTTGTTAGATCAATGTTGTAACCTTCTTCGGGGTCCTCTCCCCATACATACTGGTTACTTCCGGAAGCCACCACGACCGGGGGCAAAATCAACTTGCCCCTATTACGGGCATAGAAGCCGGAGGTCCCATTGTCGGTGGGGTTGTGTACGTGCTTAAGTATCTGGGCGAATGTGGACATGTCCAGAGTCTTGTCGGTCGTGGACCCGGCCCCGCCGTCGGCGATGACCCGGCCGCCGTTTAGCTCCAGCAACCCGCTTAACGCGACCACACCGTTGCCCTGGAACACATCCATCGCATTGACTGCCCCCCCTCCGATCCCAAGCTTGTGGGCTTGAGGGAGCTCAGGGGGGGGTGGATCCGCCCGATTGACCAGAGTTCCATTGTTGGGCTCCCCATTGGTGCCCAAATTCAAATTGAAAATTGCAGTTTGGTTGGGTGCGTTCCAATAGCCAATCCAAACGTAGCCACCCACATTCATCGTTCCGCTCGTCATGTTGACCGTCGAGTTCGTATTGTCATTCATGGACATCGTGAAGGTGCTGAATTCAAAGGTACCACCCTGCGCCGGCGGAGGAACAATGTTCAGGTTGTCGAACGAATGGGCATTCAGAGGAGGAGTCCCTTGGGAACTTTGATGTCCTAAACTAACCGCATCAAACCCAGACGTTTTCCCGTTGTACGCGGTGGAGACTAAGGCATCATCGATGTAAAAAAGCACCGTGCCCGTAGCAGGCCACGCGATCTTGAACGTATGAGCGCCGGTACTTCTCGCCACCGTGGTATCTCGATAACCGTTCCCATACCCGGTGAAATTATAAGTTCGAATTCGATAGTTCGTGGAGTTCAATGGATCGATGGCCATCGCCGCAAATTGGTATGGACTGCCATCATTGCTTATCAGCAGAAACTCCGCTACGTCTCCGCCGCCCGCATCATAAATCTGGATACTGGCGATACCGGGTTCATTTGCACCAAAATCCTTCGTAT
>JBAZZQ010000057.1:0-23096 GCA_041658725.1 Phycisphaerae bacterium | reverse complement strand
TTTAGTTCCCAACGTCGAAGCAACAAATCTCATTCTAACATTCTCAAGAACGTTAGAATGAGATTGAAGCTATACAAGCCACCGTTTCAAGTGGATTTATACCATCCGAAAATTAAACACGAGCGGCGCATAAGGTTTTTTGCGGCAGATACACAGGGCGATGTTCCATTTTAATTTTATCTGCTTTGCCGTTAAGTTCACGGCGTTGGGTGGCATGGGCAAGTCTTCTTGCCCGTGTCTTCCAGGCATGAATGGGGGAAAAAGACACGGGCAATCGGAATTGCCCATGCCACGCAGTTCCTTGTGAAAATCGCCGGCGTAACCAGTTAGATGCTCGCAATGGCGCTTTTGGTCTTTTGAGATAGTTGCCAAGTCATTGAGATATGAATTGACAAAAAACGCTTAGGGGTCAATAATTTAAGTGAATTTTGTGAACTATTGAAAAATCCGAGTAAAATCATTATGAAGCGAATTTTAGTTACAGGCGGAGCGGGATTTATCGGGAGCCATTTTCTTGATCTTCTGGTGGAAAAACAAGCAGGCCAGATCATCTGTCTGGATGCCTTTACCTACGCGGGGGATATCCGCAATCTTGAAACGGTCAAGGATCGTATCGAGGTGGTCCGGGGCGACATCCGAAACATGGACGATTTGCGGAAGGTCTTTTCCCGCGGGATTGATACGGTGGTGAACTTCGCGGCGGAGACCCACGTGGATAATTCAATCGAAGGTCCGGTGGTGTTTGTGGACACGAACGTAACGGGGACACTGCGGCTTTTGATGTGCGCCCTGGAGTACGGGGTGGAAAAGTTCCTGCATATCTCTACGGATGAAGTTTACGGATCGCGAGCGGAAGGATATTTTAAAGAAGAGGACGCCCACTATCCGAGTTCGCCCTACGCCGCTTCCAAGAGCGCGGCGGAGCAGTTGTGTCATGCCTATCATGTAACGTATCATCTGCCGGTGCTCGTCGCACGAAGCACCAACAACTACGGCCCGCGCCAGCATGGAGAGAAATTTATCCCAACGGTCATTCGAAATTGCCTGAACAACTCACCCATTCCCGTTTACGGAAAGGGAACCAACCAGCGGGACTGGATGTATGTGCGGGATAACGTCCAAGCCCTTTTACTTATCCTTCAAAACGCGAAGCCCGGGGACGTATTCAATGTCGGAGCCAATTGTCATTTACCCAATCTGGAACTGGCGAAGCGGCTTGTGAAAATTTCAGGGTCGGACGAAAAGTTGATTAAATTTGTCGAAGACAGAAAAGGCCACGACTTTCGTTATGCCGTGGATACCCAGAAAATATCGACCCTCGGCTGGAAACCGCATGTCGATTTGGACACAGGATTGAGATTAACCTTCGAATGGTACAAACAAAGACACAACGCGTCCTAATCCTCGTAACACTGGAGAACATATACACATGTCATCGAAAACGTTAAGAAAAGGCGTGATTCTGGCGGGCGGAAAAGCATCCAGACTGGTTCCACTGACCAAAGTAACCAACAAGCATTTACTTCCAGTAGGCCGCTACCCGATGATCTATTGGCCGTTGGATGCCCTTATCCAGTGCGGAGTAAACAATATCATGGTAACGACCGGAATCGACCATCTGGACTCGATTGTCCGGGTGCTGGGTTCTGGGCGAGACTTCGGCGTGCGGTTTACTTACCGCGTTCAGGATGAGGCTGGCGGGATTGCCCAGGCTCTTGGATTGTGCGAGGATTTCGTCGGACAAGATGACGTGATGGTTATTCTCGGCGACAATATTTACGCCGGAAATCTAAATCCTTACATGAACAGTTTTACCACAGGTGCCAGAATCGTCCTTCAGCCGCGAAATGACCCCGAACGCTTCGGCGTCGCAATCGTCGAAGGAGAGAAGGTCGTTAAAATTATCGAAAAACCCAAAGTCCCGCCGTCGAACCTGGTGGTTACCGGATGCTATCTTTACGATCATCGCGTGTTTGATATCATCAAATCACTGAAACCCTCAGGCCGCGGTGAATTGGAAATCACCGATGTAAACAACGCCTACATCGGCATGGGCGAATTAACCTACAACACCATCGACGTCCCCTGGACCGACGCGGGCACCTTCGAAAGTTTGTATGAGGCCAATAAAATAGTCCACGGAATGAAAGTTTCGTTTGATAAATAATTACATTGAAAGGGATTTTTACAATGGCGGATTTGGATCAAGTCAAGGAAGCAAAAAAGTTTTACGCGGATATCCCTCAGGTGAATCCTGGTTTCTTTTTAAAAGGCGCCGGCTCGCTGGACTGGGGGATGAAAAATCGTCTGGCCAGGATTTTTAATCCTCGTTCGGGCAGGACGCTGATGCTGGCTATCGATCATGGTTACTTTCAGGGTCCGACCACGGGTTTGGAACGGATCGATTTGAACATCGTTCCACTGATGCCTTTCGCCGACGCCCTTATGCTGACGCGGGGGATTTTGCGCACGGTGGTTCCGCCCGAGCTGACCAAGCCTATCGTCATGCGCTGCAGCGGGGGACCGAGCATTTTAAAAGAGCTTTCCAATGAAGAGCTGGCCGTCGATATCGAAGACGCCATTCGCATGAACGTGTCGGCCATCACTTTGCAAGTCTTCATCGGCGGGGAATATGAAACCCGGTCGGTTCACAATATGACCCGGCTGGTGGATATGGGATTGCGGTACGGAATTCCGACGATGGCCGTAACGGCGGTGGGAAAAGACATGGTTCGCGACGCGAAGTATTTCCGGCTGGCCTGCCGGATCTGCGCGGAATTGGGGGCGCAGTTCGTCAAAACCTACTACGTGCCGGAGGATTTTGAAACCATCACTGCCTCCTGCCCCGTGCCGATCGTGATGGCTGGGGGTAAAAAGCTTCCTGAACTCGATGCCCTGACGATGGCCTACAACGCCGTCCAACAGGGCGCCGGCGGCGTGGACATGGGACGAAACATTTTCCAGACCGACGCCCCGATTGCCATGATCAAGGCCGTCGAAAAAGTGGTCCATGAAAATATGAAACCCGCCCAGGCGTTGGAATATTACCACACCTTGAAAAATGAAAAGAAAAAATAAATGGAATCCATTTTACAAACGCAGGTCCCCATTATCAGCGTCGGAGTCCTGACCGCCGACTGGATGTCTTTGAACGCGGAACTTTCCATTTTGGAAAACGCGGGGATTCGTTTTTTGCACATCGACGTCATGGACGGCGTGTTTTGCCCGATGATGACGATGGGTCCGCCGGTGATCAAAGCGATCAAAACAACGCTCTTCAAGGACGTTCATCTGATGATCGAAAATCCTTTGGACAAGCTGGAAAGTTTCGTGGCCGCTGGCGCGGACATGATAACAATTCACGTGGAAAATAACCCGCATTGCCACCGGGTTCTACAGGTCCTGGGGAAAATGAAGAACGTCAATGATCCCAACCGCGGAATCGTTCGGGGAATCGCGTTGAATCCTGGCACGCCGCTGGAAACCATATCGCCGCTCCTGGATGAGGTGGACATGATCTTCCTTTTGGCGGTGAATCCGGGCTGGGGCGGACAGAAGTTTATTGCCTCCACGTTCGGCCGAATCAAACTCGTCCAGGAAATGATTCGCAAAAACAACCGAAAAATCTTCGTCGGCCTTGACGGTGGAATTACGCGGGACAACATCGCCCAGGCAGCGGGAACAGGCGCGGACGTGATCGTAACCGGAAGCGCCGTCTTCGACGGAAAAGACCCCGCCGGAAATGCCCGATTCATACTCGGCGCGATCAGACAATATCGCTCAAAAACATAGGTCATTGCGAGCCGATGCGAAGCATCGGCGCGGCAATCCCGTGCCAAACAAACGAGGCAAGAATGAGATTGCTTCGCTCCGCTCGCAATGACGGATTTATAAGGATTTGATGTATGCCGGAAGAAAAAAACTTTGGATTGATTCCGATAGTACGAGGGTTGCTCGCCCAGCCGACCGGTCATCCGGACCTGCCCTGGCAACCGGTGATTTTGAAACAACCAGGCGAATCGAAGCTGCCCCCCTTATCGTTGGAAATCGTTGACCCCAACAATATTCGTCAACAATGGCAAAAAAAAATTGCCGAATACGAATCACATCATAAAACAAAACCCCAAGCCGTCACTCTGCCGGGCATCGGTGTTCTTTACACGCAAGAATACTCCGTCCCTTCGCAACCACCTCAGCCATTCCAAAATAAAATCGCCGTGGTCACTGGAGCCGCCGGGGCAATCGGTTATGGGATTTGCAAACACCTGCTGGAGCAGGGCTGTTACCTGGCCGCCACGGATTTGCCCGGCGAAAAGCTAGATTCCTTTGTCCAGGAATTCCAGAAAATAGGTCATCAAAATATTGTCGGCGTTCCAATGGATGTAACCGATCTGGCTTCGGTAAAACAAGGTTTTGTAAAAGTGATTCAAACCTGGGGCGGGGTGGACCTTCTGGTCATCAACGCCGGAATTGCCCTGGCCAAACCTTTATTGGATATTGATCTGGAATCCCTTCGCCGGGTGGAGCGTGTCAATATCGACGGGACTTTTCTCGTGCTCACCGAGGCGGGCCGCTATTTTAAACTCCAGGGGACCGGCGGCGATGTCGTTTTGATTTCAACCAAAAATGTGTACTCCCCCGGCGCAGGTTTTGGAGCCTACAGTGCGACCAAGGCCGCCGCGCATCAATTATGCCGGATCGCCAGCCTGGAATTCGCCCCTCTGGATGTCCGGGTCAACATGGTCGCCCCGGACGCCGTTTTTTCAGGCGGCACACATAAATCAGGCCTGTGGGCCGAAGTCGGACCGGATCGAATGAAAGCCCGCGGATTAGACGAAAAGGGCCTTGAGGAATACTATCAAAGCCGGAATTTGTTAAAGGTGAAAGTCACCGCTGACCATGTCGCCAAAGCCGTCCTCTTTTTCGCCTCCCGCCAAACCCCGACCACCGGCGCCTGCCTCCCCGTAGACGGCGGATTGCCCGACGCCGTTCCGCGATAGAGGGAACGATATGGTTTGGGAGATAACTCCATGAAACAAGAAAGACTTTTCACGAGGCGGGAATTCACAACTACTCGTTTTTTGGGGAAGGATGGACTTGCGGTGTGTTATTTATGAGGGAAAAAGCTATCGTTGGCGAAAAGAATATAATTGGCAAGCATTCAGCGAACAGTATGCTGTTAATTTAAGGTTAAAAAAATGGTATCGCCTGGAATTGAATATAAATGCCCGACGTGCGGAAAACTTATGGTTGTCTTAAAATCAGCGGACCTGCCCAGCCGGCCTTTTTGCAGCTCACGATGTAAAATGGTGGATTTGTATAAGTGGCTTAACGAGGACATCATTATTTCCGAGGAAATTCCAAACGGGGGAATGACGATCCCGGAAGAAGAAACTGGTGCGTGACGCGGGTTGGGATGTTATCAGAAAGAATCCCCGATTGCCATCGGGAGCGAGTTCATCAATTCTTGGAGGGCATGGCCCGTGGAAACGCCGATACATCCACTTCGGGTTCAGATGATTTTTGGGCCGTCTCCATTACGGGGGTCGAAGTGTATTGAAACTCCGGAACTAATTTTTTCATCGCTTGGCGAACAACGTCCGGATCATCCGCCTGGGTTATTTTCACCAATTGATCCAGACCGTTCAGAAGTGTTTTCCCGTCCATCGAGGCCCGCCGCCAAACCGCTATTTTTTCGTGACTGGTCGGCGACATATCTTCACCCTCGAGGGAAAGCTCCTCAAACAATTTCTCGCCCGGCCTTACTCCCGTAAATACGATTTCAATATCCTCGCCGGGAGTATATCCGCTCAGTGTAATCAGGTCGCGGGCCAAATCGACGATCTTTACCGGCTCGCCCATGTCCAGGAGGAAGATTTCACCACCCTTGCCGATGGCGGCCGACTGCATCACGAGCAACGAGGCTTCCGGAATGGTCATAAAATATCGCCGCATTTCAGGGTCGGTAACGGTAACCGGCCCGCCCTGCAGAATCTGCTCCTTAAAAATCGGAACCACAGACCCGTTCGAACCCAAAACATTGCCGAATCGAACGGTCACAAACTGCGTGCCACCGGGTGATGAGAGACTTTGAATATACAACTCCGCGATCCGCTTGCTACAGCCCATGACACTGGTGGGATTGACGGCCTTATCCGTGGAAATCATCACAAACTTCTGACAACCGACCTTGGCGGCGGCATCGGCGCAGTTCTTCGTCCCGAAAATATTATTTTTGACCGCCTCCGTCGGGTTCAGCTCCATCAGGGGAACATGCTTATGAGCGGCGGCATGGAAGACGGCTGCCGGTTTTTCCTTATCAAATATCATTTCCACTCGTGCTCGATCACAAATATCACAAATATAAGTGGCGACTTTTAATTCCGGAAACAACTTTTTCAATTCACGCTCGATATGGAAAAGGGGATTTTCCGCTTGTTCGATCAAAACCAGCTTGGTCGGGTTGAATCGCGGAACCTGTCGGCACATTTCCGAACCGATGGACCCACCTGCTCCGGTGATCACAACCACCTTGTTTTGAATATAGTCGCTGATCGAAGCCGTATCCAGCTTGGCCGGTTCGCGGCCGAGAAGGTCATTGATATCCACTTCGCGCATATTGGAAACCTGAAGCCGGCCGGAAATCAGATCCGTCAGCGGGGGAAGCGTCCTGAACCTGACGTTCGTTCCCTGGCATCGTTCGACGATTTTTCGTATTTCCTTGGGGGATGCGTTTGGCAAGGCGATCAAAACTTCATCAATCTGATGTGTTTCGCAAAACTCTTTAATCCGATCGGGACTGCCGATCACCTTATAACCCAGAATCGTCGCCCCGTGCTTGCTTGTATCTTCATCCATCAAACCAATCACTTCGTATTGCTCGACGGACATCCGGTGAATTTCCCGAAGAGCCATTTCTCCCACATCCCCGGCCCCCAGGATCAATATTCGTATCAAGCGTCCGCCCGAAAGCTGACGAAATTCTTCATGATACAACCGGACGGCCACTCGCACCCCGCAAGCCAGCGCAATCGTGCAGGCCCAGTCGAGAAGGAAAATCACCTGGTTAAATTTTTCAAAGGGGATAATATCATCCATCGACAATGCAATTTTCGGAACTATAAATCCCGTCGCGAAAAAAACGAAAACAAAAAATAACAGACTCACGTGGCTGGCTTTGATGATCTGCATGAGATCCTGAAGCGAGACATATCGCCACCACCCGTGATAGAGCCCGAAGGTCCAGAACACCAGAAGCTTTATGACCAAAACCACGATCAGCATGGGAAGGAAAAGCTGTCCGAACCATTCCGAAAAATGCTGAAAGTTATACGACAATCCAAAAGCCATTAACAAACTTAAAGCAAAAAGAAAAGCGTGAACAAAAACAATCAGGACCCGTCGGTAACGAAGGAGGGTTGACTTGGGCTTGCCATTTTCCGATGAACTTCCACTTTCCACCGCTGAAAGCTTTTGGGGGTATTCATTAGGAATTTTCACATCGGCCATACTATTGAACTTGTTTATTTTTGTCATCAGAACCTGCTATCCAGACTCTCTAAATGTAAAAAAACTACATATCTATTTATCGGAAGCTTTTGGATAATTATATACTTGATTTAACCAATATCGGGCGAAAATAATCACTTGAGGCAAAGACGCATCGGCACCAACATCGATATTTTTGAAAAAAGCACTCCTCTCGTAACGTCCTGAAACAATAGTGCTTAAAAAAATTGGTAATTAGTCAAAACCAAAATACCTGCCTAAAAGACACACCAACCTCTAAATATGATATGACATTCGCAGCAGGGCTGCAAGACAAAATACATTCATACGTGTCCGATAATATTTTCCCAGTAATTATGTTTTGTTTTTCAGCTTTTTTATTGAAGTCTTGTCCAGCAGGTTGTATGAGGATATAATGGTGAGACAATTCAGGTCCTCGTAGCTCAATTGGATAGAGTGTTGGCCTCCGAAGCCAAAGGTTACAGGTTCGACTCCTGTCGGGGACGTTTGTTAAGTACCTGAGAAGAAGGGGTTTGTGAATTTGGAGTTTTTGGAGAATTCTCAGATGACCCGCCATACGGCAATTTTACAGCAGTTTTGTTCGGCAGAAGGTTTTCGTATCGTTTCATGGCGGCCTGGAGTCGCTGGGACAAAATTACGTGGGCGAAGTGCCGTCGAGCTTCGCCGGCTCGCCGTGTTATCAACGCAAAACATCGGCTCAAACGACTCGTCAAAACGGGACCATTCGATCTGCTCAGACTGCTTGACCATCGGATGGGCGTGATCAAGAATATCCAGCAAACGAGTGAAAAAAGAAAACAGGACTTTTTGAGGATCGGGATTCGTAGCTTTCATCGAGTGCTCCTATTTTTCCGGTTTTTAGCTGTTCCATCAGCCTTGCCTGCAATTTAGCGCGCCGATAAAAAACGCAATCCCTTATTTCACAAAATGTTAAATTATTTTTCAGGAACGACTGTATTACCCCAAATGCCTTTTTCCTCACAACGCAACTTTTGGAATGTATGGCAAAATTAAAATTCTTTGTAGACGCTTTTGCATCCGATAGATTATAATCTCACAGGTTATGAAAATTTGTTCTAGTAGATATTAGACTGTAGTGAGTATAATCATTGAGATTGTGTTTCAGAATTAGTTATGAAAGGACTTGACGATGCGCAACAAACCGCTTTTGTTCGGTAAACTTTTTTCTGCCGTAACCATTGGTGGAAGCGGAGGAGGACAACCATTGCCATTAGTGATCGTGACGTTGATCGTTTTGGCGATGGCCCTCATCACGGTGGTTGATTCCGTATTACCAGGCGGCGGCATAGATACAAAGAAACAAATTCCGTTCCAATGCACCAGTTGCAACTCAGTCGTAAAGTATACGATCGGTGAACTGCAAAAGATGCAGGATCCCAGCAAAATGGGCCCGATGATGGGGCCGTTGGTTCTGGATTGCCCGAGCTGCAAAAAACATTCCCTGACCCAGGCAGTGGAATGCCCACAGTGCAACGCGGTGTTCATCATAAAGATGAATCCCGCGCAGGGTCAGTTCGATGACAAGTGTCCGAAGTGCGAAACGAGCTTTGCCAAGGCGTGGCAGGAAAAGTATCGCAAGGAGAATGGGGAATAAATCCAATTTCGGACTTTGGCGAGACGCATTTATTCGAAACTGCCGATTTTGACCGGATTGTGCCGGAATCCATTTTGAATTTTAACGGCAATAGGGGCAAAAAAAGAACGTAATCTCATTCTAACATTCTTGAGAAGGTTAGAAAGGGATTACACTTCAGAGGCGTAATTCACGGCGTTGCATACCACTCAAAAATTGTCTTGACCGCCATTTTTAAAAAGAATATGGACCCCATAGAAAGAACCGAATAAAATGGCCGGTGTTATGATGAAAAAATATCAGATAGGATTGGTCCCGTATTTGAATGCCTGCCCGCTGGGCCATGGTCTGGACGAAAAAGGGTTGGTTCAGGTTCGCCGGGTTCCCCCGAGCCGATTGGCACAAATGCTGGAAAACGATTCTTTGGACGTCGCCCTGGTGCCCGTGGTGGACTACCTGGCGCATCCAAGCCGGTGGGAAATAAGCGTTCCCTACGGTATCTGCTCGCGTGGGGAAGTTTGGACGGTAAAGATATTTTCGCCCGTGCCTGTTGAGAAAATTGATACGTTATTTGTTGACACGGATTCTCATACGTCGATCAATCTGGCCAGGGTGCTGACCCATCGGATCGCCGGAAAAATTCCCGAACTTGTCGCCAAAGATTTTTCAGGCGTTCTGCCGACCACTATTTCCGAACCGACTTTGCTTATCGGAGATAAAACCTGGCGGGTTAAACATGCCCCCTTCATTTATGACCTGGGTAAACTTTGGGGCGAGCAGTTCAATCTGCCCTTCGTTTACGCCGTCTGGGCTTCGAAGACACATGAGCTTGCCGACGAAATCAAAGAGGTGCTCTCACAAACCGCGGAACTAAATCTAAATCGCCTAAATGAACTGGGCAAATTGTACGGCCCAGGGCACGGGTTTTCCGCCGAGGAAGCCTGCGAATATTTTCAACGGATAATTCACTACCGTCTCGGTCCGGAAGAACAAGCGGGAATGATGTGCTTTAAAGAGTGCCTGGAAGCCCTGTCGAGTGAAATTCCATGCCGAGGATAACCTGCGGACAAGCGGCTAACATGCTTTTGCATGAAGATATGCACGAGCTTGGTAAGCTTGCGGACGTCGAGGTTTGCCGGCTATTTCCCGTTCCCATTCGAACCTACATCGTCGATCGAAACATAAATTATTCAAACGTCTGTTCCTGCGGCTGTAAGTTCTGTAATTTCTGGCGAAAAGAGAATAGCGACGAGGGGTTCGTTTTGGAAAAAGACCAGATTTTGACCAAGATTCAGGAATTGGTCGATTTGGGAGGAATCCAAATTCTTCTTCAAGGCGGACATCATCCGAGTTTATCCCTCGAGTGGTATCTTGACATGCTTCGGACGATTAAAAGCCATTTTCCGAAGATTCACATTCATGGGTTTAGCCCGCCGGAAATTTTTTACTTTCATCTCCATTTCGGAAAAAGCATCGAAACCATTCTCAAGGAATTCCAGCAGGCGGGTCTGGATACAGTTCCGGGCGGGGGGGCGGAAATTCTCGTTGATCGGGTTCGGCAATTAACCAGTCCTGGAAAATGCACATCCGACCAATGGCTTGAGGTCATGCGGACGGCCCACGAGCTGGGAATGCGAACCACCGCCACCATGATGTTCGGACATCTTGAAACCGCCGCGGAACGGGTCGAACATTTAGACCACCTCCGGAAGTTGCAGGATGAAACAGGCGGTTTCACCGCTTTTATCTGCTGGCCGTTCCAACCCTACGGCACAAGGCTGGCCAACGAATACGAAATCTGCCACCGGCGAAATTGCCCGGCTGGAAATCATCTGCACCTGGCCGGTGTCCAGGATTATCTGCGAACCCTGGCGGTCAGCCGATTGTTTCTGGATAATTTCGAAAACATCCAAGCCTCCTGGGTTACCCAGAGTCCGCCTATCGGCGAGATCGCCCTGAAATTTGGGGCCAATGACTTCGGCTCGCTCATGCTGGAAGAAAATGTCGTCGCCTCAACAGGGGTGCGATTCAAAATATTAGAAGAAGAGCTTCAAGAATACGTTCGTCGGGCAGGCTATCAACCCGTTCGCCGGAATTGCTATTATCAGCTGGAAAAATGAATATAAAATTTATCCTACAAGAACATCTTCCTTGATTGGTTGATATGCCTTATCGAGAAAGGGTTGAAAATCACAAGGCCAGCAACCAGTCATATTGCAAAGCAACCGAAATTTGAAAGGAGCGGGAGGCAAATTCACTCGTTCCACCAAAACTTTCGGCTGAACGGAACAACTGTTTAAAATAGTCAACATGTCCATTTTGAGATACCGGGGACAATAACCTACGATGTATCTATCACCAGGAGAAGCATCATTGGTCCGAAGCATTAATGCCAAATTATCGTATGGATTCTGAAAATCATAAGCCATAAGCAGCACTTCACCGGGTTTTAGACGAGAAACCCTTTCTTGCGACGGTGGCGGTAAATATTGCAGCCCATGAACAAAGAAATGGATATGATATTGCCCATTTTCATCCGGCTCGGGGCAGGGAAATACTTCCAAAGTGTCTGTTGCACGGCGTCCACCGCTTCGGGCAAGCAACGCGAACGGATCGTCTTTATCTTCAGGAATGTTCAACCACTGAACAAAATCCCCAAAATCAGGACGTGATGGAGATAAAACCCGATTGGAAAATGAAGGAAACAAATCCTCGCCCTCATAAATTTTGTTCAGATCAGGAAATGAGACCAACGGTTGAAAATTGCATTTACTTTGCGCTTCGCATGCGCCTTTTGTATAAACAAAGCGGTAGATTTTCCCATCAAAAGTTAAACGTCCGATAGGATGCCAACATCGGCTTGTCGGATCCTGCCATGCTAAATAAAGTTTCCTCATTTTTGGGTTTTTCCTTCTCTATATCAATTCGAGCAGTTTATTTCGATTTAGCTCAAGTATCTTCTGACCAAATTTAATTGCAACCTTTGAAATGCGGTCATCGGGAATACGGTCAAAAAAATTATTTACCTCATCGATCCGTATCTCCCCAAGTCTATCAAGCCAAATCTTTGCCGGTACAGGTTTTCGAAACTTTGCCTTTTTGAACGCCTCAAAAGTTGTTAGTGGTTTTTTATCATCAATCTTATCATAGAACGCCGATCTGCACTTTTCAACATATCCTCCAACTGATCGCCCTTGATCTTTTGTGGTCAACCTGTCATTCATACTCTCCGTTGATTCGTTACGACCAAGGCTGGACGCGTGATCATAGCTCGGAGCCAAATGTAATCTTGGAGGAGAACCACGAAGAAATGCCCAATTTTCATGGTGACGATCAGTATTTCCAATCCATGCATCCAGAAGTAAATATCCGATAAAAGTATCAAGTCCGGTTTTAATTCCTTGTGGAGGATTCCACCCAATCGGAGTATCCACATCTTGTAGTTCCATGATATCCATGACGACATCGAGTCTATGTTGTGATACCCTATAAAAATTTTTCTGACCCTCTTGTGCGGGAGGGTAGTTTTGTATTAATTTCAAAAGAATCTCATTGCCATGAGTAAGAGAGGTATTGGGTGGAAGAAAATTTTTCGAAACGGTTCCTCGGTGTCCATTACAAAGAGCCAATTCATAAGCTGCATGAGGCAAATTGAGTAATTCGCTCAATTCGGCGGCAATTTTTTCGGCCCAATCCTCACCGGTGTTTTGTCGAGATTTCTTATAGAGGCATTCACCAAGATGTTTATCTTTATACCAGAATTTAAATTTCGTTCCCATGGCCTCTACTCGCTGGGCTTGGTCGGGGGGGACTTCGATAATTTCAAATTTTTCGTTCAAACTGAAAACCCTTCTTTACGGAGATGCGCTCAATCGGATGATCTTTTTAAAATACGATAAATCCGACTCGCTGTCAATAAGATGACAAAATTGGCTAATCTCAGCAAAGCGATATAAAACTCGCCAGGGCGAGCAAGGCCAGCTTATACTTCCTGCTGAAAAAGTTTTCCAATTCCATTTTCAATACATTCAGTTTAAACATTTTTGTCCTGGGCCTCTTGGGCCAAGCGAGTTTGAATGTTCGATCTGAAAGATATAAAGCAAAGACCGTGCCGAAGAGTTAATTGAAGTATGCGTTTTAACTCCTTTTGATGCAAGTGCTTCTGAATGACACAAAACAAATGACTTACGGGTGTATCAAAAATAAAACAGAGGATACATTGTTGAAACACACAAGAAGCAAAGTTAGTAACCATTCAGACCACCCATCATTGTCATCATCCAGCTTGGCCGGACGAACCAGAGAGAATAATGACGGGATAGGGCAGAGGCAAATTCATCCATTTTGGCGTGTTTGGTTCAATGCTCGATCAGGGCATCGAGCAGAGTCACCGCGCCACCAAGGGCGGTGATGGGTTTACTGAGACTGCTGACGCGAAACTCGGTTTTTTCAATGTGTGTGGTCAACATGCTCTTACGAGCGGCTTGTAGGAGGATGGCGAAGGCGTCCGGCCCGGCCCGGCCTATGCGATGATCGAATACCACCATATCCGGGGCCAGGAGGTTGACTAGCCCGCCCACCGCTCCACCGAGGTATTCGAAGGCCTCCTGGACCACCCGTCCTGCCAACCGGTCCCCTTGGGCGGCAGCCGTAAGCACCTCCAATCCGTCGTGGAGCGACCGGAGGGGAAACGGGTTGCCGGGAATCTCGTCTTGAAGGTCCCGGAGCTTTTTCGCCAGCGATGGAAGGGCCGCCACCGCCTCCAGGCATCCAACTGCCCCACAGCGACAGGGTATGGGTCGGTCGGTGACCTTGAAGTGTCCGAACTCCCCAGCCAGGTGAGATCGACCGGTGATGTAATTGTCGTGAAGCTTGATCCCGCAGGAAATGCCACTGTGGTACTCAATATAGAGGAGGTTTGGTACACTGTTTTTCAATTCCAGCCGGTCGATAGTTCGAATCACGACGACGTTGTTGCTTAAAAGTAGAACTGGCAGCTTGATCTTTTTTTCTAAGATATGAACGAGGGGAACGTCAGTCCAGTCGTCCATCTGCGTGCTCATCCGAACGGTTCCGGTCGCTTCGTCGATGACACCCGGGTCCACCACCGCCAGTGCCAGGCAGGGACCGGCGGCGCGAGGGATTTCGGATCGAAATCGGCCGATGAAGGACCCAATGGCCGCAATCCGCTGGTCGCGGGACAGGGTCTTGAGAGGCAGGGGATTGTTTTTTTCGTGGATAATCCCGTAGGCGGTATCGAGGGCTACGCCGCTGATTTCGTCGGAACTGTGATGGATGGCCAGGCAGTGTCCAAGCTTTGGATTCAATTGCAAAGCGCGCTTTCGCCGCGGTCCCTGAACGTCGCCCAGGGGGATTTCTACGACTACGCGGTCGGCCAGGAGCCGGACGATGCTTCGGGAAACGGCCGCAAGCGGCTGATCGGCGGCGTCCCGAAGCCTGGAGCGGGAAATCGGGCCTTGGTCGCGAATAAGTTTCAGCAGAACCGATTGAGAACCGTTGGCGGCGATTTTAGGGAAATTTAGTTTATCACTTGACAACTTAATATCCTTTCGTGTATCCTGTTTATATTCGTTCCATAAATATATGATACTTAATGGAGCGATGTTCGTCAACCGTAACGGGAGCAAAGATGGATTCAAAGGTCCCGTTGGGGCGTGAACCGCCGGTGACGCTGGAAGATGGTCGGTGCAGCGTCGAGGTCGTCAATGCTATTTACAAAACCGTTTAAGAACGATACGTGGTTTCTATAAAGTAAAAGGAGCTTTTAATGACCCGTTTAGCGATCAAAGGTGGAAGTCCTGTTCGAAGTAATCCGTTTCATTCCTGGCCGGTGTTCGACGGGCGGGAAGAAGAGAACCTGCTGAAAGTATTAAAAAGCGGTAAGTGGTGGCGATTCGCCTTTGGCCAGGGGGTGGAGCTAGCCGAACCCGAGAAGGGAGAACGAAGCCAGGTAGCGATGTTCCAGGAGGATTACGCCCGCGCTCACGGTTGCAAATACGGGATTGCCGCCGTCAACGGCACGGCCACCCTGGAAATGGGCTTGCGGGCGATGGATTTGAATATCGGGGACGAAATTATTGTTCCCGCCTATACTTATGTTGCCAGCAGCACCTGTGCCTTGCAGAATAACCTGCTGCCCATCTTCGTCGATATTGATCCGCATACCTACAACATTGATCCGAACCGGATCGAAGAGGCGATTACCAAACGGACCAAGGCGATCATGGTCGTCCATTTTGGCGGTCAATTGGCGGATATGGATAGGATTGAAGCGATCGCCCGGAAGCACAATCTGGCGGTTATTGAAGACGCCGCCCACGCCCACGGTTGCGAATGGAAGAACAAAAGGGCGGGATCGTTTGGGCTTTTCAGTTCGTTCAGTTTTCAGGCCGCCAAAAATATGACCTCCGGAGAGGGAGGAATCCTGTGCACGAATGATCATAACCTTGCCATTGAATGTGAATCGATGATCTGGTCGGGTCGTCGTGTTGGCCAACCGTGGTATGAGTTCCACCGCCTGGGATGGAACTACCGGTTGACAGAGTTTCAGGCCGCCATCCTGCGGGTTCAGCTGCAACGGTTGGATGAGCAGACGCTTCACCGCGGGGAGATGGGGGAATATCTCAATAAACGATTATGTAAGATCGATGGTATCCGTCCACTGATACACGATTCGCGCACGACCCGCCATGGCTACCATATCTATATGTTCCGCTATGATGAACCGGTGATCGGACTGCCGCGTCGCAACTTCATTGACGCCCTGGTCGCTGAAGGGATTCCGGCTTTAGGCGGTTATACGTTCCCGCTGTACAGGAACCCGATGTTCCTAAATAAAAAGTTCATCAACGGCTCATTTCCGCTGGGCACGGCGTACCACGAAGACCTTGACTATGCCGCCTTTGCCGATAAATGCCCGGTTTCGGAACGTGCTTGCGCCGCCGAAGCGGTGTGGCTACCGCAGAATGTTTTCCTAGGGACGAAAGACGACATGGACGACATTGCTACCGCGGTTAAAAAGGTACTTGACCATAAAGGTGAGCTGTTATAAAAGAAAAATTATGACCAACGATATCCCAGGTCATGGGCCAGCCGGATGGAAAGCACAGGGAAGTGACGTTTGTTCCCAAACCGCTGATTTTTAAAAGATACGGAGGTTATAATGACCTGGTGGACGAAAGAGCCTTTGCGAGTGGTGGAGCTTGTCAATGGCTGGGATTTCGACGCGATCACCCTCAAGGGGGAAGCGGAGGCAATCTCGCGGCTGGGAGGAAACGTTCGAGCCCTGCGTCTGGGGAAGACTCTGAAAACAAAAACCCGCCAGGGAAAGACGACGTTGACGTTACCGGTGTTGAACGACTATGAGGTGATTGAATGCCAATGAGAATCATTGACTCGGCAGTACGCTTCAGTAGCGACGTGGCAAGCCACACGGTGGACACATACCGGCAGGCGATGGCTTCCTGTTCGATCGACCATGCCGTAATTGCCCCGGGGGATAACTGCGTTACGGTGTACAACGAGGAAGGAAATGTTCAAACCGCAGAGATAATAAAGACGCATCCCGACCTCTTTTCGGGACTGGCCGTCGCAAACCCGTGGTATGGGCCCAAGGCGGTTGACATTCTAAAAAGGGCCTTCGACGGGGGACTCCGTGGATTGTACCTGCATCCCCTGCGTCAGGGATTTCGCCTTACCGAAGGGATCATCGACCCATTGATTGATGTTTGCCTCGCGTACGGCCGGGCAGTGTACAGCCATACGGGCACTCCGATCGTGTGCGAGCCGTTCCAACTGGCCGAACTGGCCCGGCGGTTTCCCGATGTTCGGTTCGTCATGGGGCATGGGGCTTACCCTGATTTCTGGTACGATGTCTCTTCGGCCATGACTCAGTCGCCCAATCTTTATATAGAAACATCCTGCCAAGTGGGGGTGGTCCTTCAGCAGGTTTTGGACACCGTCGGCGCAGACCGTGTCCTTTTCGGGTCCGGTTTTCCGCGGTCCCAGCCGGGGTTGGAAATAGACAAAATCAAACGACTAAGATTAAACACTGAGAATTTAGCGAAGGTAGCGGCTGAAAACGCAAAACGATTATGGGGAATAAAACGATGAAGATTATTGATACACACACCCACCTGCCAGGTTGGACATTCGAATCCAAGCCTCGACCGATTTCCGATCTACGCCGCGAATTTGAGACGGAAGGTCTGGTGGGCGCATGGTTATTCACGACCGATGGATTGATCAGAGATACGGCGAAAAACAACGACATCCTGGTAGAAGCGGTCGAAGGACATCGGGATTTCTTTGTTCCTTTTGGGACGGTCAACCCCCACGACGGGACCGAATCCGCTCTTAGGGAACTGGAACGAACGAAATTTCAACTGGGCTTCAAAGGGATCAAGTTTCATCCCTGGCTTCAGGCCTTTTCCATGACTCATCCGGCGATTCTGCCGATCCTGAGCCGTGCGGGAGAACTGAGTATGCCAGTGGTCTTTCACGACGGTACTCCTCCGTACAGTTCGCCACTTCAAATAGCGGCGGTGGCCGAAAAAGTTCCTCATACCACAATCATCCTTGGCCACGCCGGATTGGATGATCTATACCGCGATGCCATCCTTGCCTGTAAAAGGCAGCCTAATATTCACCTTTGTTTATGTGGCCCCAGCAGCGGATACCTTCGGGAAATACTACACAACTGCCCCGTGGACCGATTACTCTTTGGTTCTGATGGGGGGTTTGGAGCGGATCTGATTGCCTGGCGAATTGCCACGGTGCGCGAAACCGGTGCCGATCCCGAAACCTTGCAGAAAATATTTTATGAAAACCCTTTAACGCTTATTTCAAAAGCCGGAGTAACACAATGAGCAAGAAAGTAAAATCAATTTCTGATTTTCGGTATGATACCGGCGCTGCCAGAGTTCGCATGAAAAACCGGAATGAATTTTATTCCACCTTTTGCGAAAGGCGCTACGGTGGATATAATTAACCAAATGGATGCGAAAATTCTGAAAAAACTTGAGACCCTCAAACAGCTCCTCTCGGAAACGAAGGGCTGCGCAATCGCCTATTCCGGCGGTGTCGATAGCACGTTCCTTCTCACCGTGGCCTACGAGGTCCTGGGCGAGAAAACCCTCGCGGTCATCGCCACTTCGTCCACCTATCCAAAAAAAGAATACGACCAAGCCCTTCGATGGGTTCGGGAAAAAAGCATCCCGCACATCGTCATCGTCTCCGAAGAGCTTGACATTCCCGGCTTTCGAGATAACCCCCCCAATCGATGTTACTTTTGTAAAAAAGAGCTTTTCTCCAGGGTCCGCCAGGAAGCACTCCGACGCGGCATTCCCCACGTCGCCGACGGCTCCAACGCCGACGACACCAACGACTATCGACCAGGCATGCTCGCCGCACGCGAACTGGACGTTCTAAGCCCTCTCAAATCCGCCGCCCTGACCAAAAACGAAATCCGATCACTAAGCAGGGAAATATACCACCTGCCCACCGCCGACAAACCGGCCATGGCTTGCCTCGCTTCACGATTCCCCTACCATTCCACCATCACCGGCGAAAAACTCCATCAGGTCGAATCCGTCGAAACATTCCTCGCCGATCATGGTCTCTACGGCTCGCGTGCCCGGCATCACGGCCAAATACTGCGCCTCGAACTCCCGCCCGACAAAATGGCCCAACTTTTGGAATCACCCCTCCGCGAATCCACTATCAAGCTCTGCAAAGACCTTGGTTTCACCTACATCACCCTCGACCTCGAAGGATACCGCGCCGGAAGTTTAAACGAAGTTCTCCGCGAATCTCAAAAACAAACGGATTCGTGATATGGGTACATGCCAAGATTTTCCTGTTCATTTCACTCGCAAACGGGTAAGATAAGGTTAATGGATATTCAAAGAAGGATGTGCTTAATGAAATCTTTACCAACATATACGGATAAAAACTTCATTAAATTTGTCAGAGATTGCCAAAAAGACGGGCTGAAAGTAGAACATACGGACGGCGTTTCCGATCACAGGCCCTTCGTACAATGTGTTAATCTGTTCGATGTCAAAGAAGCAACCGACGTGAAAATCCAATGGATACGGAAACAATCGCAATTCGTCGTCTTTCCCACCAAGTCCAAGGTCAGAGCTTCCAAATTCAACGCAAACCTTTAAACCAATCGAAGAAAGACTCGACCCCATTAAGTATTTATTGAAATTCGAGTAAGTCTGTGTTTCTTGAAAATATTAAAAGATTAGTCACGAGGCATAAGGCATCCACTGGCGGGGCGGAGGATCATTCCTCTCCAATCAGCCGATATCAGGTGGGCACTTTAACTTATACGCGGTGGGGGATTGTCCGTTTGTTTGCCTGGCTTTTATGGGGAGATTTCTGCTTCAGCCTCATGGAAACGGTCATGCCCACACTACTTCCCTTATCTCTTAACGATTTGGGGGTAAAACTCGCCACAATCGGCATCATCATGGGAAGCATCCCCAATTTGATGGCATTTTTCACCGTTCCCGTGATTAGCACTCGAAGCGATCGTCACCGGGGACGCTATGGCCGAAGAATCCCTTTCCTCTTCTGGGCAACTCCTTTTATTACAATATTTTTGATTCTAATAGGCTATTCCAACACTATCGGAACCTGGCTTCATGGGGCGTTTCTGGGAAAATACCTTCATGTTTCCGCTTTTTCGGTTATTTTCGTGATAGTCTGTGTCTGCTCGATAGGTTTTCAGTTTTTTAACATGTTTATCAATTCCATCTACTATTACATATGGCCCGATGTCGTTCCCGACGTTTTTCTCGGGCGATTCATGTCCCTTTTCCGGATTGTTTCACAAGCTGCTGCTTTTGTCTGGAGTCGGTATATCTTCAAATATGCCGGAACACACCGGCAGGAGATATACCTGGGGATTGGGTTGCTTTACTTAGTGTCTTTTATGTTGATGTGTTGGAAGATAAAAGAGGGAAATTATCCGCCACCACCCAAGCCAACGCATAGGCCAAACCTTATCAGATCGGTCAAAACCTACATGCGAGAATGTTTTACCCATCCATTTTACCTCTGGTTCTTTGTCGCAACAACTATTTTTGGGTTCTCGGGTGCCGCGGCTGCGTTCAGCATCTTTTTTTCCTTGAATACTCTTCATTTGAGTTATGAGCAAATCGGAAAGATCAATTCCTGGTGCGTTCTTCTTTCGATACCTGTACTCGTCGTGTTGGGATGGCTCTCGGACAAAATTCATCCCGTACGCATGGCTATCGTCGCAACCATCTTTAACATTATCATGCCCGCTGTCGGTTTTTTCTTTGTTTACGACGCGAAAAGTTTTTTGATTTTTTCTCTGATCGGCACCGTCGCTTATTACGCGTACATCGTATGCAGTATTCCGATGTTTGCCGCCATTTTACCCAGAGAGCGATACGGTCAGTTTTGTTCCGCCCAAGGCATGATGGCTGCTTTGTGCGGCATTGTCGGTATCTTCCTGGCAGGCAAATTCATTGATGTCGTGGGAGATTATCGGTACATTTTTATTTGGAAAGGAGTCTTTGTCGCAGCCTCCTTAATCCCGATGCTGATCGTGTACCGGAAATGGATGCAATATGGCGGATCAAAAAATTACACTCCCCCGGCTGTCGATTTACCGGTTCCAGAAACTGTGACTCCGAAATAAAATGAGGAAAAAGAATGACAATACCCGGAGTAACGATTGACCAGGGACCGATGGACTGGCAGGTGATCCAGCGGGATGAGAAAAACGTCGGACGTCTGATCTGCCGAGGCGCCTGGGCTACTGAGGAGAAGGATTTTTCCGTTCAGGCCAGGCTGGTCGATGAGCGAACCAACCTGCCCGCGGCGATCCACCTGGACTGGCAGGACGCGAGGATCGACCCCGGTGTCTCCCGATTCGAAATCACTATGATCAATATTCCCGCCGGCGGGCTGTACCGGATAGAAACCCGGATTCGCCGCCTGAGGGCTAAGGATCCCCGACCGATGAGGGGAGACTGCATTCACCACCTGGCTGTGGGAGATATTTTTATCATCGCCGGTCAGAGCAACGCGTCGGGCACAGGCAAGGGGGCGGCAGACGACGGTCCCGCTCTAGGCGTCCACCTCTTTGCCAACGACGAAAAATGGAAGTTGGCCAGTCACCCGCTGGAGGACGCTACCTCCACCCGTCATCCGATCACTGTTACCGGGGTATTCCACGGCCATAGCCCCTGGCTCGCCTTCGGCAAGCGACTCCTGGAAAAAACAGGAATTCCCGTCGGCTTGATCCCCTGTGCCCTGGGAGGAAGCGGGCTTCCGCTCTGGGTTACCGACGACGCCAAACCAGGGGTGCTGTTTGAAAACATGATGGACATGGTCGCCAAGTCGGGCGGCCGAGTGGCCGGGGTCCTCTGGATACAGGGAGAGAGCGACGCCTTATGCGGACAGATGGATCACTACGAGCGACGCTTTCGATTGTTCGTGTCGCTCCTCCGCGAGAAAATGGGCCGAGAAGATTTGCCGATCTTCACCGGGCAGGTCAACCGCCTGGTCCTGGACCCCTTCCGTTCTGATCCTGCCGCAGAAGCCGACTGGCCCAGGGACTGGACACAATTGCGGGAAATACAAAGGCGGTTGACGCATGAAATGGATCGTGTCTACCTGGCGGTGACTATCGATTGCCCGCTATCGGATCAAATTCACAATAACGCGGTGGCAGGAGTCATGGTCGGACATCGTTTCGCCGATCTGGTCCTCCGGCACCTTCATCAGCGGCCACTGGCGGCAGAGTTTCCGGAACCCTCACGGGTTGCCTTTACCGATCATTCCCGCCGGCGTATTGAGGTCCGATTCGATCACCTATCGGGCGACTGGACGACTGGGACCGGTGCCGATGTCTTTTATCTCGAAGATGAAACCGGAGCCGTGGCTATCCATGGGATCGAAATCTGTCCGGACAACCGCATCTATATTCAGCTCGCATGTCCTGCCGGACCATCGCCGCTCCTGCACGCCATGTACGGCTTGGACCCCAAAGTCACCCTCCTGGACGACGCGGGACGCTGCCTGACACCTTTTTCCCTGCCGGTGAAAGAACATCACTCGCCTGTGACTGGCCGTCCGAGACATAGTATGTAACATAGGATAGATCATATCGCTTGCCAAAAAAAGAGGCTGCTTGTTTCGAATCTTTTTCGTCTTGGCAAATGCCCACACCTTCTTGGTCGGGTTCAATTCGGGGCTGTAGGCAGAAAGAATTTCCAGACGCAGCCAGGATCGGTTTTCCTTCTCGATCGCCTTCAGAATTTTCGCCTTATAAGTGGGGCTTCGTCCGCAACGGAGCCTCCAGCCGCAATTTCCGGATAAACCGCAAAAATGTTTTCGAGGTAAACCGTTCGCCGTCGCGGGTCAAATCAAAACACAGCCGTCCTTTTTGATTCACCGCCGCCATCCGAAATCCTTCCAGTAACTCATGGGAAAGAGAACGACCATCCTTGATCTTTTGGGTTTCCATGAGGACCAACATAAAATAGCCAATGATCGTTGTCGACAATAAAATAATCTATCCAGCGCTACCTACTATACGTCGGACATCATGTCAGCTATATTTATCATCAAAGGGCCCATTTCGACCTCAAGAGTTCAATTTTGCCAAAGTCCGATTATAACACAAACTATTTCTGGCGTCTTGGAACATCCGCTATATCAAAATATAAGCAATGGCACTTCAAATGAATAATTTCAGAAACACAGGGATTTACGCTCACGGCCGGATTGGTAGATTTTAGAGATCAAGGCAACGGCTAGCCGACCGTATTCGCCATCGGTGGCCAGAGTTCGGTCTCGATCAACATGCTCCTGACGATCCAGGGCCTGAAAATCGAAAAATTCGGCGAACATTCAATCGACCTAGCCATCGATGGCCGCCAAGAGTCTTCGTTACCTCTTTTCGTAA
>JBAZZQ010000056.1:0-23254 GCA_041658725.1 Phycisphaerae bacterium | reverse complement strand
CCGTGGTACAATCATTTCGGACTCCTTTCCTTTGGGCCTGTAACCTCCATTGTTTCAGAAAGTTACATCCTAAAGAGAAGGGGTCTGTTTTTCAAATTTTCAACGTAAAATGGAAACTACACCCTAAGTTTCGTAGATAATATAGATACTCGTTAAGTTCAGACGGACAGATAATCCTTAATGCCGGAATATTTCTTGATCAAATAAATCAGCGAATAGCAACTTGAACGGGTACAGACATAATTGTGAATATGAGGCTCTTCAAGAATGCCACCATACGTTCCCAGATTCCTGCCGCACAGTTCTTGTGCGCGATATAGGGCTTGTAATGCCTTTGCGCAGGCGTCATCTGATGCAAAAGATAATTTCACAAGATCCCCGGCTTCATGGATAATGTTGAGAACGACCGGGATACCTGCTACAGAATTATCAAACATTCCCCTGTCGTTCTGGTTTGCAAAAACAGCGGTCAGGAATTTTTCAATCGCTTTGAGGTATTTGTTATGTCCTGTAACCTTGTATGCCCCCAATAACCCCAATGCCCCCAGATCGTCATTTGCACGATGGAGACCTCGTTGTGGATCATTCTCCGGTATTTTTCTCGTTTTACGCTCAATCGAACGAAAGAAACCGTCTTTCTGTTGAATATACTCCACAAAATAGTCGGCCATTCTGATATAAAATTCGCCTGTCCATTTATTCTCGTTGGTCGCTTGAGCAAGCTGGTAGAAAAAGTTCATACTGCCGCCATGAAAACAACCCTGCACATCGTTGCAAATCTGCGGCCGATACTTCTTCTCCATCAAGTCCTCAAGAATGACTCCCCAATAAGGCCAGCCATCCTCATCCAATGCTTCACGAAGGAACCAGTCCGCAAAAAGTTTGGCACGCTCAATCCATTCTTTATCATTAGTAAACCTGTACAACTCGATGAATGCCCATCCCGCGGAAATCGAATCTCGGGGATAGCACCAGGTCGTCTGTGAAGTCATCTCGCGAATAGCACCGTAATGGTTTTTCATGAACGGATTGAACACTTGAAGCGACTTCAGATAACGTGCAGCCCCCATCGCCGACTCCAGATATCGTTCATCACCGAAGGCTCTGAAGGCTCCAAGCCAGCCCATGATGGCAAACGCGGAATTCCACTGAGAACCAGGAAATATTCTGCCATACTCATCGACAGTAAAATGAAGCCGTCCGGCATCACCATTCATTTCGATCATCGGGTTTTGCGCCCGGCATAACCAGTCAGCAAGTTTCTTTGCAACGTCTAACCCTTCTTTGTTCATAGATTCCCTCGATTCTGCCGCGGCAGCCTAAGCCGGCAATACCAAAGCGAACAAGTTCTTTTTTCAGAATTCATAGCGACTTCCTTCAATAATGCATACTAAGGGTTAAATACGTCACAGAGATATAACGGTGTGTCCTGTATCTTTTTTCCAATAAGTTCCGCCATAGGTTTTGCTTCGATCAATCGCGACAGGGCTTGCCCCACATACCCGTTCCGCTGGATGGAAGCCCCAAGAAGTTCCTCCTCGACTCGCTCATATCGCCGCCGAAGGCCGGGCATATGCGGATGGGTCGGTACGGTCCAGCTCTGCCCCTGGGTATCGATCACGATACCGTTAAAAAGCTCCCGACAGACCGTCGGCGCCCCATTGGTGTTTTCGATCAGGTGCAGGGTTGTATTGGTGGTATGGGTCACACCAAGAAGTAATATTCGCCCCTCGGCCCGGACCAGATTGTCATACGGCGATCCACGACCGACAGAGACCAGGCAGGTCAGATGATCCGCCAGGAGTTCGCCTGCGCGCGGTCCGATGCCGGCTACGCAATGAGTTGGACTCACTGAGCGGATCACTCCCGGCCGACGACGAAAGATCTCCGTGATAATCCCCAGTTCCGACGGCGAGGTTCGCAGGTCAAACGTACAGCCTCGACGAAGCAGTTCATATTCCGAACCTTGCTGGAACGACGGCATCAGGAGTGTGCCATGTGGGCCGAGTGTCTCCAGCAGCGCATCGATGACCGCATCAGGTCCCCCTTCGACAAAGCCCAGGGAAGACAGAGAGCTGTGGACCAGAACGATATCGCCCGACCTCAAGCCAAGGAGCTCAAGGTCTGCCGCGATCTGGTTTTGGATGATGATTGGTTTTTCAGGCATGTAAAGTCCTCAGATTTTCCTGATGATTGTTTGTGCAATATCCGCTAACGTTGCCTCTGCACCTTGGGCCATAATGGAATTGCAACACTCATAATCGCCGCCGGGACGTTCGTCTTCTGTGGGAATATATCCGATATCGCCGTTACTTTCGGTCAGGCTGATGAGCCGAAGGTTTCTATTTTGCGCAGTCGCGGCAGCCAATAACACCGTCTGCCAGAAAACCTCACCGGGCAGGCCCAGGAAAACCATATCGTTAAGACGCAGGACCGGTAGCTCCACTTCGATCTGTTTCTTCTGGTATTCCTCCGAGGTCAGATAATGAAATTCTTCATAGCCCGCCTGGTGGCATCGCAGAAAATATATCTCGTCCACTCGTTTTTTTATCTCGGGCAAGTCCAGATGGGGACGATCGATTAAAAACTCCGCCGTTCGTTTCTGTGCCAGATCAAGAGCCTGTTGCGAGTCCGCCAGCAAGTCCGGTCGAATGGGCAGCAGGACAGGAACAGTTTTATACGACAAAGAATTCAGGGTGGCATAATCCTGTTCCGAGGGGGAGTTTAAGATCGCCTCCGCAATGCCCCGCCCGATCCGTTCCACCTCGCCCCAGCACGCTTGCGGATCGCGGTGCGGCACCCACGGAACATTCGGAATAAACTCCTCCTGCGGGAAGTCGGGATCGGGCCAATCGCCCTGCTCCCACGGGGCTAGATTTCCGCACGGCCCGCTGAGGTATCCGCAGATTCCGCCTTGCCGTTCCCGCACTATTCGCCGAACGACACCGGGAAAATCAGCACTGTATTTTCTTCGAGTCGTATGACCCGCGATACACGGATGCGCTGCGTACCGGATCAGACTGCCGATGGGCTTTCCATCAATATCTTTGAAAGATATACCCTGAACCCATCCATCGGTTGCTTCGTCATAAAGTATTGATGTTGGGAATCCGGAATGAGTCAGACCCCTTCCCCGCCAGTATGCGAGTCGGGACCGATTCAGCCAACAGGCATCGGGCGATCCATTGTAATTTCGACAGCCCATCCACACCGTCATCGCGCCATGAACTTCGGCAAGATACTTTCGGCGATTCATGTTAAATTGACGTCCAGTATCGATCTGGTGATATGCGGCCTTTGCCGGTTGGACGCAGACAAGAGCCTTTTGGAGGAGATCACTCAATTGATCCACCAGACCATCCATGCCCCTGGCAAGAAATTCATTTTCGCTCGGAGCTGTATGGGTATGCGTGCAGTGAATCCAGAGGGTTTGAGGCGTAAGGCCGGTGCGTTTAGACAATTGAGTTCGTAACTCGCGGCAAAAGGCCACCGAGAGCTGAGTCAGATCCAGAATCACCAATGCAGTTATTTCCTGTCCCGCGTCAAATATACAAACCACAGCCTCAAGGGGGTCGTGTGTTTCAAGACGGGCATTAAACGTTCCCGCCAGCGATCCCGAGGACATTCCTATTTTGATTTCGCTCATTTTATACTCTTTACATAATCGACATAGTCGCGATAAAGAATATCAGTATCGCCACGGCCGATGTTGACTAGATCCGTATGCCGATTCATGATTCCCTGATATTGATAGCAGATCAACTTTTCCACCAGCGGAGCCTGAATCGCGACCTGTTCTTTGATCCGCTCGATCGGGCCAGGAATGCAATAGACCCTGCCGTCTGGACTTTGCTCGAAGTCGAACACTTCACAATTCGCCCAGAGGGTCACACCGATGTCTAGGAGTTTCGGACCGACAACCCGCAAACCTTCGGCATTGCGGTGAACCAGTTTCAAGGCTTCTTCGATATCGCTCGAGCGTCCGCCGTAGTCCTGCGGAGCGAGAATATTGAGTGTCGTGCGTTCCATATACCCCGGCAGTTTGTTGATATCGTCGAGTTCACCCAGGTATCCCGGCGAGGCGAGGAATTTGACCTTGCCCACCGCCGGCCGCAGATATTCCTTCATGAGTTTTTCGTACAAATCGATTTGGTAATCGTGGAAATCCATTTCGTAACAGATGTAAAACCCGGCAAAGCACGGATGATCGCTGTATCGCTCCATCAGCGCCACCGTCAGCGCCCGGTTCCAGGTAAACCATTCCTCGGGCCACGGGGGCAGCATATTGGAATAATCCCGCACCTGGCTGACACGTCCGCGAAGACCAATGCCGAAAAACAATTTCATGCCCAGCTTGTCTGCTTCGTCCACGCATGTGCCGAGCGGGTCCGCACATCCCATCTTCAGCTGTCGACCGACGGTCTTCTCATAGCCGGGAAACATTGGCCGACCCCACAGTGCCGTGTTGGTGCATATGGCGGTATCGATGCCGATCGTGCGCATCTCCCGCATGAGCGCCCGCCAATTGGCTTCCTGCCAGAAGCGGCATTCGTCAGTCCAGTACGCCTGGTCCCAGATATTCACATGCTGCAGGTCAAAAAAGCTTCCGGTGATTTTCAATTCGGCCATATCGATTGTCCTTCATGCTTCACAAATCATGCCATCAGGTATTTCTTCAACCATTCATACGCCAACGCCCGTACTTCTGCGGGAAAACAATGTCCCTGCCGGTGAAAATACGCGGCAAATACCTCCGGTTGCCCGGCCTTGTCAAAATGATCGCTGATCCGACCCGATGCCTCCAGCCATACCGCATTGCCTTGCATATATTCATCATTCAAGGCGTGAATCATCAGCAATGCCCGAGGTGAAACCGCCATTGCCATGCGATCGAAATCAAACGGAAGACTCTCCGGATGGTCCATATACTTTCGAAGGGTTTGATAATACACGAAATCATGATCATTCGTCCTCGCCCACTCTTTTCGACACGGTTCAGTCCTAAGTAACGCCACTCCGCAATTAATAACCGCTGCCCGTATCCGCTGATCAAACGCCGCCAGGATCAGACTGTCGTGCCCGCCCAGCGAATGACCGATCGCTCCGATCCGTGACGAATCGATAAAATCATACCGGACCAGAAAATCCACCGCCCGCTGAAGATCCCACAGCGATTTGCCCGCCGCCGTCCATTCCGGCCACCGTTGATGAAGCTCAAACGTGTCATAGGGATGTTGGCCGGGCTTCAACCGCTGGCCCGCGACAAAATCATCCGGGGCAAAACACGCGAAACCTTCCCGCACCAGATGAACCGCATAATGTAATTGCAGGTCTTCCTTCGGGTCCAGGCCCGCCGGCCAATCCTTTCCCGAAGCCTTGGTCCCATGCGGACAGATAACCAGCGGAAAGGGAGCAGAAAAGGTTTTTGGCAGAAGAAGATAACCGTATCCCTGATCCTCCGCCTCGACGCGGTAGGTGATTAACCTGCGGATATAATCTCCATGGTCAGTTTCCTGTTCTACCTTTGGCCGCGGGTCAATAATCTCCGTCGGTCCTTTCCCTAGAAAATCAATCAATGCCATAGAGGTTACAACCTTTCTACTAAATATCGTCCTTCCTCTTTCAACTATCTTTCCGCGCCCACAGTCAGAATATCACAGCAGGGTTCATAATCTCCGTCGGGACGTTCGTCTTCTTAAATAATCGACATAGTCGCGATAAAGAATATCAGTATCCGCACGACCGATATTGACCAGATCCGAATGACGATTCATGATCCCCTGGTATTGAAAGCAGATCAGTTTTTCCACCAATGGGGCTTGAAGCTCCATCTGTCTGCGGATTCGCTGGAAAGGACCCGCGACGTTATAAACCCGTCCGTCCGGGCTGGGAATATGGTCGAAAACTTCACAGTTGCTCCATAGGGAAACTCCAATGTTCTTCATCATCGGGGCTGCTTTTGTCAGCGCTTCGGCGTTTTTCCGCACGAACTCCATGGCGTCTTTTTGCATGTCCCAGCCGCGCCCGCCGTAATCCTGCGGGGCAAGGATCTGAATGTCCGTCCGCTCGAGTTGTCGAGGGAGCTCGTCCAGATTCGGGTGATCCCCGAGATTTCCTGGCGAGATCAGCACAGGAACCCGCCCGATCGCCGGACGAAGATAACCACGAATCCACTTTTCATAAAGCTCCAGTTGATAATCGATAAAATCGATCTCGTAAGGGATATAAAAACCAGCGAACCCGGTTCGAGATCCGAAACGGTCGAGTATCGCTTCCGCCAAGGCCGTGTTCCACTGGAACCATTCCTCGGGCCAAGGGGGTCTCATGTCCGCGTAGTCCCGGATTTGGCTGACCCGCCCCCGAAGACCGATTCCGAAAAACATCTTCATCCCCAGCCGGTCCGCCTCCGCGGCACACACTTCCAACGGATCTGAGCACGTCATCTTGAGCGGAAGCCCGATTTTGTTCTCGTATCCGGGAAAGAGCGGCCTGCCCCAAAAGGCGACGTTGCTGAGGATGATCGTGTCGATCCCGATATCGTGCATGTCTCCGATCAACGCCCGCCAGTTCGTGTCCCCCCAGAACCGACACACGTCGCCCCAATAGGCGGTGTTCCACACATTCGGATGGCAGACATCAAAAAAGCTTCCTGTGATTCGCGCTTCGGTCAAGGCAAACTCCTTAAATACTTGTTCATCCATGCGTAACTCAACCCCTGGGCCTCGCCATCCAAGCCATGACTATAGGTTTTCGCGGCGGTTTTCATTTTAGCGTTCCTTTATTCGTTCAATCCGAATCTGAGGATTTTTTCCTTCGAGCCAGTCCCGATGGAACAGATAAATCCCACCGTTTTCACCGCCAATCATCAGGTCCGGCCGACCGTCGCCATCCCAGTCATACACCGCAGGCTGAGTCTCGTGGTGCCCTATCATGATCGGACCGTCCGGCGTCGTCAACTGGATCGCCTTTTTAAAGACAGGCTTTTTCCGGATGCCGACATTTTCCAGAAATGAAACCGTCATATTCGACCCCACAAACAGGTCCGGCGTCCCGCTGCCGGTCCAGTCGGCCGCATACATCCAGATCAATTGCGGTTTATAATGGTTTGGCGGCACGTCGTTGACAGTCAGGACCTTGCCGTCGGTATATGTTAACGGTACCGCCGGAGCGAGCACACCAGGATCGCGGGTTTGCTTGAAAAGACAAATCTGTCCTCGCGGATCGGCGGTAACCAGCTCGAGCTTTTTATCGCCGTCAAAATCGCCGATCGCCATGCCCTTTCGCCAGCCGAAGGGATCGAGTACCCCTTTGACCTTCAACTCCGTCATGATTTGAATTTTATTCGTCTTGGGATTATACCCTTTGAGCCAGAGGATGCGATTGGTGTTGTTGGCAACGATAATATCGAGTTGGCCGTCGCCGTCCCAGTCGCAGACCTGCGGCTTGAGCTGCCCGCAGGCAGCCTCAAGATCTCCGTCGTGCAAGATATTTTCCCGGCATAAATGAATCACGTTTCCCCTCGCATCGGTCACCTTTTGAGGATCGGAAAACGCGGGGCGTTCCTTCGTTCCGATATTTTTAATCAGGGTGATAAATCCCGACTCGTCGCCACAGACCATATCCATCCTGCCCTGACCCATTAAATCCACCGGCGAGGGCCGAACGTAGCCTTCCACCCGCACCTTGCATCCTTCGCCCAAGAGCAAACCTGCGTCTCGAAAGGCCTCGGGATCGAAAGGATCGTCCTTCACCCGCTTGAAATATCGAAACCCTGCCCCAGAGTTTACGTTGCCCACCAGGCAGCCGTCGAAGGCGGCGTTTTTGACGAAACGAAAACCGAACGATGTATAGTGACGGCTCCAGGGGAGTTTACCCTGTTGCATCATAACCGGCCGATCGAGCGTGCCCACATTTTTCCATACTTCGATATCGAATTTAGTCTGCGAACCGTGGCAAAACAAGATTTCCTTCCGACCATCCTGATCCAAGTCGAAGACGTCAAAACTCCAGCCTCGCATTCCAATAAAATTCTGAAGTTTCGAGAAATCTTTGATCGCGGGGTCCACCGGCCGGTCCGACCGCGAGAGCGGAATGATTTTGAACTTAGGATTCGTTTTCGAGCCGCCCCCATTCAAAAAGAGCAACATCTGGCCGTAATCCACGCCGAAGTCGGCACCCGCCACCCCGAACAGAATGGATGGCCGACCGCTGCCATCCCAGTCGATTACCCGCAGACCACAGTATGGCGAGGGAGGCAGCGTTTCCGGCAAAGGAATCGTGACCGCCAATTCCAGTTCCGGCATTCCCGCACCATCGCGTTTGCCCGTATTCCGATAGACACGAATTCCACCTTCCCGACTAAGGGTGATCAGGTCCTGCCGGCCTGTGCCGAACCAGTCGTAGACGTCACATCGAATATAGGATTCGCTGATAAAATCCCGCCGGGGTTTAAAGTGAACGAACGAATTGATATTCCCCGAACAGCCCCACAAGTATCTACCGGCGTCCTGACGTTCCACGCCCTCCGCCGACAGCCGCATCGGCGGTGCAAATCGGGGTTTGTCGTTGCCCCCGATATTCCGCCAGTAAAATATCCCCGCCCACGGCATGCCCTGGGTATTGGAATAATGGCTACTGGAAATTACATCAATCAGATCGTCACCGTTCCAATCCACCGGAATCGGAAACTGATGCATCCCCGGCACACAGATCGGATGCCAGCGATCCCCATTGTAATACAATTCATCCCCTACCCCGACCATCGGCCGATCAGGCGCCCTAGCCAATCGCCCATCGCTCGCCCTCAGCTTCACCTCCAGCCACCACTCTCCTCCCGCCTGCGGATCTTCCACCCGCCAGGCCACCCACCCATGATTGCCGGTATATAACCGTTCATCGAACTGAACGGCGAAGGAAGTTACTCTGTTGTTTATACGACGTTTGACCGTCAAAGTATGAGGATCGATTAACCCTCGTATCTCTCGTGGGGCGAGCACTCGATCAAAATCCAAGTCGATTCGCACCGGAGTGGGTAGCTTTTGGCCTTCTAAAAATGTTATAGTAAATAGAATAACGATCTGTTCTACGCCCATAATATCTTACTTCCGGAAATACATTTCCTTCGATAATGTCTTCGCAAAATTGATGCCGCTATTTTAGGGAGCTCCTCATCGATCACACCGACCTTGAGACGACATTATTACCATCTAATCCTTTTTTGAGTTTCTCAACGTTTACCCGAAACAAATTAAGGCGTTTTTTTTGTATCATCCTCCGATTGTTCCCCTTTAAAGAAGGCAAATCCTCCAAGGAATCGAGAATATAAGAAATACCCTGCTTCTGCCCGGATACCCATGTGGTAATGAAGTTGATACTGAACGACAGGGCATCGGTCAGGCGTATGAATTTTACCACCAGCCGCTGAGGCCGCCCAGTTACAGTGCCGCAATACTCCTCATCTTCATTAGCGGCCCAGCCGCGAATATCGTCGCGTTGCCCGATCAATTTACCATCGAGCCACATTCGATACGGACCGGTTCGACCGACCAAAAGCCTGAAGTCACCGGTCATTCCGACCGACCGAAAAGTACGGACAAAATAATAACAGGCCTGTCCTTTAAAACCTCCCGTATTCCGTTCGGTAATGAGATCTTCTCCGGTTTCCATCGGAAATGGCAATTCTTCCGGGATCTCTTCGCGAAGAAGCTTTTGTTCCTCCAAGTAAGGATGATCGGGGCGAACATAGTGATTATAACAATCGCGAGTCGCTCCCACCGCCGACGGGTTACAGGTCACGTGATCGTTCAGGTAGGGGCAGACTTCATGCCTTTTCATATCCCACATGTCCCAATACGGACCATAGACCAGCCACTGGCGAGCCCCGCCCAGACCGAATGTTTGATCGGCAATTTCTTCTCTTCCCGTAGAAAGGATCGTGGCTCGAATTAAGTTCTTATCCGGCAGCCAGGAATCCGGCTTTTCACGATAAACGGTGGTCTCGATTACCTGCCGACCACCCGGTGGAATATTCACTTGTAACAATGAATTATCGCACCGAACCCCGCTGGGCAACGCCACCCTTAACTGACCTTTGATCGTCCGTTCAAAGGGATTGTTCACAATCAGACGAATCGGGGTTTTCCGGGAATTCCAGAGAACTGGATCCTCCGGATACTTGACCTCAATGGTGACTTGGGGTTCGGGTGGACGACGTAAAGTCACGGAGGGCGATTGTACGATTTCAATCATCGGATTTCGAACCGCCGCCATCTCCACCCCGATCAGGCAGGTCTCCTCTGTGAAATCAGTCAGGGTCGCATATTTATGCCTGACCTCAACCCCGCAAATCAATTTGTTCCCTAATTTCGAAGTCCAGTCTTCGGGCAATTGTGGGAGACCTCCCATCACGCCGATCAGTGCCCCCGCGGTGGCCGCGGTACAATCCGCATCCCACCCGCTGTTAACACAGAGTTGTATCGTTTTCTTAAAATCCATCTTTCCAAGAAAGAGTGACATCAACAGCAGAACGTGGTTGGTGATCGCTTTAGAGGCATCCCGATCTCCGTATCGGCGAATGATCAGACGCCAGGCATCGTAAGGTTCCGGGTGTTCTTCACAAATCTCGCGTACCTCCTCGACGGCCTGTGCAACGGAACTGCTTGTCGGGATCACCGAAAGACCCGCCGCAAGAACCTTTTCCAGATCGTCTGTCAAAAACGCCCGGGCCAAGGCGGCCGACAGAAATTGCTCTACTTCAACACTAACCCCCCCATGATCCAATTGCCCGTCCAGCCGGGCATATTCCGCGGCCAGGACCGGATTTCCTGGACAGATCATTCCCCATATTTCACTGCGAATCGGACACCCTTCGGATTCCCAGAAAAAGGAATTATTCCATCGGCCCGACAGCGGTGGAGCAATTCCGCGCTGTACATTGTAAAGAAAATATCCGTATTCGCAGTAATTATAGGCGCACCGGTCCTGCCAGAAACGGGCCAGATCGTGGCTTGTCAAATATAACCCCTGCTCCTGCAAGGCCTCCAGCCAGACGACCTGAATATCCAGATCGTCATTCGTCGCCATCTTCGCCGGCCAGAGAGAATCGACCGCCACAGGGTTAAACTGCTTATGATTCTCGAACGGTGCACCGATCACACCGCCCAGCAACTTTCCGATCCATCCCGCCAGGACTTTGTCAAGGTACACCGAATAGGATAGCTGCTGCCTATCGTATTGAGTTGGAGATGCCATAAATCCTACTTTTCTAAAGATCAATTTTTTCCATTCCTGAAATATTTATCCCCCAGACTTTTAATCTGAAGCGCAACATATAGGTTTGTCCAGAAGACCTCTTCCACATTTTCATTCACCTCCTTCTTCAAATCACGGCATGTTGGCCAAGACGATGGAGAGGTCCGTCGAGGTCACTTCCCCATCACTGTCAAGGTCTGCACGAGCATCCCAGTTTCCACTGTTCGATTTGGAGTCCATCGCCGCTAAAACGATCTGCATATCCACACCATCCACCGTGCCGTCCCCGTTGACGTCGCCCGGACCCGCCGTCCTCAGGATCACAATATCAGCCGGATCGACCGTATATTGAACCGTTGCGCCGGGAAGAGCCGTGACCGTACCATCCTTATTTACCCTGAAGATTCCTCTTGAAGTCTCCAGCGTTATGTTGAGCGTCATCGTATTAAAGATATCGCGGTTCACAACCACAAGGTATTTATTTTGGCCGTTGTTCATTTCGGAAACCACGGCTCCCTCACTGCCTGTTGTCGTCAAACTGACAACGGGCGAAGCGGGGGAATAGCTGGTCGTTCCGGAAGGAATACTGCTGCCGGTATGGCCCAGACGAATAACCTGGGCACCCAAAAATACATTCGACAGTTGTTTAATTTCCTGATTCATGCTCTGAACTACATACCAGGTAGCAGTCCGCTGCCCAGTGCTATTAATCGGGGAATCATGCCAGACAATCCCGCCATAATTAATTGGTTGCCAATAGGTAAAATATTCTAGCCCCTGCGCCCCATAGGCCAAGTTGCTGAACATCTGAAAGCGAAGGTGCGGCAGCGTAGGAAGGCAAAAATCATCCCAACTGACCGCACGCGCAAAAGCCCAGAATGGAATACCTTTTGCTCTGGCGGCGGCAGAAATGGTTTCCAGGTTTTGATAAAACCCGGGAGTGTAACCGCTGCCGGTAGAAATCGGGTAATGATCGAAGGTAAGCAGATCGACAGGCACCGTATTTACGAAACTATCGACGTAGCTTTGATAAGTCGGGGCTCCCAGTTGACCCGAAGTGGCATAATCGGGAAACAAATTGATATAGCAAAAGTTTTCTGTATCCAGTGCCTGAATCGTTTGGACCTGCGAAGCCAAAGAAGCGAAATCAGCCGTTGACGGTTCATCTTGCAGGAAATAGCCCGCGAATGCAGGATGATCCTTGAACTGCGGAACAAAAGAGGCCACCGGTGCGATGGGGTTGGTCATTATCCTGATCCCCGCTTCCGCCGCGGCGTCAAGTACCTCCTGAGTCATTAAAAAGCTACCATAAGTAGTGAAGTTATGGGTGAATCCAGCCTCCCGCAATTCTTGGTACCTCGCCACCGTATTCGACGCCGCCGGAACTCCGTTCCAGCCCAGTATGGGAATCGTCGGCGACATATACGTCACCGCCCTCTGGCTCGGTTTTAACTCTCCCGCAAATGCTTTCGCCGTTAAAGTGGTTCCCGGATTAACCGTAACCGGACCGGTATAAAGAGCACTTGCCGTTGTCGGTGTCGTTCCATCGGTCGTGTAGTAAATACTCGAACCTGCTGTTGCGCAAGTTATCGTAATCGGTGTCGGGCCGGATATGACCATATTACGGGGAGTAAAGACCGGCGTCGCTACCGGCACGGGGTTTCCGCCCGTTAAATCTATCCCGGAGTTAACCCTGATATCGTCAAAGAACCATTCGGCGGAGGGGTATGTTGGGTTAGCCCATGCATAGAAAGTAAGATTGGAAGTACCTGTCCAGGGGGACCATCCGGCCTCATAGGTTCTGGATATGTTCCACAGATTGACCTGCTTGCCCTCGGCGATCCAGAATGCCTGATAACCGGCAGATCCCTTGCTGTAGATGGCGATTGAGTACCAGGTATCCGGCTTAAGGTTGTCCATAAAACCTACTTGGTTATGACTGCACTTGGCAACCCACCAGTTAACAATAAGCAAGCCTTCGCCAGGTGGGGAAAGATAGGTGGCAAGGAACGCACCAGGATTAACAATCTTGAAATCAAAGACCACAGTTAATTCATCGACGGGCGCCGGAAAGCCTAAATTCAAAATGGCATAACCGGCATCGCTACTAAGTTCTCTCAGCACATCCCCATCGGAAGTCAGCGTGCAATCCGTTAATAACCAGTTACCCGTGACCGTGCTGCCGTCATCGTAATAAAGAACCCCCGCCGAGGCTATGGATACCGTCAGGGCCATAACCAAACCCAACACCATTCCGAACAGTTTTCTACACATGCGACACTCCTTATAAACAATAGACTCTTTCTGAGCTTTCTGTAAAACCTTCGACTTTCCCGGACACTATGGGATTAAGAACAACCGCCCTTCACCCGCATCCAGGGAAACCTGAAACCCCGGAAGGTCCGGGCTATCGTCCACCGCCGGTCGCTCCTTGCCGGTTTGCTTATCCACCTCCCATACCCGGTCGGCCGGAACCGAAAATTCCACCGTCGGCCAGGCGGTAAAGGCGTAGCGGTAATTCTGAATGAGAACGGCCTTACGTTTGTCGAAATGCCGAAAGACACCGATCAGGTAATCATGAGGCGGATCCTTCGGTTCCGACAGTTTTATCGTCTTGATCGGGGCGCCGGCCAGGATCTTGCCGGCATCGTCACCCGGACGTACCCGATAGACCCCGGTACTCGTCAGTTTCATCAGGGTCGGACCGAGGTTTTTAACTTCGAAATTAATCCGTTTGGCCTGGTCATAATGCCGGGTTTTCCGGTCCAGGCGGTCAATGATTGCGCTGCCTTTGGCGCCTTCACCAAAGGGAGGAACCGTATAATAACAAAAGTAGAAGAGGCCTTTGGCTCCATAGGCAATCGAGGCATAGACCTGCCACCGTATTTGGGACTCCGTCGGATCGGTATGTCTCCAAAAGGGCATGGTATTAAAAAAATTCCAGAATGGAATCCCCGCGGCCTGCGAATATTTCCGCATATAATCCAGATTAACGATATAATCATCCCGGGTGTCCATATCGGGACGAAACGTCGGATAATGGTCCATGCTCAGGACATCGGGATTGATTTCGTTGATGATCCGGGCAATATATTCGTCGTAGCCAACGGTCCGCGAGTCATCCATATCCTTAACAGGCACATTGGGAAGAAGGTTGATAAGCGCCAGTTTTCCCGGCTGCTGGAGGCGTATCATTTCGACATGTTTTTTAAGGAAGGAATACATGGCTTTATTCGGATTCGGTTCATCCATGATAAAATACCCCAGGCAGGCCGGACTATCTTTTTGCAGCAGCATTGGAGGGCGTGTATATGGAGGCGGAGGAGGATCACCACACGATACAATAGCCTTCAAACCGTACTTTTCACACAACTGCAATTGTGTGGCCCGCTTTTCCACCGTAGCGGCTGCGTGCTGACCTATAACAACGGTAAAGTTCGCATCGGCAAGATCCTTGTACCGACTGTCGGCCTTGTCGTCTATCGGCGGGTCCACCCAAAGTCCGATCTCGAAATCTTTTTGTACGAACTGACCGGGAAGAGACCGGCGGGGATGAACCGACGAAAAGTCGTACTTGGGCCCCTTTTTCGCCTCACCGTTCGCGGACCCTCCTGACGCCAACCCCAGACACAGCCACACGCAAATACCGACAAATCCACGGCCACAATTCATACTCGTCCTTTCATAATAAATTTACACTACAGAGATCTTCGAATGATCACCTTTAAAGCTTATTCCAACAGGCTCTTCCCGCTTGTCATGTCGAGCGGAGCGAAACATCTGGATTCTATCGTTTAGGAAGCCATATCCTCCGCGAAGACGCTCAGGATGACGGAAAATTTGTGGCCTATTGGTAGAACCACACCCAATCGCCACTGGCTGAATATCCATTCAAATAGCTCGCACGGAACATATCTTTAGGCCCACAAGAACCAACATGCCCATCGGCGAAAAGAACATTCGCTTTATTATTATGTCGCAAATGCACTCCCCAAGAATTTTGAGGGACGTAATGGTTAATAACCCAAAACTGAACATAAGCCTTTTCAAAATGAAACGGTACCACACTGTCGGCTATAATTACCTGCAGGTCCGGGACCTGCACCTGGTTGAGATTACGGAAATAGTACCGCCCCTTGAATTGTGGCAACCAACCACCATTCCACCAACCGGGAGTTTCCAAATCGACGCCGTAAATCCAATATCGCCGATCCGGACTATATTTAAACGGCTCTTGGCTCGGGCACGTCGCGACATCGGAAGCCACCATATATTTTCCATTCGCCAGAGGTTCTTGCCATCCGATTTCCGGAAAAGCCCCTCCGCCATTACTCCCCCATTCGAGTATATTACCCGCATAATCGTTAGCATACATGAAGAAGGCTATACCCGATTGCTTCTGATTATTCATACACACCACCCCTTTGGCTAGCGCCCTGGCCTGCGCCAACGCCGGCAGCAGGATGGAGATCAGCACGGCGATGATGGCCACCACCACCAGCAACTCGATGAGGGTAAAACCATGACGCGTTTGAACCGCCTGTTCCTTTCGTTCTTTTTTTTGCATAGTATGTCCCTTTTTAATTTAGTTCTTTTGTTCCGCCAATGTTTTACATGTTCCGATAAAGCGTTTCACTTTTGCCGGGTTGTCATATACCCTTCCTTGCGCTCTTGTTTCGCAATAACCATGTGGAGGCGGCCCAGCCCCTACACTCGAAAATCCAACGTTCCTACGGCAGATTCTCCAGCACGATCGATAAGTCGCTCGATGTGATCTCACCGTCGCCGTCGAAGTCCACCGCCGCGTTCCAGGCCCCGCCGCCGGGCATGGAATCCATCGCCGCCAGCACCGCCGACAACGTGTCGACAGTGTACGTCGGCTTGGCGCCAAGGAGGTGGATGCCGAATTGGGCGTAGTTGTAGGATTTGTTAGTCCACAAGTTCTCCGACAACATGCTGAAAGCCGCTCCGTTCCTGCTGCTAACCACGGCGTCCAGACCAATGATGTCTCCCGCGCTCAACGGGGAGATAATATCGCCGGCTCCGGTGGTGTTGTCATAGTGGTTAAACGGAGTCAGTGCCGCTTCGTAGTAGAGCCATTGTCCGGTGGCCTTGCCCACCGCCGAGAAACCCGCATGGCTGGGAATGGTAACCCCGTTGAGGACCGACCAGATAGTGACATTGTCTTGCTTGATCCCGATCACGTACTGCTGGGCGTCCGCCTGGCTCGCGTTGTAATTCGTCGGACCGGTTCCCGTCGTGTGCAGGTAGAGTTCCACATCGTCCTGTTGATTCCAGCCGACATAGCTGTTGTTCAACACATGAGACGTATCCAGAACCTTGACCGCCACATAAACCTTGTTCTCCGTCCAGCGGGCCGCATAATACGCCTCGGCCACATCGGCGGACGCGTTGTCGCCATAGTATTTCTGATCGAGCGGGGTCCACGTGGCCCCGGCCCACTCGGCATCCACATTGCCATTCAGGGCTGACATTCCGTAAGGAATGGTCGCCGGATTGTTGTAGCTGGTCGGGAAAATGTACACGGCTGATGCAACCGCGCTCGGCTGGTATCCGGTCTTGTAGGCAATCGCCTGTAGCGTGGTGTTGTCCGAGATAGAGACCGTTCCGCTGGTGGTAAACGACCCGTTTGAGTTGTTGTCGCTGGGAGTCGTTCCGTCGATGGTATAATAAACGGTCGCGCCGGCCGTGGCACAACTGATCGTTACGTCCTGGGGCCCGGCCCAAAAACCTCCATCCGGACTGAAGGTGGGGGTCTGTGCCGTCGGGAGCACAACGCCCGTTAAATCTATCCCGGAGTTAACCTTGATATTATCAAACTCCCAATCCGCGGTGGGGTATGTCGGGTTAGCCCATGCATAGAAAATAAGATTGGAAGTACCTACCCAGGGGGACCATCCGACCTCATAGGCTCTGGATACGTTCCACAGATTGACCTGCTTGCCCTCGGCGATCCAGAATGCCTGATAACCGGCAGATCCCTTGCTGTAGATGGCGATTGAGTACCAGGTATCCGGCTTAAGGTTGTCCATAAACCCTACTTGGTTACGACTGCACTTGGCAACCCACCAGTTAACAATAAGCAAGCCTTCGCCAGGTGGGGAAAGATAGGTGGCAAGGAACGCACCCGGATTGAAAATCTTGAAATCAAAGACCAAAGTTAATTCATCGACGGGTGCCGGTAAGCCTAAATTCAAAATGGCATAACCGGCATCGGTACTTTGTTGCCTCAGCACATCCCCATCGGAAGTCAGCGTGCAATCCGTGAATAACCAGTTACCCGTGACCGTGCTGCCGTCATCGTAATAAAGAACCCCCGCCGAGGCCATGGATACCGTCAGGGCCATAACCAAACCCAACCCAATTCCGAACAATTTCCTACACATATATTTCTCCTTTATAAATATAATTCTTCGGCAACATTTCCAGCGTTCCAGATAATGTGCTTCAGCTCATCCCGATTCGCACAAGATATTAAAGTAGCGGATCGGTTCGACCCGATCCGCCACGACAATCGGTACTTATTTTTTCCTTCGAAGAAGCATCGCAAGTCCACCAATACCGAGCAGACTCAGACTGACCGGTTCAGGGGCCGGAGTTAAATCTAATCCGGAGTTAACCCGAATGTTATCCACTTGCCAATCGGCGTTGGGATATCCGGTGGTAGTGTAGGTGTAGAAAGTTGACCTGTTGGTGCCAGACCAGGTACCCGATCCAACCTCATAGTTCTTGGATTGACTCCACATATTGACGTCCTTGCCCTGGGCGATCCAGAATGCCTGATAACCGGCAGCACCATAGCTGTAGATGGCGGCTGTGTACCAGGTATTCGCCTGAAGTTCCATTATCTGTGCACTGTTCCGGCTGGCCTTGGCATTTATCGTGGAAGTAATCAACAGGCCTTCGCCAGGGTTACTAACGTAGCCGGCAAGAAATAGACCCGGACTGGCAATCTTGAAATCAAATACCATCGTGTTTTCGTCGGCTGTCGTTCCCCAAGGTAGAATAGCATAACCACCGGCGCTACTCTGCATCCTGAGTACATCGCCATCCGAAGTCATCGTCACGTCTGCCGATGTCCAGTTAGCCGAGACCGAGCTGCAGTCATCGTAAAGAATAATATTCCCCGACGCCGTTGAAACCCACAGCACCACAATCAAGCCCAACATCATTCCAACCAAATTCCTTCTCATGTTTGTCTCCTTACATTATACTGGCTCTATTCCGCAAAACGTCCAACACACGCTGAAAATCGTCTTGCAGTAATATTCCATTCGTCTGTTTCTAAACCGCTCTTACAGGGCCGGTACTTTTCCGAACCACCAGTCCGGCATTCCAGGTAATGTGCTTAGGCTCAGCCCAATTTTCACTCTTCATCCGCTCAAAAAGTAATTCGGTCGCGGCACGAGCCTGATCCGTCGCTCGTTGATCAATCGAAGTTAGCGGCACCACCCAATTTTGACCATTTCGGGTGTTATCCGTCCCAATCAACGAAAGATCCTCCGGAACCCGGACTCCGATTTCCATCAGCGACTGCATCATCCCGATGATCAAATGATCATTGGCCCCAATGATCGCGGTCGTTCGAGGGTACTTTTTAAGAATATCCCGACCCATCTGTCGTCCATCTTCATGTTGGTCACCTGTAAAGTGATAATAAATATTCTTTTGTGGATCGAAAGGCAGGTTATTTTTCCGTAAAACCTGCTCAAAAACATCATACCGCCCCCCGCCACCACACTCTTTGGGCCAACTAGCGGCCAGGAGGATATCCCGATGCCCCAAGGTTACCAAATGGTCGATCGCGGCTTCCATTCCGGGAGTGATATCGATTCTTACCCCGTCAATCTTAATCCCCTCCGTCATATCAAACGGTAAACCGATCACCACACAGGGAATTCGGGCACCCCAGAATTTTTCAATCAGATCCTTGACCGGGTCAAACCGGCTGGGCATGGTAATAATGCCATCACACCGCCGGCCCAGCATCTGTTCCAGACATGCACGTTCCTGATTGATGTCGAGGCAATATTCGATCGTAATCAATTGATAACCATGGCTGAGGCAGACCGCCTGAGCACCCTTTAGAAACTCCACATAAAACGGGTTGAAAAAATCGGGAATAATCAACCCGATCGTTTGGGTTTTGCCCGATTGGAACGACCGGCCGAGATGGTTGGGGTGATAACCAAGCGTTTTCGCTGCATCGTGAACCTTTTGACGGGTTGCAAGGCTAATCCGGGGGTTATTTCGCAGTGCCATACTCACCGTGGCATCAGTGGTCTTGACTACCTTCGCAATGTCGCAAATCGTAACCGCCATCACTATGACCTCAAATAATGAACTTGTATTTCTCACTATTTAAACGTCTAACGTACTCAGTTTAAACGTCTAACTAAAAAATGTCAAGACATTTTTATTTTTATTTTTTGAGAATGTTATGAAAGAAATACCCCCGCCCTTTATTCTTATACTAAATCATTTCCAATGATTATGTTCGGTTGTGAGAGCAGACGCACCGGTCCCAGCATTCCCGACGGTTCCTGGGGCATCGCACGGTCAAAGACATTCATGCCATACTGTTTTGAAAGTGTATTGGTAACATCGACTTGCAGCGTGTTTGCCCCCCCCTGGAGATAATCCGTTACTTCCACTCGATAAGGTGGGCAAATACGAACTCCAACCTCTCGGCCATTGATCTTTACCTCGGCAATCTCAAATACACGGCCCAGATCAAGGAATTTTCGACCCCGACCGCTCGATGCGGGATATTCGAAAGTTAACTCGTACCGAAGAGTGCCCGAAAAAGATGGCAAGAGATATGAAGCGGAAATATTCCCAAGACCGGAAATCCTGGTTTCCGGAGTAAAGTCAGGATAATCTTCCGCCGTGGCCCTGGAAACCATCCATGATCCTTCGATGGAGAGTTCCGGAATCAAGTCTAGAATGAATTCCTTTTTTCCGAGTGTTTCCAGACCCGCGACATTCTGTTTGGGGAAAATAACAAACAGTGTTTCATAAGGCTCGAGCCTTAAACGGACCCGGGTTTGTCCCTCTCGAGTTATATAGGAAAGATCGTAAAATATGTCGTTCAGAGCATCATATCCAATTGGATGACCCGCGTGTTTGAGATCAACCATTGTATCAATCAGATCGACCTTACTTTCATTGGTAAAAAAGTAGACGGTTTCGTCAAGACGGGAGTAGCCATAAGATCGAAGATGATTTTCGACCCCAGTAATCGATAGATCGTAAATATTCGATCGCCTCAAATCGTCTACCAAGTGGTCGTGGCTCGAAAGCGAGACACCGCAGTGTGCCTTTAGATTCGACAGGAGCTGCGAAAACGACAAATCCAGGCGATGACCCCGGCTTGGATAATCTCCCATAAAAACAATGCGAACGCCGTTCTTCGCCATCTCATCGAGTCGTTCCAGGAATACTTCAGACAGCACTTGTGCATAAGGAATGATCACCGCACGATATGTTTCCTGATTAATCGTAATACCACCACCGCGAATAACGGTGTCTTTCGAACTGACAAGAGTGTCAATGGGAACTACATCGCAATCAATCTGACGTTGAGCCAGGGTTTTGACGACCTTTTCAAACGGCTCATACTCGCCAGCCCACTCCGCCTCGGCATGATACACTACTGCGACGGGAGCCATGTGCCGTCCACCCGATAGGAGGTGGCAGATTCGATTGGCGTAGCTCGACCAATATTTAAAATACCGCCACTGAGGATTGTGGCCTCCGGCATAAAAATGCGGCGGGCAATCAGGATCAGGAAATTGCTTGGGAGAAAACGCATGCGGGATCAGGAAGTTAACGCCCCGAACACAGACGTGGTCCGTTAACCACTTCATGAGCTTCAACCCCTCCTGCCACCCGTAAGCTCCAAAGATTTCACACACAGTGGTCCCTTGCTTTTTGGGGTCCAAATGTCCTTCCGAAGCGGCCATCTTGGTTATGCCCCAATAGAAAAATTCCGCATCCAGATATCCAAACGGACTGGTGAGTCTTCCCGAGCTATAGTCAGGCCAAACCTGGGAAACGACATCGAGGCCGGAAAAATCCTGCCCCCGAAGAGCCCGAAAGAAGTGGCCGGTACCGTAACCTAGGCGAGAATGAGCGCCATTATCTTCAACTACATGACCGATCAATTTGACGTTGTGATCCCGACACCAATTTCCAATCTGTTCGGTAAAATTAACGGCGTACAATTTAGTAACGGTATCCATATAAATATAACGAACTTTCGCCGTCAGTTTACCTGCATCGTACCAGAGACAAGGCAACATCGTCCCAAAAGCACCGTTCCAAGCTTCGCTCAAGTCCGTTAGCAGAGTATCGCAGTAAGGCAAAACCATAGGGCATTTCCCCAAGGTTGCTTCGTAAGTGGGATGATTACCGAAGCGAGGCTCATCGGAAAAAAATCCGGCAAATGTTTTTCCGAATTCATCCGCGAAATGGGCATAGTGTGGTTCGTAAACCGTGTCGATAAAGGCACGAACGGCGGCAGGGTCTAATGGATTAAGATAGTCTCGTGTTGCGTCCTCCCCACCGTTCCGCGTACGAACGAAAATGAAGACCCGCCAATATCCATCCGGAATATCCCAATAGAGGACACCGTCGATTACTTTATCCGTAACGTCTATGAGCGTATCGGCATCGAGTTTGTCGACACCATCGGTTCGCCGCGCCACCACCACTCGAACCAGTTGATCCTCAGGATTAATCCATCCCTTTAACTGAAATGAAGCACTCTCCATCGGCCCTGCAGCATCGATATGCTGTTCTCGCAAGTAAACTTTTAGATACTGCGGGTATAAGTCGCGAATCCTTCCCGCCCCAAATCCGCTGGGAAATTTACTATCATCAAAGACCCAAACCTTCATACGTCGCTTTGCCGCTTCCGTAAGGATAAAGCGTAAATTGCTCCACCAGGACTCGCCCAGGAAATCAGGATGAGGCCGGGATTCAAGAATAAAACCACCAATGCCATTCGCATGCATCTGGTCGATTTCTTCCAGTATTCTATCGGACGGTTCGCCGTGCTGCCAGAACAGGGGATAAATATACCCCGTTATCTTTTGGTGGCTTATGATAGGTGCTAATCCTGTCATTTAATTCCTTTCACACAAGGCTCGACAATTACAATTAATAGATTTATGAAAGTTTGGAGCATCTTTTTCCATCCAATCCTCGGGCCTAATTTCCGAAATCTTTAAACTTTACAGACGTTTTCCTCATAACAATGACTTTAGGTGACGGCTGGGCAATGAAGATTTTTCGTGGTCGCAACAAATCGGCGTAAGATGCCCGCCGGAACGATTTCGGGCCGGAAGAGCCGGCAGAATCGGTCGGCGGTGAACCGCATCGCTCGCAAAAAGCGGTAAAAACATCCGAATGGGGCGAGAACCTGGGCAAAACCGCAATGAATGCATTTACGAACTCCATAAAAAACAGCAAATGGAATAGAAACGAAAATTAAATTCTAATTTACAATATTAAAAATGCAAGTATTTGAAACTATAAGGGTATCGGCTATAGATGTCGAGGGATTATCTACCCGAAAAACTCGATCTAATACGGATTGTACTTATTTAATGCGCTCGGCATACTGGGTTCGGCAAACGGTTTGGATTGTGGCGGTAACCCGGGCTGTGGCGTGCCAGGCCTCGATAGCGGCCCGACGCAAATCATCATAATCGGGGTGGATAAAGGTAATGGCGTTGTGAAAATCAAAAAAAGAGCTGGGGATTAGAAAACAACCGCTCGGCGCAGGGCAATTGCATGAAATAGCGTGTAATTCTAATTTTTAATAAGACTTGCGCCATGATGTTTTCTGTGGTAACCGTTCAGACCCTCAAGGGGCCTGCGGAATGAGCGAAGGCATTGGCGTATGGAAATAATGAGCGGACAGTGCGTCTTGAAGGAATTGCCAGGTCGAACGGCCCTGCTTTCGGCAGGTGCCGAT
>JBAZZQ010000055.1:0-23993 GCA_041658725.1 Phycisphaerae bacterium | reverse complement strand
CACCCCAGCTTTTGACTTTTGGGACGATAATCATTTTTTTGGCTTTTTTAATTTAAAGTCGATAGAATACCGGCATGGCGGATAGATGGGACCAAAACCCTGTTGCCTTAAAGACCGTTGGGGATAATCCCCGGCTGGGACAGGTCTTGATCAGTCAAACCCAAATCGCCGAACGGGTCAAAGACCTTGCCGGAGAAATTATTCGGTCTTACCATCAGGGCGAGTCGTTCGATCTGGTCATTGTCGCCATTATGACGGGTTCCTTGATCTTTCTGGCCGACCTGGTTCGCGCCATGCCTCTTCCAATCCGGATCGCCATTATGATGGTCAGCAATTACCCGGGTGCCTCCATGGAATCCAAAGGTGTGAAAATCAATTACGACGTTAAGGAAGAGATTTCCGGAAAACATGTCCTGGTGGTCGATGACATTCTGGATACGGGCCAGACCCTTTTCACAGTGGCCGCTCTTTTGCGGGAGCGGGGGGCGAAATCCGTTCGAACCTGTGTTTTGCTGGACAAACTATTGCCCGAACCCAAATGTATCGCTGCCGATTTCGTCGGATTTCAAGTGCCGAATAAATTCGTCGTCGGGTACGGGTTGGATTACGATAATCTGTTTCGCAATTATCCCGCGATCGCGGTTTTGGAAGTGTAAATGATTGAGAATGATCTAAAAAATAGCGAAAACAAATTGGTTGAGAATGGCTGTAGTGTCAGTGCGGGCCAAGCCACCATCGTCGGTTCCCTTTCCGGCGTCGTTCCCGCCCATCTGATCGATGAAGGGGAACAAATCATATTGGCCATCAAACCGTCCCTCTGGTTTATTGTTTTCTATGCCGCGAGGTCGATTGGACTGGTGGTGGCCATTCTCCTGGCACTAAAATATTTTCCCTTTGCTCCGCTCTGGCTGTACCAGTACATTTCCCAGATCGCCGCCGCCATTATCTTTATCCAGTTGGTAATGGGAGTTCTCGAATGGATCAGCCGGCTTTATGTTTTAACCGATCGGCGGGTGATTCGCATCAAGGGCATTTTCAATATCGATATTTTCGAGGGCCCCTTGATCAAAATTCAAAATACATATCTGACCTTTGCCCTCCATGAGCGTCTGGTGGGTGTGGGCACGATCCTGATCGCCACGGCGGGAACGGCCGGTATCGATGCTGCCTGGCAAAACATCAATCAACCGCTGGAAGTGCATGAACGAATTCGGATCGCCATCCGAGAGGCGCATCGGCGTTGGCCCAACGGCGGCGGGCCGTAACAGCCAAAAAAAATGACTAAACCCTAAATCCTAATGTCTAAACAAAGAAACCTGTGTACATGTCTTTTTAGACATTAGTCATTAAAGAATTAGTCATTGATTAGACATTAGGTTTTAGGATTTAGTCATTACTTTGTGCATACCGCCCGATCCCCATCCGTTTTGCAATATAGTACTTGACGAAACGATAGCTGGTCCCGTCGGTATGTCCTCCAGCGTTTCCGAGTCGCTCAAAACTCGGCCGCCAGGCAATATTCTCCAGTTTTTCCTTATACAGATCGAGTTCTTCCCTGCTCGGATTAACAGGGGGGTATAATCCCGCCATACCGGCCGGGTCGGTAAAGAATTCGCCGTCGATCGTTCCTGTGACGGGGATAAAACTCTTTAAAACGTAATCACGGGGCGAATAAAAAACAAAGACCTTATTGCTCACATGCTTCAGACATCGGCTCATATTGTAGCGTGTGGACAGACTGCTTCCGAGCAGGACGATGGAATCGACTTTAAGATCACTTGGCAGATTTTCCACCGCCCAGACCGCCACTCCCGTCCCGGCTGACAGACTGATAATATAAATGGGGGCTTGGGGATATCGATTGCGATACTCGATTATTTTTTTCGTCATATTTTCCGCACGGTATCGAGCGTTGGCGCGAATCATCTGATCGCCCAGAGGACCGGTATGCGTGGTCCAGGAAATGTTCTCCACGTCCCCTCGAAAACCCGAGGAACGCAGAGCCTTGGGAACGGTCTCCTCTCCAAAACCCATATTCCCCGCCCCGTCCAGGTAATAAACTTTTCCGTAGCGGTCCCAGTAACTTTGTTTATGTTCCGTGAAAGAATGCCTGAAACTGCGAAAAGGGCTGGTCATGGTCTTCGTTACATACGAGCATCCGGACAGTATGATAAATATCAACAAAAACGCGTATCGAAAGAATCTCATTTCTTAATCCTTGATCTTAAAGCCCTTTATTATAGAGGGTAATCCTCGCAAATGGAAGGGTGCGGTCGGATATGAGGGCGAATGGATTTCTGGGTAACCGTTCAACCACCCATCATTGTCATCATCCGGTCAAGCAGGACGATGACGAACTAGAGAGAATAATGACGGGATAGGACCGAGGCTTAAACGGTTAACATTTCTGGACATTATTCTGAAAGGGGAAAAGTTTCATTAAAAATATTATTATCGTCCCAAAAGCTGGGGGCAATTATACAACTTTTGCTCCTCGAAAGAGTAAACGACTCCCGTCCCCTTTTTTACCTGTTATGATGCTATAAAAGAAATGGTGGGTTAAGAAATCGACCCGGTTGGAAAATAGGGGGATGTCCGCAATATTGTGGGGATCGTAAATGTCTACCATGTGCTCCCCGCCAAAGGCGAGGTTGCCCAAGAGTTTTCTTCGCTCCGTACCGAATATTTCAGCCGATTTGGGTTCTGCCTATATAAATTTGCCGAGGTCGCGCGATTTTAAGAGTCGGGTCGGCGTGCTGTTCCCTCCATTGGGCGATCCATCCAGGCAGCCTGCCGATAGCGAACATGACGGTAAACATATTGGTCGGAATTCCAATAGCCCGCAGGATAATCCCACTGTAAAAGTCCACATTGGGATAGAGTTTGCGCTCAATGAAGTAAGAGTCCTTGAGTGCCAATTCTTCCAATTTTCGAGCGATCTCGAGCAACGGGTCATGTATTCCTAATTTTGTCAGGACCTTTTCAGTCGCCTGTTTTAAAATTCGAGCGCGGGGGTCAAAGTTCTTGTAGACTCTGTGCCCGAATCCCATCAGCCGAAAGGTGCTGTTTTTATCTTTGGCCATTTGGATACATTGTTCGGGAGTCAGGCCGCCTGTCTTTATCTGTTCGAGCATCTCGATGACCTCAACGTTCGCTCCGCCGTGAAGCCTTCCCCAAAGCGCACAAACCCCAGCCGCACAGGAGGCAAAGCAGTTCGCCTTGCTGGACCCCACCATCCGAACGGTGGAGGTGCTGCAGTTTTGTTCGTGATCGGCGTGGAGAAGCAAGATAAGGTTCAAGGCATCCTCCACCTCAGGCTCGATGGTATATTGCTGGTGGGGCAGAGAAAACATCATGTGTAGGAAATTAGCGCAATACCGCAGATTAGGATTCGGGTAAATAAAAGGTAATCCTCGCGACCGTCGATACGAAAAGGCGGCAATGGTTCGGATTTTGCTGATAAGCCGCGCACTCATTTCCTCAAAGGCGTCTTCATCTTCCAGTTGAAAAAATTGCGGATGAAAACAGGACAGGGCATTGATCATGGCCGACAACATCGCCATTGGCGGAGCGGTGGCCGGAAAACCCTCGAAGTGGTGCTTCATAGACCCGTTTAAAAGCTCATTGTCGGTCAATCGTTTGCTAAAGGAAACCAATTCTTCCTTTTCGGGCAATCGACCGTACATAAGCAACCAGGCCACTTCAATAAAATTGGGTTTTCTTTTAGCCAGTTGCTCAATCGGGATTACCCGGTAACAAAGAATGCCCTTTTCGCCGTCGATATAAGTGATGGTGCTTTGACACGAGGCTGTATTTCCAAAGCCGGGGTCGTAGGTTACCATTCCCGTTTGTTGCCGTAACTGAGTAATATCAATGGCTATCTCGCCTTCTGTTCCCTGAATGACGGGCAATTCAACCTGCATGCCGTCAAACATCAAAACTGCTTTTTTTCCCATTTTATTCCTCACTTTCTGATAACATCTCGTTTAATCCGGTCCATAAAGACGGTACGGCTGATCGATGGGATAGTCGTAAACAATTTCGTCGTAATCGTCAAACCAATAGGCATTCGGATTGCATTTAAAGATCATGAAACGACCACTGTCTTTGTCGTTCGCGGCACGATGGTATTTGAAATATGTATGTTCCGGAGTTTTTCCGACGATTTCGATTTTGCCCGTGGAATGCGACATAACAAAGCGGGCGCGTTTGGCCAGGCCGGAAACCGTGGATTTTGCCTGCTCAAAGATTTTGTATCCTTCCTCGACCGGAACCGCATAGGTCTTATTGCCCAATGCCGGGCGGCATTGAAAAAGGTAATATGGGGAAATGCCGATAAACGACAGTTCCCGGAACAATTGGGCCAATATCGCGGGATGATCGTTAATCCCACGGATCAGCGGGGTTTGATTAACCAACACAACACCGGTTTTTCGCAGTAGTTCAATCGCCGTAGCGGCGGCGGGTGTGATTTCCTTTGGATGATCGAAATGGGTAATGATGTAAATCATTTTTCCGTTGCGTGCATACCGGGCAAACAGGTCCACCAAGGCCGGGTCGTCAATGATTCGATAAGGGTTGAATGCAGGAATTTTGCTTCCGATCCGAATAATACGTATGTGGTTGATAGGGGCAATATGAGCAAGAATCATTTCCAGGTGATAGGTCGGTAACATCAAAGGGTCTCCGCCCGTTAAAAGAACATTTGTGATTTCTTTATGCGTATCGATGTAATTTCGGGCAGCCGGTAGGTCGTCCAAAACCTCTTCGGGGGAGGTTGAAAAAATTCGTTTCCGAAAACAATAGCGGCATAATCCTCCGCATTGATTGCTGACCAAAAGCAACACGGTCGTGGGGTACTTATGTTGTAGTCCGGGAAGCCTGGTGTAACTCTTTTCATTGGAGGCATCTTCCCGACCCCACGGTTCGGCTTCTTGTCTTGAGGGAATGATCAATCGCCGCAAAGGATCATTCGGGTCGCTCCAGTCAATCAATGAAAGATAATAACTATTCGAAAGAAAAGGAAATCTGTTTGTGGTTTCCATAAGCTGCGCCTTTTCCAGAGTATCCAAGTAAGGTATATTTCCGATTGTTTGGGTGAACGTTGCTTTCATAACCTGTTTTCCTTTCTTCTCAAAAGCATGGTTTTTTATTTTTACCAGCGAGAAATTTATCATTGGAGTAACGACGAAGGAGCCTGCTTCCGGCAAACATTGAAGGTATTTGAAGGGAGGCTGGAATCGGAATGCCGAGAAGCGATATTAAGGTTATTTATACGCCGCCCAAATATGGGCGATTCCCCAAACTAAAAGGGCGACCAGACCCAGGATCAATGTATATCGCTTCCAGTGAGTTATGGAGGCGACTTGACCTGAGGCGGTGAGACCTCCCATTTTGGTAATGTCCACATATCGTAGAGCGATCATGGCCAGAATAATTCCCCAGAAGACAAAATCAGCGGTAGATAAAAAACTCCCCTTGTGGAATGCGATCAGTCTTGCGGAAACAAGAATTGCGATGTTGCCAAAAAGCATCCAACACAATCGGATCAGGCAACCTGATTCGGTGGTTTGTGGGGAGATCACATTGGGTGTAGGCATTTGCTTGGTCATAGCGACTCTCCATTTCAAATGAATAATCATTGAATGGCGGCCCGACCACCCACAGTACCTGTAACAGAACATTCCTGCCACACCCTTACTCACTCTATTATACGGTTTAAAAAGGGTAAGGGTTCAAAATTTTATAAAAATAAAGTAACCATTCAGACCCTTTTTAGAAATGTGTCTATGCCGATTCTGTGAGACCGAAAAAGGGGAAGAGAGTCGTTTATTCTTTCGATGAGCAAAATATAATCGCCCCCAGCTTTTGGGACGATAATGAAATATTGATAGGGGTCGGCGATTTATCTACAAATAATCATGAAAAAAAGAGTATATTGACGCTAAAATAGAATATGTCATCAGTATTCCGTGGTCAGATTGCGAACAAGAACCTTTTTGATAAATTTTCGTACATAATGATAGATAATGATTCAATATCGGATGAGCAGTTGATTGCTCGTTTCGTCAAAGGCCAGGCCGACGCTTTTGACGAAATCGTCAATAGATATTACAAGGCGATTTTTCGGTTCCTGGTAAGATTTACCGGTCGAGAACACTTGGCGGAAGATCTTATTCAGGAGGTCTTCATGAAAGTGTATCGGTCGGCGAACACATTCGATGTGACGAAAAAATTTCGACCTTGGCTTTATTCCGTGGCCGCCAATCGGGCGCGTGATGCCTTGCGGTCCGCCAGTCGAAATGGAAAGCATCTGGCGATTCAATCCGGCGGCACGGAAGATGAAATTTCTCTGGTGCACCTTGTGCCGGGAGTTCCAAGTCCGCCGGATCAGGAAATGATCGCGCGAGAAACGACCCGGAAGGTGAAAGTTTTTTTAATGGAGTTGCCTGAGCCGTTGAGAGAGATTTTAATTTTGTCTTATTACGACCAGATGCCGTACAAGGAAATCGCAGACACGCTGGGGATTCCTTTGGGCACGGTGAAATCACGGTTACACAAGGCGGTAACGACTTTTGGGGAATTATGGAAACGACATGAATCTGAATCAGTCGAATAATTTTGATGATTTGTTTGATCAGGTGTTAGACTACTACCTGGGTGCTTTTTCACCTCAGGAAGAGCGCCGGATGGAGGACCAAATCAGGTCTGATCCGCAAACCGAATCCGTTTTGCGGCATATTCACTCCATGCTGGATCCTTTAAAGGACTACGAAGTGCCTATTCCCGCGGGTTTGGAGCAGAAAATTTTTTCCTCGGTCAAAACCTCCAAACCGTCGGTTGAGGAAATTCTCCAGGATTTTACCGTCGCAGGTTCTTCTAGGCGACGTATTATTTTCAAACGGTTTGCGGATTTTGCCGCCACCGCCGCGGCGGTGCTGCTGATTAGCTCTGCGATCCTTTTATCCACCGGTCATGTCCGCCAGCAGTCGCGAAAGATGTTCTGTGCCGAGAATCTGGGAATGTTGGGGTCGGCTCTGGCCTCTTATTCCAGCGATTATCCCCAACAATTGCCTTACGCGAAAATCGCGTCGAATGGCGCGTGGTATGACGGACAAAATAATCAGCCGCGCCGCATGCACCTGTTTATTCTGGTTAAAGGCAACTACGCCAGGCCTCAGTTTTTGATTTGTCCCGAAGAGAAATCCAACCCAAAACCGATTTTGGTAAAGGATATGCCGAAATTAAATGATTTCCCGGAGAACATGATCGTTTCTTACAGTTTTCAAAATCTCAATGGCGATCAAAAATTCAGTCCTGCCCTTCGTCAGATTCGCTGGTTGCGAGCACAAAATATGGCCATCATGGCGGATCGGACTCCCTTGCTGACCCAGGATCGGCTTAATCCGGTTTTGAAGTCGGGTCCTGTCTTTTCAACCACTCACGGGCGACTCCGGGGTCAAAATATCCTTTCCCTCGACGGCAGGGTTACATGGCAGCAAACGCCGCTCTTTGGCCCACGGCAGGATAATATTTGGCAAGCAGGCAACATTCAGCGATATTACGGCAAGGAAATTCCCGCCGATTCGCTGGACAGTTTTCTCGCCCCGTAAACAAAAAAAAGACGTATACAATGCGTCTCTGCAACGGTTTGGTATTACAAAATTTATAAAAATTTCTCTTGTCAAAAAGTCTTTCTTGCGTTAGTATATGCCTATGCGTGATTTAGGCATGACACATCGTGGTTCCCGTCGATGGCCTAAGAAATGATGACTATGTGCCAATTCTAGTATTTGTTTTTGCTCATCACCTCTGAAGGGTGTGTTTTTTAGTATTTTTAATTATTGATAGGCATAATTTAAGAATGGGGTATTATTTATGGCTACTATTACGAAGAAAGAACTCGTTGATCGGATCGCAGATGACCTGAATCTGAATCGTCCAAGGTCCCAAATTAAAAGAGTCCAGGTTAAACGAGTTGTTCAAAAATTTTTAGATATGATTATTGAAGAGCTGTCGAAGGGAAACCGGCTTGAGTTTCGTGAATTTGGCGTTTTTGAGAGCAAGCTTCGTGCCGCTCGCTTGGCGCAGAATCCCAAAACGCTTGAACGTGTTACTGTCCCGTCAAAACGATCAGTTAAGTTTAAAATTGGCCGATTAATGAAGGAAAAAATGACTCGCTACGGCTTGCAGGAAGCTCCAGGTGGAAACCATCAACCGCAAGATGCCGGGTCGCAATCGGTTGCTTCCGAGCAAAGTTCGGTCGGGCAATAAGGGCTTTTGAAAACATAATAAGGGAAACAAGCTGATTTATTTCACACTCGTTCCAGACCGATATGACTGAAAGAGGTTATAAGAAAAATCGGGAACGCCCGGTGCCAGGGATTGTCTGTTGTATGAGTATTCTTGATAGGTCGTAACCTGACCGAGGTCGGTTTCGCCGGGTGTGGAGGGCCAGTCAGAGCGATAGACAAATAACTGCGGGTCAATGCTGGTTTCCCCCGGCGCGCGTAGGAGCATTTTCGGAGAAACCGCAGGGGTGTATGAATACGCTAATGTCCTTTCGTAGTCTACCCGATTATCCTGTGAGCAGCCGGCAAGAAACGTTACCAGCGTCATGATCGCCACCCCCACAAGCAGACCGATGAATGAGCGATACCAAGTCTCAGACACCTGGGACTTGGTGAAAATCACAACATAATTATTTTTGCATTTTTTTAACATCTTCTTCCCACCACCTTTGGGCGGAGCCGGTATAATAACCTGATGTTTTATAATGCAATTAGAATGCCAAATGGTTAAAAGGCGTAAAGTCCTATAATATCACAGAAAAGGTATTATTTTAAGTGTAAAGATAAAAAATTCGTTTCAGGCTGGACACTAGGCGTTGCGAAGTTGGAACGGAAAAGGCTTTTTAGTAATGGGTTAAAAATGGTAGAAGAAGAAAAGGGCAACCTGTTACCCTCCTACAGCGTTCCGGAGCGGTATTTTTATCTGATGGTTCTGCGATGCCCTAAGTGCGAGAAAGGGCCGTTCGATCTGGTGAGCACTGAACAGCCTCCTGAGCAGAACAGAGATATTTGGTTTGTCCGGTGCCGGGAATGCAGGCAAGGTCAACGGTTGGTGTTTGACCGTGATACATTACTGGCCGATGAGTCTACCAGCGCCTCGGCTACCGTGCCGGAGGTGAATCCGACGACGCAGGTGAGTCGACTGATCGACGTCGGTCAATGGTTGTCGTTATTTTATCATATTCTATCCGTGGCCTCGGAAGAAAAGGACCGAAAAAAAGCCCAACATCTGGGTTACGAGGCCACCCTTTGCCTGGAAGAGGCATTGAAGTTTTATGCGCCGGACAGCGACCTTCCGCCCTCTGAGGCCTTATGGGTGGAAACGTCGAAACAGAATCTGAAAGAACGGCCAGAACTTTTCCTTCGCCAGAAACTTTTGCAAATGCGGGAAAAATTGCCTAATTTACAGGTGATGCGTAAGGCGATAAGCACGGACTTCGAAGCCCCGAGCGCCAACGGGCATCACGACCAGAAAAAACACTGGTGGAGCAAATGGTTTAACAGATTAACTCAAAGAAGGATTTTTTTGTGGTAGAATTAGTAGCGATTGATTTAGATGGGACGCTTCTGACGTCAGGTAAGAAGATCACGGAACGAACAAAGCGGGTGTTACGCGCCCTTTCCAACCAGGGGATCAAAGTGCTTCTGGCCACGGCCCGACCGCCCAGATCGGTGGCCGGGGCTTATAAAGCGTTGAAACTCGATACGTGCGCCATTTGTTATAACGGGGCTTTGATTTATGACCCTCCGAGTCGGACGGTCCTGGCCCATCATCCCATCCAGGTCGAGATGACCCGTAAAATCATCCACATGGCGAGGGATGTTCACCCGGATATTGTCATTTCCGTGGAAGTGCTCGATCACTGGTTCACTGATCGGCTCAGCCTGGAATATAAAACGGAAGTTTCCAAACAGTTTGTTCCCGATAAACTGGCCCCCATCGAGACGTGGCTGAACTGCGATGTGACGAAAATTTTGATTCTGGGTCCGGAACATTATCTGACCAGTATTCGAAATCAACTGGTCTACAATTTCGCCAAAAAACTTTCCATCGTTCAAAGCGATCATAATCTTCTGCAAATCATGGCAGGGGGAGTGTCCAAGGGCAAGGCTTTAAAATTTGTCTGCCGGCATTATGACATTCCGCTGCGCCGAACCATCGCCATTGGCGACGCCAACAACGATCTGGAGATGCTTGAACTGGCGGGGATCGGGATCGCCATGGCGGATTCGCCTTCCAAAGTGAAAAAGGCCGCCGATTATGTAACCACGACCAACGACGAAGACGGAGTGGCCGACGCCCTGGAAAAATTTGCGCTGTAAACGAAGACATGGAAAATTTTATTATGACAGCCAAGAAAACCACTATCAAAGAATTTATTGAATGGACCAATATGCGCTGGAACAACGCGCCGGATACCCAAAAACCCAGAATCCTGCTGGTGGGCGATTCCATCGTTGTCGGACATGGCGACCAACTGTTCGAATTGATCAAGGACAACGCGTGTCTTGATTATCTAGCCACCGCCAAATGCGTCAGCGATACAGACTACATGACAGAACTCGACTATATGCTCAGCCGCAACAACTATCGCATAATTCTTTTTAATAACGGACTTCATGGCTGGGATGTCGATGACAAGATTTATGCCGAAAACCTCCGTGAAGTATTGACCTGCCTCAAAACAAAAACCCAATTTCTGGTGTGGCGAAACAGTACTCCCCAACGGATCGTCGGGAATCTGGAAGAATTTGACGTGGAAAATAATCCCAGAGTAATAAAACGTAACGCTGAGGCGGAAAAAATCGCCAGGGCTCTCGGTATCCCAACCCTTGATCTTTATACTCCGATGGCGAAAAATCCAGGCTGCTTCAACGCGGACGGCGTCCATTACAACGACGATGGGAAAAAATTCCAGGCCGAAGCCATCGCTGCATTCTTTATGCCTCTTTTAATATAGTAACCGTACAGCATCATGATAAAAATACTGCCGGATAGGGATTATTCTAAATAAGGAGGCATTATGACATTACGCTGCGCCGAGCCATCGCCATTGGCGACGCCCTGGAAAAATTTGCGTTGTAAAGAAAAGGCCGGATTAATTAGTTTCTGTTGCGGAAACAGACTTTTGTCATTCCCGCAAAAGCGGGAATCCAGGGGTTTTTCCCTTTATGAAATACATGGAAAAAGTTTACAGACAAAGAAGGATACTGGGTCGTCCGGTCAATCCGTACGATGACGGTGGATGGGTTGCCAGAAAAATTGGTCAGACACCCCTTACGATCATCCGTCATTTTTCCTTGCCACTTTTCCTTGATGGTCTTATACTTAAATGTTTTCAGGCACGAGCTGTTTTTAATAAGGAAATGTGAAATCGCCGGTGGGTAAGAATATTGTCATATTAGGGTCCACAGGCTCAATCGGTAAACGCACTCTGGATGTGATTCGGGAATTGGGCGAAGGATGGAAAGTTGTCGGTCTGGCGGCAGGGTCTAATTGGCAGGCTCTGGCCCGGCAGGCGAGGCAATTTTTACCGGCGGAAGTAGTAATTTCCGATGAACGACATTATGAGCGGCTGAAGGACGCGGTAAAGGATTTACCGATAAAGGTTTCCGCCGGGTCGGCGGCGGTGGAAAACCTGGCAGAACTGCCGGCCTCGGATTTTGTGGTCTGTGCCATTGTCGGGGCCCGAAGCATTCTATCTGTGTTGCGGGGTATCGAGGCAGGCAAGGACATCGGCTTGGCGAGCAAAGAGGCGTTGGTCCTCGCGGGGAAGTTGGTGATGTCCCGTGCGAAGGCCAAAGGCGTGAACCTGCTTGCCGTTGATAGTGAACATAGCGCTGTTTTTCAGGCCATGCAGGCCGGCAGGCACGAAGAGATCAACCGAATCGTTTTGACCGCGAGCGGCGGACCGTTTCGCGATTGGACACAAGACACGATTTACAATGCGACGCTGAAAGAAGCGTTAAATCACCCGACGTGGTCGATGGGCAAAAAAATCACCATCGACTCGGCCACCATGATGAATAAGGCTTTGGAAATTATCGAAGCACATTATCTTTTTGATCTTCCTGGGGATAAGATAGAAGTATTGATCCACCCGGAGTCGATTGTGCATTCGCTGGTTGAATTTTGCGACGGGTCGGTGATGGGTCAGTTTTCCGTGCCTGATATGGCTATTCCAATCCAACTGGCGTTGACCTGGCCGCAACGGCGACCTTGCATCGGAAGAGCGTTAAATCTGGCGGAAATTGGGCAGTTGAATTTTTACAAACCTGATTTTGAAAAATTCCCTGCTCTCCGATTGGCTTACGAGGTCGCTGATCGAGGTGGAACCGCGGGCGCCGTCTTTAATGCCGCCAATGAGCAGGCGGTGGAAACGTTTATGGCCGGGAATATAAAATTTGGCGAGATTGTGGAAATTATCGAACGTGTGTTCCAGGATCATCCCTGGATGGAAAATCCGTCGCTGGACGAATTGCTCCAGGCGGATCAATGGGCAAGAAATGAGGTAAATCAATGTTTACAGAAATAATCGCTTCCGTCTTATTGTCCGATCTGGTCGGATACCTGAAGGATATCTGGTTCATCCTGCTGGTTTTAATCGGGTTTTCCGTCATTATTTTCGTCCATGAACTGGGCCACTTCCTGATGGCCAAATGGGTGGGAATTCGCGTGGAAACTTTCGCCATCGGATTTGGCCCCCGATTGCTGGGGTTCAGGGCGGGCGGGACGGATTACTGTTTACGCCTGCTTCCACTGGGCGGATATGTCAAAATGATGGGACAGGAAGATTTTGCCATGGATCAGGATCGGGTCGAAGCCACCAAGGTCGATTCCGCGTCATTCCTGGCCAAGACGCCGGGCCAGCGCGCCCTGGTGGTCTGCGGCGGAGTGGTAATGAATGTTATTTTCGCCGCGGTAGCTTTTATCATCGTCTTTATGAAGGGTCTGGACTTTACCGCTCCTATTGTCGGAGGGGTGATCCCGGAAAGTCCCGCCGCCGCGGCGGGGATCCAACAGGGCGATAAAGTTATTGCCGTCAACGGTCATTCAATTCTTAATTTCAATGAATTGCAGCTGGCCATCCTCACCAGCGATCCTGCCACGGGGGTCGAACTGGAAATCAATCGAAATGGTAAAATTGTCCAAACCACCGTAAAACCCCGGGAAAACAAAAAAGAGGAACTCCTCCAGATAGGAGTCTCCCCCGCCGCGTCGCTGACGGTGTGGGACCCCGGAATGCCCGAACCCGGCGGACAAAACCTTCAAGAAGGCGATACGATCCTGCAAGTCAATTCGGTCAAACCGAAATATTTCGACGACGTCGAACAACTCGTTATGAAAGCCGCCGGAAAAACCGTCGAGTTGACCGTGGAGCGAAAGGTCGAAAATCGCCTGCACAAAATAAAAGTCCTCAAACGGGCGTATCTAATTCTGCTTCCGCAGAGAGAAAAACCGGCATCGGGAACCAGTCTAGCCTCGGGTAAAAATCTTTCCGATATCTCGCAGGAAAACGTCTCGCTCCTGGGCCTCGCTTCCCGACGAAAATTTATCTCCACTCCGGAATCCTCAGCCACCCCTGATCAGACGAGCAATCCCAACTACGTTCAGGGAGGCGACATTGTTCTGCAGATCGGAAATATTCTTCACCCGACGCGAAAAGAGATCCGGGATTATCTTTTCGACTTGAGGGGAAAACAGGTCGAACTGGAAGTGATCCGTGACGACGTTCGTAAACAGGTAAAACTCGATATACCCTGGCGGGAGATGAAATTTGAGTATCTGCTCGGAGCGTTAGGGTTTGACGACATGACCCCGATTGTCTCCACCGTCGTCAAGGGAACCCCCGCCGCCAAACTGAATATCCCCCGAGGAGCAAAAATTCTGGCGTGTAATGACAAACCCGTCGCCAACTGGTTTGATATCCTGGATTCTTTTAAGGCGAACGCGGGAAAACCGGTCAAGCTCACGTTTGAATACGGCGAAAAGAAACAAACCGGTGTTATGGATATCCCAAAACTCGGCGAGTGGGAAAACACAGTCACATACGCCATTGATTTCTTCAATAAGCCGGTCATGACGACGATCAAGGGCAACAATCCTTACCAAGCCCTGGGCCTGGGCCTGCGGCAAACGTGGAACATCATCAAATCCGTCTATGTCACCATTCAGCGGGTCGCCATCACGCGGACCATCGGTGTCAAACAGTTAAGCGGACCGATTTATATCATCCACAAGGGAAAAGAGGTGGCCGAGGCGGGATTCTACAAATTGCTTTACTATATGGCCTTGATTTCCGCCAACCTGGCCGTCATCAACTTTTTGCCCATGCCCGTCGTCGATGGTGGGCTGATGCTCATCCTCCTGCTGGAAAAAATCCGTCGCCGAGCGCTTTCCGCCCGATCCACCGCCATCTGGCAGGCCGTCGGACTTATGTTGATCGTCGCCCTCTTTCTGACAGTCACTTACAACGACATATCAAAAATTATTCGCGGACAATAAAAAAAGCGTGCAGGTTTATATCTCGTACTAGCCCCCTGCGGTAGCAGGGTGGGTGTAAAAATCAAAACCGGTCAATGTGAGTTACTCTGTGTTTTACTCAATGACATCCAGCCGATAATTTCTCTCGCCCAGACCGACCGTGACGCACTCTTCGATCTGGATGTACGGGTTCTTGCCGTGGATTTGCTGAAAGAGATGGCCGGTGCCGCTGCGTTTTAACGGTGCCGGCAGCGAACCTTCGATGAAATCCTCCGGCTTGATTAAATCCAACGCCGCCGTCTCCACGGCGACGATATCATCACCGGCGATAATCCCCACGTCCGGCACGATCGACGGAGTGGTAAATCCCCAGCAGTCGCAAAAAGGAGTAATCTGGAGCAGTGCCGTGATGTAAAATACGCGAGACGACTCGAACGATTCTAATACCTTTTTCGTCGTCAGAGCCATGCCCCGCTGAAAGTAGCGGTACCCGCTCTGGTCGATGGTGATCGCTTTTTTGGCACACGCCAGGACGCAGTGCATGCAATATTTACAGGCATGATCGGAAATGGAAATGTTCCCTTTTTCATAAGTAATAGCCTGGTTGGGACAGTTGTCCCGGCACAGCAGACATCCGGTGCATTTCGTCTGGTCCCACTGGAACATTCCGCTCATCAGCCGGTGAATCTTTCCCCGGGTGTTTTGGTCCACACAGCCCATGGCGATATTTTTGATCGCCCCGCCAAACCCGCTGTGGCCATGACCCTTGCCGTGGGATAAAACAATCATCGCGTCAGCGTCGATAATGGTCCCGGCCAGCTCCACAGTCTTTAAGATGCGGAAATTCGTTTTCCGGGAATAAACATATTTGTCATTCACTCCGGTAGCCGGCAGGATCGGGGCACCGATAACTTCCTCGGTATAACCGCGATCTTTGGCGTTCGACACGGCGTAAGCGGTGTCAGTGATGAACGGTCTTCCACCGGCGTTTTTGACCGCTTTCACCACTCGCGATACCAGGAACGGATGAATCGTCGAAAATCCCATCCCCCCGCCCAGATGCATTTTGATGGCGACACTTTTATCCTTAAACCGCTTTTTGAAATTCCATGTCTCCAGCATCCGGTCCAACAAAGCCGGCAGTGTGGCCTCAGCGCGAAGCTCTTTCGGTCTGGCCGAGGCAAAAGTTACTTTTACTTTGGCAGCCATACGTTTTCCTTCCTCCAATAAAAAAACGAAATTTGATTTACTTTATGATATCATCAATCGCGACCGTTAAGAAAATAATTTTCAAAGGAGAAGTCAATATGACTCAAAGAAACATCCGGAACTCTTTTATAACGCTTGTTCTTTTCCTCGGTGGTCCCTGTCTGTTTGCGGAGTCGTCAACCGCTCCGGCGCCTTCGGCGGCGGAACGGTACTTTAATTCGCTCGATCAGGCGATTGCCTGTTCTCGGTCCCGGATTTCGAAGATCACCGCCTCGGCGGAACAGGCTGCCGGGAAGATTTTGGCGGGCGGAAAAATCTGGGTTGCGGGTTCCCAGACGGACATCATTTCCGAGGCCTGCGGTCGGGCCGGCGGACTGATGGACATCCACCCATTGAACAAAAATACGCCGGACAAAAATGATATTGTCCTGTATGGTTTATCGGGCAAAACCATGAATGACGTGGAAGCGGGTACTCTTCGAGCATGGGTTAAAACGGGCACGAGTGTGGTTGTTTTTTCCGCTGCCCTCGGGACGATACCCGTGGGAACTTTGATTGGAAATTGCACGAGCGGAATCGAAGGTTTGCAGGCCCATGTCGATGGGAACAAAAAAATGTATCCGGTCGATACGGTCGCCAACGTGATCAATTTGTGGGTCTGGACGGGCGAATTTGTAGCCGCCTGCACACGGGTGGGGAACATGCCCGTGCTTTATCAGAGCATCGGCCTGCCCGATGGTTACGAGCGAATCAAAAAATACACCGGAAAAATGTTTCATGACGATATGAAAATAAAATCTGTCGCGCCCTGTGTTCTGGGCCGGGTCTATCTGGATCAAATTCAACATATTCTCGCCTCTGTCCGCAAAACTGAAATGGCTAAAATTACACAGGCCGCCGATTGGTGGCGAGACACACCGTCCGATAAGGTCCATATCCTGGTCCTGGGCCACATGTTCCCACAACACTTCCAGGATTCACGCTGCCCGCAAAAAGGATATTTTTCTTCCGGTCTGCACACGACCAGGTTTGCAGATCTCAAAGGCAACCCTCGTTTGGTTCTATTTGTCGGATACCAGTATGCCCCACAACCTCTGGCCGACCAGTCGGCGGGCATGCATTTTAAAATGGTGTATTCTACCGTTCAGCCGGCCAAACCGGCGAACAACGTCCTCTACATTAATCCTCATTGGCCTTTAGCCGACGGTTGCGTCAAGGTTCCCGGCTACGACATCCCAATCCTGCCCGCCAGCGGGGTGATCGATGCCGCCATTTATTGGGCAATCCTGGCCCAGGTATGCGAAAAATAGCTCCGTTTTCGCTTTCTTGACTTTATTGAGGCAGGACGATACACTATAATGACAAGTCGGGTATGTTGATTTGTCGCCTTTCTGAGTTTGTTGATTTTTTCATTCTAAGGGTCGCAGGGAACTTAGAAGTATTTCAAAGGATGAGTCTTGGCAAATATTTATGTGATACAGGGGCAAGACAAAGGCCAAACGATTGAAATTCCTCAGGGAGGAATCGTCGTCGGTCGAGGTTCGGATACCATTCATCTGCGCGACAGCACCCTCTCTCGCACCCACGCCCGACTCTTCGTGCAAAACGGAAGATATTATATCCAGGATGCCGAAAGCGCTAATGGAACGTACGTCAACGGCGTTCGGATTGGCAAACCCTTTCATTTAAAACATGGCGATCATATCCGCGCCGGAAAAACGGTTTTGGTCTTCAGCGAGGATCAGCCGATCGAATTACCACCCGATGAAACGGAATTCGGGGATTTGATCGATCTGGACATGCAGGGCGAACTGGTCGATTCCTCTATCATGGAGGCGATCCCGTCGGACCAGGAGAGTCTGCTGGCCCCGACCGAGCCCGCACAGGCCAATAAACATCTTCGCGTTTTGTATCAACTGGTCCTGACTATCGGATCCATTTTCAATATCGAACAGCTTCTGCATCAGGTCATGGATCTGATCTTCCGCGAACTGACAGTGGACCGGGGATTTATTCTCCTGAAGGACGAACAAACCGGAAAATTCGAGCCGGTGGTGGTCAAGTACCGCAAGGACAACAAACACGGAAAAATCACCACCTCCAATACGATCATCAGCCACGTCCTGTTCAAAAAGGAAGCCGTTTTGTGCACTAACGCCATGACCGACAAACGGTTCAACAAGGGTGACAGTGTTGTTGGATACGGTTTGCGATCCGTGATTTGCGCCCCTATTATCGCTCGCGATAAAATCCTCGGGATTATTCACATCGACTGCTCCACGGCCAATTTCACCTACACTCGGGAACAGCTTCTTTTGCTGACCGCCATTGGTTTTCAAACGGGCCTCGCGGTGCAAAACGTGCATTTATATCTGGAGAGCGTCAAGGCAGAGCGTTTGGCGGCCACCGGTCAGGCGGTGGCGAGCCTATCTCACTACATTAAAAACATCCTCCAGGGTTTGCAGGGCGGGGCGGATACCGTGGAACTCGGACTGCGATCTTCCACGTTAAAGACAGCGGAAACCGGATGGCAGATGGTCGTCCGCAATCTGGATAAGATTCAGAATCTCATGCTAAATATGCTGGCCTTCAGCAAGGACCGCGAACCGCGGTTGGCTCCGATGCAGATCAACGTTACCGTCAAGGACGTCCTTGAACTCATGCACAAAAAGGCCAATGATCGCCGGATCATGATCATCACCGATCTTTCGGATGACATGCCTCCCATTCCGGTCGATCCGGACGGAATTCACCAGGTGATCCTGAATATCCTCGTCAATGCCATCGAAGCCACCCTGACCGACACCGGAGTCATTACCGTCAAAACCAGCTTCGACGAACAAACCCAGGAAACGATTATTTCCGTCGGAGATAACGGGCCGGGAATCCCCAAGGACGAGATGGATAAAATCTTCGACTTGTTCCATTCCACCAAGGGGCACGGCGGAACGGGTCTGGGACTGACTGTGGCCAAGAAAATCATCGACGAGCATAACGGACAACTCGATGTAATCTCCCATCACGGAGAGGGAACGCTCTTTACCATCCGCTTACCTTCGGTTCAGCCCAAACAAAAATCCTCCGATAAAACCGGTGGGGTTGAAGACACGCAGTAAATTAATGACTGAACCTTCTTAGATACTAATGTCTGGTCAATGACTAATCCCAATCCGTATTAGTCATTACTTGGCGGGTCTTTGTTTTCGATGGCTTCCTGACGCATCGGGTTCGATTCGTTAAGCAAGGATGCTAAATTCCGAATCTCATCTTTAATCTGGTCCTCCGGGTCAGCCAGGTTATCACAAGTCTTGTGGCTGGGGATTGTATCGATCTGGTGGCTTATTTCTCTAAGGACTGCCCCAATGGTCACCCCGCCTAAAACAGCCGCCAGGGCAATGAGTATTTCCAGCAGGAGCCTGGTCTTTTGAACGGACTGGCGCAAGGAACTTTTTGCCAGGCCATTCCTGGCTAATATGTATTTTTGAAAGGAAACATCGTACCCGGCCCATGAATTTTCGATGGACTGGATAATTCGTTTTTCTTTTTCACTTAAGGAGGGGGTTTGAGCTAATTTTTTCACCTCACTCAAAAATTTATCTTTGGCCTTTTTCCAGTCCGTGGCAGCTTGATTACCCGCTCCCTCACTCTTTTCCATCACTGATTGTTCGTATGCCTCGCGCATAAGATTTAAACAAAGATTCGCCTGATCCTGGAAATTCGACTGTCGGGCAATGGCGTTGATTTCCCAAAGTCCGGCAATACTGATTCCAGCGATTAAAATCGTGATCAGGGCAAGGCCGACCAACGCGTTTACGCGGAATGTCATTTTGGAGATAAGCATCTATAACTCTCATCGGCAAAGGGTGTTGTATGCTTAAGCCGAGCCGGTGATTACGCGAAAATGTTTTTTCTGTTTTGCCGTACAGAATTTCTTTGCAATAAAAAAATCGAGATTGACAATTCCCAAAGAACGGTTAGAATACGATATTGCGCCGCCGATGTGTGTCGGCGGAGGCAAAAATATTAGGAATAAACTTGATGCCAATTATTATTAAAGGTTTTGGGTGAAATTCTGGTGGATTTGAAGGGTGTGTTACCAGGCCGCCAGAGTGGAAAAAATTTTGGCGGCCTGTTTTATTTCTATGGCTTTTTGAAAATTTAAGAACCTGCTAAAACTGACTCAAGTGGATAATCTCGCTTATCCGACATTAAGAGTGAGACTAGCATAGCCGGGCTCGTAGCTCAGTTGGTTAGAGCGCGTCGCTGATAACGACGAGGTCGATGGTTCGACTCCATCCGGGCCCACGTCGTTCCATTTTGGATTAGGCGGACAACCCCTGATTTCTTCAATCCAAAATGGGAGAATCGGGGACGTAGCTCAATTGGGAGAGCGCCGGCTTTGCAAGCCGGAGGTTGAGGGTTCGATCCCCTTCGTCTCCACGTGAAAAGAGTGGGGTAAAATAAAAAATAAAATTATTCGAAATTTTGTTTGACAACGCGATGCGAGGTAAATATAGTAGAACGTCTTGCCCCTTAAACGGGGCGAGTAAGGCCGAATGAGCGAAAGGGGTGTCAAAGCCGCCCGGTAGCGAAACGAGGCCGGAATAAGAAAAGAGGTTCTTTGACAATTAAATAGGTGTTGGCGTATTAGAGCACCAATACAATTAATCGAGCCGGCTCCGAAATTTAAAAATCGGAGCTTTCGATTGAGGCGCGCCTGAGAACGAATTTGGCGAAGAAAAAACATCTCGATCAGCTAATGATTGAGGTGGTCAAGTTACTAAGGGTGCATGGTGGATGCCTAGGCGCTAGGAGGCGATGAAGGACGTGGCAGCCTGCGAAAAGCCCAGGGGAGTTGGCAAACGAACATTGATCCTGGGATTTCCGAATGAGGAAACTCGACGTCACAGGGCAACCTGATGGCGTCACTCTCGGATGAATTCATAGTCCGAGGTGAGCTAACCCGGGGAACTGAAACATCTCAGTACCCGGAGGAAAAGAAATCAAAAGAGACTCCGTTAGTAGCGGCGAGCGAAAGCGGACCAGCCCAAACCAGACTTCGGTCTGGGGTTGCGGGCGACCGATATGAGTGAACAGAACTAACAGAACGGTCTGGAAAGGCCGGCCAGAGCGGGTGACAGCCCCGTACGTGAAACTCCTGTTCATTCTAGGTCGTACCAGAGTAGCACGGTTCTCGTGAAAGGCCGTGTGAAACCGGGGAGACCACTCTCCAAGGCTAAGTACTACCTAGCGACCGATAGTGTACCAGTAGGGCGACTGAAAGGTGAAAAGTACCCCTTCGAGGGGAGTTAAAAGTACCTGAAACCATGCACTTACAAGCGGTAGGAGCCCTATGCCCCGCAAGGGGAATGGGTGACTGCGTGCCTTTTGCATAATGAGCCGGCGAGTTAGGGTCAGCGGCAAGGTTAACCACTTAAGGTGGGTAGCCCCAGCGAAAGCGAGTCTGAATAGGGCGTTAAGTCGTTGGCTCTAGACCCGAAACCAAGTGATCTACCCATGGCCAGGATGAACCCGCCGTAAAAGGTGGGGGAGGTCTGAACTCATTAACGTTGAAAAGTTATGGGATGAGCTGTGGGGAGGAGTGAAAGTCTAATCAAACTTGGAGATATCTGGTTCTCTCCGAAATGTCTTTTGGGACAGCCTCGGGACAACTACACTGTAGGGGTAGAGCTACTGAATGGAAATATGGGGTCCACCAGACTACCAATTCCAATCAAACTCCGAATACTATAGTGACTATCCCGGGAGTGAGCCTACGGGTGATAACATTCGTGGACGAGAGGGAAACACCCCAGACCGCCAGCTAAGGTCCCTAATACATGCTAAGTGCTAAAGGAAGTCCGGATTCCGAGACAGCCAGGATGTTGGCTTAGAAGCAGCCACCATTTAAAAAGTGCGTAATAGCTTACTGGCCGAGAATTTGGGCGCCGAAAATGAACGGGACTAAAGCATGTAACCAAAGCTGCGGATTGATCGTGATCGTTGATCGCGGTCAGTGGTAGGAGAGCGTTCGTAAGTAGATACTAGCGGTACCGTAAGGAGCCGTGATGGACTTATGAAGTGAGAATGCCGGCATGAGTAACGATAAACCAGGTGAGAATCCTGGTCGCCGTAAACCTAAGGTTTCCTGGGGAAGGTAATTCCGCCCAGGGTTAGTCGGAGCCTAAGTCGAGCCCGAAAGGGGTAGACGATGGACAGCAGGTTAATATTCCTGCACTCCGTATGGAAGGTTTGCACTTAAGGGGTGACGCGAAAACAAAGGTCAGAAGCCCGCTAGATGTGGCTATCGTGGGTCTGTCCCTGGGAGGTAGGTAAATCCGCTTCCCGTTAAAGGGCTGGATCACCGCAAGGGACGATTTGATTCCCGAGTGATCGGAGTTTTCGCCGTGAAAAACCTCGTAAGGACAACCATGCGGATCCGTACCGCAAACTGACACAGGTAGGTGAGGAGCGTATCCTCAGGCGCTCGAGAGAACTGTTCTCAAGGAACTAGGCAAATTAACCCCGTAACTTCGGGATAAGGGGTCCCTACAGAACGGTTGGGATTAATCTTCCGACTGTTGCTGAGGGCGCAGAGAAACGGGTCTGCCGACTGTTTATCAAAAACACAGGACACTGCTAAAGTCGTAAAGACGACGTATAGTGTCTGACGCCTGCCCGGTGCGGGAATGTTAAGGAAGGCGGTTAGTGGGAGTAATCCTGCGAAGCTGGCGACCGAAGCACCCGTAAACGGCGGCCGTAACTATGACGGTCCTAAGGTAGCGAAGTTCCTTGTCGGGTAAGTTCCGACCTGCATGAATGGCGTAACGAGTGGACCACTGTCTCGAGAACAGACTCGGTGAAATTGTAGTGGCGGTGCCGATACCGCCTACCAACGGCAAGACGGAAAGACCCTATGAACCTTTACTGTAGCCTGGTATTGACCACGGTCTGCAAATGCGTAGGATAGGTGGGAGGCGTTGATCCGCAGGTTTCGGCCTGCGGGGAGCCAACGTTGAAATACCACCCTTTTGTAGTTCGTTGTCTAACTGCGTGCCCATGAAGCTGGGCGCAGGACAGTGCTAGGTGGGCAGTTTGACTGGGGCGGTCTCCTCCCAAAAAGTAACGGAGGAGTCCAAAGGTCGGTTCAGCGTGTTTGGCAATCACGCGTTGAGTGCAAGGGCACAAACCGGCTTAACTGTGAGATCGATAGATCGAACAGGTGCGAAAGCAGGGCCTAGTGATCCGGTGATCCCGCGTGGAAGGGTCATCGCTCAACAGATAAAAGGTACTCTAGGGATAACAGGCTGATCTCCCCCGAGCGTCCACAGCGGCGGGGAGGTTTGGCACCTCGATGTCGGCCCATCGCATCCTGGGGCTGTAGGCGGTCCCAAGGGTTGGGCTGTTCGCCCATTAAAGCGGTACGCGAGCTGGGTTCAGACCGGCGTGAGCCAGGTCGGTCCCTATCTGTCGTTGGCGCACGAGACTTGAAGAGGGATAACCCTAGTACGAGAGGACTGGGTTGTACTGACCTCTGGTGTTCCAATTGTCCCGCTAGGGGCATAGTTGGTTAGCTAAGTCGGGAAAGGCTAAATGCTGAAAGCATCTAAGCGTGAAGCCATCTCTAAGACTAGGTCTCGGTCTCCGCAAGGAGTGAAGGCCCCGGGAAGACCACCCGGTAGATAGGCCGGAGGTGTAAGAGCTGAGAGGCTCTGAGCTGACCGGTACTAACGGCCGATTGCTTGACCACTTCTATCCTTGGCTGATGGAAGTTCGAAGCGTCAAATTCCTATTAGACGCGTCTTGAGGTAATCTGATCACCAACACCTATTTTAATATTCAGTTCGTAATGAAAAATTACGAACTACCGATTTTGTCGGTCAACTTACGTTAGGGGAAATACCTGGTCCCATTCCGAACCCAGTCGTCAAGCCCTGACGGCCAATGATAGTCCTGTCGTTAGGCAGGGTGAAAGTAGGTGATGGCCGACATTAATATTGAAAGTCTGCACTACTCCATGAGTAGTGCAGGCTTTTTTTATACAGCTGCATATTAGCAAAATTGAACAAAATGGATTTGTGTACCCAAAGGGGCTTATTATGTAACCGTTCAGACCCTCAAGGGGCCTGCGGAATGAGCGAAGGCATTGGCGTATGGAAATAATGAGCGGACAGTGCGTCTTGAAGGAATTGCCAGGTCGAACGGCCCTGCTTTCGGCAGGTGCCGAT
>JBAZZQ010000054.1:0-24779 GCA_041658725.1 Phycisphaerae bacterium | reverse complement strand
GTGGTACAATCATTTCGGACTCCTTTCCTTTGGGCCTGTAACCTCCATTGTTTCAGAAAGTTACATCCTAAAGAGAAGGGGTCTGTTTTTCAAATTTTCAACGTAAAATGGAAACTACACCCTATTTAAATAAAACAACCTTTTTAGTGACCGTCATTCCCGTCATTACATCGGTGATCCGTAGCGTCCAGGTTCCCAGGGGGTCATTTTCCGCCATGCGAAATCGAAACACGGTCTTGCCGTCCGGAGCCGCCACATTACGTTTCATGAACCAGCGCGCTTCTCCTTCCGGCGGCAACACCTCGATATGTAAAACGTGATGTCCCGTTTTACCGGTGGACGTCTTTAACGTGATATCGGCAACCAGGTCTTTACCTCCCTGCACCTTGGCCGGAGAATCGACTTGCATTCCCGTTACCTGGTACGGATAAAGACCGTATACCTTTGTTCCCGCATTCGGGATTACACAACTGATTTGATTGGTTTTGCCGAGATACCTGCCTTCTCGCAAATCATACAGATGTCCCTCGGTCGGGAATGAAAACTGCTGTTCCTTTTTGTCGGCACTACGGCGAAAATCCCGAGTGATGGCATAGACGTTCATATCGCCCCTGACAAAGTGCATTGCCTCTCGGCCATGTGTGGTCACCACGTCATTGCAACGGACGATCTGAGCTACACCCTGTTTATTGAGTACCGTAAGCATCTTTTTTCGCTGCTCGACATCGGTGTCATTAAAGAAGCTGTTGAAAAGAACGAAATTCTTCTTGTCCGTCAGGAATGGAGATTCCTTTCTCGGCGTACCCAGTTCATCGTAGGTCCCCGGCACACAGTCGGCAATAACGGTTCCGCCCTTCGCAAGAAAACCCTTGATGAGCGCCGCCGTGTCATCAGAAAGCGCCTCGATATGAGGCAGGATCAGCACTTTATACGAACCGAGGGCGCCTTGGGATATCTGCTCGGGCGAGATAAAGTCGTATTGATACAGAAGTTCCTCCAGCATGCAGCGCAGGCAGTGCCGGCCATAAATATAGGCATGATACGGACTACCAGCGAAGAGTTCGTTTTTATCCTGCTCCTTGCTCCGACACCAGGCCACCAGTAGGCTCGGCTGAGAATACAAAACGGCGATGTCGCGTTTCGCCCAGTCATATTCGAGAAAGACCTTTCCTAAGCCGTTTAGCAACGCGGATTTGGCAAGCCCGTCTTCCAATATCTTGCCTTTCAGGGACAGCCCCATACCAGGTACGTCAACCAGATTCCATGACACCTTGCCGGGTTCAAGTCCACTGGTGTCATAAAATGTAAAGCCGCCGTAGCGGTGCAACGCAAACCACCAGGGTTGAAAGGTTGCGTGATCCTTGGACCACGTATATCCAATATAACCCCAGACCCGCATATCAGGCCGGAAACTGCGATAAAATTCATCAAAAGTAGTGAGAAACGGGTCAACGGTATTTATCGAAGTGTATTCGTTGGAAAACCCGAACCCGGCGCGGGTCAGCAGCTTCCAGTAGTCGCTGCCGTTCAGCGCACGCTGGCCAAAGGAGTTGTGCATGGCCATGGGCACGCCGGGGTTGACGGAATGGTAAGTGTCGACCACCAGGCGGAACGCCTCCACCCAGCTATCGACCATATAATTGCGCCATTCGACAAACTCGGCGTAGTTGCTCCGGGCACGGGCGTCTTTGCTAGACACCATGCCGATCTCGTCAAAGCTTTTATAACTCGTCGAACAGCGATGGTTAAACTGATCGATGGTTCCGTATTTCGTCCGCATCCGCTTGCGATATTCCTTGAGGCTTTCCGGGTGGGCATCGACGTCGTCCGTCCCTGATCGTTCCGTTAAGTCCGGCTCATCCGTAACGGAAGCGGAAATAGGACCATACTTGCGGTCGCTCTTCGCCTCCTTGAGAACTTTCGCCTCGAGGTCCTTGAGAACAACGGGGTCCTTCAAGCTGGGTTGGCGGATATTGTTTTTCGACGGGTAGGCATTGAAAGTTCCAACGACCAGATAGGACGACACGCCCAGGCCGTGATTCAAGGAGAGAGGTTTGATGTAAAACTGTTTCATACGTACGCCGATCCGTTCCAGGGTGTGATCCACGTACGGGGTGGCGTCCATATTCTGGCAACCTTCGGGCCATACCCCAACCGTGAAGTCGTTCAACAATCTTTTTCCGTCCCGGTCCGGAAGATAGACCGCCAACCGCTGTACATCCAGTCGTGTCTTACCCGATTGGAGATAGACCCATAAACGGGCCAGATTGGTATGGACGGCACCGAGCGGAACTTTAAAACTCACGTTTTCGGTCGCGTTAATGCTCCCCAACTCAAGGACACGGCCAGCGAAATCTTCCAACGCCCATTCAAGCCTCATCGTCTCATCGATACCGACGGCCTTTACCCGGAATTCCCCTGCCTCAGCACCAGTATAAAATTCTTTGACACTAACCGCTTCCGTGATTTCCGGTCCTCCCTGCTTTACGGCATAGGCGCCGTAATCCGATACCGCTCCTTTACCGTCCTTCAGCCATACGCTCAGGACATGATATCCGGTCATCGTCATGTGAGGCAGGATCAGCTCCGAGCGATTCTTGTTTATTGCGGCTGTGCCTTCAGACACGAGATCGCCGTTTTTGTCCTCCAATCGCCACTGCAGAACGGAGCCATCAACCGCCCCGTCTGACTTAACCAACGCCCGGCCGTCGGCAAAAGAAACATCGCTGATGCTGGTCGAATTCTTTCCTGAAGCAAAATAGATTAAACGTGCCAGCCAGGCGGCGGAATACCGTTCATGAGGAAAGACTATATAGGGATATTTATCGTAATCCAAAGCGATTTTGAACTCCCAGTACCCCATATTAACCGCATCAAGGATCCTGCCTTTGCCGGCTTGAGATAGTCTCACCTCCCCGATTGGATCGGCCATCGGATAGAGTTCCACCGGTAAACCTTTTTTAAGGTAATGCGACGGGCCTGCGGGCGACGGTGTATACTTGGTTAGTATTTCATTGAACCCGCCGCGTGTCGCCTTTGTATTGATAACAAGCCCGGCTCCTTTTTCTATATTTTCAGACATCTTTTTGACCAGCGCTTTGCCCACCCTTCCAACCGCTGCTATTCCAACCATATACCCATCATATTGGTTGTCGGTAAGCCGTTTCTCGATGGCATCAGGATCGCCTTCAGTATAGTAGACATCCTGATTTTCACCGGTAGAGATTAAGATATCCGCATCGATATTCAGTCCGGCTAAAATTTCCAGGTATTCACGGGACGTATACAAGGTATAGGCAACAGCCAGAATCCTTAACTTTTCGCCTCTCTTGCCATAATAATTCGGCGGAAGGGGCTGTTCGGAGCCTTCCACCTTTATTTCCAAACCTGTGCGGACAAAATGCCTTATGGAAAGAGGTGAAAGCTCGCCCTCAAAAAGATGGATTGACGCAATCTCTATACCATCGGTATTTGTAGCAGGCCCAATCTTGTAGAATCTCAATCCGGTGATTTTCCCCGCGGCGGGGTGGGCCGTGAACGTTGCATAATAATAACGGAATTCCGTCGTCAGACCACAGTTCCACAAAATCGGCGCGGTACTGCCGTCTTTAAGGGGTTGTTGGATACCCAGAGCACATTCACCGAACTTTCGCGCCTTGACCCGCACTGTATATTTTTTATCGGGAATCAGGTTGATATCCTGATCTAAAATAACATAGGATTTTCCTTTCCCGCCGATAATCCACTCCCCCGACATCGCCTCCGTTTCCTTGCAATAGACTTCCCGGCTTTGCCAGTATTCCGAAGGAATACGCCAGCCGGTGGGATAGTTGTCTTGTTCACTGTCAAATTCCGGGTTTACAAGAAGGTTTGTTTGATGCGGTTTATTGACAATCATACGCGGCGCGCTTGCTTTTTGGGTCAACTGTCCGTTCAACCACCACGCCGGGATATGAAAATTGGCCGTTTCCAGGACGGAAAAGCTGCTGTAGTCCGCCACTAAATGCTTGCCCGGACGGGCCCAATCATTCCGGCAAATATTGAACCGGATATTTTTGACTTCGCCCGCCGACGGAGCGGTCAATCCCAAATCCGCAAGCGGTATGGCCAATTCCGCCGTCCAGGACTTGCTGGTTTGTCTCGTCTTGATCTCAATCGTTGTTTTCCACGCGGAGCCTTGCCCCCGGCCGGTAAAGACGTTTCCATTGACCGAGACGGCCGCCTGGTAGTAGTCCTCCCGGTCGAGATCGGGCTGGATGAACAGTTCAAAGCTGTCCGTATTAAACACGGTATTCGCCCTGCGGACGATGAACGACGGAGTCGATTCATAGGCCGTCAGGCCCACATATAAACGCTGATTGTCGTACAACAACCTCACCTCAGACTGGTCGCGGGCCAAACCCATCTCCCCGGGAACAGTAAAACCCGTCAGGAGGTCGGACTGTCGCCAAACCGGATCATTCAAGTCGCCGTCGATCACGGGTGGAATCGTTACAAATCGAATCGAAGCCGCCAGCGACTTGGCGGGTTCCTCGGCCCAACTGCCTTGAGCAACAAACAATAAAGTCAGTAATACCACCAGGAACCACTTCACTTTTTGATTATGCATTTTAAAACTCCTTTAATTATTTTCGATTCCTTTTCGCCACTTCTCGGATGACATTCGCGGCCAACTCACAATGTTCCGGCAGGTATCTTTCGCAAAAGGTTGCCCAGCGAATAAATGTGTCCAGGAACTTTTTAGCGGTAGGACAAGAGTCCGCGCTGTAACTATAGCTTCGGGAGGCCGGAGGCATGGAGAATGGATATGTTTTGTTCAGGGCCGCCTTGGTCAGGAACGGCAGAGCCGCGGGCATCAGGTAATATCTACCCGTTCCCACCGCGGGAATATTATCAGCCAACTGGGCAGCGAATTCATCACTGGTGCAGCGGAACGCCTTGGGGTCAATACTGAAACCGAACATCCAGCAGGAATAGACATTCTGATAGTCCGGGATCGGCAGCGGAATTATGCCGGGAATCTCCTGAATCATGCCTGTCAGGAGCCGGGCCATTTTATCTCGCTGGGTCACATTTTCATGGAGGATTTCCAACTGGGCAAGGCTGATGGCGGCCGTGCAAAAAGGCATCCGATACGCATATCCGGCCACCGCGTGCTTTCGGCCGAATCCTGGTTCATTGACGGCACCGCGGCTGTGACCGATAAAACGAAGTTTCTCCATCAGCTCGTCGTCGTCGGTAATCACGCACCCACCCTGGTCGGAACCCATCGTCTTTTCACAGTCGAACGAGAATCCTGCCGCCCGTGACATCGTCCCGGCGATTCGGCCCTTGTACCTGCTGAGGATAGCCTGGCAAACGTCCTCGTAAACGATCAATCCGTGTTTTTGGGCTAATGCGTTGATCGGATCCATGTCACAGACCAGTCCCGTCTTGTGTACGCAGAGAATGGCGCGCGTTCGGTCGGTGATGCAGGGTTCGATAGTCTCGGCGGAGAGGTTGATCGTGCCCGGAGCGGTATCCGCAAAGACAGGAACCAGGTTTTCCTTGATCAATCCCATAACCGTCCCGTAATCGGTCACCGGACTAACGATTACCTCGTCACCCGGTTCGAATCCGAATGCGGCGGCCAGGATCGCCAAGGCCGGTGTGCAACCCGAGGTACCCACACAGTGCTTAACCCCCATCGCCTTCGCGAACGCCTGCTCAAAGCGTCCGAACATATCCACGCAAAAACCGCTGTCGACCACTTCCTGCAGGTACTTCATCGCATTAGGTCCAATCGTTCGAGGAAACGGATTCGGCAGTGTTCCCTTTAATCCTGTATAGGCCGCGGCCCCGAATTTCGCCCGTTCTGCTTTTGGAGTTGTCATTATGATTATCCTTTCCTTTTAAAATTTCTTATTCTCCGGGAATACACCAGACGCCGTTGGAGTAAGCCGGCAGCGTCACTTCCAAGGTAAGCGTCCCATTTTTATCGACCGAGGCAATTTCCTGTATCGAGCCGTCCTCAAGAAAAAGCTTCCCGCTTCCCATGGGCATTTCGTCTAAGGCATCCGGAGCGAGGCGGACCTTGAGCCGACCCTCTTCGTTTTTCGAATTGGCCAAGGCCACGGCAAGACCAGCTTCAGAAACATAACTGTAAGCATCTCCGCCCTCGACGGTGAGCCCCCGATTATCGCGGAACCGGCCCAGGGCCAGGAAGTCGGCGGTCTTTTGACGAAGATCAGCGAGTCGCTGAACCCGGGTTGCAAAGGCCGGGTGGTCCGAGAGCATGCCATCCATATTGGTCGTCATCAGAGCAAATTGATGGCCTCGGGCAAAGACTTTGGACATCAGGTCCTGGTCGTTTTCGTCCACCGGGTACGGTAAAAGCACCTCGGGCAGGACGTAGCGGTATATTTCCGCCGGCTCAGACGGACTCCACCACCGGGTGATCATATCCAGAACCTGCGAATTGAAGCTGTCCGGACACTCCCCGAAAATGTATCCTTCGGGGTTCCTGGCCTTGACCATTTGCATCACCTGCCACTGCCAATCCAGACAGCCTTCCTGACCGTCATCCGGAGAGACATGGCCGTGGTTTGTCGCATGGCAAAGGTGCCAAGAGGCCCCGCCGTCGATGAAAATCGAATCGAAACCCAACGCCAGAACCCGGCGGGTTAACTCCAGGGCATACTGATAGTACTTGGGAGATCGCTGGCAAAGGATGCGCCCTCCCTGTTCAAGCCAGTGGGCGGACCAATCGACATGTTGCTTTCCCGCTCGAATATTACTGGGCACGGGATATCCGTATTTTGAGAGCACGATGGAGTCGGACAACTCCTTGTAAACGGAATTACCCTCAACCGTCAACCAATAGTCTACATACGCACTGGTGATACAGCCCAGCTTCCGTGTCTCCGCAAGGGCCTGACGCAGTCGGGATTCCGTTTCAGCGTGGAGTATCCACTGAGGGGTTTCCTCGTAGCTGATATAGGTCTGGCTCTTGTGGTCCCAGATGCACAGGTCCCTAACGCCATAACGAAGGCCGTCCTTGGCGATAGCGGGAATTTCCAATGGATCATGATAGAATTCCTGGTTGTGACCGGTGAGTTGGATATTGTGATAGCCAATGGATCGACGCAAGCGGTCGGTAACGGGCGGTGTATTCCACCAACGATGGATCGAATCGTGGAGCCGGTCGGCGGATTCATGCCAATCGCCCTGGTGAACACCCAAGCCGACTTCAGGACTCGTCCAGGACTTTCCCGGCGAAAGACCGGTAAAACTCACCCATCCCCAACTCAGGCAGAGATTGACATAGTCCGGCGAGAGGTTTTCAATCAGCAGGCCATGAATGCGCGGCACGGGAGAATAGAGATTGCAGGAAATACCGTGTTCCCCGCCGGAAAGATCGAATAGATGAACCTGATGGTATTCGGAAGCAAGCAATGTCCTCTGGTTGTGTCGCCCGAAGGAGTGGGCTCGCATCGTGGGAAACAGGGTATGCGGATCATATTTTTTCATGGCCGTCGTAATGGTATCCTTGCCCTTACCGGCAAAACCGTTCCACCCGCCAATCCATGGGAAAACGACTTCGTCGACCGTATCGGTTCCCTGATTGCTCAGTTCGACATGGAAAAAGGCCTCCTTACTACCGGCAGGAAGCCGAACGGTTACTTTCGCGGAAACCCCCGTCGGTCGGTTGTCTTTAAGAATCTGATGATAGGTAATCGTCAGCATGTTCCCATTTTGTTTTAACTCTGCCCGACTTCCCTCGTGGGTGGAAACCATTCGGGAATGGTCTGTCGGGCAGGGAATTGTCAGCCGAAGAAGGCGACACCCACGCGGATCCTTCAAAATAAGCTCATGGGTCGATAAATCCGTAATTTGTTTTAAATTCCCATTTGAGTCATCAAACGTCAGACACAGAATACCATTTTCCAAATCCATAAATGTTGCCTTTACTTAATCCGATTTTGAATAATATACCCTATAACTTCGTTCGGTTCAGCCAGCCATGTTAACTGATGCCCGGCAGACTGAGGCCGCGACGATTCTCTGCTTTTCCTTTTCCGTTCATGCATTTCCTCCCTGGTCACCGGCCGGGAGCGTCTATCGCTGCAATACCCGCCCGCCTTGATCATCAAATGTGAAGGCGCGCCTGGTGCCGTTCAGGTACAATTCAAACCCGTTGTCAGTATTCTCGAAACGGCAGTCCGCCGTCGCCGGCGCGAACAGGAAGACCAGCCGGTCACTGGTTCCGCAGGACGCCACCAGACGGGTCGCGTCAGACTCGAACCCGTCTCCATAGAAATATTTCAGGCTCCCGGCAGGCAGAGCGGGCGGGAAATAGGGCACAATCTCACGCCGGAATTCGGCATCGGAAAGGACGCTGAGCACCCTGACTTTTTCGGGTCCTGCGCCAAGGAGTGCGCCGTTTTCCTCCAATTCCAGCAGTGCGGTCGGATTCAGTTTGTAAACAAGGAAACCGCTGCCGGTTTCACCCGCGAGGCCGGCGCTGAAATCAACGTGGAGCGGCTGCCGTCCGGGACAGTTCAAGCGAATATCGGAAATATCCACTGCCGTCCCGCAGTCGCGGAGCTGGACCGGCGCGCCGAAAGCCAGGACCGTATTGGGTTGGATGTAAAACGTCCTTGGCCTTTGCCGTTCCATGCCCACCGTGTCTTTACCAACTTCCCCGAAAGTGCCAGGATCGTTAAACCAACGTCGTTGTCCGTCCATTTCTATCTCGATGAACGGATCGGCGTCCGGCGTGTTGAAGCCACCCCAGCGAGCGGTTATCTCATGCCACTTGCCGGGTGTCACCGCTGCGACATCAGCCGGAATGTTTACAGCAACGGTAAGGAAACGCTGGCTTTTGACTTCGAACGTTAACCCCTTGGCGTCGCCCATGAAGCCCAGGAAGAAGCTGTTCACATTTGTTCCGCAGTCTCGAAGGCTTGTACCCGTGTGGAAAAGAATTTGTCTTCGTGTGTTGTCCACCGGAGAGTGCAGACGCACTCGCAGGCGCAGTTCCCCTGCTTCGGGATTGAAATGGGGTTCGCGCGGATATTGCAGGTAGTCCTGACCATCGGTGCGGGCCAGCATTTCCCCATTCTCCTTCACGATCCGGACCCCGCGGCTCTTGCGTTGAACGGTCACAAGCAGAGCTGGCGTTTGGCCGCGCAGGAAGCGGTATTCATGCCAGGTCCGGGGTGATTCCATGACCACTGTGTCAGCGTCACGCTCCTGGACAAACTCGCGGACCAAGGCCACATTCTCATTCTGGCCGCCGACCGACGGCAGGTTGCCGCAGAAAACAGGGATAGACTCAAAAGCGCCGATGCAGGTCAGCACCGGATACCCTGCCCACTGAACGTGCAGGTTGCTGAACGCATTTGCCCCGCTCACTCCGCCGTATGACGCAACCTGCACCACCAGCGAGCGGCTCTCCCAGCCGCTGCGGCAAACGACAGATTCGCCGTACCTAAAGCTGAACTTACGGGACAAGGGCATAGCATCTTTCCGGGAATGGGGGGCGAAATCCGGGTTGTACCAAAGGTAGGCATAAGGGCCCCTGGCAATAAAGGCCTCGGCAAAAACGCTTTCATCCTTGCTGTTTTTAACGCCGTAACCAGCGTGGTGGAAGTGTCCCATCCTGGGATCCCGCAGAGCGATATCGCACAATTCCTTATCCCCTGCTTCCTGCGCCAGCCGGAGCAAAACAGGGCTTAAGTCATCCATCTGCGTCGCGCCATCGTTGTTCAGCATGTTTGTATAGCCAGTCGTGTAACGTCGGGGAGGTATTTCTGCCGGCGGAACGAGGTGATATCGCATGAATAGCAGCGGACGGCTGAGACGCTCAGGAAATTCACGGTAAAGGTCAATACCGGTGACGTTACGCAGTGCGTCGCAGAACTGCAGCATCCAGGCGTTTTCATTCCCCTCGAAACCGAGTCTGTCCACCGGTGAGCCGTCCTCATTACAGCCGTTGGGCATGATGCCCGCCCGGAAACGGTCCACCACCGCCTGCACCCATTCCTCCGCATGTGGGTGCCGCCCAAGCAGTTGCAGGGCCGCCACGCCGAAGTGCCCGTAGTCCACCACGGTGTGGTGACTGCCCTCGGGACTGTGCCGTCCGGTATTTATAACCGGCCACCAGCGCTCCAGCAACTGCACCAGGCACGCCTCGATCCACTGTTCCTCCTCCTTAGTCAGTGCCCCGGCCAGCCAGTCGAGCGCTACCGCAAACGCCTGCATGTAGCGGTTGGCGGTATAGAAATATTCTTCCACACGGTCGCTGTGCTCCCAGGCGGACGCCGCGCACAGCCAGCACCTAGCCCTTTCCAGCCAGCGTCGGTTGCCGGTCATCCGCCATGCGAAGCTGTATTGCTCGATCAGAGCCCCTGCTTCCACCCCAGCAATAAAGGTGATGTAGAGCTGATGGAACGGGTGCGGGCTGTCCGGACAGTACAGAATCCGGTCGGCCGGCTCTTTGGCCGCCAGTTCCTCGCAACTGGTCAGGATGTTGGTGAGAATCTGTTTCCTTACCGGATCTGTAGGTGCCGGAAAACGGTAAGCAGAGTCATCCATCGCGTGGTAAAGGCGGGGTCGTTCGCGCCTCAGTGGCTCCAGTGAACCGTTTTTGGGGTTATTCTTTTTTGAATTCTTTTCTATTGGCATCTTTAATTTTTCTTTTATTTAAAAATCCCCTACGACTTCGTTTGGTTCGGCCAGCCAGACGTGGTTTCCGCCGATCCGGCACACGGTTTTAAAGCGTTCTTCCAGTTGTTCCAGGGTGCAATCCTTTTGCGGATGTACCGTCCGGCCAGGCAGCGGACAGTGGCAGTAGTCGATCACCCATCCACCGCAGTCCATGGCTTGGTGAAGACGCTTATACGGATCAAAGGTGGAATAAAACGGAGCCGGGTACTCCACATGGATTGGACAACGGGCCAAACGAAACGGGTCCGTTGTCGGCGTGTTGACGTCGTCGTAGATCGTCAGATTGGCTCGATAACCGGCCTGGGCGGCGTATTTCCGCACGATCGGATAATGGCCGTTGTCGCCGGGAAGGCAAAACATCGTCACCGGAAGGTCCAGGGTTTCTTCCAGCAAAATCCGACTTTGAAACAGTTCCACCTCCACATTGTCCTCCGTGATGCCCAGGTGGTTCATCCCATGGCATGAGACCCCCCAGCCTTCCTTCACCAACCCGTGAATCTGGTCCCGCGATAAAATCATCATGCCGTCGTAGCTGCTGCCCGGCACGTTTCGCGGCACTCCCACTTGGCTGGCCACCAAGGCCACGTGACCCGGGACTCCGTACTTTCGATGCACCGGAGCGGCATATTTCAGCAAGTCCGCACAACCTTCATCGTACGTAATTGAGTAAACCCATCTTTTGTCATGCTTCCACGTCATGTGTCATTCCTCACTGTGACCATAGTTTTGAATTGCCTCTCGCATAGCCAGCACGTTTTCCACCTTCATGTTGGCCGTCAGACTGTTGGACGAGGATATGATATATCCACCGTCACGGCCGATCGTTTCAATCCGATCTCGGACTTGGACCTCAATGTCTCTGGGGGTTTTATGGACAAGGTCATCCATAAAAATGTTTCCCACGAGGCACACCCGCCGACCGTATTTTCGCTTGATCGCGGCAATGTCCATCACGTCCGGCTGGATCGGGTGAATCGCCTTTTGTCCCAACGACAGCCATTCGTCGAGAATCGGGTTCATGTCCCCATCGCTGTGAGCGATCCAGGGCACAGGCAGCGCGTCGGCTGCGTCTTTCTGGATCGGCAGGACGACCTTCCGGTAGAAGTCGGGGGAGAACATCGGCCCGGAGTTAAAGGCCACGTCGTCAAAGGCCCAGAAAATATCAAACCCGATCTCGGCCAGGCGCGGGGCGATCTTTTTCGTCCAGTCCCCGTAGCGGGTCAGGATTTCCACGATCAGGTCCGGGTCGTCGGCGGTGGCGTAGGAAAAGGCCTGTAGACCCATGCTCATCAGGGTCGAGCCGATCCCCAGGCGAATGCAGGCCACGGCACAGTAGTCCTCCTTGTGCCGGATGAATTCCTTGGCCCCCTCGAAAAAGCCCGGGGCGTCGGGGTCGGGAAATTGCATCTTTTTTAAGTCCTCGCGCGTATGGATCAACCCCTCGCCGACCACGACCACCCCTTCGGTGTGCGTGCGTCCGGCGTAGATGGGAGCAAAGGCGTTCCACATGAGATTGGCCTTTCCCAACGCCCGGCAGACCTTCTTTTGCATCTCGGCCAGTTCACCGCCCGAGGAAATGAACTTTCCGTCGGGTGCAATATCCCAGTTGACTCGTATCGGCTCGCCGCAGATTTTACTCGCGAGTTCGTCGCTGACAATTCCCTCCATCCATGGGACACGGTCGGGAATCTGATGATTAAGAGCGGCCAATACGCGTTGCCGGGGGATCATTTATTTCCCCTTTTATCTCGTTTGATTTGGATAATGATCTTTCCCGACGCCGGCGAGACCTTGATCAACGGGTATACCGTCGGATGGGGATCAACAAGTTTAAGCTTGCCCAAGCCCACCACAATCTCATCACGATACCCTGACGGGTCCAGGGAATCCAGCGTTCCCCGCTCCACCTCCAGTGTCGTTCCGTCCTCCCACTGCAGGACATTGCCCTGCCACGCCGGATGGCCATAGCACCAAAATGTCTTCGCGGTATCCGTGTCGCGTATAAAGGTCAAGCGGCCGGGACGGCGCAGAATCATCTCTTGGCGAGAAAACCCGGAACCGGCTTCGCCATTGCATGTCAAATGGGCAACGTTGCCGTCGTCCCCAAGGGTGACATTACTCACGTTCACGGTTGCCGGCGGCTTATGGAGAGCGTGGGTGCTGGCGTAGACAGGACGCCCGCCCGCGTGGACGACGACCTCATTTCGCCGCAGACCGGCCACGATCCCACCCGAATCGTACGAATCTCGCAGATAAGCTTCCGTGACGGATGGGAAGGCGAAGGAAAGAGGCACATCCGGTTTGACCACCGCTGGAACGGTTGGATCATACCACACAAATGCATACCCGCCCCAACTGAACAACATCCACTCACCGTTGTCGGTTATATACCGTGTCTTCTGGACACCGCCGATGGTCTTATCCCACAGCGCCAAATGCTGACAAAGCGGATTACGGTATTCCCGGGCCAGGGCCACCAGCAATGGGGAGTAGTAGTTGATCTGTCCGTAGGAGGGCTCCAGCACCACGGTCTCATGAACCTGATCATAGCCTTCTGTCTTGGAAGCGGCAATTTTGGCAAAGGCAAGGCGGGCATCCATATTCTTGGCAAAAGGGGTAAAGAGGTCCTCGCCTGTAACTCGCCGAAGAGAATCCATGAAAGCTATTCGGTATTGCATGGTCGACGCCCGGAACGTGGAACCTTCTACCTGTGCTCCGTCGGAGGCAATGGCCTCGGGCAACAGTGATTGCCTGTGTTTTTCGACCATCAGCTTGAGCCAGTCCGCGGCCTCAGGCACATCACCGAGCAATGTCAGAGCCGCGATGCCGAATGAAGTGGTCTCCACACTGGCGTGGTGAGGACCCTGTCCGGCTAGGGTACCCAACGTCGGATGATCCAGATACCACCGGTAGTACTTGCCGCCAACCTCGACGAGCATGCGGCGTATCTCCTCCCGTTCGTCTTTGCTCAGCCCCTCGTAGATAATATCATAGGCCGTGGCCACGCCCTTGAGCAATCGCGTCACGGCATACGCGTTCCCGCCGTCAGGTTCGCCCTCCGTTTCACATTTCCATACCCGACAGCAAGCCAGGGTCCAAGCTTTCGCCCTCTCCAGATAACGTGCATCCCCACTGTATGCCCATGCAAAAGCAAGGTGTTCCATGACGGTCATATCGTGCATCATCGCAAAAAACCGATCGTACAGGTTGGCGTAGATCGGGTCGGGATCGACCGGGGCGATCCATTCTTCGCGAATCGGACGGATCAGGCACCAGTCGGCCGACGTTTTCATGTTTGCCCAGATTAATGAATACACCTTCTGATCGCGTTTCTTCCGCAGGTCCACCAATTCCTTTGCGCTAAAGTACAATCGTGGATGTTCCAGGAAAGATTCTTTGACGGTATTTGCGTTTCTTACTGCCATAGTGTATCCTTCGACGGACGGGCCCCATGCCATATCCAAGAGCAAGGTAACTCAAAACCGAACGTTCGGTTAAGGACCATCACGGTTTCTCTGTTACTGAGACCAAATCGCCATAAATATCCGGTCGGCGAATCTTGTCAAACATGACTCGAAAATCCGGATATGCTTTCAGCAGATCCCCCTCGTACCAGGAGGGGAACCGCCACTTGGGATCGATTTCGGTTACGACGATGCCCGGCTGGTGGCCGGTTGAGGCGATGACCCGGCCGTCGGGGGCGATCACCTTGGCATAGCCCATGCTTTTGCCAGCCAGGTATGGCAGTTGAATGTACCGCGAGAGGGCAAAGTACATCTGGCTGTCGATCGCCCGGGCTTTTTCGAGCGACTCCAACATGTCCCCGGTATAATCCATGTACATCGTCGAAACACAGACGATGTCCGCGCCTTTCAAACCATAAATCCGGAACATCTCCGGAAAGTGGATGTCCATGCAGATCGCAAGGGCGATTTTGACGCCGTTCAAGTCAAAGACCGGAAACGGATCCTCGGTAAACAAGGGTTTAGTGATGATCGTCTCTTCCGACGGCGCCGGGTGCTTCTTGTTGTACATACCGACGATCCGGCCCATGGCGTCCATCAGAAACCCCAGATTGGCATAGCGGTCTTCGATCTTGACAGACAACGTCATCACCACCGGGACCTTGGCCTTGATCGCCGCCTTTCGCACCTTCTGATAAATCGGATGCTTTTCCAGTGGGTACTTTCCCGGGGGCACCTGCGTCATAATATCCGGCTCTTCCGGCAGGACCAAAAGATCGACCTTCCGATCGCCCGCTTCCGTGATGGCATCAAGTATATTCTGGACAATGCCCTTGGTGCCAATCGCGGCCACAGCCAGGTGAAATCGTTTTTTCATGGCAAATCCTCATATATTACTGCACTTGATTTTACACGGTACTGTTTAAAAATGCTTTGGACAATCCAAAGAATTTTGTGCATAATCCTAAGATATGAAACCGATGGGCTCCTGGCCAAAATTGATGCAGAATCTGGAAAGCTTATCCATCGAGCGGGCCATGCACTACACCTGCACAGCCCCGCTGTACGGGGGATCGCACCGGCATGAAAACAAGTTTCACATCGCCTACGTCTTTGTCGGAAAATCCCGCATCAAAATCCAGGACCGGTACTTCGAGGTGGGACCGTCCGATGCCATTTTCATTCCCGCCCGAACCAAACACGCCTCCGTGGGTGATGTAAAAACGTTTTTCGAACTGGTTGAAATCGTTTTTCTGGTCAATGGGTTTCGCGCTGAGGCCGCGGTACCCCCGCTGCCAACCGTGGTCCACGTGCACCACCCCGCTGCGATGATCCCAACCCTCGATCAGTGCGTTTCAGCCCACCTGATCGATACTAAGCCCAACAATTGGCTGGCCAAGGTCCGCCTGGCGGAGGTTCTGATGCTCATCGAGCGGGAAGCGCAGTGGCTTATTCATGCGGCCACCTACCCGACGGACATACACCTGAAGATCCACCAGGCCCGGGAACACATCGCCCTGCACTACGCCCAGCCGCTGTCGGTAGAGTCCCTGGCCGACCTTGTCTGTTTCTCCCCCGGCTATTTTGCCACCAGCTTTAAAAGCATCGTCGGAACCAGCCCCATCGAGTTTGTTATCCAGACCCGCCTGCACCATGCGAAGGAATTGCTCACGGGTTCAAATTTCTCCATCGGTCAAGTCGCCGAGATCTGCGGCTTTTGTTCCTCGCAATACTTCGCGCGAATATTCCAGCAACGTGAACACGTTTCACCATTAATGTACAGAAGAAGGTACGCCACGTGAGCTTAACCCAAGAATCCTGCGTATGATGGTCCACCAAAAATATCCATAGCGTTACAGAACCCTTTCTGAATATTCAGCATTTTCTAGCTTCTAAATTCTAAAAATCTCTGCGAAATGAAGGCAAATAAAGCTGCAGCAAGAGTGCAAAGCGGCTGGTTACGATGCCGGTAGCGTCTACCAACGAACCTTCCGGCTTTTGTGTCTCTGACAGAGCCGGTAAATCCACGATTCCCGCCGCTCCAGGCACATAGGAAACAAGAATTGTAATGGGCACCAGCAATCTCCACGCCCACAGGTTAATTTTCATCTCATAACTCCAGGCAGCAATAGTTCGCCCAGTTTTTCCACCAGGACCTGGACGGGTTCAAAGACCTCGGCGACCCCGGCCGCCTGTGATTTTTCGAACCCGTCGCGGATCGGCGCCCTCGACCGCTGGACGAAGGTTCGCACGTCGCGGCAGATGTCCGACGGTAATATGGACCCTTCGATCCGCATAAGGACCTCGTCAGCGGTGAGGGTTTCCTTAAAGTAGACTTGACCGAAGGTTCGCAGCGGCTGTTCGTAAAAGTTTTGCACGATGCGGCCAAGTTCATTGCGAATCAGCCATTGCGTGTCGAACCACGTAATCGCAGTTGCATAGAAAAGTAGCCGCCCCTTCATAAAACGACTGAACTTAACGCCTTCATAAAATGTTTCCACCGGATCGACGGGAACGGTGGTAATTTTCTTCTTCAACTCCGAGGGTGTGTCGGCAGGATCGATGTTGATCAACGTCACGTGCGGAGCCAGTGTGGCGTAGGCCTGTTTTAAATACTCTTCGAGCCGATTTTCGATTTCAGTCAGTTTTGGTTCTTCGTAGTATTCCGAAATCTCATAATGTTGATCGACGGCATCAAGGATCAGGTCGATTGTTTGCGGATTGGGGAAGATGTCTCGCGCCAGCCTCAGGGCCTGAAGTTTTCCCACAATGCCCTTTTTTTGCATCAGGGAGACGAACGACTGGATCGGCGGGGTGAAGTAGTGCATAAAGCGACTGTGCAGTGGATACTTGTTTTCGTAAGGCCCTAGGTTGATCGACGGGTCGATCGAACGGTTGTAGGGGCCAAAATAAAGGGCGAATTTCTTGAGGTGAAACAGTTCGTCGCGACTCGTCCAGGGCTTTTGGTCCAGGTATGACCGGATTTTGCCGAGCATCGTTTCGTCACCCCGGTAAAACGTCCACTGCGGGAACTCCGGATAGTAAAAGAGAGGGTCGGTCAGTTCCTTTCCCATGAGGTTCAGCCCCGGCAGGTGCTCGAGTATCCTAGCCCAGTGCGGATATTCTTTCGCTAATTGAGTGTGGACGTTTCCGACGGCCAGCGACATATCGGCCCAATCACGCACGGTGACCTCGTCGGTGAAGATCAGTCGCGTGTCAAAGTCCGAAAGTCCGGGTAAGAGGTCTTCGAAGGTCCATTTCCCCGCGATCACCCGAAGCCTAGGGCATACGGCCCGGCAACGGTCAAAGTAGGTCGCGATAAAATCAGGAAATGGATTTTCGGGCCGAGGTTGGAATTTCATAACTCAACTTCCTTACCGGTTTCAGCACTGCGGTAAACGGCATCGAGCAGAATATTGGTTCTGGCCGCGTCTTCCAGGGTGACTGCCGGATTACGATTTTCAATCACCGCCTGGACAAAGTCTTCGATCAGCGGGGCATGAACGTTCTCAGCATTGGGCAAATCCAGTTCCATAATATCCCTGGCGACGGTTTTAATGACTTTGCCCGCATCATAGGGATGCCATTTGACTTTGGCCTCGGTGCCAATAATTTCAAATTCGTGGCTACAGGTCTTGGAGTTCCAGTTAAAGCTGGCTACGACTTGTGCTCCATTTTGAAGCGTCATCAAAATGGCCGCGGAGTCCTCAACATCCCAGCTATGGATAAGATTTTCACATTTGGCGAAGACCTTCACGGGCATTCCGAATAGTCCGATCAGGACATCGAACATGTGCGACCCCATATCCGAAAGGGGTCCGCCGCCGCTTTTGGATCGGATCACCCGCCAATATTTTGGATCATTTTTATCGGGATTGAACCAGGAAAAATAGGTCATTCGAACCAGGACTACTTTCCCGAATTCACTGTTTTGAAGCATCGTTTTCGCCTGAAGATAACGCGGCGACAAACGCCGAAAATAGGAGCATCCGGCCTTGAGATTTTTTCCTCGGGCCGCTTCGGCGACCTTTCGAGCGTCTTGGCCGGTCAGTCCCAGAGGCTTTTCCACCAGCACATGCTTTCCCGCCTCAAGGGCCTTGATCGTCTGCGGGGCATGCAGGAATATCGGGGTGGCCAGGTAAACGGCATTGGCCGAACTGCGGGCCAACGCCTCATCCAAATCAGTAAAGACTTCTGAAGCCCGGACCTCGCAGGCCAGTTTTTCCGCACGTTTGCGGACTACGTCGCAGACCCCGACAAGTCTTGAATTCTTCACACCGTTCAGGGCAGGAGCCACTCGTTTATTGGCAATATCACCGGTCCCGACCAGCAGCCATTTAACCTCACTCATTTTCGCACCTCCGAAATCAATTGTTTCAGGGCCCAAGCCATGTAGGAAAGATCCGCTTCGCTGGTTAAGGGAAAAACCGGCAAGGTAATAACCGACCGGCAAACCCGTTCGGTGTGCGGACAATTGCTCCTGTCGTAGTCAAAATGGGCGGCAGCTTCCCAGGTCCAGACGGCCGGGTAATGTAAGGCGGTCCCCACCTGATATTTTTCCTGCAATAATTTTCGGAACTCATCCCGGCTGACCTTGATCTGGTCCAGATGCAGTTGAATCACGTAGATATGGCAACCGTGATTCTGATCCACACCAGCCGGAAGGCTAATTTCCGAAACGTCTTTCAGAATCGCATTGAGCTTGATAAAATTCTTTTGCCGAAGTCCGATGATCCGATCCGCCTTGGCAAGCTGAGTCATCCCCACCGCAGCCTGTACTTTGGTCATTCGGTAGTTGAACCCAACGCTCACCACCCTCAGTTGCGGGCCATAAACGTACCCGAACGTCTTTCCCTGCCGAACGGTCTCGGCAAATTCCGGGTCACTCGTCACAATCGCCCCACCTTCGCCTAGTGTGGTCATATTTTTATTAGACTGGAAACTGTAGCATGAGCCCAAACCAAATTGGCCAACCGGTTGATCTTTGTACTTCGTGCTCACCGCATGAGCCGCATCGTAAATAATCGGAACACCATATTTCTTGCTGATCGCGTCAAACCCTTGGATATCACAGGCTAAACCCGCGAAGTGAACAGGAATGATGGCTTTGGTCTTTTTCGTGATCTTCTTTTCCACCGCCTTTGGATCCAGGCACATCGTCACCGGATCAATGTCGGCAAAAACAACCCTGGCTCCACGAGCCGCGGCACAGGTAGCGGTACAAATAAACGTCTGTCCCGGAACGATCACCTCATCGCCCGGTCCGACCTTGATCGCCATCATACACAAATCCAGAGCCGTCCCGCAGGAATTGACGACGATGCCGAATTTTCCCCCTTCGTGCTCAGCCAAGGCCTTTTGAAAATCGTTTTCCTCCGGCAGTGGAAAGAAGTTTCCACCGGGATTGCCCGCCTGCTGCATCACTTTCAGGGCCGCGTCAATATCATCCTGTTCAAAAACACCGCCTAAAGCCTGAAATGGTATTTTGCGAACATTCATAAAAAAATTTCCTGTTTTTAATTGCGTCCCTGGGTATCTAATTTAAGGTGAATATTTTTCGCCTGTTCGATCGGAACGGTCTTGCGAAATATCGCGGCCAATTGCTGCTGGGTGACCCCCACGATTTGCCCGCCTTTTTTGCCCACAATATCCCGGACATGCCGGATCATTTTTTCCAGGGTCTGGCGGCGGAAGTTGTTCGGGTCGTCGTAGTGGAAGATGTTGTGCGTGCACGCGGAAATGTATTTGACCGCGGTATTTTCTGTTAATTGGCGGTCCACCGCCTTGGCCGTGGTGTACCAGTGGTTCTTGGCATCCACCAGTTCCACCCGCAGGTCCTGCGGGTGCTTGCCGCCCCACAGCCGCGATTCGGGATCAAGCGTACAGGGAATATTCACCACGTCCAGCCAGCCAGGAAGGATGCGATTGTAGGGGTTGACGTAATGCATCCCCAAGGGCGCTCCCGCCCAAACCGAGGCGCATTCGGGCAGGATGCGGGTGGGAATGGAAAGCATTCCGTGTCTGAATCCCAATTCTGCCACGACCGGATAGGTATAATCGTTACCCGACGCATATCCGATACAGAGGCCTTTGGATCTGTATCCCATGACCTGAGCAAAACGGTCGGCTGCTTCAGCTAAAATCTTATGCTGATCGTCCGGACCATAGATGCCCAGAAACTCTTCATAGCCCAGGTCCGCCGGATGCAGGTGCAGACTCACTTCATGCCCTGCCGCCGCAAGTTCCCGGTACACCGCGGGGCTGGCCTCCAGGTCCGTCGGAATCACAAAATACGTCATCTTCAAATTTTCTTTGGCCGTGATTTGGGCTAATCCGCGAACGGCCCGTTCGCCCAAGGCTGGGTCCCGGATTGCATGTTGCGTTGCCTCACAATCAGCCCCGACCACCAGATAAAAATCTTGTTTCGACATACTTTTGGCTCCTCATTACGTTAAAGTAATTTCCCAAAGATACCCGCTGCGGGTGGGGACGTCGTTTTCGCCCGCGTACAGTGTGCCGTCGGGCAAAGCCACGATATCATGGACCTGCCAGCAGCTTATCCCATGTTCATCCCTGATCTCGCCAAGCAATTGATAATCTTCCTTCCGGGGATCAAACCGCAATAGCTCGCACCGCCCATCTCGCCCGGTAACCCCGTAGGCAAATCCATCGGCGGCCAAGGTCATCGAAGCCAATCGGCTTCGCCGGTCATGGATGGGGGTAAAAAGATAGGTTGCCTTTCCCGTCTTGGGATCGATTCGATACAATGAGCCGTTAGCCCCGCTGGCGTATAAACATCCGGTGCCAAAATTAAAGAAGCTCTCCAGCTTGGCAAATCCGTATGCGCCATCCGGCTGCGGCAGGCCCGTGTCCAAAAACTCGATTTTCTCTTTTACAGGACTGTATCGGAACAACCGAACGCTATCGACCCCCGGCTGGCTCTGCCAGGCGCGGGTCACGCTCCAACTGCCCCAGACATTGCCATTGTCGTCCAGGGCGAGGTTTTCTCCCTGACCCATGGCCATGCCGCTGCCGATGGACCCGAGATCCCGTGCCTTCCGAGTAGCCAGGTCAAAGGTAAAAAATCGTTCCGGAGTAAACGTCTGGCCGTAGATCACCCCGCGTTTCTCATCCAGAACGATCGACTGAATATATACATGCGGAATGGGAATACCGATTTTTTCCAGATGGCCAGTTTTTGGCTCGTATCGGACGATGGCACCTCCGGGGGCGTCCCAGTAGTGATCGACATCGTGCAACAAGGCAATGGCTCCGTACAGACAACCCTCGTAATGAATCAGCGAACGATGAAACTTGGCATCAAACGGATCGGCCACCCGTTGGTAACCCGTCGAAACAAATTTCTTCTGCCGGTGATCGAACCCCCAGAAAATATCGGCGTCAAAGGAGGTGATCCCCGCATACACGGTGTCGTTGTCCTTTATGTAACAAAGGCTGTCGAAGCTGATCCAGTCCCGCCGCCAGCCTTGGTCGGCCAAAAAGTCTTTGTAGTTCCAGTGGTCCTCGACCTGGGATTTCCAATTATCAAACGAACGATCTTTTAATTTTCGTGTTTTAATCTGTAAGGCCATTTGGTTTTCTCCCTTTAGCTTAACTTGAAAATCCTTTGCGCATTTTTACTCATGATCTTTTCCCGCAATTCGGACGGCAATTTCAATCCTTCCACCAGACCTTTGCGGTAGGCAATGTATTCCTCGGCCCCCGGCCCCACAAAATCGGTGCCGAAAAGAATCCGATCCGGGGCGACCTGGTCGCAAATCTTCTGCATGGCCCACGGGTGTTGGCCGCATAACGTAATAATGATGTTGTTATACCGTTTGGTGGTCTCAAGAGCTTCTTGCCAATAAAAGAGAATCCCGCCATGCCCTAAAGTAAAGAGTGTCCCCGGAAACATTTCCGCCAGCAAACCAATTTGAGAAGGCAGAGAATAAGGAGGCGTCCCATCGTGAAAAACAATCGGCACACCATGCTCCCCTGCCATTCGGCAGATTTCATACATCTCCTCCCGAAAGAAACTTTCTCCCTGTACCCAGGGATGAAATTTGAATCCACATACCTTCAGTTTTTCCAGACATCGGCGAGCTTCACGAACGGCACGCTCGCCTTCCGATAAATGAACGGTCGCCAGAGGACTCATCCGATTCGGCACCTTGCCGCAAAATTCCACCAACCGGTCATTGCACTCGCTCACATCCCCCACTTTCCAAAGCACTTCATACCCCATAAGCAGAACATGGTCGATATTAAACCGATCCAGAATCTGTAAAAACGATTTATGATCCGAATTCATGGTAACCGGCCAATGGATATGGGTATCGATTATCATGCTGAATGCTCCTTCAATAGGCGAGTTAAATTCCCACCCAGCACCGCTGTCTGATGCTCCACCGGCAAGAGGCGCTTCATTTCCGACCATTCAAATTCAACGCTATTGAAGGGGTAACCGCTGCCGAAAATCCCACGGTCAAATCCGATCTGGTTTAACTTGACGACGAACCCCGGCGGACGGGCGAAGGACGATTCAATGTATATATTCGGGCACATCCGGCAAACCGGCACAACGTCCGTGCTGTAATCGGTCGCCCCGGAATGGCCCATGATAAAATTCAACTGCGGAAATCGACCGGCCAATAGGGCCAACTGCGAGGGCGCCCCGTGGCTGTGATGACCGGTGTGAAGGTAAACGGGCCGGTGAATTTTTTCATCCATTAATAATTGCAAAAGCGTGTCCAATTTCCGATCCGACAGCATCAAGCCCTGAACACCGGGAGAAAAGGCCGGCAGGCCCCCCCGTTCAAGTCCGCGAAGCAAGACTTGCCGGGCATTGGGGCGCCAGGGATTGACCGTGACGGCCGGAATAATGCGATCGGGATGCTCTCGCATTAAGGTTATCATCGCTTCATTTCCGGACTCGTTTTCCCAGGCAAAGCACTCATCGGGAGGAAAGGCAACGCACCGGGCAATGCCCAGGCGATCCATCCGTTCCAGTAATTTCAGGACGTCGTGTTGAGAATTTAAACCTAATTCTAGCTGACAGCATCCATCTATAGTTATCGTCATTCGCGTGGTTCCTTAATCCCCATTTTCCACTGTTTGAAAATCCGGAATCGCCTTCGTCGCCCCGGCGGCATAGTAGTAACCGGCCCCGATTCCCCGAAGCTCATCTTCCGTGGACACCCGGCTGATTTCGAATTTTGTTCTTCGGCCGGCGGCATGAAGGGTCCACCGGGGGATACGGCGAATCAATTCCTCCACCCATTCGGGCCGGTCCTTGAGCACATACCCGCCCAGGGCGACGTATTCCGGGTCCATGAGATTCATGACCAGCCCCAATCCCCACCCCAGCCGCTCCAGAATTTGCTCCATGAAGGCTCGGATATAACTATCACCCGAACACCAGGCCCGGCCGATTTCCTCCATCGCCTGACGGGGGGAACAGGCGGCCAACCGGCTTCGATCCAGACTGCACATGACCCCGGAATCCAGTTCCTCCAGAACGTGCTTATAGATCGCCGGGCCGCTGCAATAGGCTTCCAGACATCCCCGGCGCCCGCAGCCGCACAGGGGACCCGCCGGGTCCGCAATGATATGCCCCAGTTCTCCCGCCAAACGCGAGTGTCCTCGGAAAAGCCGTCCGGAAAAAATAGCGTGCGTGCTGATCCCGTCCCCGACATTAAACAACACCAGCGACCTAGGGGCCTGGCAGGTGAATTTTTGATATTCCGCTACCACCCCCGGTAAATGAACCAGCCGAACCGGAACATTCAACTCGGAAGAAAAAACATCCTGGGCCGTTTCATTGACCCACGGTAAGACCGAACTCATCAAAATGCGACCCTTTGTCTTCACCGCGTTGATGGATAACGCCAAACCCTCCAATTCGCCGCGGTTGACCCCTGAGGCGGATTCCACCCGTGATAAAATCTGGTCCACCAATTTCGCAGCCTCGACGGCCGTTTCCACCCGATCCAAATCCATTTTTTCCAAACATCTAATTTGAAGATCGGTACCGAGAAGACCCGCCACCAGTTGCGTACCATCAAATTGACAAGCCGCCACCGGTTTGGGAAGTTGAAGTTTGTAAATGGCCATCGGTCGTCCCCGAACCCCGGCTAAGGTCCCGCTTTTGGTAACCAAACCCACTTGGGCCAATCGTGACAAAATCCCCATCACCGTTGAAGCCGGCATGCCGACATATTGAACCAGCGCAGGTAAAGGGGCCTGAATTCGCATAGCCAGATAAGATAAAACCAATTTTTCAGAACGCTTTCTAGACTTCATATGATCCATAATAACACATAGATGATGTATATTTAAAATATATTATTCCATTATGGAATATATTTTGAAATACTATTTAAATAGGAGACCGATGCATGGGTTATAACTCAGATTTCTTGAACCAAACCAAAATTTGCAAAAGGCCGGTTAAATCTTTAACTCACAGGTGGCAATTTTCGCCTGACAGGGGCAATCCCAGGGCAATCGCATGAAAATATTTCACGTTATTCCTTCGGGTTGAATCCGAGGACTTTGAGCAGGTAGTCCCTCTGGTAGCCGGCCTTTCGCCGTTTTGTTTTAATC
>JBAZZQ010000053.1:0-25338 GCA_041658725.1 Phycisphaerae bacterium | reverse complement strand
AAAAATAGGCAGCTAACAGTTTAGACGCTGCGAAACCTTGTCGTTATGCAACCTGCAGGGCTTAAACATATATTAGGAAACCCCAAAGCCGATCGAAAAAAATCAACATCGCAAAAAGCTCGTATTGACTTCGTCTGACTTTTTCCTTAATATTCCCTATCATGGAAAATCAATTATCGGCAAAAGTTGTTTTACAGACGGACGCGGTGGGTTTGCCCGTCAAGCGTGGAAAAGTTCGCGATATTTACGACCTGGGCGACCGGCTGATGCTGGTCGCCTCGGACCGCATTAGCGCGTTTGACGTTATTATGCCCAACGGGATTCCCTATAAGGGTATTATCCTCACGCAGATCAGCAAGTTCTGGTTTGAAAAGTTTTCAAGCCGATTTGCCCATCATCTGATCAGCACGGACGTGGGGGAATTTCCTGAGCCGTTCAAATCCAACCCCCAGATGTTCGGCGGGCGAAGCATGCTGGTCAGGAAGAACAGGGTCGTTCCGGTCGAGTGTGTAGTTCGCGGGTACATTACCGGCAGCGGATGGAAGGAATATCGGAAGTCCGGGACCGTATGCGGAATCGAACTGCCGAAGGGATTAAAACAGTGCGACAAACTGGCTGAGCCGATTTTTACACCCACGACCAAAGCGAGCGTCGGGCATGATGAAAATGTAACCTATGATCAGACGGTCGAGATGGTGGGCAAGGACCTGGCGAGCCAACTGCGGGATAACACTATCGAGCTATACAAGCTGGCGGCGAAATACGCCCGATCTTGCGGTATCATTATCGCCGATACCAAATTCGAGTGGGGCGTGGATGAGAAGGGCGGGCTTATTCTGGTTGATGAAGTTTTTACACCGGATTCCTCACGTTTCTGGCCGGCGGACCAGTACGAGCCGGGGCACGATCAGCCGTCGTTCGACAAGCAGTTCGTGCGGAATTTCCTGGAGACGCTGAATTGGGATAAAACTCCTCCCGGGCCGATGTTGCCCCAGGATGTGATCCAGGGGACGATGGAACGGTATATGGAAGCGTATGAAAAGTTGACCGGGAAAAAATTTACAATAGATGGAACTGAATCATGACTATTACAGAAAAAATATTGGCAACCGCCGCCGGTAAAGACAAAGTCGTACCGGGCGAAAATATCTGGGTAAAAGTGGACGTTCTGATGACGCACGACGTGTGCGGACCGGGAACGATCGGCATCTTCCACAAAGAATTCGGCCGGAACGCGAAAGTATTCGATCCGAGCAAGGTCGTGATCATTCCCGATCATTATATTTTCACCGCCGACGAAAAGGCCCATCGGAATGTTGAAATTCTCCGCTCCTTCGTCAGCGAGCAGGGGATTAAACACTTTTACGATGCCGATTTCGTCACAGGTCCCGGGATACCCAACGGATATGATAAATGCGGTAATAAACACTACAGCGGAGTGTGCCATAGCACGCTGGCGGAAAAAGGTCATTGTGTGCCCGGGCAGTTAATGATCGGGACCGACAGCCACACCTGCACGGGCGGGGCGTTCGGAATGTTTTCCACGGGTGTGGGAAATACCGAAGCGGCGTTTGTGCTTGGGACCGGAAAACTCTGGCTCAAGGTTCCCCCGACGTTGCTCTTTGAGTTCGAGGGTACGATGCCCGACTATCTGATGGCGAAGGATTTGATCCTTACCGCCATTGGCGATATCGGAGCGGACGGCGCGACATATTGCGCGATGGAATTTACCGGCCAGACGATTACAAATCTGAATATGGAAGAGCGGATGACGATTTGTAATATGGCCATCGAAGCCGGCGGAAAGAATGGCATCATCTCCGCCGATCAAAAAACGGTTGATTACGTGGTGCAGCGCGGCGTCGATAAGAAGGATTGCCGGATGGTCCAAAGCGATCCGGACGCAAAGTACATCAGCAAAATAAAATACCATGTTAAAAATCTGGAGCCGACGGTCGCCTGCCCGCATTCGCCGGGAAATAAGGCCACCGCGAATAAACTGAAAGATCAAAAAATCGACCGCGCGTATATTGGCTCATGCACGGGCGGAAAAATCACCGACTTTCGCGCCGCCGCCAGGATATTAAACAATCGGAAGGTAAAAGTGGATACCTTTATCGTGCCGGCCACCGTGGAGGTAGATCGGGCTTTGGATAGCGAGCAGGTGGGGCAAAAAAGTTTACGGCAGATTTTCTCCGACGCTGGTTGCCGGATCGGCCCGCCCTCCTGTGCCGCGTGTCTGGGCGGTCCCGTCGATACTTTCGGGCGAATGAACGATCCTATGATTTGCATCAGCACAACGAATCGTAATTTCCCAGGCCGAATGGGACATCCGGATTCCCAGGTCTTCCTGGCCAGTCCGCTGACGGTGGCGGCCTCTTCGCTGTCCGGACGAATCACCGATCCTCGGGATGTTTGAGAAGATTCTTTAGCCACGAATTACACGTATAAGCACGAAAAAAAGATTTTATAGGAAAGACTCCGTTTTGGGGTGGCATGGGCAATTCTTATTGCCCGTGTCCTCTTTCTCTCATGTTGAGCGGAGCGAAACATCTAGCCGATAAATCCATGAAGCCAGATCCTTCGCCAGCTCAGGATGACAAAGAGAAGACACGGGCAATAAGAATTGCCCATGCCACCCAGAAGGCTCATTTATGGCGAAATTTATCGTTCCGGAAAAGATCATTACCGATCCCGGCAGTCTGTCTCAGTTGCCCGGTATCGTCCAATCGATGGGAATTTCGCGGGTTATGCTTGTTACCGGACGATCGTGGGCGAGAGAAAGCGGCTATCTGGGAAAAATTATTCATAACCTCGGATCGGTCGGGGTAGTCGCAAAAGTTTTTGAAGGTGTCCCCGAGGAACCTTCTTGCTGCGTGATCGATCAGATAAGGGAATCCATCAAGGCCAATGATTCTCAATTGGTGATCGGATTGGGCGGGGGAAGCGCGATGGACGCGGCCAAGGCGGGAGCGATTTTAGTTTATTCCGACAAATCGACCGTTTGGCATCTCTATAGCCAGCAGCTTCCGAATAAAAGTTTACCGACCTTCGCCATTCCCACCACGGCGGGAACCGGGTCCGAGGCAACACCGGTATCCGTCCTGACGGATGAAGAAAAAAAGGTCAAGATGTCCATCCGAACGGATGCCATGATGCCGCGGGCAGCCATTGTCGATCCGGAATTAACAATTACCTGCAGTCCGGGTTTAACGGCGATTACGGGAATGGACGCGTTGGTTCAGGCCATCGAATCTTTTTGCTCCAGGTACAGCACGCACCTGTCGGACGCGATCACGGAAAAAGCGATTTCGTTAATTTCAAAAAACATCGTCGAGGCCTATCGCGACGGGACCAATATGAATGCTCGCCAGGCGATGTCTGAAGGCAGCCTGATGGCGGGAATGGCCCTGGCGAATGTGCGCCTTGGAGCGGTTCATGGTCTGGCTCATCCTCTCGGAGGAAAATACGGAATTCCCCACGGCTTGGTATGTGCCGTGCTCATGCCTGTCATTCTGGAGTTCAACAAACCGGAACTGTATTCAGGTAAAGAGGATAAATATTCTCTTTTGTGCAACATCCTGATGGCCGATCCGGTGATTTATGTTCGCAATCTTCTTACGCAGCTCGATCTGCCTCAAAATCTCCACGAGTATAAAATCAAGGAAGAGGACTTGGACGTCCTGGCGGACCAGTCGATGACCTCCGGTTCCACAAAGGCCAACCCACGCGAGGTGACGAAAGACGACTTCCTGGAAATGCTGAGAAAAGTAATGTAACGTCAGAAATTTATCGGACCAGAAATTAGTCATTACTTTAATATTAAGGCCTACAATCATCCAGTCGATAGGGTGAAAGTATATCGTGCTTTCTTAAAAGGACCCTGAATCCAGGAAGGGATCACGTTTGTCGGACGAAGATCAAATATTGTTGATTGATCCTGAGACGGAAATGTGTACTGTCATCGCCTCGCGGTTGATGGCGGAGGGGGTAGTTTGCCTGCAAGCCGGCAGGCTAAATGAGGCATGGTCTATCCTCGAAAAAAATCCCATTTGCACGATCATTTCCGAGATGCAGCTTCCTGATGGGCCTGGGTTGGACCTTTTAAAGGGTCTTGCCGAACGAAAAATGGAAATTCCGGTCATCTATCTAACCGCTTATGGCGGGGTGGAATGGGCGAAAGAGGCCATTCGCAGCGGGGCGTTTGAGTATTACGATAAACCGGTCGATTTGGGAAAACTTTCGGAAACGGTCCGTAAGGCCATCAGAACCAACGCGGACTATGCCGGACCTGAACGTCGAAAGTTTGCCCAGGTTTCGCCGGAATACCTGGACCCCGCTTCCCGCGATGAACTTACCGGACTGGCCTCGCACCGGTTTGTGCTGGAACGATTACCGATCCTGCACGGCGAATGCTGCAAACAGGGAATACCGTTAACCCTGTGCATGATCGATATCGAAGGTTTCAGAAAATTCAATAGCCGCAAGGGTCTGAGTGTCGGCGATTTACTGCTGATCGAAGTCGGCCGGCGGCTTCGTAGGATCGTCCGAACAAACGATATCGTGGGAAGATACGGGGGAGATGAATTTCTATTGGTCCTACCCGGAGCAAATCGAAAAGCGGCGGAAGGTCTGTCGGAACGCATCAAGAAGAACTTTCAGCAGGAAAAGTGGCAGATGGTGGATGAGCAGTTGGAACTTCCGTTGTGTATCGGAATTTCCGAACTGGACCGGGAGGACATCGCGGATAGCACAGAGTTTCTGGACCGGGCGATTGAAGCGGTCTATCATGCCAAACTTCAGGGCCCAGGGTCCGTGGTGGTCTGGAAACCGCAATTAACGCGGGAAGCGTCCCTCCAGATTAACCTGGGAGAGCCGGACAACTCCACTGCCGACTACGAATCGATCAATATTATGATGTGGCGGTTCCGCGAACTGAATCGACGGTTGAATAACGTTACCCTGGAATCGCTGCGATTGCTGGTGGCCGCGGTGGAAGCCCGCGATCCATACACCAAACATCATTCCGTTCGGGTGGCCAGTTTCGCTAGGTATATTGCCAGTGAATTGGGGTTGCCGGAACGGCAAGTCCAGATGGTTCATTCCGCCGCTCTTCTTCACGATATCGGTAAAATTGGCATTCCCGATGCCATTCTGACCAAACCGGGAAAATTGACGGAATCGGAAACGGAGCTTATCCGTCATCATCCGACCATTGCCGTGAATATTCTGGAACAGGCCCGTTTTTTTTCAGCCGAACTGCCCCTGGTCAAGTACCATCATGAATGGTTCAACGGTCAGGGATATCCGGAAGGAATTTCCGGGCAGGACATTCCATTAGGAGCGAGGATCATCCACGTGGCCGATGCTATCGAGGCCATGTTGGCCAGACGCAGTTATAAAGGGCCTTATGAACTCGAACACACCATTCGTCAGGTCCGCCAAGGCGCGGACCGGCAGTTTGATGCCATGTTGGCCGACATTGCCATTCGCCTGATCCAGGAGGGCGTCCTGGAGCGACTCTGGAAAAACTCTGACTCCGATCAGGAATTAAACCTGGTCGCCGCCAGTGAAAAGAATGACTAATACGAAAAATGATTAATAAATGCGCTCGGAGGCAAGTATTCGATGTATATTTATATGGGTTATCTCTGGCATTTGAAGATATAAAGCCGTTATTGACGGTGGTGGACATTTGCCTCCGAGCGCATTAATTAATCATGTTCAGTATAAATCCTAAAGTCTAATCAATGCCCAACCCGCATTTTTCAGCGCGCCGTGGAACGGCGTAGAACTTCAGTGTGTGCAAGTCCCACCCGGCAACTTTCGCTCCTGCCGGTAGCAATCCCGTCGTTGGAGCCTCCGGTGTAGAGGGTGATGCAAAGTCACTTGGCGAGTGCGCAGGCCGTAACGTGAGTGAACGTCGAGCAGGCCTCGAAACGGGTAATGCGGAAGCCGACCCGGCTGAAATTCGGGGAAGGCTGTCATCGCGGGGTATACCACGAGCCACCCAGACTCCGCGGTTCCGCCGGGGTAATGACGACGGCATGTGCATCAAGGAGTTCTTACGCAAACATAGGATTTATGATTTTAGGTTTCGCAGGTGATGATGACAGGTGGCTCGTACAAGCCATAGTCGATGAGTTTGTATTCATCCTGCCAATCCTGCGGGTTTTCCGGATTACCAATATATGAATATGGACCTATCGATGAAGGTTTGTCTGTCGCCAGGTGAAGCGGCCCGAAACCATTCCGCCTTGATCCGAGAATTCTGATGTCAATGGCATTTTTTCCCGCCTGTAAGGAATTGGTGCAATCGATCTGGTAGTCGGGCCAGGCGACGAGAGGCAGGACGGCGCCGTTTAATGTGATCTCGGCGGCGGCGCCTTCAAATTTGGGCAGCGTAAGCAAATATTTTAGCTTGGTATCCGGTTGAAAATCAAAAGTGGTGCGATAGGTTACGTTTCCGCAGTAAAAGGGCAGACCTTCGTCTCGCCAGGAGCCCAAATCAAACCGGACGGGAAATTTGGTCAACGTGGCATTTTTGCCGTCGGTTTCCACCCCGAAATTCCCCAATAAAAATATCGTTTCCAGATTGGTCAACCGGTCGAACTGACCTTCCAGTGTCAAAAAGTTTTTCCCACGAACCAGCAGAGACGGTTCGACCATGATCGTTTTGATGGCGGGATCGACCCACCAACCGCTGATCATATCGGAGTCGATCTTTTGGCCGTTGATCTTGATTTGCCACCGTTGCGGCTGTTCCAGGGCCAGAAGTATTGGTCCCGTGGGAATGGCTTTAACCCCGAAGCGGTAGGTCAACGTTACCGGTGTTGTAGGCCCCAGCGGTTTATCTTTGTCGGTCCAGGGTTGAGTCATGGCTCCGCCCCTTAATTCCAGACCCAGATATTCCCGCAAATCGCGGTCGAGCTGAAGAATTTCCACTTTGGTCTTCGCGAATTTCTTTTTGCCCTCGGCATGGGCTTGGCAGTCTGGACGGTCGAGCACGGCGACGTTGTAATCGTCGAGGAGGAAGGACCATCCTTCGGTTCCGATCGTCATTTTTTGGCCGGTGGGTTTCAGAGTGGGAAGCAGCGGCAAAACCACAGGCTGACTGGAGATGACCACCAGCCGCGACCCTGAGGCGGGGATATCGATCTTGAAACCGGCGCTGCGGTAGGTGAGTTCCCCGGTGAGTTTGTATTTTTCCCCCGAGGCGGCGTCCCACAGTTGAATTTGCCCGCCTTTGGGCAATTCAAGCTGGATTTTAATGGTTAGCTGTTCAAAACCGGTTTGGCGGTTGGTGTTGACCAGGAAGAGTGCCCAATCCTCATCGACCTTGCGGAGCTGATAAAAAATATCTTTGACTTCCTGGTTCTGCGGATCACGGATGCTGACCTTTCTCGCCTTGTCGCCCAGGGCGTCGATGATTTCCGAAGCCGAGAAGGGAGCGATTTTTCCCTCGGCGAAGGTTTTGATCTCCGACGAAGGCTTGGCGTCAAGCAGTTGGGCCGGAGAATCGGCGAAGACGACTTTTCCTCCCGCCTGGTCGAATTTTCGAAGGATTTCCAGCGTGGTCTTTCGCAGGGTGATCATGGGCGGCACGAGCACGGCCCGATATTTCATCTTTCCGATCTGAAGGAACGGTCCGGTTTGGTCGCTATCGACCGTGGCGGAAAATTCGACCAGCAGATGTTCGTCGGCGAAATCGAAATCGAGATGCCCGCCGAGCAGCCAGCAGACCAGATCGTTGTTATCCTTGTCCATTTTTTTCAGTCGGCTGTCGGTTTCCCAGGTGGGTCCATAGACCAGGTAATAGGATTCCACCGGGTGAATAACTGCCAGGTCGCAGACAGGTTCACCCGCGGACAAAACCACGTTCAGCCGGGAGAAATAATCCTCGACAAACTTATATTGCTTCCACCAGGGTGAATGAAAATGAAAGGAGGCAGGATAATCCCGCTTGGCCTCCCCGGCCATCGAGTACCAGGACAGATGCGGACAGCGCAAAGTAATTCCCAAGGCCGCCTGCCAATCGCCAGAATGTTTATAGGCTTCAAATTTTGTGTCCCAGCCGGTGCAACCATAGAGTTCTGAAAGAACCCATTTACGACCCGTCTGACGGGCCACGGATACGCATTGCTTGGTCGTAATATACGCAAGGTTATATTGGGTGAGGATATCGATCCCAGGGGCCTGCATGTACGGATAGCACTGCATGGCCGCCCCGACGACGCTGACACAATGGGTGATGGGTTCTTCTTCCAAGACGTGCCCGGTGCACAAAAGATTATTTTTTTCGCACCACGCGCCGATTTGTTTCATGAAGCTTTCGGCGAACAGTCGTGTTTTACAGCAATAATAATGGTATCGGGCTTGACTGAAGGGTTGGTTGACCAGATCGAACATAATTTCCGGAAGATGCTGTAAAATGTCGTAGTCGAACAATTCCCCGAACCGATTTGGAAATTGCGTGGTCCAGGGAAGACCCAATCCCTGTCCCATGCTATGGTTTCGCAAAACCCATCCCCCGTTGGGTTCGTCGGTAAAAATACCGGGAACCCTTTTTCCAAAATGCTCACCGACAGTCCGGCGATAAGCCTCATGGGTTACGTCGATGAATTTTTCCACCGCCTGCGGACTTAAGGTGTCCAGATAGGTGAAATTATTGTACCAGGGACTCGGTTGGGTGTTCTGTAAGGAAAATTTAAGGATTTCCGCGCCTTGGGGAAGGATTTGGATATCCGCGGTCTGGTCCAGTTTTTTGTACCAGGTTATTTTTTCATCTTCAAACGTGGCCCCATAGACATAGGCGGCTTCATTTTTAGGCCAATTGAATCGTTCCGGGTGGGTATATCTGGACATAACGAGCAACTTGGCCTGGAACTGCGGATCGCAGGTGACCAGTCCCCCAGCCGCTCCTGAGGGCCAGCGGTCTTCGTCGTAAAGCCAAGCCTCGGTCCCCGTCTTTTCCGCCTCGTCGATGCAGTCCTTGACCAGTTTGAACCACTCCTCGCTCAAGTAGGGCGTTTTTAAACCGACTCTGGAGTGCATAAAAAAACCACCCAGGCCCATTGCTTTAAATATCCGAATTTGCCGGCGAAGTTCGGATTCTTCCAATTGATCGTTCCAGGCCCAGAACGGCTTAGACCGGAAGGGCGAGGAGGGGTTAATAAATTCATTTTCCAATTGCGTTAAACTCATGGTTTTTCCTTAATGTTCTCAACTGTATACCACGCATAAGGGTCTTTTGCAAGGCGATAAACGCAATAGATGCAAGCCTTCCGTTTTTATGGCCGAGGGAAGCACACTCCCTTACGGTCGTGCCTCTTAAAGAAGCGGTCGGAAAAGACTACGAAATTTCCAAAAGCGAAGTGAGAATATTGCCGATGTTTGATTGGATAGAGGCTCGTAAAATTAAATTTGAAAACCCTGATTTGACGAATGAATAGTTCCTCAATAGAATATACAATAGAACGCTTATGATATTAATAGAGAGGATTTCTGATGTTTGAACGTTTCACGGATAGAGCAAGGAAAGTAATGGCCCTAGCCAATCAGGAGGCGCAAAGGCTCAACCACGAATATATCGGCACAGAGCATATTCTGCTGGGCTTGGTGAAAGAAGGCAGTGGAGTAGGCGCGACTGTGTTAAAGCAGCTTGATGTAGACCTGCGAAAAGTCCGGATGGAAGTTGAAAAACTCGTTAAAAGCGGTCCGGACATGGTAACGATGGGCAAATTACCGCAAACCCCTCGCGCGAAGAAGGTTATAGAATATGCCATCGAAGAAGCCAGGAATCTCGGTCATAATTATGTTGGTACGGAACATCTGCTGCTGGGACTTTTACGCGAACAAGACGGTGTAGCTGCCCAGGTGCTTGTCAACCTCGGTCTTAAACTGGAAGAAGTGCGCGAAGAAGTATTGAATCTGCTTGGCGCCAATGCGGAAAACAATCCTGACCAAAAAGGTCATCCCGCCAATCCGCAGCAGGGGAAGGGGGAAGCCGCCAAGACCAAGACTCCGGCGTTGGATAGTTTCGGAAGGGATTTGACGGAATTGGCCCGGGAAGGGCAATTGGACCCGGTTATCGGTCGTGAACGCGAAATCGAGCGAGTCATCCAGGTTCTCTGCCGTCGGACGAAGAATAATCCTGTGTTGCTCGGTGAAGCAGGTGTAGGCAAGACGGCCATCGTGGAAGGTTTGGCTCAAAAAATTATCAGCCGGGAAATTCCCGAATTACTCCATGATCGACGCATTGTGGTTCTGGATTTGGCTATGATGGTAGCTGGAACGAAGTACCGCGGCCAGTTTGAAGAGCGTATCAAGGCCGTGATGAACGAAGTTACACGAGCTAAAACTGTAATATTGTTTATTGATGAATTGCACACCCTGGTCGGCGCAGGCGGAGCCGAAGGCGCGATCGACGCGTCGAACGTCCTTAAACCTGCGTTGGCCAGAGGTGAAATCCAATGTATTGGTGCGACGACCCTTGATGAATATCGCAAATATATCGAAAAGGATGGCGCTTTGGAACGCCGGTTCCAGCAGATCATCGTCGAACCCCCGAATGAAAAAGAAACCCTTGCGATTTTGAAGGGTCTTCGTGATCGGTATGAGGCGCATCACCGGGTGCAGATCACAGATGGAGCCCTTGAGGCGGCGGTGGAGATGTCCAGCCGGTACATTTCCGGTCGATGCCAGCCTGACAAGGCGATTGACGTGATCGATGAGGCAGGAGCGAGGATCAGACTTCGTTCCATGACCAAACCACCCGATTTGGCCGAATTAGAAACTGAAATCGAAAGAATGGAAGTCGAAAAATCCGAAGCCGTCAAGAGCGCGGACTATGAACGGGCTGCCGAACTTCGCGACACATGCGAACAACTTCGCAAATCCAAGGACGAAAGACAATCGCAATGGCGGAGTCAAAATAAGGAAGTGGACGGTGTCGTGGATGACGAAGTCATTGCCGAAGTGGTCAGCCGGATCACCGGTGTACCCCTGACTCGTCTGGAAAAAGAAGAAACCAAGCGGCTTTTGGAACTGGAAAACGAGCTGCATAAAAAAGTGGTCAGTCAGGATGAGGCCCTCAGTGCTGTATCTCGCGCGATCCGCCGAAGCCGAAGCGGTCTGAAAGACCCGCGCCGTCCGATCGGTGTGTTTGTCTTCGTCGGGCCATCGGGTGTCGGAAAGACCCTGCTGGCCAAGTCGATCGCGGAATTTATGTTCGGAACCGAAGACGCCCTCATGCAGCTTGACATGAGCGAATACATGGAAAAGCACAACGTCTCGCGTTTGATCGGCGCTCCTCCCGGATATGTCGGATACGAAGAAGGCGGGCAGCTGACAGAGCGAATTCGCCGCAAACCTTATTCCGTGGTCCTGCTGGATGAAATCGAAAAGGCTCATCCGGATGTGTTCAACATGCTTTTGCAGATCATGGAGGAAGGCCGGCTGACCGACTCGTTCGGTCGGCACGTGGACTTCCGAAATACCATTCTGGTCATGACGAGCAACATCGGCGCGGAACTGATCAAGGAAGGCGGATCGTTCGGTTTCGGTAGGCGCACCGCCGACGGCAGTTACCAAAAGATGAAAGAGATGCTGAACAAGGAAGTGGAAAAGCACTTCCGGCCGGAGTTCCTGAACCGTGTCGATGACATTATCGTATTCAAGGGTCTGTCGAGAGAGAACCTGACGCTGATCGTGGAGTTCGAAATGAAAAAAGTCTTTAAGCGTCTGGCCGATCATGGAATAGAACTTGAATTAACGGGCGAGGCGAAAGAATTCCTGATCGAAAAAGGGTATAACCCCGACTTTGGCGCGCGACCCTTGCGACGGGCCATCGAGCAATACGTCGAGGACCCCATGTCGGAACAAATTTTGAAAGGCGAGTATAAAGGGAAGGACCGTGTTGTCATTTCGGTCAAGGAAGGCAAGTTGTTCTTTGAAGGAATTGTCTCCAAGCCCAGGGAGCAAACAATAGCTCCCGTCGTCGGAGATACGACCTAACCCATAGACAAACCTGCACCCGCGGCGAAACCAATATCGACAAGACCCGGGGTTGTTTCGGCGACCCCGGGATTTTTTTTGCGCGAAAGTAACGCCCCGAACTGTCACATTACATGAAGCGCGACCGTCCATCCACTATTCCATATTCGTCAGTACAATTGAAAGATCCGTACTGGTGATCGTCCCGTCATGGTCCAGATCCGTCTGGGTACTGTAACCGATTTCGCCCGATGATTTGTCCAAACTACCGAGGACTAACTCCAAGTCGGAAGTATTAACGCTGAAATCGCCATTCACATCGCCCGCAATCGTCGCTACTGGCAGAAAGGGATACGTCATGCCTTCCACGATGCCCCAGACACTGGTAAAGTCCCAGCCGGTGAATGTGGCCTGCTGTTTCATCTGGGTTGTGTCCTTGCCCGTACCGCCGGAGGAAGAAGTTTTTCCACTGGTCTGGGTGTTCCAGTACGAACTCGACACCGTACCGGATATTTTAAATCCGATCAATCCGCCAGCGGGAACACTCCCCGTCACCAGGCCGGTGGAGTAACAATTCGACACCGTGCTCGCGTAGCTATTTCCGATCAAGCCACCGACGTACGATTCCGCCGTCACCGCACCGGTGGAATAGCAGTTCGACACCGTGCCGTACCAATTCTCTCCGACCAGTCCGCCGACGAAACCACTCCCCGTCCCCTTTACCGCGCAGGTGGCGTAGGAATTCGATACCGTGCCCAGGTTCGATCCGACCAGTCCGCCGATGGACTTAGTGGACGAACCCGTTGCCGTAACCGTACCGGTGGCGTGGCAATTCGACACCGTGCCTTCATTATCTCCACCGACCAGTCCACCGACGTAAGATCCCGTTCCCGTCACCGCGCCGGTGACGTAACAATTCGACACCGTGCCGGAGTCATCATTCCCTCCAGCCAGTCCGCCGACGGAGGAATGCCCCGTAACCGCGCCGCCGATTAAGCCCAGGTTCCCCACCCCGCCACTTGGGCCGATGTATCCAAACAAACCGATATCATTCGCAGCCGACCGGAGTATGACCAAGCCGCTGATCGTATGTCCGGCACCGTCAAAGATGCCTCTAAAGCTGGTCGTGTCGGGATAGGAGTAAGTTCCGATGGGCTTAAAACCTTCCAAAATGCTTGTATCGGTTCCATTGTCATTCCACTCAGCCGTTGCCGATGCGTCAATGTCGGCAGTCATCGTATAATACTTACCGGAACTGCTGCCGGCATTGTCAGACATCCAGACCAGGTGGCCGATCTCGGAGATAAGATAGGGTGATTCCGAAGTACCCGCCCCAGACGGTACAACGACCGCCTGTGCCGGCACCGCAACAGGAGCGATCAGCATGAGCGATGCCGTGAACAAGACAAGACCAGCAGCCAGATTTATTGTACAATTACACTTTTCCATGTTCTCCTTTCCCGTCCCTAAGATGAGCCAATGGTCTTAAAAAATGATCCGACTAACGTCAGAAAACCGATTTTTATTGTACCTTTGCTTGTCATAAACATCAATAGTCGGGAGGGCAATTTTTCCGAAGCACGTCTTCGGGATTCGGAAAATAATTAACCAGGGCACTTTTAAGTAGTTTTAGTTGGTTTTGCCATGAAACCATCGGAATGGTTTCATGGCAAAACTGTGCCTGTTTTAAAATTTGCCAGAAAATTTGGGCTGACACTGAAGTGTAATTTGGAACTCCCATCTTGACATAAAATGTGTAATTGTTTAAGATAAAATCGCGCGTGTTTTTCTAAAATTTAAAATAATGTTAAGGAGTGTTCCAATGAAAAGAAGAATGTCGCTTTGGATTGTGATGGGTTTATTTTTGACGATTACTATTTCATCAGCGGAAGGACGCTATTGGGTTGATCAGCCAATCGTGCTTGACGGGATGAATATCAACTCCGGAACCTCGCCGAGTCTGGCTCTGTGGTATGGTATTCAGCCGGTGGTTTCCACGTTCGATCCTAATAATCTACCTATGGCCAAGATTGTTCACCGGACTCCTTTCGGATGGGAAAGTTTTGACAATTACGTTAATACGGGATTTATCTCCGGCGATGGGGGAGTGAACATTGTCTCCAAAGATAAACCGATAACCCGTGGTGCGGATGGAAATTTTTATTCCTTTTCCACGGATCCAAATCTGATTCCACAATCTTACCGCGGAGGCTCTTGGGTAGAAATAGGACCCCAATGGACATTTCCCGGCGAACGAACGAGCGTAAGCGCTGATGCTGCGGGAAAAGTCTATATGGCATCGGGGTCAAAGCTGGCCATGTCGTTAGGAACGAGCTGGTCCACTTACAAGGACCTTGATTTGGATTTGGGGATGAAATATGTTTCCGAAATGGCGGTTTCACCTTTTGGCGCGATCGCACTTTCTGGTTATAGCGATACTAATGAAAAAATGGTCGCGTGGTTTGACTTTAAGAGTTGGCATTCCCGGCCGCTCTACACTACGGATAATCACATCGACACAATCGGTGTCGAATGGGACACGCAAGGAAATTTGGGGGTCGCTTATTCCGCCGGTACTCGAGTCAGATTTGATTATCTGGATATGAATACCGAGCTATGGACTTCGGAAATAGCTTTGGATAATGTCACCGGACCGATGAATGTAATCAAAGGAGCAGACCTGGCTTTTGACAGATATGGTAAACCGGTTATCGTTTCCGGTCAGCATCTGATTTACGATCCGGCTGTTCCCGAACCTGTTACGTTGCTCCTATTGGGTTTGGGCGGGGTAGGAATCACCGGTCGAAGATTTTTGAGAAGCTGATTAAGATTCGCAAGAGAAAGATATCGTGGTTAAAAAGTGCCAGACAGCGTTGATAGTAGGCAGTGTCCTGATTTTGGCCCTTTCGGCCTCAGGCCGTAATTGGGTACTTTATGATACCCCACATTCACTGGACGCTTGGCCAAGTATGACCCTTTCGGATGGGATTCTACCCGCTATTTCCAATGGGACAGAAGTTTACCAACTCACGCCGATGGGGTGGGAACAACTATCGGGTTTATCAGGATATATCGCCGGCGATGGAAAAAGCAGGATTGTTTCCAACTCTCAGGCGGTAAAGTTTGGTGCGGATGGGCAATTTTATTGCGTGTCTGATCTTTTTCCCATGAAGTTATCGGAAACAGGGATATGGCAGGTGGTCGGTCCTGCGTTTCCGACATCTTATTATGCATGGAGCGGATGCTTGGCCGATCCGTCCGGATGGATTTATATGGTCAGCGACAATGTGTTGGGAATGACTCGTGGAAGTGATTGGCAGATTGTTACTTTAGCGCTTTCCAGTTGTGATATCGCCGTGTCTAAATACGGCGATGTCGCGGTTGGTGGGGTCCGCTCCGATCCGGGAGTCATTTTGAGCGTATCGTGGTTTGATTTCAAATCCGGTTCCTGGCGCAGCCATCCTTTGAGTACGGTATCTTCCTCGCGAAAGATGGACATTGAATTCGATCATCTGGGCAATCTTGGCGCTGCCTATGTAAATTCATTTAATGAATTGCGATTTGCCTATTTCGATATGGACCAGGATTTCTGGACGGATGAATTTGTGGTTAATCTTGCCGGGGGTTCTTCGCCGGGAGCGGCACTGGCCTTTGATCTTAATAATCAACCGGTGATTGCCGCCGGTCAAACGCTGGCATTTACCCCTCCTGCCATCGTTTTCGGAACGGTAAATCTGGACGATTATATATCGGGACCGGAGAATATCCCGGTGACGATTGAGTTTCGCCGGACGGATCGGCAAACTATTCCCTGGAACTATACGACAATTCTCCATGCCAACGGTAAATTTTATGTGCCCAATGCAGTGGAGCCGGGACTTTATGATGTGGCGATTAAGGCTTCACATTGGTTAAGAAAAATCACAACCGAAGTGAGTATAGGCACCGGCAGTGTCGATATCGGTGTGATTTCGCTGATCAACGGCGATTGCGATGGAGATAACGAGATTACCTCAACGGACCTTTCGATTATACTGACGGCCATGGATGCGGTGCCCGACGACCCGAATTGGGATTCGGCCGCAGATTTGAATGGTGATAATACGATCACATCCACGGACCTTTCCATCCTGTCGGCCTCTATGGACATGTTGGGCGATGAATAATCCGCTAGAAATATTCATCTTCAGACCCTTTTTGAAATCTCAAACTTCCCGATTTTTTTGTAAGCACTTTCCTAGCAAGTCCCTTCGGATGTAAAAACATGCGTCCATGAGGAGTGTCAGGCCGGTCAGGTGCGCCTTGACCAAAATCCATCGTCCAGGAACTCATCAAAAAAATCGGGAAGTTTGAGGAGAATTAATCCTTTACTTGAATTTTTTTTTAATGTATAATCCCCCCCCGAAGTAACTAAGAAATAAAGCACACCGATCGATTCAAACTTTCACACTTTTTGGTTATTCCTTTTGTTCACCAGGGTCGAATTTTGTTTTTAAGGATTCGCAGGAGATGAAGTTTAATTACAGAGGGGGTAGCACGTGAAAGGACGATTCAAAAATGGTCTGCAAAAAGAGAAAACGAATAGGGACATGTGAGCATTTTCAGTGCCCCTTCAGTAATCGGACGAAGCATGGGTATCAATGCGTCAATTTGTTCGATGACTTTTGTGACGCAGGCGAGGGGTGTTTAGCGGAATGTCCGCACTCCTGGGAGCCGAACACGGAAAGGGCTGAACTGGCCATAAAGGCTTTTGAGAAACGGGATAGATAATACGGATATGGATTCACTAATCCATATCTGTATTATTTACAGTTTATGCTGAACTTTGACGGTGGTGCCGATCCCTCCTCGGGGGGTGAAACGGCTGATGATTTCCATCATTTTGGGTTCCAGGATACGAACCAGGTCGTCCAGAATTTGATTGGTCAGCCGTTCATAAAAAATCCCCTCATTACGATATCCCTGCAGGTAAATCTTCAGCGACTTTAGCTCGATGCACCTGGGTCCGGGAATATATCGGATTTCAATCGTGGCAAAATCCGGATGTCCGGTCTTGGGACAAAGGCTCGTAAACTCCGGCTGGTGGATTAATATTTCGTAATCACGGCTGGGGTAAGGATTTTCAAATGTTTCCAAAACTTTTGTATCAACCATAAACTATCCTCGTCCGATCCCAAAATAAATAAATCCGCGATGGCGCATTTTTTCCGCGTCGTAAACATTTCTGCCGTCGAAAATAACGGGGGTTTTCATTAACTGCAATATCTTTTCAAAGCTCGGATTGCGAAACTCGTTCCATTCCGTCACCAGGCACAATCCATCCGCATCGGCCAGGGCGTCATACATGTCGTTACAATATTCTACTGCGTCTGGGAAAATTTTCCTCATATTGTCCATGGCTTTGGGGTCATGTACCTTCACCTTCGCCCCGGCGGCCAGTAAATCGGCGATCAGACCCAACGCCGCCGATTCCCGGATATCGTCCGTCCTGGGTTTAAAGGAAAGGCCCCAAATGCCAAACGTTTTGCCTCTTAGATTGTTGCTAAAATAAGTTTTAATTTTTCGCTGCAGGCTGGTTTTCTGAAATTCATTGACTTCGAGCACCGCCTTGAGCAACCAGGCCGGGTAATCCGTTTTTTCCGCCAGCCGGACCATCGCCAGTAAATCCTTCGGAAAACACGACCCACCAAAACCCAGCCCCGGATACAAAAATTGAAACCCGATCCTGGAATCGGTGCAAATCCCTCGCCGAACGGCGTCGATATCCCCGCCCAGCCGCTGGCAGAGATTGGCCATCTCGTTGATAAATGAAATTTTCGTGCTCAGCATGGCATTGGCGGCGTATTTGGTCATTTCCGCGCTCGTCGGGTCCATCACCAGGATCGGTTTTCCATTACGCACAAAGGGAGCATAAAGCTCTTCCAGAATCGAGGCGGTTTGCGGATTTTGCGTGCCGAGGATCACCCGGTCGGGCCGTAGAAAATCCTCCACTGCGTATCCTTCTTTCAAGAATTCCGGATTGACGGCCAGATCGAAGGGTTTATCCGTCAATTCCGCCAGCTCTTTTTGCAATCGGACCGTCGTGCCCACCGGAACGGTGCTTTTGATCACAATGATCCGGTAATCCGTCACTTGCGTGACGATCTGCCGGGCAATTTTTTCCACCTGGCTGATATCGGGCAGTCCATCCGATGTGGTCGGCGTACCAATCGCGATGAAAATGATTAAAGAATCGCGAATTCCTTCCTCCATGTCGGTGCTGAACCGGAGCCGGCCGCTGCGAACATTATTTTCTACCAGTTCGCCCAAACCAGGCTCGTAGATCGGCACCTGTCCGCGGCTGAGCATGTCAACTTTCACGCGGTCGATATCTATCCCGATCACGTCATTGCCGGACTCCGCCAGGCACGTCCCTGCGGTAAGACCCACATATCCGGTTCCAATAACGGCTATTTTCATGTTCCCTGGTTTCCTCGTAACGTTTAACGGACAGCGTAAGAATAGGAAAACAAACTCTTCCGTGATCTTTTCTGAAGCTGTTCGCTGAACGCTCTACTCCTGTGAAGTGTAGCCATTCTTCGAGGAAGTTCAAGGATTAAAAAAACGCAGGCATAGCTTCCGGCGGGCGTGCCAATATCTTTGGGCAAGACGATCCGCGACCGTGAGGGAGCGGGTTATTATTTTTTGTCACCCGAAAATCTTGGCACACCCCTCGGTCCCCGGGTTGTTCGAAAAAGTCTTGCAATAAATTTTCTTTTCGATATGATTTTGGGCTTGTCGTATAATAAAAGCATCGGGAAAAGGAACGGAAAATGATCGATCAGATTGGAATCAACCTATACACGCTTCAGCCTCTGCTAAAGACGCCCGTGGAAATAGCCTGTACTTTAAAAGCGGTCAGGGAAATTGGTTACCCTGCCGTGCAGGTCTCGGGCATCGGTCCGATTGAACCGGTGGAGCTGAAAAAAATCGTTGACGACCTGGGCCTGGTGATTTGCGCTACCCATACCGGGTATGATGATTTGACGAAAAATTTAAATCAGATCATCGATAAGCACAAACTCTGGAATTGCTCTCAGATCGCCGTTCCCTCTATCCCCGCCGACCTGCGGGGCGGCGCCGAAGGTTACATAAAATTTGCCGAAGAAATGACCGAAGCCGGTAAAAAGCTCGCCGGGGTTGGTATGACCTTAAGTTATCACAATCATGCCTTTGAATTCGAAAGGTTTAACGGCAAACTGGGCATCGAATGGATTTATGAAAAATCCGATCCGAAATATTTTCAGGCCGAGATCGATACGTATTGGGTTCAGTACGGCGGTGGCGATCCTGTCGCCTGGTGTGAAAAAATGATCAACCGCCTGCCCTTGGTTCATCTGAAAGATTACGGGATCGTAAACAATCAGCCGACGTATATGGAAGTGGGCGAAGGCAATCTTGATATGACGGCGATTATAAAAATATGCCGAAAGGCCAAAACAAAGTGGTATCTGGTCGAACAGGACGTCTGTCCACGTTCGCCTCTGGAAAGCGCCGGCATCAGTTACCGAAATTTGAAACGAATTATGCAATCTCTCGCCTAGATGGTGGACTTACGGAGAGGATTGTGCTATAATGACATCGTTAAATTTGGGGACGTAGCTCAGTTGGTAGAGCAACGCACTTTTAATGCGTAGGTCCTGGGTCCGAGCCCCAGCGTCCTCAGTAAAGAAAGACCCTTGCCGGAGCTTGCCGGTGAGGGCCTTTTTGTTGCCGGAAGGTTGTTTTGTAGGTTTATATGGGGTTTTAGGAATTTCCCCTTGGAGATGAGTTGTTCAGATTCATCTTGTCGGACGTTGCCACAAAAGGTCGGATGAGGACTATGGACTGCTAGCACCAGCGCTAGCCGCTGACCGTAAGTCTAACTGACAGCCCTTCGGCGGACCAGAAGCCCAATACTGCCCAATGCGAGAATGACAAGGGAAATTGGCCTGAGATGCCCGTTCTTTACAAGGTCAGGATATTAAGAAGGTGAGGGCGATTTGCCGATATGATTGATGGCATTCTTGGGGACGTGGTGTAATGGGAACATGCAACCTGAATAAGGTTGAGATGAAGGTTCGATTCCTTTTCGTCTCCAGTGGCCTTTGGGGGGAAAATCAGGGTCATCATGGCCTCTGAGTGCGGGCATAAAGTCAACGAGTGGGATATGCCGATAGTATTATCACAGCAGTGGGAAAACCATCACAGGTATAAATTTGTCCTCCCTTCACGTGACGGGTGGCAAGTCAGTTAGCGGCTTGTCACCCATTTTTTACTGAAAAGGAACTTTATGCCTTGGGGGTTCCCGAAACATCGTTGGTGCCTGTAGCCTTCAGCGGATTTGCCAGATGGTCCAGTTTAATCTCAGGCAATTGGTTTATAGCCGTTCTTTGGTCTTCGTTCAAAACGTGGGTATAACGGTCCATTGTCAACGTGATGGTCGAATGACGGGCAAGTGTTTGTGCCACTTTGGGAGATACCCCGCCCCGAGCGAGTCTACTTATGAAAGTATGACGCAGCGCATGAAAGTCCACCACCAGATTATTTGAGTCCCGATACCGTAAAAAGTCGGACTGTTTGCGGGTTTCTTTTTCCGTATCCATTTGGGCTTCCTCAATCCATTGAGCTCGGGCCCGTTCCAAGTCCCCCTGAATCATTTTGTAAGTTTTTTCGGACACATGAAATAATCGGGCGTTTGGAAGTTTCCTTGCCTCGGTGATAAAATTCAAAATCTGGACCGCCAAATCTCTGCGAATTGGAAGAACGTCATCCCGCCGATGTTTGCTGTACGCCGCCAAAACCTTTACGGTCGCATTGTCAAGGTCAACCAAGTTAAAACTGGATGGGGTCAACGAACGAAGTTCAGCGGCTCGAAGTCCTGTCCCCAACGCCAACACATAAAGGGTAACACGTTCTGAACCAGATGAACCGTAAAAGACAGGAGAATTCTGCGTCGAGAAAAGCAGTCGGGTAATTTCTTCGTCCGTTAAGGCACGTCGTGCGTGTACTTTATTAGCACGCTCCCCTTTGGTATCCCGGCTCAAAGATTTCAATGGGTCGGTTCGGATACGGTCATACTTGTACATCCAGTTGGTGAAAGTCTTCATGGCGGTCAATTTACCATTCAGCGCCGAGATACTTTGGGGCTTATAACCGAGTACCTTGCCTTGACCATCCAGAATCATTTTGCCGTCTCGCCGTAGTCGCAGGAGGTATTCGGACACCCGCCAGCCGTCGATATCTTTGGCGGTTTGGAAGCGACACTCCCGTATGATTTCAGTGAGGTAGCCGTTCGTCTTCGTGATGTGTTTTTCGCAGCCCCCTTTACTTTCTAGAAAATCCGCAAAATCATCCAGATGGTCATCCAAAGGATAATTCTCATTTGCCACTGTTTTGGTCAGCTTCACATCCACCAGACCCAATTTACATTCACGAACGTGATTGGCGAACTTTTCGGCAATGCGCCGCGTTCCTTCCTTGCTGGTGGTCCCAGCCAAAATACGCCGCTTGCCATTTTCGTCGCGGTATGTGAATGAGTATTTCTTGTGTCCTTTTCGTTTGTAAACAGCAACCATTGTTTAATCCTCTCGTTTTTTTTTCAATTTCAAGTTTAAAACCTTTGCGATTTTTGCCGCCGTTTTGATTCCGATTTCTCGTTTTCCGTGAACAAAGCGACTCAAGACACCTTCGTGAACCTGACTTGCCTTCGCAATCTGATAACGTGTCAGCCCTGAATTCTTAATCGCATCTTTCAATTGTTTCTCGATATCGACCATCTGAAAATCTCCATATAAAATGCTTGCGCTTTAGCAGGCATATCATACAGCAGAATTTTGAATTGCCAAGCCCAAAATTTGGAAATCTTTTCGCTCCGCAGGTTATTTTTTATCACGCAGGCCTCTTCTTCTGGACAAATTCTTCAAGGTCGGTCAGTCGCCAGAATCTCAGACGGGTTCCCAGTTTAATCGGTTGGGGTAGGGTTCCATCGCCTGCCATTCTCCAAATCGTCCGTTCCCCCATTCCCAAAAGTTCAGAAACCTTCTTCACGTTCAGTAATTTTGCCAGCCTGAATTCTTCGGTTAAATTGTCAGTCATCTCGTCTTGCCTTAACTTGCCATTGCATGTCCGTATTATTATATAAAGGGATTTCGGGCACTTTTGAGATTTACTGGAGAAAACCAGCCTAAAAAGCCTTCTCGGTATCTTCGATTTGACTGAAGTTCCGTAGGTTAAGCGCATAAAAAACCCGCTGGTGATGAGCCAAGCGGGTAAAGGAGAATGTGTTGTGTTGATGGTTTTTCAACTCATTCAGTATAGTTTACCGTCGAGATTGTTGCAGGTTGCATGGTTTTCAAAATAAATTTAGCACCCGCCCGCCTGCACCAGATAATGTCAGTCAGTCCTAGCCTATCAGTTTGTAAACTCCTGCCTTGATAGCTTCAGTGACAGATACTTTTTGAATATGTCCCAAAGATTCAAGACCTGCAATAGCGGCATGATAGGCATCAACGGAGATTCCGAGATAATTCGCTTTAGCGTCGTCGGATTTTAACTTGTCCGAATTTTTGATGAAATGGACAAGTAGTTTTCCGATTGTTTTATCTCGGAAACTAAAGCAACTATCCGTCGTCTGACTTCGTGCTTGCCTTTGTCTTTTTGTTAGCATTGTGATACCGAGAATACGGTAATAATTAACCGTCTTGCGCTCTGGCAGTTGTGCCTTTTGCTCCACTGATAATTTTTCTAGTTTCGCCGTTTCTTCAGGTGTTGCTGTTGTTAGGAACTTCGCAATGTTTTCTTTCGTTGCCATTTTCGGACCCCCTTCCAAATAAATTACATTAAATTAATTAACACTAAATAGGTAATTACCGCTGAGCACAATTAATGTCAAGTTCTTATTTACTTATTTTAATCTGCGCAAAATAAAACCCCTACCGAAAAACGTTCAAGCAAAACGGTAGAGGTCTAATGCCTGTCTGATAAGAGTATTATAATCCATAAAATTTTAAATAAAGTTCAGCAGACAACAAAGGGAAATTACCAATCCCAAAAAAACGAATCACCCAATCGCCAAATGGAAGGGCGCAATCCCCGAAATAAAATAGTCGTCCATGTCTTACGTATCGGGTATCTGCCAATTCTTACTTAGGGAAAATTTGTCTTATCCCATTGCTTTCCCTGTATTCTCGGTTCAAATAGCCTTTACGAACACAATGTTCCTCTGTGGCTTAACGGTGCCCGCCGTGACCACCACCACGATACGACCCATGACCGCCTCCATAAGACCTGTGACCACCACCAAAATATCGTGCGCCACCACCATAATAGTGCGAGCCGCCGCTATAATACCTGTGACCGCCACCGTAATACCCATGACTGCCGAAGTAGCTAACGCCAGTATAATATCGGGGATATACATAAGGTCGTTCCACCACTACCGGCACGTCATCTGCATACACCACAGTTTCATCTGCGTAATAATACGGTCGTTCCACCATGACTGTCGGCGTATAATAATAGCCGCGGTCAACATAACGCCACGCCATAGCGGGGGACACCGTAACCAGACCCAAAATGCCCATTAGCAACATTACCTTACAAACTCGCATGTTTTTTCCTTCACAAAAAATTCTGATAAACACCCTTACAAACGTACTTTATTATCATATCGATACTTTTCCCATTTGTCAAATAAAATTTTAATTTTTTTGGTAACGTCCCAAATGGCATGAAGATAATTCAGAAGTCTCTCTTGCCCAATGAATTTGGTTTGGGGATAAACAAAGGGGCCTCTCGATGTTTACGGCCATATAATACAATAGGTTTTGAGTAGATGTCCTTTTTATGAGGTAAACGTTATGAGCACAAAATTCAGCAAGCATTTAATGCCCAGCCAGCTAAAATCCTCATCCATCGGAAGAATTTCGGCAGCGAGCAAATGGCGAAAAAAACTTCAGGCAAAAAAGAAACAGCAGGCGAAAGAATGAACTTGTCGCCCTGATGGAGTATCCCGCCCGTCTATTAGTCAGTCCCGCAAAACTTTGTCCCGTTGGTCGCGCCGTATGCCGCAATCCATAAGAATAGTATAGTAAATCTCATAAATCTCATAAGGGAAATTCACCAGACAACAAAGGGAGGTCGCCAATCCTCAAAAGGAAGCGGCAAACCGAAGGTAACATCAAGCCCAAAAAGGAAATAGTCGGGCATATCTCACGGGCACCTGCCGTCTAGCTGCGCCACGCTAATCGTCATAACCGTCTATATCATCCGGCCCGATGGGATTCGGTTTATTCTTCGCCGAAGTGAGCGAAACATAATAATCGGGCGCTTTGCCTTTTTTGAATTTATTCGGAAAGATATTGATAGTTATATACCCGTTCAGCGGGCCCGAAAGGTACGTATCCCCGTTCTTGTCTTGGTGTTCCCAAAGTCCGCCAAGCGAGATGGTCGTAAAGATTTTCTGCTCCGTAGGTTGCTGTGTAGGTTTTCCGTCTAATTTTCTTCCAATCATTATGCAATCTCCTTTTTCAGTGTGGTTTCCGTCCAAATATCGGATTCATTTACTTTCAGGGCGGTGGCAATTCGCCGTTTAATATCTGCGCTTTTCGGGTAGTACCCGTATTTCTCCACTCCAACCAACATCGATAAGCTTACCCCAGCCGTAACGGATAACTCCTGTAGCGCCATACTCTTCTTTTCTCGAATTTCCCGCAATTTGTTTTGTTTCTTACTGACTCTATTTTTCATAGGTCTCCTTTGTTCAATAATTATTCTTCTATTAAGTTTTACAGTTTATTTTCAAAGTAACCCAAAATATTTTTACATGTAAGTTTTTCAAGACAAACCACACCCCGCTCGTCTTTTTTTGGGAGTTGCCCCGTCTTTTCAGGTGCGACCGATATAGTATATTTTTTTATTTTTAATCAAAAGTAAAATGCAGCCAGCTTATTGGTTTTAAGGCAAAGCTCCTGAAATAGATGACAGCTTATATCGCATCCGCTCATAAATGCGGCTTCGGGGGTAAAGTCCCATCGGGGTTATGGCGCGAAGCCCCCTATTGGGGTGAGGGGCGAAGCCCCTTCATAGAATAAGTTACAGGGGAGTTGAACTGGTTTCATGGTTTCCTTCCACATTTTTTTGGTTGAGCAGATTTTTGCTAGATATATCCAGAGTGTAGTCTTTTCTTCTCTTCTTATTAACTCAAATTGACCGGTTTTTAAAATAATGACACGGAAAATCACAAAAGAAGTGCGGCCTATTCTGTCGATAAGTGGTTTGGAAACAAATGCTTATCGGAGGATAAGCCGCATGATTACTATCGGC
>JBAZZQ010000052.1:0-25459 GCA_041658725.1 Phycisphaerae bacterium | reverse complement strand
GGTGGCAATCACATCCTCCGTTTGCGGACGGCGGTCAAATCCGGTCGATGGGAAAACTTTTGGTCGCATTACCTTTGCCTCAAAGATTCTGCATAAGGACTACGTAAAATGAAAACTACACCCATTAAATTTCCGTATTATTTACTTTTGTGTCTGACCAATTTTTCTGGCAACCCCTCCACCGTCATCGTCCGGCTTGACCGGACGATCCAGAATATTGCGAACATCAATCGGAAGGGTTTATTTCCGCTTATGGAAACATCTTTGGTATCACTTCTGGCTCGCCAGAGGAATTGCACGTTTTATATTGGTGTGGCGAACAATCTGATCCCACGTGGGAGGATTTGTACGAGGAGTTGCGGTTAATTTAAACAAGCTGGATTGCCCGGTCAAGCCGGGCAATGACAAGGACTTAGGTTATGCCAGAAAAATTAGTCAGACACTTACTTTTTATCGTCCTGCTTGAATCCGAGAGCATTGACCGCTTCCGGGGAAATTAACTCGTGTAATTGTTCTTTTGTGATGTCAGCTATAGCTTGAGCGGCGGTGAAGATGTCGCAATTATTTTCTTTCATGTATTTGCCGATTTCGGCGGCTTTGTGATAGCCTAGTTTGGGTACTAGCACCGTGACCAGGGCGGCACTTCGCAGGGCTAACTGGCGGCAGTGGTCGGCGTTGGCGGTGATACCGGTGATGCATCTATCGGCGGTCAGTTTATTGGCGGTTACGAGAATTCGCAGCATTTCCAGTAATTTATCGGCAATCAGGGGCAGGAAGGCGTTTAATTCCAATTGACCGCTGCCGGCGGCCAGGGCGATGGCGCTTACGTCGCTGAAGACCGAAATCGCTACTTGCGTGAGCATTTCAGTTATGACGGGATTCACTTTTCCCGGCATGATCGATGAGCCGGCTTGGAGCGGGGGGAGGTTAATTTCGCCAAAGCCGGTATCGGGACCGCTGGCTAGTAGACGTAGGTCACTGGCCATTTTCATCAGAGTGCTCGCGTGGGCTTGAAGGATACCGCTGACTTCAACGAAGACATCGGCATTTTGCGTGGCATCGAGGAGATTCTCCGCCCGGGCTAACGGTAAACCTGTGATTTCGCGGAGTTCATCGGTAACTTGGAAAATATAATCTCTGGCGGCGCCGAGGCCGGTGCCGATGGCCGTCCCGCCCAGGTTGACGACACGAATTCGTTCGGTGCATTTGTAAATTCGCCAGCGATCGCGCGAGAGGACGTCGGCCCAGGCGCCGAAGGTTCGGCCTAGCGTCATGGGGACGGCGTCCATTAATTCCGTTCTGCCGATTTTTAAGATATCCGCGAATTGCCGCTCCTTGTTTTGGCAAGCCTCTTGAAGTTGCGTGACGGCAGATTCCAGTTCTTTCAATAATTTATACGCCGCGACTTTTACAGCCGTCGGGTATGTATCATTAGTCGATTGATGCAAATTCACGTCCTGGATCGGATCAATGAATTGATAATCACCGGGATTTTTCCCTGCCAGGACCAATGCGCGATTAGCGATAACCTCGCAAACGTTTAAATTCGTCGAAGTGCCCGCCCCGCCCTGAAGTGGATCGACCAGGATATGTGAATCGAGGTTTCCCGCCGCCATTTCAACCGCCGCCTGTTGAATGAAATTTCCTTTTTCCGGGGCAAGGTATCCGAGTTTGCAATTAGTGATGGCGGCGGCCAATTTGACTTGTCCGAAGGCGTGAATCAATTCCGATGCCACTCGCCGTCCTGTGATGGAAAAGTTTTCCACAGCCCGGGCGGTATGAATGCCCCAGAGGGCGTCGGCGGGAATTGATTTTTCACCCAGGCTGTCATGTTCGAGACGATGATTCATTAATACTCGCTCCCTCACGGTCGCGTCTCTTTAATTCGAGACATAATTCATTTATTGACCTTCGCCAAGACCGAACGATAGCAGGAAATCAGTTTTTCAATGGAATTCGACAGCGACAATTCGCTTCGGGCAAATTCCAGGGCCTGATCGGATAAGTCCTGCCAATTGATTTTTCCCTCAAGCCACTCGCTCAAGATATTCGCCAGGCTCAGATGATCGCCCGGTTTAAACTCCAAACCGGTTTTGCCGTTGACCAGTAAATCCATGGCAGTATCTTTGGTGGCGATCAGCGGGCAACCATGCGCCATGGCCTCATACGGTCCCGAATGTAATGAATGGAAAGGTCCGGGTTGAATATAAAAATCGGCGTCGCTGAGAACTTCGTCCCAGTTCGCAAGCACTTCCAGAAAAATCACCGATTTGCCTAATCCATGTGTATTGGCCCAGGAATGAAAGCTGTGTTCGAGAGGACCGGTCCCAAAAATGATGGTCAGAAATTCCTGACCACGGTTCTGTATCTCGGCCAGGGCATGGAGAAATGTGTCGTACCCGCCGGTTCGCTGGAAGTCGCCGACGCTTACAATCGTTTTCGGTCGGTCGGATTTTACCCGCTTGGGCCGAAGAAAACACCCCGGACGGATCAATTCGATTTTGTCGGACGATTTCCCGTATAGTTCGTGAAGGGTTTTACAGATCGGTTCCGAAATCCCAATCAAACGACCGCAATGCGCCTGATCGACCCGAAGATAACATTCCTCCTGAAACAATCCGTTGAAAGTGAGGACGTAAGGAACGTTGAGCCGTTTGGCCAAATCGACAGCCAACCCGCAGGAACGACCGGAACAGCCGTGGATGAGATTGACCCTGGCGGCTTTAAGTTCGGTAACCAGCGTTTGCAGATTTCGTTTGTATTGCCAGGGCCAGAAAGGGACTTTGAACTCGGAGACCTTGGCCGGACCAATCGGCAATTTTGCCACCGCCGGAGGATCGGAGCAGACGAGAGTGACATTGATGGGCTGATCGACTAACCCCACCAGCATGTGCGAAAAAATACTTCGGAACCGATACAGATAATCATTATCAACCAGCAGTGCGACATTGATCTGCTGCTCGTCCGATTGTGTCTGAATTGTTATTGGCGAATCCATTTGTTAAAAGTCCGATTTTTCTGGCGGCATGGCATCGTCTTGGAGGCATGCCTTCAAATTTTGATTATACACACAGGAAGGAAAGAAAGAAAAGGTGAAATCTGTTACGTGCCGGGCAATCCCGCCTACTAAATAAGATATTGCTTCAGACGATGCCCTGCCGGTGTCAGCTTTTCAGTTGCGAAATAATATTTTGCTGCGGTTCTCTCAGCAGGTCCATGAACCGTATAACGGGTTCCGAGAATACTTTTCCCTTGCGAAAAACGGCCCCGACGGACCTGTAAAATTCTTCTTCGGCAAACGCTTTGGCGACGAGGGTTCCATTTTTGATTTCCTGCATTACCGCCGGTTCCGGAAGGATGCTTAATCCGACGTTGGCTTCGATTCCCCGTTTCATCGTCTCTATATTATCCAGCTCCATGACGGGTTTGATCGTGACCCCGTAGTTTTTCAGTATCCGGTCGATGAGTTTTCGCGTGAACTGGTCTTTTTCGAACAAAATCATCGGCTGCAACTGAAGCGACTTGATGGACACTTTCTTTTTGGCGGCCAAAGGATGCCGTGGGTGCATGACGAGAAGCAACCGTTCGCGGTAAAAGGGTATGACCCCCAGTCTCCGGTCACCTTTTGGGCAGGCGATCATCCCGATGTCCGCCCGATCCGCAAGAACGGTTTCACTAGCCTGGTTCGCTCGCATCGATTCGATATATAACCGGACGTTCGGATGCTGCTGAAGATAATATCGAACGTAAGGTTGAAGCAGATACAGGACGATGGAAGGGATTCCGGCGATGGTGACCGAACCGGTAATCTGGTGGGAAAAGTTCGCCAGCTGATTGCGAAAGTCCTCGTATCTGGCATAGAGGTCTTTGCATCCTTTGTAAAATATTTCCCCTGCCTGAGTCATCGCGAGCGGCCTGCGGGTCCGGTCGATCAGTTGCAGTTTGAACTGCGATTCGATGGTCTTGATTTGTTGTGAAACCGCGGATTGGCTGATCATGTTACGCGCCGCAGCTTTGGAGAAACTTCGCGTCTGTGCCAAATCACAAAAAATCTTTATCTGATCCATATCCATGACGTATTCCATCCCGATTACTGATTTTCATTAGACTATCTTATTATATCTTTTAATAGCGTTAAATTATCTAATATGCAAGAAAAAAATGACAGATGAATTACATCGAAGTTTAATTATATTTTACGGCAAGCCGATAGTAGGGTATAGTAAATGGCCAAGTCTGTGTTTCAAGTGGAGTATCGGATGCGTATAGTGGTGATACAGGGTGAAACCTCATTTGTTGATCAACACTTCTCCGGCGGGACGATTTATATAGGACGTCACGGTCAATGCCAGATCAAACTGCCAGGGGACGAGCATGTTGCCAACCGTCACATGATGATCCATGAAGAGAACGGCCAATGGTTTGTCGCTCCTGTTCACGATCAATTCCATACTTCATATCTCAACGGTCATTTGCTTCAGAAAACAGAGGACTTGCTGGATGGAGACGAACTACGTGTTGGTAACTTTCTGGTTCAATGTTACACGGAAGAAGAAACAGCAAAAAAAACGGTTTCCTTTCAAGTTATCCCGCGCAGCAACAGCGATCTTCAAGCGGTCGCCAATCTGTCCTTCACGGAAATGCACCTTCCGGAAAGCGTGATCATCAAGCATCGTACCGACACCTTCAGCCTGTCGAAGGGACGGATGGAATATGTTTCGGGTTTGGCTTTGCGGATGTTGGATATGCCCGATGTGCGAAGTTTGCTGAGCATGGTGATTGAAACGGTGATGCTCGACTTTAAAGCCTGCTGCGCCTGGGCTGGATTAAGAAGCGATGCGGAGGGTCACCTGGTTTTATCGGTGGGGAAGGATCTTTCCGGTCGGCCTATCGATCCGCCACCCACGGCCCAGAAATTCGCTTTTGCCACGGTCGAATGTGCCTGCGCCCTTCTGCAGCCTGCCCTGGGGAATAATCCTGACCGGTCCTGTCTGGCTTGTCCGCTGATCAGTCCGGACGGATCGCTGGGAATGATCTACCTGGAAAGTGATCCAAAAAACAGTCCGTACAATGTCGCCGATTTGGACACCCTTGTCTTTGTGTGCAACCAGATGGCCTTGGCCATCGACCTCCTCCTTCGCCGAGAGCGCGATCAAATGGACCATATCCGCGTTCTGGACCAGGAATTGGCCCGGAAGGTGCAAGCGCGAACCGCACCCTGGAAACTGCCCCAGTGGCCGGAATTACATATGGCCGTCCTCTCGGAACCCGGAACCCAGGCTTGCAGTGACTTTTATGACCTGCTTCCCCTCGGGGATAAGCAGGGAATGGTCCTGATCGGTCAAACGACGACCGACTCCTCGGACGCCGCCGTTTGCATTGCCGAAATGTCCGCCGCTTTTCGCATCGGGGCGGTGCATCGTGATGAACCCCAAGTCCTGATGAGGCAGGTCAACTGGTTGATGCACGCTACGGCCGGTGAACCTCGGCGGATCAGCGCGGGAGTTTTGATGATCGATCCCCAGAGTGGGGAATTTTGCATTTGTCTGGCTGGAAATATTCACGCCTATCTAATCGCCGACAATGGAAAAATTGTTAAGATTAAGTACGGTCATAATCCGCTGGTAGGGAAGTCGCGGAAATCAAAATACGAGGCGGTCAAAGGAACACTTATCGAGCAGCAGACGCTGGCGCTTTGCACAGACGGTATCTTTTCTGTCACGTCGGATAAAGACGAACCCTTCGATGAAAAACATTTATTGGACCTTCTGTCCGACAGTTTCGGTCAGATCCCGGCACGCATCTTAAGCGACCTGGCCGATGATATTTCCGCCTTTACCGGTGGAAAAAAAGCATCCAATGATATCACTCTGCTTCTGCTTCAAAAAGGCCGACCGATTGCATAACATTATCGGACCACTGATGAATGAAATGACTAAATCCTAATTCCTAATGTCTAATCAATGCCTAATGACTAAAAATCCATGCCTAACGGAGAAGCCCGCGCGTGTCTTTTTTGACATTAGTCATTAAGGAATTAGTCATTGATTAGACATTAGGAATTAGGATTTAGTCACTCCTCTATTCTGACGATATCCTTACTGGAAACTATTGTTACGAGGATGGTACGCATTATGGACATTGCAACACTTTTCGGCATCTTGCTCGGTTTTGGTGGTCTCATTTGGGCCATGTGGGTTGGCACGGAAGGACACATGGAGACCTTCTTTTCTGAAGAAGGTTTTGTTCTGGTGATCGGAGGCTCTCTCGCCGCCGTTTGCATGTCCATGCCGTTACGGTCCGTTTTGGATGTTTGGGGATACGTCAAGAAATGGCTCCTCGGCAAGGAATTGCCGATTGATTTATTACTCACGAATCTGGTCAGCTATGCGGAAATTGCCCGGCGCGATGGAATGCTCGCTCTGGAAGACGCGTTAAAAACCCAGGCTGACCCCTTTCTGAAAAAAGGTCTTCAGTTGGCCATTGACGGAACGGACCCCGAGATCATCGATCAGACCTTGCGGATAGAAATAAACGCTTTGGCGGAAAGGCATAAAAAGGGTAAGAAATTTTTTGAACTGATGGGGAAATACGGTCCTGGGTTTGGTTTGACTGCCACCCTGATCGGTCAGGTGGCCATGTTCCGCAACCTCGGCGGGGATAGCGCCTCCATTGGTAAAGCCTTGGCCGTCGCCTTGCTCGGCACACTCTACGGCTGCATCCTTTGTAACGTCATCTGCGGTCCGATCGCCGATAAACTGTCGATACGTTCCGCCGAAGAGCAATTCGTCCGTGAAATGACGCTCGTGGGGATTATGAGCATTCAATCCGGCGATAACCCTCACGTGGTCGAGATGAAGCTCCAGTCATTCCTGTCCGAGCGCCAGAAAAAAGCATTGGAGAAAAAGTAAAAGAGAAATAAACCGCAAAGATCACAAAGATCGCAGAGACAGAATTCTTATTAAAACCTCTTCTCTGTGTCCTCTGTGCTTCAAGAATATTTTTCGTGGTTAAAGGATTACAAAATGTCGGAAAAAAAACATCAGGAAGAAGAACATGGTGAAAGCGCACCGTTGTGGGTCATCAGTTTTGCCGACCTGGTAACTCTGCTGCTGAGCTTTTTCGTGATTCTTTCCGCTGGCAACGCCAAAAGCGTCCAGTATGACCCGGAGTTTGCCAGTATCGTGGCCGCCATCAAAAAGGCATTTAAATACATGCCTCCTTCCACGGCCAATCCCTCGTCGGTCGATCTGAAATCCATTATGGGAATGTTAAAACCACAAAAGGGAAAAACTGGGAAATCCGGTAACCCCGGTGAATCCTTTCAGCGTTTGGACGGAATGTCGGGAAAGCACGACCTGGTAACGACTGTCAGGTCTGGAACTCAGACCACCATCGGCGGATGTGTTTCTTTTGACAACACGTCGGCGGACATCTCGCCGGAGAGCCTAAGCGACATCCGGCAAATCGCGGACAAAGTTCGTGGGCACATGAACGTCTTTATGGTCAAAGGACATACATCCAAAGACGAAGAATATCGGCTCAAAGGCACGAACCGCGACCTTTCCTACGAACGAGCCACTGCTGTCATGCGGAAACTGGTGGAATTTGGAGTGGCCGAGGAGGGCTTGAGAATCGAAACGTGTCGTGATTTTGAACCCCTCCGCGAGGGCGCCTACAGTGAAATCTCCCGATCCGAGAACCGACGCGTCGAAGTCGTCGCCACAGAAGCCCTGATTAGCGAATATCGCGGGCAAGGCCCCACCGGAAATTCCGCCAACAAACTCGCCGACCTGACCAAAAAATTAGAAGAAAAAATCAAAAATACCACTCAAAAATGAAATTGGTTACACGACGTTCATAACCTGCTCTTTGATCCGGTCGATGTGTCCTTTGATTTCGATCACCATCTGGGCAATTGGGGCATCGTTGGCCTTGGAACCGATGGTATTGGTTTCCCGCAGCATTTCCTGGGAAAGAAACTCCAGGGTGCGCCCAGCGTGTTCGTCCGAATCGATCACCGTTTGAAACTGCTGAAAGTGGGATTCAAGACGTGAGATTTCCTCGTTGACATCCGCCCGTTCGGCAAAAATGGCTACTTCGCGGGCCAAATCCTGGCGATCCAACTCCACCTCGGCCTCGGCGAGCAATTTCTTGACCCGTAGATTCAGCCGTTGTGCGTAATCCTCGATGACCAAAGGAGCGCGTTCTTGAATTTTTTTCATCGCCGCTCCGATCTTGGTGCAGTGCTTGAGCAGGTCGTCCTTCAGGGATTGTCCTTCCTGAAGCCGCATGGTCCAAAGCTGTTCAATCGCTTTGGCCGTCAGATCCGATAGTATCTGCCATTCCCGCTCCAGTCGCATGGGGTCCGGGTCGGGATATTGACACACTCCCGGTAATTCCAAAATATTGGCCAGGTCGATGACAAGGTTTTTCCCAGGCTGATCCTGCAAGAAATTTTCCAGGGCGTGAAGATATGCCTTGACGGCTCCGGGATTCACCTGATAGGCGGAAAGTTCGGAAACATCCCGCGTGCGCAGGCTGAAAACGATGGACCCGCGAATAAGACCTTCCCGAAGGAGTTGCTCGACCTTCGGTTCATAGCAGGACAGTTGCTCCGGAAGCTTAATGTTGGCCTTGAAATATTTTCCATTTAAGGCCTTGATCTCAAGGTTATACGTGACGTTGTCAACATTAGAACTTGCGCGGGCAAAACCGGTCATCGAGGCCAGCATAACAATTTCCTCTTTTAGCTATTATTTGGATTGCGTTGGTTGCGTTGTCGCGACCGGGCCGGCGGGTTGTTTGGTATTCACATTATTCGAGGCCGGCGTCTTGGGGCTTTGGGTTCCAACGTTATTGGTCGCTTTGATCGGTGGAGGCGTTTGTTGTATGGGCACACCCTGGAACTTCTGAGGAACGAAAACGAAATTGGCAACGATGGACAGCAGCAGAAATATCCCCGTCAACGCCACTGTGACCCAGGTAAAGACATCACCGGTCTTTGACCCGAAAGCGCTATGCCCTCCCGAACCGCCAAAGGCCCCGGCCAGTCCGCCACCCCGGCCTCGCTGCAACAGAATAATGATAACCAACAGCAGACACACTATGATAAACAAGATACCGATCGCAATGGTCATTTTATATCCTCACTTTATTCTTGAATAATAACCTTAATTATATACCAGAGTTCTTGGGGGTTCCGCCAGCCTGAATAATTTTTAAAAAATCATCCGCCTTCAAACTCGCCCCGCCCACCAAAGCTCCGTCCACGTCCGGCTTGGCCATGAGCGAGGCGGCGTTATCGCCTTTGACGCTCCCGCCATATTGGATTCGGACAGCCTGGGAAAACGCGGAACCGAATTTATTCGTAAGCCAGTTGCGGATAAACTGATGAACTTCCTGTGCCTGTTCGGGAGTCGCGTTTCTGCCGGTCCCGATGGCCCAAACCGGCTCGTAGGCGATTACCAGGTCTTTTAGCTGCTGGGTGGTTAAACCGTCCAATCCGCCGGTCAACTGCGTCTCGATGACTTTTTCGGTCTGATTCGCGTCGCGTTCTTCCAGTTTTTCTCCGACGCACAAGATCGGTCTTAACCCGGCGGCGACAACCGCTTTAAGTTTAGCGTTGATTAATTTGTCATTTTCCCCCAGCACATGCCGCCGTTCCGAATGTCCGACAATGACGTACCGGCAGCAGCAATCCTTGAGCATTTCACAGGATATCTCGCCTGTAAACGCTCCTTTAGGTTCAAAGTAAACATCCTGCGAGCCAAGTTGCACGTGACTGGAGGCGAGCGCCTGAGCCACGGGAATTAAATAAACAAAAGGAGGACAAACGGCCACTTCGACATTTCCAGCCGGCGGATTTTTTGCCAACGCACGCGCCAATTCCAACGCGGTCGCCTGGACCGTATTCATTTTCCAATTACCAGCCACCAACGGGATACGCATTTATCAATACTCCTTACTTCACTTCGCCGGCTAAAAATCAATACTCACAAATGAAACAAAACATGATACCCAATCGTCGCTGGTTTTGCTAATAAAAAGATAAAAAAGTAAAGAAATGCTCAATGTCTTTTCCGATAAAAAAAACTTGTCCCTGCCCCGAAAATAAGGATCAGAATCGATCCGGGTTCCGGAGTGTGCTGAGGCACAAGATCGGCGTAGGCAAGACCCAAAGACGTCAGGTGTCCGTTAGAATCAAATAAACTGCTGTTTTGGAAGTTTGTGGAAGGATCATTTAATGGATACCACGCCCATGCCTGGACCAGCCGGTTTCCATCCGCGGATAATCCAAGTTGAGAGTCGAAATTGCCATTGGCGTCGGCGTCCATCAGCCATTTGGTGGATTGCTGAAGAAAATCAACGGCTGACGCCTGGGATATCCCATTGTCTGAAATGCCATATCCAATCCGCATTTCGCTTTTACTGTAGCCTGCCGATAAAAGCCACTGCCGGAAGGTTTTTACCGCCGATTTAAAAGTATCCAAAGGGGCGGCAGTATCGGGACCGATGATAATTTGCACGTTGAAGACATCGATGGGCATCTGCTGATGAGTTTGCCGATAGTAGTCGTTTATCGTATTTTTGATGAAGTCAAAGTTGTCATCCTTGTAATTTGTCAAATTGCCCAAAACGATTGATCCGGTCATGACTTGAAATTTTGAATCAATGCTTTTGATCTGGTCATGCCAGAGATGGAAATCGGAAGCATATTGATCTGTCTGGTAGTATCGCGGGCCTGATGCGGATGGTTGAGTGGTATAGCAGTCCAATCCCGGACGGCTGCCGATTTGCCACGGAGTGGACGCATTGAACCAGGTTGGATGACTCTGATATATTTGCTGGGCTGCGTTTAAGGCAGGAGTATGGGAGTCTTTGGCGATAACGGTTATGCGATCAATGGTCCCGCCATTTTGACGAGCGATGGGTCCGGGGCAACTGGAATAGTCGGTTTCTCCGTCTGTATACCAGCCCACTTGCCCAAGCTTCTGATAATCATAGGAGGTAATCATTTTTTTGGTAAGCGCATAGTTGTCGCAGATACCAAACCGCTGATTCAGAGAATAAAGACCGGAACCATTCGCCCCAATAGCTGCACCGGGCCAAAAAAACATCATCGGCAAAATGAATCGCCAACCCACTTCGCGCACGCTCTCTCCCTATCGTATTCTGCCTCGTGAAAATTCTCTCTCTGGGAATAAATTAATCGAAATAAAGAATTTAATCAAGTCATTTTAGGTAAACTTTCGCATTTTTCATAGTAATTAAGCTAGGGCGGCCAGTTCGGGTCTCTGGTTCTTCCACGATTGCGGCTGCGCGGTTTCGAGGAACTGTTTGATATTTTTGAAGGTGTCCTCGATGGACCTGTCTACGCCGTCGTTTCGTTTCCCCAGGCACAAGATCGTAGATGGCCGCATCGGACCGCATCCGACTCACCAGGTGTGTTCGCGGAATTTTGATTTATTGTAATAAGCCACTCAAAACCGATCACACGTCTTCCCCAAAATTATAAACGATATCTTGTCAAATGAATTGGCCCAATATATACTTGAGGTATGCCTATAAAACCTTTTCAAGGAAAAATGGAATGAGTTCTCCCGCCGTTAAAAAAACGTTGCCTCTGGCGTCTGTAGTCTCATGTAGGGTGCGCCCAGACGCACCCTACGCAAAATCGAAGATGCGAAATAATATATAGGGTGTTGGTAGTCATGAAAGAAACCCCCACAGGAATGCGATTACATATCGGGATTTTTGGTCGGCGGAATGTTGGAAAGACTTCCCTCTTGAATGCCCTCGCGGGGCAGAACGTGGGAATCGTTTCCGATGTTCCCGGAACCACTACCGACGTTGTGGCTAAGCCGATGGAAATTAAACCCATTGGGCCGGTACTGCTGCTCGATACGGCGGGGCTTGATGATATCGGGCAGTTAGGTTTGCTTCGTGTGCAGCGTTCTCGAAAGACTATGGAACGCGTAGATGTAGCCATCGTTGTCTGCGATACCCCCCTATCGAATTTTGAAGAAGAATTGCTCAAGGAGCTATCCGCGACAAAAATCGGCAAGGTTGTGGTGTTTAACAAGGTCGATCAATGGACACCCACCGAAGACGATCTAAAGAAAGCCAGGGAACTTTCCGGCCAGGTTGTCTGCGTGAGTTCCAAAGACGGAGTCGGAATCGATCAACTTAGCGAAGCTATCATTGCAGTCATTCCGCAGGACTATCTCGATGATCGGGGGATTTTAACCGATCTGGTGGGTCCGGGCGACGTTGTGGTTCTTGTCGTGCCGATTGATTTGGAAGCACCGAAGGGCAGGTTGATTTTACCGCAGGTGCAGGTGATCCGCGAAGTGCTTGACTGCGACGCCAGGACCGTCGTGGTCAAGGAACGGGAACTTTCCGATACGCTCGATCTGTTCAAAACAAAACCGAATTTGGTTATCACGGACTCGCAAGCGATTCTGAAAGTAGCCGCCGATGTGCCGGATGATATTCCCTTGACCACATTTTCAATTTTGTTCGCCCGATGGAAAGGTGATTTGGAAAGTTTTATACAGGGAACGCAGGCCATCGATACATTAAAACCGGGAGCCAAAATTCTGATCGCCGAAACGTGCAGCCATCATCCGATTGGCGAAGATATCGGTCGGGTAAAGATTCCCCGCTGGCTGCGGCAATACGTGGGCGGAGAACTCCATTTCGATCATACAGCGGGGTTGGATTTTCCGGACAATCTAACAGAGTACAGTTTAATTGTGCAATGCGGTTCATGTATGACCAATCGCCGCGAAGTGCTCCGGCGCATTCTTCAGGCCAAGACCGCCGGCGTGCCGATCACCAATTACGGTCTTTGCATTTCAAAATCGCTGGGAGTCCTCAAAAGGGCTTTATCGCCCTTTTCATAAGGTTAGGGTTAAGAAAATACCAAAACCGAAACTATATCTTGATAGCACGTGGTAACAACGGTAGACTTGAAAGTACATAGTTATCTTTGGAGAACTAAACATGGCGTATAAAGAACATCGTGCGTCTTTGATCGTGGCGGCGGAACAGCAATTTGCCTTGGTGGTTTCGCGGTTTAACAGTTTTATCACCGAGCAACTGGTCGGCGGAGCCAAGGATGCCTTCATCCGGCTTGGGGGAAAAGACAGCCAAATGACGATTGTGTATGTGCCCGGCTCGATGGAATTACCCCTGGTAGCCAAGACTTTGGCGGAATCGGGAAAATATGCCGCCGTCGTCTGCCTCGGGACCATCATCCGAGGACAGACCCCGCATTTTGACTATGTCGCGGGGGAAGCGGCGAAAGGAATCGCCCAGGTGAGTCTGCAAACGGGCGTGCCAGTGATTTTCGGAATCGTTACCGCCGATACGCTGGAACAGGCTATCGACCGTGCGGGTGTCAAGGCGGGAAACAAAGGTGCCGATGCTCTTGTTACCGCGATTGAAATGGCAAATCTTATCCATTTATTATAAAAGTTTGATATATGAATAACGGAAAAAAATGGGAGGACGTCTCTCCGACCGATTGGCGTGCCCAAGCCAGGGCATTGGCGATGCAGTGTCTGACGCAACTGGACGTTCAGGGGACTGATTTTCTGATGGAAATGGACAGTTTTATCGCCGAGGCCAATGCGCCCTCGGACAGTAAATCGCTGGCAGGTGAATTGGCGAGAGTCGCCTGGAACAATCACGAGCCCTGCGATCAATTCATTGGTGAAACGGTTAAACACTGGCAATTGCAGCGGATTGCCTTGATCGACCGGGCGATTTTTCGTCTGGCGATTGCCGAAATGCTCTATCGGACCGATGTTCCCGTCAAAGTCGTTCTCGATCAGGCAATTGAGCTGGCCAAACGATTTTCTACCGCCGAATCGCCGCAATTTATAAATGGCGTACTTGATGCCATCGCCAAAAAAATTCAAGAACCCAGTGCTGCCGCGGAAACGAATGAAATAGAAAAGAGACGCGACCGTGAGGGAGCGAGTATTGAATCCGGGGATAGTTAATTAATGGTCAGCCTTTTCAAAAAATTGCGAGACGGCCTGGCCAAGACCCGTGCGAAACTGACCGGAACTCTTACTTCCATTCTCCGCGTGGGAAGAAAAATCGATCAGCAACTCCTCGATGAGCTTTTTGATACGCTAATCACCGCAGATATCGGATTGACGAATACCGAAAAAATCATCTCCGACCTAAGCACTGCCTGGAAACAGGGAAAAATCGGCAATGCCGAGGAAATCGTTCCTTTTCTCAAGGACGACCTGAAAAAATACTGGCCGGAGCAGGATCGCAAACTCGCCAAGGCCGATGGCGGTCCGACCGTAATCCTCATCGTCGGGATTAACGGCTCAGGAAAAACGACGAGCATCGCCAAGCTGACTTGGTACCTGACGAACCAGAAAAAGAAAGTTATCCTCGCCGCGGCGGACACCTTCCGAGCCGCTGCAGTCGATCAGTTGACCATCTGGGCCGATCGGACCGGAGCCCAGATCGTCAAACATAAATCCGGCGGCGATCCCAGCGCGGTTGTCTTCGATGCCTGTGCGGCTGCGGTTTCACGAAACGCCGATTATCTCGTGATCGATACCGCGGGACGGCTTCATACTCAGGAAAATCTGATGCGCGAGCTGGAAAAAATCTTCCGTGTGCTGAACAAGCAAATTCCCGGCGCACCGCACGAAGTCTTGCTCGTCCTCGATGCCACCACCGGACAAAATGCCCTCAACCAAGCCAGGATGTTCAAGCAAGTAGCCAAAGTGACGGGGATTTTCCTGGCCAAGCTGGACGGGACCGCCAAGGGCGGAATCGTTATCGCCATCCGAAACGAAGTGGACATCCCGGTAAAATTCATCGGCCTGGGCGAAAAGAGCGACGACATCGAACCCTTCGACCCGGATAAATTTATCGAAGCTCTTTTCAGCGAAACCGACGAATGAAATGACTAAAACCTAAATCCTAATGTCTAATCAATGACTAATTCTTAAATGACTAATGTCTAAAAAGACAAGATCGTTAAGAAAAAGTTTGACGCGACACCAAACAGGTGTTTATAGTTTTAAAATTCATAAGGAGTTGAACTCGCTGTGCTGGTGAAGATATGCGGAATTACGAATTCAACGGACGCCAAAACCGCTCGGGACGCAGGTGCCGATTTTGTCGGTTTGGTGTTTGTGGAAACATCCAAACGCTATTTGGAAATCGAACAGGCGGAAAAGATTCTTGTCGGCCTTGGCGGCGAGATTAAACCGGTGGGTTTATTCGCCGACCAGGCGATATTGGATGTTCTCGATACCGTGTTGTGTCTCGGATTGAAAATAATCCAACTGCATGGCCGGGAATCGCCGGACTATCTTAATCGGCTGATGAAGGAACTTCCGGCATGTCGTTTTATTAAAGCGATGATGATCACCGGTCCTGAATCGATTGAAGAAATGCAATCGTATTTCCGATTGATTGAAGATAAGAGCCGGATATTAGCCTTTTTGCTCGATGGGCCGTCCGGTGGTGGAATGGGTATCGGCTTTAACTGGTCGGAAGTGGCCCATTTGCTTTTAGCCGCAAAAAAAGATTTACCGCCGATTTTCCTGGCCGGCGGGTTGACAATTGATAACGTATCTGATGCAATCAGAATTTTAAATCCTGACGGGGTTGACGTCTCCAGCGGTGTGGAAACGGCGCCTGGCAGGAAAGACGCGGAAAAAGTGCAAAAATTTATAGCCCTCGCCAAAAAATAGGCGAAGGCAAACCTTTGGTTGTTTTGTTTTTTTGGAAGGAGTAATGTCGATGGCGAAGAAAATGAATTATGACGTTAAGGATTTGTCGCTGGCGGATCTGGGTTACAAACGGATTCTCTGGGCGGACAGAGATATGCCGGTTTTGCAGATTTTACGGGAACGCTTCGCGAAGGAAAAACCGTTAAAGGGGCTTCGCATGAGCGCCTGCTTGCATGTTACGGCGGAAACGGCGAATCTTGCCCGAACGCTTCAAGCCGGCGGTGCGGACCTGGTTTTATGCGCGTCGAATCCATTAAGCACGCAGGACGACGTGGCGGCGGCGCTCGTTAAAAATTTCAAAATACCCGTATTCGCCATCAAGTGGGAAGACCGCGACACCTATTATAAACACATGATGGCCGCCCTGGACCATAAACCGAATGTCACAATGGACGATGGCGCCGACCTGGTCAATGAAATGCTAGGCAAACGCTCCAAAGAAGCGGAAAACATCATTGCGTCGATGGAAGAGACGACAACGGGCGTGATCCGTCTTCGGGCAATGGAAGCCAACGGGATGTTAAAATTCCCCGTCGTCGCCGTCAATGACGCCAACTGCAAACACATGTTCGATAACCGTTACGGCACGGGTCAGAGCACGATCGACGGCTTGGTCCGGGCGTCGGATACCTTGCTGGCGGGAAAGAATTTTGTGGTCATCGGTTATGGCTGGTGCGGACGAGGACTGGCCAGCCGTGCGCGGGGAATGGGCGCGCTGGTTACGGTTACGGAAATCGACCCGTTAAAAGCTTTGGAAGCAGTGATGGATGGTTTTAATGTCTGCCCAATGGCCCAAGCCGTCACGTTCGGCGATATTTTCATCACCGTTACCGGCAATAAACACGTCATTCGTCCGGAACACTTTTCGAAAATGAAAGACGGCACTATGGTCGGCAATTCGGGCCACTTCGACGTAGAAATCGACATCCCCGGCCTGAAAAAATTAGCAAAAAACGTTAAAAATGTAAGGCCGTTTGTGGACGAATACACTCTGTCCAACGGCAGACGTATTCGATTACTCGCCCAGGGTCGGTTGCTGAATCTGGCCGCGGCGGAAGGACATCCCGCCAGCGTAATGGATATGAGTTTCTCCGTGCAAGCACTGGCCACCGAATACGCCGTTAAGAATCGCGGCAAGCTGGCGGTCAAGGTTCATCCCGTGCCGGTAGCCATAGATGAAATGGTAGCCAAACTGAAACTGCAGTCGATGGGATTGAATATCGACAAACTCACCTCCGAGCAGAAAAAATATCTGGCGGAAAGCGGAGAAGGAACGTAAGAATTTTGGATTTTAGATTTTGGATTTGAGATTACGCGAGAGGAAAGACACATGGCGGTTGTAGATGGGTTTTGTGGGATACGATACTCGCTAAAAAATGGTGCCGATATTTCAGATCGGATCGCCCCGCCGTATGACGTGGTGGTAACGGATGAGGCGAAGGCGAAACTTTTGGCGAAATCGCCTTTTAATATTATCGCTATTGATATGCCGCATACGCCGCCCAAGCAGGCGGGACCGGAGCAAGTTTACGATCTGGCGGGTCTGCAACTCTTCCACTGGATCAAAGAAGGTGTTTTTCTCCGCGACCGGGAGCCAGCCATTTATGTTTACCAGCAGAGATTTTCTCATCAGAATCGTAATTATACCCGGAGGGGGTTTATCGCACGGTTAAAACTCGAAGAGTTTGGTACCGGCAGCGTTTTCCCTCATGAGCAGACCTACGGCGGACCTAAAGAAGATCGCCTGATGCTCACAAAATTCACCAAGTCCAATATGTCGCAGGTCTTTTGCCTCTTCGATGACGATACCAATGAAATCACGGAAACGCTTTATACAAAACTTCCCACCGAGCCGACCTATCGCGGAGCCATCGAAGACGTCGTGAATGAAGTCTGGGTGGTTACCGACCACGAGTTGATCAAATGGGTTGCCGCAAAAATGGCTGACCGCAAAATTTTTATCGCCGACGGCCATCATCGCTACAGCACCTCGCTGATGTATCGTGATTTACTTTCCAAACAGGGAAAACTCACTCCGAATCATCCGGCGAATTTCGTCGGTTGCATGTTCGTGTCGATGTCCGAACCGGGCCTGGTCATTTTGCCCACGCATCGAGCCATTCGGGATTTGCCAGGCCTGACGCTGGATGAGCTTTCCGGATTGCTTTCGGAAAAATTCGCCGTGCGCTGGGTATCCAAACAAGAAGAAATCAGCGAGCCGGATTTTGGCTTCATTTATCAAAATGATAACCGTATGCTGGTCGCTCAGCCGAAAGATGTCGAACGTATTCTCGACGATCAGGCCGAAAAACATGTCCCAGCCTGGCGAAAACTTCCAGTCGCCATTTTGCATTCTTACCTTCTGGACCGGATAATCTATCCCAAATGGCTCAAGACCGAAAAACCGTCGATTGAGTATTTCCATCTGGCGGGCGAGGTGGTCGACTTTGTCGATAACTGTCCATCGTCCCTGGGCGTACTGGTCCCACCGACTCCGATCGAGGCGGTCAAACAAATCAGCTTGGCCGGTGAGCTTATGCCGCAAAAAAGCACGTTCTTTTACCCAAAATTGGCGACAGGTCTGGTCATCAATCCGCTCTTCATTTAATCTTTCGAGCGAGGCGAACTATATACGAGCAATGACCGCAAGGGAGCGGGTAATTACTTTTGTAACCCGCCACCCCGATACCGGTCAGGATGCCGCTAAGCCTTGCTGGGTTATACGTTTTGCGATCAGCCGATGTAGTTCCAGGCGATTGGGATGACCGTCGTATCGCCGCGGAACCTGCTGTTCGTTCAAGACGATGATTTCCCTGGGAGTGGATTTTTCATTAAGCCCCGTGACCCCTCCGGCTTGAAGTCGGGCTTCTATCAGCGACATCAACTCCGACCGCCGATGGGAGGGAATATCAGAAAGCAAAATGACCACGGCGCAGAGTTTGGATTTGCCTTCGCGATCGGGCAGGGTCATTACGATGCAATCGCTAAGGAACTGAAAAGTATCGAGCATGGATCGCTCGATGTACGCCGGCCAAAAACGCTGTTTATCGATAATGAGCGTATCTTCCAGCCGGCCCCGTATCTGGAAATACTGCTGTTCCTGCCACGCCGAATTAACCGCCAAATCCGATGTGCTCAGCCACGGGTCAGTCCAATATTGAATATCGTTACCATCCCACCACCCGCTCGAAAGGACCTGGCCCCTTACGTGTAAAATTCCTTCCCCGGAATTGGGTTGTATTTTTTGATCGCCAGAGGTATCGGATTTAAGGATCACATTACAGAATCCAAGTTCCTGGCCCGCGATATTATCACGAAGGGCAAGTTCGTATTCCCGCCCGGACAATCCCGGGGACATACCGAGAATATAACCCCCGGTTTCCGCCGTTCCGTAACTTTGGAGCAGGGGAAGATCGAAAGTCTCAAAAAATCTCAGTCCGATTTGCCGGGGGAGATACGCCGATCCTGTGATGACAAATTTCAGATTGGAGCGGTTGATGCCGGCGAGTTTGGAATCGTCGTTGAGGAGTTCTTCAATAAGTGACGGTTTTGCCCGGACGATATCCGCGTCGCATTCGGGAATGATCTTCCAGAAATTACCGCTGTCGATCTGGGTGTGCAGAATGGCGGTTCCACCGACGGAAAGGACTGCCAGCACGGGGATAAGCCCGTCGCAGCAATCCAATTCGGTGGCCAAAAGCAATCGTGACTTCCCGGTCAGTTTAAGCCAGTTGCTCACCGACCAGATATTGGCGCACAAGGCGGAGGGTTGATAGAAATATCCTTTAGGCTGACCGTGGTGGCCTGGAGAATAGAGAAGGGCGATCGACTCAAACCAGGCATTAGAGGGGTACTCGATGTGACTTAGCCGGAACCCTTCCGTGGCCGGATTCAGAAGATTGTAATCGGCGAGGGTATTTTCTCCAAGCGACCAGAATTTTAGGTGGGGAAACATCCGTCGGATATCGTTGATCCGGTCGATCAGGAGATCGGGCATTTCTCCGAGCGACGGAATAATGACTACCGTGGCCTTGCTGTCGGTAAGTTTATATAACTGGATGCTAAACGGTTTGCGCAGTAGATCGATTGGGACAAACTGTCGCCGGGCGGCGATGGCGGACAGGATGGCTTCGATGGTTGTTACATGGGAACCGCAGGCGATGGCGATTCGTTCATTGGGTAGTTCGGAAAGTGTTTTTGTCACAGCAAGAAGTCGCCGAAGGAGTTGGCAGTAGGTTCGGGTGACCCAGCGTTTGGAATCGATCAATCCGGTAAGGGCGGGCCGACCGGGTTTGATTTTCGCCCAATGCTCGATAATCTCGATGGGATTGTTCCAGGGGGGAACAAACTTGACGATCTTTCCGGCCTTTATGCAGCGAAAAAGCTTCGCCTCTCCTGACATGATCAGGTACTCACTTAATAAAAAATTATCCGCGTGCCTCCGCCCCTCGTCCTACACATCCAGTTTATAAAAATTTCATTAAAAGGTCAATCATTAAAATTTGTAACCGTTCAGATCGTGTCGATGGTTGTAGGGGTGAACCTTGTGTATTTACCTGTCCAACCACATTCAGAAGGGCGAACACAAGGTTCGCCCCTACTCTGAACGGTTACAGTAACTCCCTCTGTCATTGTGCCACGGCTGGCTTGTCCAGCCGTGTCGTAAGAGCACGGTCGTGCGAGCCGACCGTGGCACAATGGGGTCTGAACGGTTACTAAAATTCTGGTTTTTCTTCTCACGGCCAGAAGGCGGCGATGGCGGTTATAAGCCAGATGACGAGTCCGAGGAGGAGTTTCAAATTCATTCCGAGAAACTGGCCGATTCCGGCGCCCAAACCCGAATGGACCGAATCTCGCATTGTTCTGCCGCCGGTAAATTCCAGGGCCAAGGCCCCGATAAACGCTCCGAAACAAGCGCCTGCCACAGAACCGATAATGGGAATTGGGATAATAAATGTTCCGCAGATCGCAAAGAGGATTGCCCCGAAGACCGCGCCGGTCGTGCCCCGTTTGGTTCCTCCGGCTTTGCGGACGGCCAATACGCCTGACAAAAATTCCGCCAGTTCACCAAATAAAGCCAGAGCTGTAATTACGATCAGGGTGGGAAGCGTGAAAATTTGCTTGTCCCATTGCCACCAGGCTAGAATCCATGTGAACATGACCATCAGCCAATTGCCCGGCAGACCGAGAATACAAGACGTCAAGGCAAGTGTGTTTACTAGGACGAGCAAAAGTTCTTGGATAAAGAGTATCATAGTGAGTGTTGTGTATCGGATATTGGATATTTAATTTTAACTTAATCAGCGATCAATTGCCACCCGAAGCCGGTGTTGCCCATGTTGTCGGTGACTTTGATCATCAGCATGATCGGTTTGGCGGACTTCGTTATGGGAATGATGGTATCGATTTTTTCGTTTTTGTTATCGTACAATTCGTCAGCGGGGGCGATGTATTGCCAATCCTTTTCGGCATTGATGGAAATCCATGCTCCGGAAATATCGCTCATTTCATCCGACAGGTCCGCCTGGATCAAAAGCTTTTCGGGCGAAACCATTTTGCAGGTCAGGTTTTTGACCACGGGGGCGGTGTTATCGACAATGAAGAGATCGGAGATTCGGGCCTCCGTCAGACCCATGCCTTTGGGGTTGGAAAGATTATCGTCGGCGGCGACCTTCAATTCATATTTACCATCGGGTACGGTACGGGGGTCCCATTGCATCATGGTGGGGACAAAATCTTTTTCCAGCCGAATCCAGTATGGGGTTCCCATTCGGCGAAGGGAGAGATCGTATCGAAGTTGATCTCCATTGAGGTCACTGGCCTTCCAGGTGAATCGATAAAGTTTGGGGGCAGATGGTTTATTCGGCATCATGGGCATCGGTGGAGCGTCCGGGGGACCGTCAGGGCCATCGGACGATTCGGCCTGTTTGTCTGCCTGGCCGGTATTGACGGTTACTAAAGCAACCTGTGGGCGGCGGTTTTGCTGCATGTAGGCGATTTGGACTTTTGTCACGGCTGGTGAGATTTTACCGGCAGACTGGAGCGTAAGTTTGTACTGGAAAAATCTGGCCGACGGTGAGGCGATGTAAACGGGATTTTTAATCTCCGCCGGTTTCGACCATTCAGACCAGCCGGGGTCTTCCGGATTGGCGATGACGCTGGATCGGGTTTGAAGGGAAATCTTGCCGGCTGAGGAGGACGATTCGTCGAGCGTTATATCAGCCACGCCCCATTGGGCGATTTGGGCAGCGTCAAAGACCTTGCTGGTAAACGTGCCGGTTGCGGCCAGTTGCGGTCCGAGCTTAACGACCTGGGCGGGAGTGCCTGTTCCGAGAATCAGCCCATGATCCGCGGCAAGTCGAACGGAGTTGACATATCCCGCGCCGGTTTTGGCACACAGTGTGATTTCTTCCGTGGCGGGGTTTACGGAAAACACATAACCGTCCGGACCGGTTCCCAGGTAGAGTTTTCCATCTTCCACGATCAACGAATCGATGTTCACCTGATCGCGGAAAACTTCCGTGACGAATCCGAGCGTATCGATTCTATAAACGGCATTGCCTTTTATAGAACCCGACGGCATGGACATCGGGACAGCACCGAGAGCCATCATGTCCGGCAATTTAATGGGCAATCCGCCCGGAGGTTTTTCGGGGGGTGGAGCTTTCTTTGTTTTTGAGGTCTTTGAGGCGGGGGCGGACGACGTAGTCGCCGTTTTTTTGGTGGTTTCGGGGGTTCCCGCGGATTTGCTCAGATACGATTTTGCCTGGTCAGACACCGTGCCGCTGGAGGCGGTTGCGGCGTAGAGGATTCCGTGGTCGTCCATCGCCAAGGCGCTTATTTCCTCTTCTTTGGCGTCGTAGAGGGCCCGGCTGACGTACTTGCCGTCGCGGGATTCGATTTTATAGACGATGGCTTCGGAGTCGGTTCCGGCATAGATCGCCCCATCCCGCCCGACGGCCAGGGCTTGGATGTTTTTCTGTTTGCAGGTGAAAATCGCAGTACCCGCTTCCTTACGAATGCCCGCTCCCTCACGGTCGCGGCTCTTATTGATTAAGAATAGTTTTCCGGTCGGTCCGGTGGCGGCGAGGAGTTTTCCGTCGGTCAGCGCCTTAATGCTCCAGACATACTGGACGGTTTTTTCTTCAAAGAGAATTTTACTTTCTTTGCCGTCGGGGCTTACCGCGATCACTTTTCCGACCGTTCCGCCCGTGCCGATGTAGATTTTTCCGTCCTTGCCGATTTCGAGGGAAAAGATGTACGGCTGATCGGCTTTATATAAAGTTTCCCATTTTTTATTTCGATAGACCAGGAGCAGACCTTCCGATCCGCTGGCGGCAATCAGGCTGCCGTCGGGAAGTATCCGCACATCGAAGACCGTGCTGACGTCGGTCCTGCTTTCAAGAAGTTTGGTCATGTTGGACCCCAGAGACATTTTCCCCGTATTGCTGATCACGACATTTTCAGTTTTGCCAGCCTTAAAGTCGGTACTTTGCGAATCCTGAAAGGACTGTGTATTCACGGCAAAGACGATTTGGGCGGCTAGACTTACGGGGATGAAAAACAATTTGCTAAACTTCATCTTTATTTACTCCTGATTTTATTGATTGCGGGAAACGGTCAGCCGTAACTGCTGCTCCTGACCTGAAACAACGAATTGGGACGGTAACGAGTATAAGCGGACCGAAGAAAATTTACTGGTAAGGGCGGGGTCCGCTCCCTGCAACTGCTGGAGTTTGGAGCCGGGCAGTTGCTTTAATCCGTAATGACGAAGCCCCAATCCTTCTTCATTGGTGCCCAGGGCGATATAAAACTGTTTTGATTGGAACGATTCAATTCGCCGGATCACTTCGTAAATATCTTTTGCCGAGGTCATGTTATAGGCATAAGGATTACTTCTCCGGTCGGCGCGAACGGCGGTGGATATGCCGCCGACGGCAAGATCATATTCACCGTCCGCCAGATCGTCGGGTACGGTAAAGCTGATGGAATGTGTAAGTTCGGGTCCGCGGAACCGGGAGAGTAGTAATTCCACCCGCACCGGATCGCCCGGACGGTATTGAGGTTTATCGAGCCTGGCTTGACGAATGGTCGCTTGCTCATTTTTCGGTACAATTTGGACGTTGACGTCGATGTTTTTGAATTTGACCCGCTGGAATTCATTATTCATCATCAGGTTGAGCGGTTCACCGATGTCGGCCAGGAGCATTCCTAACTCGCTATTGCTGCTGGTGTTGGAAAATTCGACTTTTCCAAATTGATCGAATGTGATCTGGCCGGAATAATGAACGGTATGAATTTCGGGCAGATCTTTTCGATAAACGATGGAATTCTGGACGCAGATCATGGCGAGCAGGGGAGCCAATTTTTCATGCATGGCCAATTCATAATGAAAGGTCTGTGTCTCACCAGCGAAATTGACTTTGATGTTTAACGGAATCGTTTTCGGGACCGGTCCGATTCTTCCCGCCACGGCGGTGGTTTGATCGTTATAGAGAGTTCCAATCGGTTTGGAAGGGCTGCCGAGTTTGAAGGAGCTGACCATGTTGGGAATAATCGTATGGATGACTCCGGCGGAAATGGGAAGCTCCATCGGCCCCTGGCCAAAGAAGGCGTGTCCGAATCCCCAAATCCGGTCGCCGACAACGTCCGTTACGGTTCCGACCGCGGCGATGCTCAGATCGCCCAAAACCAGGGGGACAGCCAAAACGCCCGCCGGTTGAATTTTATCCACGTCGGCATCCAGGGCCTCGGTTCCCCCGCTGCCCGCGCCGGTTTTGATCAAGGTCATATTCATCGGATCGAGGATCGAGGATAACTGCCCAAACGTGCGTGGTGAAATTCCCGCGACCCCCAGCGGTGTGGCCAGGGGATACAGACCCGCTTTGGCCGGATCGACCCGCGAAGAATCGCGATCACTTTTTTCCGCAGGCTCCTCGACCAGTCCCGCCCATGCGAACCGGTCAAATTCGTTCAGGGATTTTAATTTGCCGGAACCGGAGGCCAGGACTTTTAACGCGGAAGGCAGAAAATCACGATCGGCGCTGACGAGAATAGGTGTTGGGCTTTGGTCGGGCGCGACGACCATCATTTCTTCGATGGGTTGGACCCCGCACACTGGTGGACCGGGGCAGGGAAGAGGCCAGCCGAACGCTACGGCGCCGATGATCTTGTATTTACCATCGGAGGGATCCTTCAGAAAGACAGGCGACCCGCTCATTCCTTCGATGGTTCCAGTCCGTTCAAGTTTTTGGCCGGCCAGCTCGACCAGAATGGCGTTTCGCCTGGGTTCAAAATTATGCACGACGTCAAGAATCTTTACCTCAAACCGTTCGATCTTTGTGCCGTAAAAGATACTCAGCCCGTAACCCTTCATTCCACGCTGAACTTTTTCAATCGGAAGGTGCCGGGCGGGGTCGAACCAGCGAGGATATTCTTTGCCGAAGGCTAAAACGCTGGACCCGACGACAAAAAAAGCCCCCAGCCAACCGCGAAGTCTATTTTTTTTATTCTTCATAAATCTCCTCTGACCTATGTCCGATTAACCGCTATACGATAATCACAAGACTCTATTGTATGCAAGAGCTTTTTGCGATGTTGATTTTTTTCGATCGGCTTTGGGGTTTCCTAATATATGTTTAAGCCCTGCAGGTTGCATAACGACAAGGTTTCGCAGCGTC
>JBAZZQ010000051.1:0-27098 GCA_041658725.1 Phycisphaerae bacterium | reverse complement strand
TTCATCGAACGCTCCTATTTTGCCGGTTTTTAGCTGTTCCATCAGCTTTTCCTGCAATTTAGCGCGCCGATAAAAAAACGCAACCCCTTATTTCAGAAAATCTTAAATTGTTTTTCAGGGACGACTATGATAGTATGGTGTTTCATTGCCGAAGTTGGCGGTATAAAAGGAGTAGGCCAGATCGACATTGGAAATGGTCAGGAGACAGGAATTGTCGGTTTGTGCGATTGTTCCGGCAGCGGTGGCGTTTTGAGGGTCCGTGTCGGCCGGGTGTGCCAGGATTTAAAACAACCAGTTGAAGTTCTCCGCGAAATTCCATAAATCCATATCCTCATGAGACTGTTCGTTGATAAAATCCTGGGTGACTGGAACGATAAAATCCTGATTGAAATCATTGTCGATCATCTGCTGAATTCGCCCAATAGGCTCCGGATCGGTAAAGGCGACACAGTTTTCCGCGTCCCAGGCGATGCTGCGATAGTTAAAATTGTACGATCCGACAAAAGCAAACTTATCATCGACGACCATCGCTTTTTCATGCAAGGTGTGTTTGCCGTAGTTCCACAGATAAATATTTACCCCCAGGTGGATGATGGATTCAAACGAGGCGGCGATCATATAATAGGAGGATGGACTATCTACCGACTGTAAGGAGTTGGTGAGGATTCGGACCCGCGTTCCGCGGTCCGCCGCAAGGCGAAATTCCTCTATCAGCCAGGGTGGTGGATCAAAATAAGGCGCCACGATATCGACATGGTCCTTGGCGGATCGCAGGACGATCCTTACCATTTCATTCAGATCGAAATCATTCACGGCCGGGCGATTATCCACCGAGCGGATGGATAAATTTCCCGTCGGACTCAGCGGGGGGAAAAACCGGGTTTCATTGTCGACGGTTCCTCCCTGATCCTTCCAATCCCGTAGAAATTCCCGCTGGACGCTGCCCACGATCGGACCCGTAAGCAAAACGCTGGTATCCCGCCACTGGTCAGGCCCCAGGTATTTATATCCGATATTCATTCCTCCCACGATGGCCCGCGTCCCGTCCGCGATCAGGATTTTTTTGTGCGTGCGATAAAGAACCTGGCTGAGCAGAATTTGATTTAAGGGTGGAAAATAATAGCGGACATTTGCGCCCGCGTCCGTCAGGGTCTTGATCATCTCGGTGGATTTGATCCTCTGGATGATCGGATCAAGGACCACATTGACCAGCACCCCCTGTCGGGCCTTGTCGGCGAGCAAATTGATGAATTTCGAGCTTAAATTTTCCGGCTCAGCCGAATCGTTATCGAAATTCAGCATCTCCAGATTAATATGGTCCTGGGCGGATTGGATCAACTCCTCGAAAACCGGTTCGGCCTGATTCCCGTCGATCAAAAGTTTCATATCACTGCCGTTGTCCAGGTGCGAATTCGTGAACTGATCGAGCAGATCGTTAAGATTTTCGCTGGGGTTAAAATTGGTCAGGTTCGAAATTGGTTGTGGAAACGGCGAGCAGGAAAACAAGCCGGACATAACGCAGGCAAAGAAAACAAATTGAACCAGACCTTTATTTTTCATTCCTTCTTTCATGGTGTATCGAGCCAGATTTCATAAGTTTGTTCTTTGTTGTCGGAGTCCAGAATGGTCAGGACCATCCTGGTCTTTCCGGTTTTATGGATTTGCTCTAAATTCGGTTCATAAAAAATCGTATAACGACCTGATGCGTCGCGTCCCAGCGCGGTAAATCCCTCCAAGCCCACCCGGCCCTGATAAATCGTGGAAATCCTGTTCTCTGGTCCGAAAATTGTCAGGACGGCTTTTGACCAGTCAGGTTCTTTATTACCTGGCAAATTTATATCGAACACCACCTTGCTCTGGTAGCAGCAGACCCGCGTATTCGCCGAGGCAAGCAGGGTATCCGGTGGATCGTCTCCGGTGGCGAGTTTGCGAACCAGATTATCTTCGATCAGATAATCGCACCGGCCGTTTTGCCGCCAGGCCTGCACCTCAACCGGACAAATTACGCCAAACCACCGGGAGTCAAACCGCTTCATCAACGCATATTCGCCGGGGTTGACCTTTGGCATCATATATAATTGCCCGCCCAAATTTATAGTCACATAATTGGCGATGTCCGGCTGAACGACGATCCGCAATTGGGCCACTTCACCTACATGGATATAATGCGTATTTTGTTGGGTATATATCTTCGGATCGTCGGAATTCGAATTCGCCCAGATTTGAACCTGGCTGCCGCTACACCCTGCCAGCAGCGCGGGGCAAATCAAACCGATTAAAATTTTACCGCGAATCGTATTCATCGACGCCTCAGCCTCCGGGTTTTGGCCCGGGTTTTCGCTCGTTTCTTCCGAAAATACTCCCGGGCATAGTCTTGTATCTCCTCCGGACGGTCGAACCGCAGTTCATACGCATCCTCCTCCTGCCCGTTGTATTCGCAATTCACCGTCCGATGCCTACGGCAGATTCGCGGACGATCTTCATAAATCCCACAGCGATTGCCTTTCGTAAGATACCGGCACTTACGTTCCACGCAGACGTACCAATCGCCTTCGTCCACGAACACCCAGACATCGTGATGGCAGATATACCATCGGATGTCTTCAAAATCCCCCGGGGTCGTCGGTTTATCGATTTGGAGCGACACGTACGTGCAGCAAAGGGCGCCGCATTTGGAACACAAGCTCTTGGTATTTGTTTTCTGTTCTTTTTTCATCATTTCTTTTTTTGTAACCGTTCAGGTCGTATCGACTTTTGTAGGGGTGAACCTTGTGTTCACCCTCTTTGTTTACCTTCCAAACCACATTCAGAAGGGCGAACACAAGGTTCGCCCCTACTCTGAACGGTTACCTTTTTTTAAAATTAACGTTGCAGTATACCCGCTTATTGTCTGCATTCGTGAAAATTCTTCAAGAGTCTTTTTCCGGGGGCGTAACTAAAATTTCCGGCATAACCCAAGTCCTTGCCGTTGCCCGGCTTGACCGGGCCATCCAGCTTGTCCGTCTCCGGAAAAAATTAATTTCATTCCCTTTATTGTGAAACGCCGCGTCACGGGGTAAGATAAAACGTTGTTGAAGGGAATACAGCAGAATGAATTCTAAAGAGATGATCGGTAAAAGCAATGCGATACCTAAGGGCGCCGTTGATCGCCGTCGGGTAAATTCTGTACGAACCGGGATCGTGGTGGTGTTGACGGCGGTGGTTTTGATCTTCTTTGTCATCTGGTATCGGGCCTGGCCTCAACGGTGGGACTGTTTTAAAGAGGCTCAGCGAGTGGCTGTTGCCGTAGAGGAGTATCGGGCCAGAAATAATAGCTTTCCCCCTTTGTTGAGCACCTTGTCGATCAAGAACGGTCGATATAATTATGATCATTTCGAATATTGTCTTACCGGGCTGGGCGGACCGGCCGATCCACCCGCTGGAACGCTTATCGCCTATTGTCAGGAAACGCATCAACCGTTGTTGGGCACGCCGTGGCGGCACATTTTGATTTTTTCCAAACACCATATTGCCATCAATTGGCTGGCCGAGAAAGAATTCAAGAAGCTCCACACCCAACAACTACCTGCGTATCCGTAATCGCGTCGTGCCTTTTAACAGAAAAGAGAAATTTCAATGATCATCGATTCCCTGAAAAACGCATCGTTGTACTATGGTTTAAATGAACGGATTGCTTTCGGTCTGGAATTTTTGGAGAAAGACAATCTTATCGGGATGGCCCCCGGTAGATATGAAATTGATGGGTCAAATATCTTTGCCCTGATCCAGCACTACGAAACCAAGCCTCAGGAACGCGGCAAATGGGAAGCGCATCGCCGATACATCGACATACAATTTGTCGTCCAGGGGATGGAACGAATGGGTTACGCTAATTTGGGCACGATGGAAATCTCTGAGCCTTACAACGAAAAAGACGATTATCTTTTACTTGGGGGCAGCGGCGATTTTTTTACCGTTCGGGCCGGAACCTTTGTCGTTTTTGCACCCGAAGACGTCCATATGCCCACCATCGCCGTATCCTCGCCTCAGCCGGTTATTAAAGTGGTGGTCAAGGTGCGGGTTTGATAACCCATATACCCACAAGAATTTGTGTATATTTCTGGTGAAATTATATTTTGGAAGATTATAATGACAACGTTTCCAATCAAGGCAAATGTTTATAAGGAGAAGCTATATGAGTTTGAGAAAAATGAGTCTTTTGGTCAGTTTTGTTTTATCGGTTCTGATGCTGTCGGTAGCGACGGAAGGTAAAGAAAACGCGGGGGGCAAAGGGAAAAATAAACCCGCATCCGCCGTCAAGCCAACCACCTCGGCTCCTTCCACCGTGATGGCGACTATGGGAAATAAGAAACTTACTTATGGTGAACTTCAGTCCTTCAAGAAATTCTTCGCTCCGGGGGCCGAAGATGAGCGTATGATCAGCATCTGGAAGGTGAATACGGCGCTGGCCGAAAAGGCACGCAAGGAAAAAATCGACCGCGACCCGGAGATCAAAGGCATTTTTGGAATGGCCTGCGATCAGATCCTCGTCAATATGATGATGCGAAAAAAACAACTGGACGCGACGGTGACCGACGCGGAAGTTAAAGAGTATTGCGAAAAAAATAAAGATAACCCGGAATTTCGCGAGCCCGCCCTGATCACCGCGAAAATCATTGCCGCGGAATCCAAAGAGGAAGCGGACAAGATCAAAAAACAACTGGTGGAAGGAACGGATTTCGACAAACTGAGCGAGAAATATCGCTCGCAGACGTTAAAGGCGACCGGTTTATCCGATATTGAGATCAAAAAGATGGCCGTCAATAATCTCGTCCAAACCCTGGGAATGGCCGCCTATGGTATGAACGGAGCCAATCTCAATGAAGTGATCGGTCCCCGGCAGGCGACGAAAGGGTGGGTCTTGTTTAAAGTCACTGCCCGCAGCCTGGGAAACCCGATTCCGCTGGAAAAGCTCACCCCGGATATTCGGAGTCAACTCTTAAGCGCCAAACAAAGGGCTGTCCAGCAGGAGATTATCAAAGAAGGCGAAAAGATAGCAGGAGTCACCCTTCAGCTAACACCTCCCCGAGGAGGAATGGGACCACGCGGAATGAGACCCATGCCTCCGGTGACAAAGTAAGAAATTCATTGATGGCCGGTAACCTTATTATCATCAGCGGTCCGTCGGGCGTGGGCAAGAGCACGGTGATCCGCAACCTGGCCCAGCGGATCGCGGCGAAGATCAGTATCTCCGCCACGACCCGCCAACCCGGTCCCTCGGAAAAAAATGGCGTCGATTACCATTTCCTGTCCCGGCAGGAATTCGAAGTGATGATCCAGACGGGTAAGTTGTTGGAACATGCCGAATACCTGGGTAATTTCTACGGCACCCCCCGCGACCCGGTGGACCAGGCCTTAAAGGCGGGGACGGATGTCATCCTGGGAATCGAAGTCCACGGGGCAAAAGAAGTGGCAAAAAAATTTCCAGATGCTATAATCATTTGTTTGTGTCCGCCCAGCGATGACGAACTTCGCCGAAGACTCTGTGATCGGGCCCGAGATGATGATGCCACCATTGCCCGGCGTTTCGACAATGCCAAACGGGAAATTGAATTGGCGAAGACGGCTGGCATCTATAAACACTGGGTGGTTAATGGCCGGCTGGAAAGAGCGGTTGATGAGATTGTAACTATTTGCAAACAGGAGAGTTATAAAAAATGATAGAAGCTCTTAAAGATGACGTGATTATCAACAAGGTCGGTGGACGATTTAAGCTGGCCGCAATGATTCAAAAACGATTAAACGAGTTAATCCAGGGTTCCAGACCACTGGTCAAGAAAACCGATGGAATGACCGACTTGGAAACCGTTGTCCAGGAAGTGGTAGAGGACAAGCTCAATATCGATTTCGAAAACAGCGATGTCCCTACTCCTGATAAATTAAAATAATTTTTTTCAGCCACAAATTACACGAATAAACACGAAAAAAAGAGATTTTTAATTAATTTTCTATTCGTGTCCATTCGTGTAAATCGTGGCTCGAAAATCTTGTCTTTTAGGTATAAACATGGTCAGTGCGCCTCTTGCAAATCTTGAAGGTCGAAGAGTCCTGCTTGGCGTGAGCGGGGGAATTGCCGCATTTAAAATCATCTCGCTGACTTCCATGTTGACCAAATCAAAGGCACAGGTCGAGGTTATTTTAACCAGGTCGGCCTTGAACCTGGTAACTCCGGCGAGTTTTCAGGCCTTTACCGGCCGGCCGGCGAGAACAAAAATCTTTACCGCCCCGGAAGATGTCCGATCCAATCATATCCAATTGGCTCAGTGGGCCCAACTTTATGTCATCGCCCCCGCCACCGCCAATACCCTGGCGGCGCTTTCCTATGGATTTGCCCATAATCTCCTGACCTGCACCGCCCTGGCCGTCGAATGTCCGATCTTGATCGCCCCTGCCATGAATTCCGTCATGTGGGCTAATCGCCTCGTTGGGGAAAACGTCTGCCGACTCAAAGAGTTCGGGTTCAAATTCCTCGGCCCGGATGAGGGAATGCTTGCCTGCGGAACCACCGGTCCGGGCCGCATGGCCGAGCCGGAAGAAATATATCAAAACATCGTCAACCTTCTCCAGGCACGGTGAGGGCTTATGCGCATCCTGATCACGGCTGGTCCAACTCGTGAATATCTCGACCCGGTTCGTTTTATCACCAACGCGTCCTCCGGGATCACCGGATTTTTAACCGCGTCCGCCGCGCTTTCCCACGGACACAAAGTTACGGTGATTTCCGGACCGACCCAATGCCCGAAACCAAAAGGCGTCAAAGTAATTCCCGTAATTTTCGCCCGGGACATGTATCGGGAAACGATAAAATTATTCCCTAAAGTCGATGCCGTTATCATGACCGCTGCCGTCGGCGACTATCGACCCGCCAAACCCAGCCCGCACAAACTCAAGAAAACCGGGCAAAAACAAATTCTCGAACTGGTTCCCAATCCCGACATTCTGGCGGAACTTGGCCGACGGAAAAAAAAGCATCAATTGCTTATCGGTTTTGCCCTTGAAGATCGAGCGGGCAGAAAAAATGCCCTGGAAAAGTTTAAGAAAAAAAATCTCGACGCCATTATTTTAAATTCCCCCAAGGCACTGGGGGATAAAAAGAATCGTGTCCAGGTTTACACGCTCGTGCAGGGTTGGGAGATGTGGCCGACTATGTCAAAAGATCGCCTGGGTGAAAAAATTATCGATTTGACAGAAAACCTGTATTCTTGCGATAGTATACCCCACAAGTTAAAATCAAACATAAACAAATGAGGAATCTGAAAATGCCTGAAAAAAGATATATGCTTCCCGCAATCGAACAAGTTTTGCGACAGGCCAAACCTCATCTGAAGCGCAAATTCAAAGTCAAGAAGATCGGCATCTTCGGATCGCAAATAACAGGACGCACTCACAAATTCAGCGATCTGGATATTCTTGTGGAGTTCACATCGCCCGTAGATCTTCTGGAATTTATTGCCTTGGAAAATTTCCTCAAGGAGTGTACCGGACGAAAGGTCGATCTGGTCTCCAGAAAAGCCCTTCGTCCCGAATTTAAAAAACAAGTGCTTGGCAAGGTAGTCTATGTATGACGCGTGATTATCGAATTTATCTTCAAGATATTCTTCAGGCAATTGATAATACACAGGAATATGTAGCAGGCATGAGCTATTCCGCCTTTGCCGCGGATAAAAAAACGATCAGCGCCGTGGTAAGAGAATTGGAAGTCATCGGGGAAGCGGTAAAGAATCTCCCTGCCTCTGTCCGAAAAAAACATCCCGGCGTTCCCTGGTCGGAAATGGCAAGGATGAGAGACAAATTGATTCATTTTTATTTCGGCGTGGACAAGGAAATCGTATGGAAAACTGTAAAAACCCGCCTGCCGGAACTTCGGGAAAACATCCAAACCATTTTACAGGAGATCATCTAACTTCATGAAGCGATGATGGGCGGCATGGCTTCGCGTCTTCGCTAAGCCATGTCTGTAAATACAAAAACAATGCACGAATTTGAATTCATAGATTGGGTAAAGCGTTTGCTGGATCGACCGGCGAATCGGAAGGATATTCCCGTCGGGATCGGGGATGATATGGCCGTCATTAATTTTCAGGGTGGAAAATTACTCCTGGGTTCCGATATGACCGTTGAGGATGTGCATTTTGATTTTGTTCATGCACGGCCTGAGCGGGTGGGGCATAAGGCGCTGGGGCGATGCCTTTCCGATTGTGCCGCCATGGCTGGTTTGCCCATAGCGGCGATTATTTCCCTAGCCAAACCAACGTCGGTATCGCAGGACGTTCTCAAAGATATTTATCGGGGGTTGGCGCAGTTGGCTGACCGATTCGCCTGTCCCATCGTGGGCGGTGATACTTCCAGCTCGCCTGGCCGCCTGATTATCGATGTTTGCCTGCTTGGCAAGTGTGAGCAAAATGAACCGGTCCTGCGATCGGGCGCGATGGTGGGTGATTATCTGTACGTTACCAGCCTCTTGGGCGGGTCCATCCTGGGAAAGCATTTGGAATTTGAACCGCGGATCGGTCAGGCCCGGTGGTGTGCTCAGAATTTGCCCCTTCATGCCATGATTGACATTTCCGATGGTCTTTCAAGCGATCTGGGCCATCTTTGCCGGCAGAGCCATTGCGGAGCCGAACTGGCGGTGGCAGACCTTGAAAAAATTATCTCTCCTGACGCTCGAAAACTTGCCTGTAAAACGGGGCAAACCCCTCTCGATCATGCGCTAAATGACGGTGAGGATTTCGAACTCCTGGCTGCTATTGCTCAAGCTCCAGACAATCTTCCACGCCTTCCAGAGACGATGCGGCTTTTTCCCGTCGGCAGGATAATACACGGTAATGATATTTATCTTATGCACTCCGATGGTCGGCAGGAAAAACTTTTTCCTGGGGGTTTTGTGCATTTTTAGATGAACAGACTGTTGCACGCATGACCTTGGGAGAAAGAACCCCCGATAATCCATTGTGGGTCCTATAAAAAAATCCCGGAATTCTTTTATAACTCCGGGATTGATTTTCAAAAATATCCGTTTCCGCTTTTAGTCGTCTGCGGCTTCCCATTCCGTCTGGTTGGCTCGTAATCTCTTTAACGCGCCGATTCGATCTTCTTTTTCCTGACATTCCAGACAGCATCGAGCCCAGGGTAGGGCTTTTATGCGTTTGGACGGGATCGCTTTTTCACACATCTCACAAACTCCGAACTCCCCGGTATCCAGTTTGCCAATGGCTCGCTCCACCTCTTCCAGTGTTCCTGCTTGCCGTTCTAAAAGGACTCCGAACATTTCCGCCGTATAATCGGCGGCGGCATGGTCCGAACTATCCCCGGCCACCCCTTCCAAACCGGTATCAGGCAATTCCTGGGCATGACTCTTGACTGAAGCGGCCAGTTCTTCCCGCCGTTTCATCAACATTTTGCGATATTGATCCAGGGCGTCTTTACTTTCCTTGCTTTCTTTCTTTGCTTTTACTTTTGTGTTTACCTTTGGTGCCATACAATGTTTCCTTTCCTCTAAAATCTGGGCTTTGCCCCGTTATCACTCGAACCGCGCCGGCCAAATTCTAATCGGCTAAATAGTGTTTGTCAGTTAAAAAATTCCAGACAGGACCATCTTTTTTTTCGAGCCCCTGCCAAGCTCCTCAAATTATATTCACGAAGTCCATTTTGTCTAGAAAATTATTTACCTGCGATTTATAATCCCAAAATGAATAATTACGAATTTATCGAAATTGAGAAGAAATGGCAGAGCTTCTGGGAAGCGAATAAAACTTTTAAAGTCGAACTGGACCCTTCCCGGAAGAAATTTTACGTTCTTGACATGTTCCCTTATCCGAGCGGGGCGGGCTTGCACGTCGGCCATCCGGAAGGATATACCGCCACCGATATTATCGCCCGGTACAAACGGATGAAAGGGTTTAGCGTCCTTCATCCGATTGGGTGGGACGCCTTCGGCCTGCCCGCCGAACGCTATGCCATGCGGACTGGAACGCATCCCCGCATTACGACCCAAAAAAATATCGATACCTTCCGCCGGCAGATCAAGTCCCTTGGGTTCAGCTACGACTGGGACCGCGAAGTGGATACCACGGACCCGAATTATTACAAATGGACGCAGTGGATTTTCCTGCAGTTGTTCAAAAAAGGGCTGGCCTACCTTCACGAATCACCGGTGAATTTCTGCCCGACCTGCCAAACCGTTTTGGCCAACGAAGAAGTCCTCCAGGGCCGATGCGACCAGGGGCATGAAGTGATTCGCAAACCCATGCGGCAATGGATGCTGAAAATTACCGCCTACGCCGACCGTCTGATGGACGACCTGGAAGACCTCGATTGGCCCGAGAGCATCAAAAAACTTCAGCGCGACTGGATTGGCCGATCCGAAGGGGCGGAGGTCGATTTTACTCTGGCGGACGATCCCGCAGGTAAAATACGCATTTACACCACTCGGCCGGATACGCTTTTCGGAGCCACCTATATGGTTCTTTCTACGGAACATCCGATGGTGGAAAAAATTACAACCCCTGAGCACCGGGCGAATGTCGAAAATTACTGCCGAAGTGCGAAAAACAAATCCGATCTGGAACGAACGGAACTTGCGAAGGAAAAAACCGGTGAATTTACCGGCGCCTACGCCATTAACCCGGTCAATGGAAAACCCATTCCTATTTGGGTGGCCGACTATGTGTTGATCAGTTATGGCACCGGCGCGATCATGGCTGTCCCGGCTCACGACCAAAGGGATTGGGAGTTCGCCACCAAATTTAATCTTCCGATCATCCAGGTCATCAGCGGTGGGGAGATTACCGCTCAAGCTTACGAAGGCGACGGTACATTGATCAATTCTTCTTCCAAAATCACCAGCATCGACGACTTAAATGTCGCCGATGCCAAAAAGAAAATCACCGCTTGGCTTAGCGGTCAGGGCCTCGGCAAACCCGCCGTCAAATACAAACTCCGCGACTGGCTCTTTTCCCGCCAGCGCTACTGGGGTGAGCCGTTCCCCATTCTTTTCGATGAGCAGGGAAATCCTTTTCCCGTCGATGAAAGCGAATTACCTGTAAAACTGCCGGACCTGGAAAACTTTCAGCCGGCCAAAACAGGCGAATCGCCGCTCGCCAATGCCAAAGACTGGTTGATCGTGGAAAAGAACGGTAAAAAATATTATCGCGACACCAACACAATGCCCCAGTGGGCAGGTTCCTGCTGGTATTACCTGCGATATCTCGACCCGCACAACGACAAGGCTCCGTGGGATAAAGAAAAGGAAAAATTCGGGATGCCGGTCGATCTTTATGTCGGTGGAGCAGAACATGCGGTTTTGCATTTGCTTTACTCGCGATTCTGGCACAAGTTCCTTTATGATATCGGCTGGGTCTCAACGAAAGAGCCGTTCCAGAAGCTTTTCAACCAGGGCATGATCCTGTCGTTTTCGTATAAGGATTCCCGCGGCGCGTATGTCAACACGCACGACATCGACTTATCCGGCGACAAGCCCAAACACAAAGTCACCGGCGAAATACTCGTCGAGTCCGTGGAAAAAATGTCCAAAACGCTCGGAAACGTGATCAACCCCGACGAAGTGGTCGCCCAATACGGAGCCGACACGCTCCGACTCTACGAAATGGCGATGGGTCCCCTCCAGGCCACCAAACCCTGGAACACGCGGGACGTCTCCGGGGTCCATCGATTCCTCAATCGCGTCTGGCGAATGATCGTCGATACGGACACCGGCGAGCTGCATTCCTCGATCAAAAGCGTTGAGCCGCCCGAGGACGAACTTCGCCTGCTCCATAAGACGATCAAAAAAGTCACCGGCGATATCGAAACGATGAGCTTCAACACCGCCATTTCAGCTATGATCATTTTCGTAAACGAAATGCTGAGCCGATCCGCAAAATCAAAATCGGTTATGGAAAAATTTCTCCTGGTCCTTTCACCGTTCGCCCCGCATATCGCCGAGGAACTCTGGCAGCGGCTTGGCCACGCCCAGAGTCTCGCCTACGAACCCTGGCCCGCGTTCGATGAACATCTGGCCCAGGACACGATGATCGAAGTGCCCATCCAGATCAACGGCAAACTCCGCAGTAAGCTGATGGTCCCCGCCGATATCGACGAAGAATCGTTGAAACAAAAAGTCCTGGCCGACGAAAAGGTCCGGCAAGCCGTCGCCGGCAAGCAAATACGAAAAATGATCTTCGCCAAAAATCGTCTGGTCAATTTGGTCGTGGGGTAAGTGACTTTTCCTTGCTCTATTCTGCAAAACGGCATAGAACGAACTATGATCAAAAGGGGATATTGAAGGAAAAAGAAAATGGCTACGAAACTTGAACCGATTACTCCGGGCGAAATCCTTCGAGAGGAATTCATGAAGCCCCTGGAGGTCAGCCAGAACCAACTGGCCCGCGACATCCAGGTTCCCGTGGTGCGGATCAACGATATCATTCATGGCCGCCGGGGCATTTCGCCCGATACCGCAATCCGCCTGGGCGCTTATTTCAAAACCACGCCCGAATTCTGGCTCAATCTTCAATCGCGGTATGATCTGAAAGTGGCCAAACGCCACTTGATGCCAACGATTGGCCGAATTGTACACCCTCTGCATCGAAAGCTGGCGTGATTGATTTAAGCCAAAAGATACTTTGTAACGGCGAAGGGTAACTCTGATGATGCCTATCCTTGATCTTAAAAACATTGATTTTCTCCGCGGTTCGCGGATGATCCTTTCCGGCGTTTCGTGGACGATCCAGCCCGGTCAGCACTGGGCCCTTCTGGGAGCCAATGGTTCCGGCAAAACCACGCTCCTGAAAATCATCACCGGTTACGAATGGCCGAGCGAGGGGTCGGTAAGCGTTCTGGGTCAGAACTTCGGGCAATGTAATTTACCCCAGCTACGAAAAACCATCGGCTGGGTGAGCTGCGCTCTGGAACACAACCTGCCGGAATTTGATACCGCTCTTCAGATTGTCGCATCGGGCTTCGAGGCGTCGCTGGGTTTGTATCGGGATTTCACGCAAAATGAATTTTTATACGCTCGCCAGGCCCTGGAATTTTTAGGCGGTGGATATTTTGTCGATCAGCCCTACAGCCAATTGTCGCAAGGCGAGCAGCAGCGCGTGCTGATCGCCCGAGCCCTGGTCAACAAACCTGCCTTGCTCATTCTTGACGAGCCTTGCAGCGGTCTGGACCCCGCGGCCCGGGAAAGTTTCCTGAACGATTTGGCCCGTCTGACCCGCCAGAACAACGCCCCCACCCTGATTTATGTCACCCATCATATCGAGGAGATCGGTCCCTGGATCACTCATGTTCTGGTCTTGAAGACCGGACAAACCCTTGCCGCCGGACCCGCCCCCGAGGTTCTTACCAGCCGTCTGCTCTCTGTGGCCTTTGATCATCCATGCATCGTTGAAAACCACAACACGCGATATTACCTTCGTATGCACTAAAGAAACTTCACCCAAAAATGGAGTGGCATCCCCCCATGGGCCACTCCACCGTGAATTTGCGGATTTCACAGCCCTCTTAATCTTTAATGCTCAGCTTTCAGTTCGGGGAAGGAATTTAAACTAACTTAAGCAATTGTTCACTGAAAGCTGAGCGCTAAAGACTTAGCTGTGCCCATTATCGCATAAGGGAGTGACAGAGGTATGGCACAGGTAGATTTAAAAAATAAAAATATTTTTAATTAAGTACGATTCGTGTAGCGGATTTCAATCGTCTGCTGATTGGGCCGGGCAAACCCGCATTTTTCCCGTAAGGCCTGGCCCAGCCGGCAAAGGTATTCCTCTCTCGAGATGGCTTCGGCTCCCAATCGGGCCAGATGGGCGGTTACGAATTGGACATCGAGAAGAATAAATCCCTGCTCCTGTAACTGCTGAACCAGTCCAGCCAGGGCTGCTTTCGATCCGTCGGTCCTGGTATGGAACATGGACTCGCCGAAAAAAGCCCCGCCGATTGATACCCCATACAACCCTCCCGCCAAGTCCTCCCCCCGCCAGCTTTCCACACTGTGGGCATATCCCATTGTGTGCAACCGGCGGTAACATTTAATAATCGAGCTGCTGATCCACGTGGAATCTCGCTCGCCGCACTTTTGAATGACGCGATCAAAGGCCAAATCGATGGTCAGGCGGAATTTTCCCCCGTGAAGGATGGACCGCAACGTATGGGGAATATGAAAATGGTCCAGATCGATAATTCCTCTGGGGTCCGGAGAATGCCAGTCGATTTTACCAGTATCCGGGTCGGCCATGGGAAAAATTCCCCGGCGATAGCCCCAAAGAACGACTTGCGGGTCAAGCCGTCCGGAAAGAACAGCGTCGAGATAGTCTTCGTCCTTCAACGTTCCCTGAGCCACAGGTTTCCTGCCGCCACAAAATCAAACTCGTTCACTTATTTTTTCAACGGGGTCTTTTGACCTCCCGCGCCGCTGGAAGTTTCCTGAAAGGCCTTTCGTTGCTCATCCGTCGGAATGGCCATCAATCGGTCTTTGAGTTCATTAAACATATCGAGAAGAGGCTGTTCCAGCTTTTCCAGCTTTTTCTGCCAGGTCTTCAACGCTTCCTTCTGATCGGGTTGAGTGGCATTGACCTTGGCCAACTGATCGAGATTCTTTTTGATTTCGGCATACTGACGACTATGATCTTCCCGATAGGCCTTAGCCCGATCTTTCATCTCATTTAAAATGCTGTAGGCCATCGGGATTTGTCCCTGGTCCAACTGATAACTTTCAACGAACGTTTTGACAAATAGTTCCCAATAATTGACCGAGGTCATGCTCATCAGCTCCTTCGGTTCCACCGATACCGGTGGTTTTTTCTGACCTCGCTTATTTCGGGGCCGATTATCATTTAAAAACTCACCCTCTTTATATCCGCCCTCTTTCCATCGGCTCAGTTTTTTCCGGGTCAAGGCGACATCCGTTTTCATTTGGTCCATGTCGCGCTGGTGTATAGCTTTTTGCTTGCCGTCCAGTATCTCATGAAACTTGTCGTTTTCGGAAACGATCAGTTCCGTCGCGTCTTTATAAATCGGAGCCAATTTCCGGGCCAGGTCCTGAACCTCCGTGGGCGATAGGTGTCCCCCCACCGCCTTCATACGCATATCCTGCATCTTCGGAATCAGGACCACAAGATCGTTGAAATGCTGTTGCATGAACTTTTGTGTATTTTTCAGCAACATATTACGGGCCACGTCGGCCTGATCTGGCCGAAGATCATATCTTCGAGCGACCGAGCGCGACACCAGGTCGATCATGGTCTTGACGGAGGCGTCCTGCATCAGAGCAGGCACGTTTTTATTATCTTGCGGCTTTTCCGCAAAAACCAGACAAGCAGAACTAATCGCCAACAAAAAACTAATCAAAGCAAATCGCTTCATTTCGCTCTCCCGGTAGCAATGCTAACCAAATAATAAACTAACCCTTAACTTGAACATTATATTATAATAGCAGGTGGAGGTTGCATTTTCAAAGTATGTTTACAGGTATTATTGAGAGTATCGGCAAGGTGTTATCGTTAAGTCAAACCGCCTCTGGAGCCAGGCTGGCGGTTCAGGTCGGCCCGTTGGCCCGGCAGGTAAAACCCGGTGGTTCGGTCGCGGTCAATGGCGTCTGTCTTTCCGCGGTAAAAAATGACGAAGCTGTCGTTGAATTCGATGTCGTCTTTGAAACCTTGTCGCGTTCCAATCTTGGCCGGGTTTCATCCGGGGAGTTGGTAAACATAGAGCTTCCATTAAAGGTCTCGGACCGGATCGAAGGTCATTTTGTTCAGGGTCATGTCGATACCACCTGCCGGATCGTCGGCTGGCAGGACCAGGGCGCTGCCAAACTACTCACGCTGGAATTGGAAGAACCGGAATATCAAATATATATCATTCCCAAAGGGTCCGTGGCCCTCGATGGGATCAGCCTGACCGTAGCTCGCGTGGCAGGTCAACAATTTTCCATCGCCTTGATCCCCACCACTCTGGAAAAGACCACCTTGCTCAAAAAACCGGTCGGCGCTAAAATCAATCTCGAAACCGATATTCTGGTTAAAACGGTCGCGAATCTCCTCCATCCGGAGAAAGTATCGGACGAAAAATTAATGGATACCCTCAAACAAAGCGGGTTTTTAACATAGGTGTTTGTTAAAAGATACAGTTTCCGGGTGACACGGGCAATAAGAATTGCCCATGCCACCCGAAATTTGATGTTTGCGAAAGAGTGTGCTTGACGGATGTTGATTGAAGAAACCATGCGGCAAATTCTCTCCTTCGGACCTCGCGCCGTCGGGTCGAACGGTGAAAAGCTAACTGCCGATTTCCTGGCCGATCAATTCCGTCAGGCAAATTTGAAGGTCCTCCGGCAGGAATTTCTCGCGTCGCGTTTTCCGCTCTTTTTTCTCGGCAAAGTGATCCCGTTGATTTCAATCGGTGTTCTGCTGACCGCCGCCTCAATATATTTAGACCATCCTGTAATCGCCGCCGTGCTGTTGCTTCTTTTCCTGGCCCAGGCGACTTTGATTTCATTCCTGAGTTCTCTGCCGGCATTTCCAGACTGGGGTAAAAAACTAAAATCGGCCAATATCATCGGCCGGACTCACCCGGTCAATGATCAGAATCCCACGCTGATCCTGGTGGCCCACTATGACTCCAAGTCTCAAACGTTGCCCCTGATTATCAGAATGGTCTGCGTTATTCTGCCCATCGTCTGTTGCGCGATACTTCTTGTCCTCATGCTCTTAACGATTGGAATGGTGTCTATTCCTCATCGATTCATTATATTTTTGTACGTTCTTGCGGTGGTTTTCCTGATCCTTCAGATCGCTTCCCGGAATTCAAATAGATCGTCGGGAGCCATTGATAACGCCTCCGGCGTGACCATCCTCCTGACTATGGCGGCCGAGCTTCCTTCCCAGTTGGCTGGAAAAGCCAATCTGATCTTTCTGGCCAGCGGTGCCGAGGAACTCAGTCTGACCGGAGCCAAAGCGTTTATTCGAACATATAGCCATCAATTGAATCGCAACCGATCTCTGATCATCAATTTCGATAGTATGGGAACCGGGGCGGGTGTGATCATGGTCGGATCCCGAAGTTTTAAAAAAAACGGGCAGGTGGCCCAAATACGGAATCTTTTTCGACAAGCGGGTTTAGGTTTTCGTTTTATTTTCTTTATGATCGGCGCAGGAATGGATCATATTCCATTCAGTCGAGCGGGATTTTCCGCGATGAGTTTTACGCAAACATCACTGCGCTCCGGCCTGCGGATACATTCAGCCGCGGATCGGCTCGAATATGTAAATACCGAACAATTGACCCTTTTGACCAAAGTTTTCGGACAACTTATCGCCCGGTTTTATAAAACAGCCCCCTAACACCAAAAAACTTCCATGCCAATAATGGGGCGATGATCCACGATGAACACACATTGGAAAAATGTCTCCGCTCGCATTAAATAATCCACCTCCGTATGAAAACTCATTCTAACATTCTTGAGAATGTTAGAATGAGTTTTCGTCGATTAGTCGCCGGGATATCTTTGATCATTTTTTGGCGCAGGTCCGGCCGGATGACCGGCTCATTACGGCTCTTTTTGGAAAAAGGTTTCGTTGATCTGATCGATAATTCCGGGGACCTGTCTCAGAGAGTCGGTCAGAATGATGGAAGGATCCATGTGGGGTTTAACTTTGGTGGTTTTGAGAATGGCAAACATCCGGCTCCGCCGAGCGCCAAGGATATCAGCCCGGTAGGAGTCCCCGACGAAAACGGCTTCCTCCGGTTCCACACCGAGTTTTTGCAAAGCGACGCGGAAAATATGAGGTTTCGGTTTGCGGACCCCCACGTCGCAGGAATAAACCCGCAAAGGAAAGTATTTCAGCAAATCTTCCTGCGCAAGGTGCCGGTCGAGCGCGGAAGGCGGGACAAATGTATTGGAGACGATGGCCAGTTTCAGGTTTCGCCGCTGGAGTTCCTCAAGCATGGGGATAGTGTGAGAATCGGCCTTGGCCTGAAGGGCCAGAGGTTTGTACCATCGCCAGGCCAGTTCTTCAAACTGATCTTCGGGTACTGGGATATGGAGTTTCTCGGTGGATTTTCGCAGGACATTCAGGCTGTTAAATTCCCGACCGGTGATTTTGCTCTTCAGATAGGCCCATCGGATGGCCCACTGCTGTTGGCGACGGTACTTTTTAAAGGGTGGTAATTTCAAACCCAGGTTGTCCCCCAGAAAAACGTACGTTTCCCGCGCTCCCTGAACGAACGACGTTATCACATCGATTCGATGGAAGTTAATCAAGGTGTCGCCAAGATCGCAAAGCACCGCTTTGATCATAAATCAACCCAATCTCCAATTATGAGTTTATTTTATAACCACGATGATGTCGGATTGCTATGTTCTTTTTTCACAGAGCCCGTATCATTAAAAATTCTTCTCTGTTCTTGCATACAGTCAACTCCTGTGATATAAAATGACGAAATACATTTTGTTTTAGAGGAGTTTGAAATGAAACGGATTTTAGTTTCGTTGTTGGTGCTGGGAATGGGTGTTTCCATCGTCGGTTGCGAGGCCTTTTCGAAAAAGCCCAAAACCGATCAAACGGAAGAGAAAATGGCTCTTCAGGAAGTAAAACCTGACGCTGCGGGTTCACAGGCGGAAGCCCAGCCAGCGGAAGAACCCGCTCCGCAGCCCGAAGCCGCTCCGATGGGTGGACGGATCCACGTCGTGCAAAAAGGCGACACTCTTTACAAGCTGGCCCGTCAGTATTATAACGGCGACGCATCCCAGTGGCGGAGGATCATGCAGGCCAACCAGGGACAGATCCCCAATCCCAACCAGCTTAAGGTCGGGCAAAAACTTGTCATTCCCTAACGGAATGATAGAATAATCCGAATGGGTTATGCCGACCAACTCGATACGCCCGTTCAATACGTCAAAGGCGTTGGCCCAAAGCGGGCTGAGCTGTTCCGGCAGGTCGGTATAACCACCGTTCGCGATCTTCTGGATTTTTTTCCACGGCGATATCAATTCTTCGGCCAGGTCAAAAAACTCAAAGACCTCACCGAAGGCGAATCCGTCACCGTCATTGCCAGGATTGATGAGGTCGATCACCAATTCCATCGTTATCCTGCCCGGTCCTTCGCGTCCATCAGCGATGATTCCGATAGCGGAGTGGTTCGGTGGTTTCATTCTCGTTTCCTTTTCGGCCGGCTTCATCCGGGTCAGTGGATTCGCGTTTCCGGAAAAATAACGCTCTCGGACGGCGGCCCGATGTTCACCAATCCCAAGTGCGAATTTTTTGAATCTGTCCCGGAGGATATCACCGGTTCATTCACACTGCCCGTGTATCCAGCCGTGCCGACTATCGCCCCCAAAACACTGTCGGACCTGGTTCAGCGAGCGTTTATGGATTACGGGAATTTTATCACCGATTGGTTCGATCCGGTATTCCTGAAAGAACAAGGCTTGCTGCCGCTGCGCGAAGCCTATACCTGGATTCACAAACCGGAGGAAAAAGAAAATTGGACCCAAGCCAGAAAGCGATTGGCCTACGACGAGCTTTTCTACATGCAGATGGGAATACTTCTGGCCCGAAGGCAGCGGGAGATAGCGGCTGGAGCCATTCGGCTGCCCTGCACCGACGAGATCGACCTGCACATTCGCCGACGTTTTCCTTTTGATCTGACCGAGGCGCAAAATCGGGTCATCAAGGAAATCATCGTCGATATGGATTCCGATCACCAGATGTACCGGATGCTCCAGGGAGACGTCGGAGCGGGCAAAACGGTGGTGGCGGTCTATGCGGCCCTGGTCGCGGTGGCGAATCATCGTCAGGTAGCGATCATGGCTCCGACGGAAATCCTCGCCCAGCAGCATTACGAAAAAATATCTCAATACCTTATTAATTCGCGCGTGCGAATCGAACTTCTGGTCGGCGGCATCAACAAAAAGACGAGAACGAAAATTCTCGATGAAGCGGCCCAGGGCAAAATTGACATTCTCATCGGAACCCAAGCCCTGATTCAAAAGGATGTCGAGTTCACTCACCTGGGTCTGGTGATCATCGACGAACAGCACAAATTCGGGGTCGCCCAACGGGCGGCGATCCGATCAAAAGGGACTCAGCCGCATTATCTGGTCATGACGGCCACGCCCATTCCACGAACCCTCGCCCTGACCGTTTTCGGCGATTTGCAGATGTCGATCATCGACGAACTCCCCCCAGGGAGAAAACCGGTGGAAACGCGGCTGTTTTCTTCCAGCCAACGGGATCGGGTCTGGGAATTTTTACGACGCTCTTTGCAAAGGGGTCAACAGGCATTCGTGGTTTATCCCCTGCTTGATCCGTCGGATAAATTAGAATTGAATTCAGCCCGCGAAGAGGAAAAGCGGCTGGCGGAAACGGTGTTCCCGGAATTCCGCATAGGCCTGATCCACGGCAAGATGAAAAGCGAAGAAAAAAAGCAAATCATGCACGCATTTGCCAATAAACAGATTGACCTACTGGTAGCCACGGTAGTGATCGAGGTGGGAATCGACGTCCCGGACGCCGGAGTGCTTGTGGTCGAGCATGGCGAGCGTTTTGGTCTGGCCCAGTTGCATCAGCTTCGAGGCAGGATCGGCCGGGGGGGGCAGCAGGCGTATTGCCTGATCCTCGCCGACCCGAAAACCGAAATTTCCCAAAAACGCCTCGATGTCTTTACAAAGACCAACGATGGATTTAAAATCGCGGAAGAAGATTTACGTATCCGAGGGCCTGGCGAATTTTTCGGCACCGCCCAGCATGGGTTGCCGGAATTGAAACTGGCGGACCTTATCGACGATCTGCAACTTTTGATCCGGGCCCGTCAAAATGCCCGGCAAATTCTCGCGCAGGATCCGCAACTTGTATGGCTCAAACATCAGCGGCTAAAAGAGGAACTGATCCGCCGACTTGGACAAAAATTAGGGTTAATCGAAGCCGCGTAACAATTTTGGATTGAGGAAAAAATGGCAGAAATAATAATCGTTGCAATCATCGCCATCGTAATTGGCTTTATCATCGGCTGGCTTATCGCCTCAAAAAATAATCTCGGCAAATTAGGTCAGTTGGAAGGCGAACTATCAGCCACGAAGCAGCAGGCCTCGTTATTGACGGACCAAATTCAACAGCGGCAGCAGAAGATCGAACAATTTAACCAGGAGCTTTCCGAAGGTCAGCGGCAGATCGGCCAGTTGACCCAGCAAATTCAGGATCAGCAAACCGCGATTGTGGAACAAAAAAAACTGCTCGACCAGGCCCAGCAGAAATTGCAGGATACCTTTAAGGCCTTAGCTTCTGAAGCCCTGAAAGTCAGCAAAGACGATTTTCTCCAACTGGCCAAAGAATCATTAACGACCTTGCTCACCCAAGCCAAGGGCGACATGGGTAAGCACAAAGAGCAGATCGACGCACTGGTCAAACCGCTACAGGAAACGCTGACGAACTACCAGAAAAACCTACAGGAAATCGAAAATTCCCGTAAGCTTGCCTACGGTAGTCTAAGTAAGCACCTGGAGGAAATGGGCAAAACGCACCAGGAGCTTCGCAACAAAACGGGCGAACTCGCCACCGCCCTGAAAAGTCCCCAGGTCGGAGGCCGATGGGGTGAATTGACGTTGCGACGTTCGGCGGAACTGGCGGGTATGAGCGAATACTGCGATTTTGAAGAACAGGTGTCCAACGACAGTGAAGCCGGTCGCATCAGACCGGACATGATCGTCCGCATTCCCGGCGGACGGTTGATTGCCGTGGATTCAAAACTTTCCTATCAATCTTATATCGACGCCGTCAACGCCCCCGACGGCGAAACCCGCCTAATCCTGCTGCGAAAATATTCCGAAGCCGTCCGACAGCACGTAAAAAAATTAAGCGAAAAATCCTACTGGGAGCAATTTAAAAATAATTCGGTGGACCTGGTCGTCCTGTTTTTACCCGGCGAATGTTTCTTCTCCGCCGCCGTTTTGGAGGATAAGGAATTAATCGAATACGCCATGAGCAATCGCGTAGTCCTGGCCAGCCCCACGACCCTGATTGCCCTGCTGCGGGCGGTGGCCTTCGGATGGCGGCAGGAAAAACTGGCGGAAAACGCGGAAAAAATCCGCAACCTGGGCCAGGAACTTTTTGATAGAATCGTAAATTACGTCGAACCCCTGGCCGATCTATCCACCCATCTCAATCGAGCCGTCAACAGTTACAACAAGGCCGTCGGTTCCCTGGAATCGCGATTAATCCCCACCGCCAGAAGATTCAACGAACTGGGAGTCGGCGAGGTGGAAAAACTCCCAGACCTTAAATGCGTGGACGTCCTAACGAGGGAACTACCGGTAATTGCACCCAATAACGAAAAATAAAATCAGGGAACTTTTGAGCCAAAGGGGTGTCTAACTTTACAGATCGAATAACAGGAGACCAAATATGAAATCAACAATTTCGATTCTGGTGATTTTAATGTCATGTGCCGAGATACGAGCCAACCGTGAACTTGCCCTGACGGTCTATAATCAAGATTTCGCCGTCATTAAGGACACGCGAAATTTTCAGGTGCCGAAGGAAACAGGCCAATTGACGTTTACCGACGTGGCAGCCAGGATTGATCCGACCTCGGTGCAGATCACAAATCTGACCAACCCGAAATTCACCGTCGCCGAGCAGAATTTTGAAAACAATCTGGTCAGTTCGGAAAAGCTCCTGGGCAAAATGATCGATCAACCCGTAACGGTTTTGCTCGACGATGGAAAAACCTTTACAGGACAATTACTCTCAGCCGAAAATTCCACCATCACCCTGCAAACAAACGAAGGGGTCAAAGTCATCGAGCGAAATAAAAATTTCGACCAAATTCTTTTGTCAAAGCTACCGCAGGGTTTACTCCTGCGCCCCGCCCTGGTCTGGAAAGTAAAAAACTCCACCGGTGAAAATGAAAAAATCGAAATCGCCTATCAGACGGCGGGGTTTAACTGGTCAGCCGATTATAATGTCCTGCTCCGGCCTGAAAAACAAACGTTGGATATGAACGGCTGGGTAACGGTCAACAACACCTGCGGCAGCGGGTTTCCAGATGCCCACTTAAAACTGGTGGCCGGAGAGGTCCATAAGGTTCAACCGCCACAAATTCAGGAAGAGAGGATGATGATGCGTAAGTCAATGGTGATGGCTGAGGCCGCTGCCCCACCACCCGGATTTCAGGAGCGAGCCTTTGCCGAATATCATCTTTACGACCTGGGTCGAAAAACCACTCTCGAAAATAACGAAACCAAACAGATCGAACTTTTCGACATCCGCGATATCAACTACGCGACGGAATTTCTCTTCGCCCAGCCGGACTTCGGATACTATTCCGAAGAATATTCCCAATCGCAAACCGGCGAAGGAAATTTAACACCATTAAAAATCGTTGCCACGATTGAAAATAAAAAAGAGAATCAACTCGGCATCCCCCTACCGGCAGGGAACGTGCGAATGTATCAGGAGGACCGGGAAAAGGTCGATCACTTCATCGGCCAGGACCATATCGATCACACTCCGAAGGATGAAAAACTCCGCCTGACCGTCGGCCAAGCCTTCGACGTCGTCGGCAGCAAAAAAATGGTCGCCACCAATCGAATCAGCGATACCGTTTCCACCCAGGATATTCTTATCCGTATCCGGAATCATAAAGACTCCCCGGTGCCGGTAGTCGTGCTGGAAAAATTGATGGAGCAAATGAATTGGAAGATCGAGCAACCCAGCGACAAATTTCGCAAGGTGGATTACCGCACCATTGAATTTAAGGTTACATTACCGGCGAACAGTGAAAAAAATATTCATTATCGTGTCCGATATGAAATGTACAGGTGGTAACGAAGGATATATTTAGCAGGCGGGCTTGCCCGCCTTGTATAAGGAAAAAAATCATGAAACCAACAAGTATTCTGACTGTATCGTATGTGATACTCTTCTCAACCATCGTTATCGCATCGACCCAACGCGAGTTGTCGTTAACAGTTTATAACGACAATTTCGCCCTGGTCAAAGATCAGCGAGCAATGAAATTCAAGGGTGGCGTCAACGAGTTCAAATTCACCGACGTAGCCGCCACCATCGAACCAAGTTCCGTGCGTTTTCGTTCGCTGACGGACCCCCAGGCCCGGGTCGTCGAACAAAATTTCCAATTCGACCTTGTGGGTTCCGCCAAACTGCTGGAAAAATATATCGACCATCCGGTCGAGGTTCTGACCGCAAAAGGCGAGATCATTACCGGCAAACTCCTGCGCGCAGAAGAACAGCAAATCATCCTCCAGGACAATCAGGGAATTCGCATCATTTCTGCCGGCAAGATTTCCGGCATTAAACTCTCAAAATTACCCCAGGGTCTGCTCACTCGCCCCACCCTGGTCTGGCAGATGTACACCGCCAAAGAAGGCAAACAAAATATCCAGCTCGATTACCTGGCCCGCGATATCAAGTGGGATATGAACTATAATGCCGTCCTCTCCGAGGATGACAAAAAACTCGACCTGGTCGGGTGGGTAACCCTCGCCAACAAATCGGGCGCCGATTTTCCCGATTCCAAAATCACCCTGGTGGCCGGCGAACCGCGTCGTCCCGCCCAGCCGATGTTTTCCTACGGAATCGATTACCTGCGGTCGATCAGCGCCCTATCCCCCAGCACACAGCGAGGCAAGGACATTTCCGAAACGTTCGGAGAATATCATCTTTACCGCCTGCCAAATCGCACGAGCGTAAACGCGCAACAGATCAAACAAATCAAACTCCTCGGCGCCGACTCCGTGCCGGTGGAAAAAATCTATCTCTACGACGGCGCAAAGATTCAATTCTGGCCCAATCGCACCTATTTGGAACCTACTTTCGGCCGCGAGGCCAACAAAAAGGTGAACATGCTCCTTTCCCTCGAAAATCGTGCCGACCACCGGCTGGGCATCGCCCTTCCCGCCGGCCTGGTTCGCATATTAAAACGCGACCAGGATAAAAGTCTTGAATTCATAGGCGAAGACAAAATGCCTTCGACCAGCGTGGACGAAAAGGTCCTGCTCTATATCGGCGACGCGTTCGACCTGGCAGCCAATCGTACACAAACCGATTTTCGCCGCCTAAGCGCGCATTCGATCGAAGAAGCTTTTAAAATCGAACTAAAAAACCACAAAAAAGAACCGGTTACGATCATGGTGATCGAAAAACTTTACCGTTGGTCGAATTGGGAAATGATCGAAAAATCCCAAAATTACGAAAAAATCAACGACCGAACAATCCGCTTCATGGTAACGATAAAACCCGATAAAACCCAAACCATAGAATATCGCGTCCATTACACTTGGTAATATTGGTTATTTCTTTAAGAGGCACGACCGTAAGGGAGTGCTCTTTTTCGAACGGTTATGCTTTTTCGCAACTCCCTCGGTCATTGTCGGCGAAGAACACTCCCTTACGGTCGTGCTTCTTTAAGACGGAAAAGTACCACTTTTTCCTAAAAAAACCTTGATTCCCCTGATTACAATCAATATCCTCTTGGTTTGTATCAAACCAAGGTTTAATTTGAACCAGTTAAGGAGAAAAATATGGCAGTAAAAGTAGGTATTAATGGTTTCGGCCGGATTGGCCGATTGGTGTTCCGCGTGATGGCAGGCCGTCCGAGCGAATTCGATGTCGTAGCCATCAACGATATGTTCGACGCCGACATGCTGGGCTACATGCTCAAGTATGACTCGACGCAAGGCCGGTTTAACGGAACCGTCGAAGTTAAAGGCTCCTCGCTAATCGTCAACGGCAAGGAAATTCCGGTCCTCTGCGAAAAGGATCCGAGCAAACTCCCGTGGGGCAAGCTCAACACGGACGTCGTTCTGGAATCGACAGGCCGATTCACCAACCGCGCCTCCGAAGGCAAACCTGGTTTCGACAGCCACCTCACCGCCGGGGCCAAGAAGGTCCTCCTGTCCGCCCCCGCCAAAGACAAACCCGACGCCACAATCGTCCTCGGTGTCAACGACCAGGAACTGACCGGCGCAATGAAATGTGTTTCCAATGCGTCCTGCACCACCAACTCGCTAGCCCCCGTCTGCAAGGTGCTACACGATAAAATCGGAATCATCAAAGGTCTGATGACCACCGTCCACGCCTACACTAACGACCAGGCCATTCTGGACATGCCCTACAAGGATAAACGAAGAGGCCGAGCCGCCGCGTTGAATACCGTCCCCTCCACCACAGGCGCCGCCAAGGCCCTCGGTGAAGTCATCCCCGCATTAAAGGGCAAACTTCACGGCTACTCTCTTCGTGTCCCGGTTCCCACCGGCTCGATCACCGACCTGACCTTCATAGCCGGTCGCAAGGTCACTGCCGAAGAGATCAACAACCTGATCAAAGACGCCGCCAACGGTCCGATGAAAGGCATTATCGAGTACGTAACCGATCCGATCGTCTCCAGCGACATTATCGGTGACCCCGCCAGTTCGATCTTCGACTCGACCAACACGATGGTCATCGGAGACGACATGGTTAAGGTTACGATGTGGTACGACAACGAGTGGGGCTATTCCAACCGCTCCGCCGACCTGATCAAAAAAATGGCGAATCTGTAATTTGCTCGTTACAGAACCAGACAAAACATATCCGGGAACCGTCAATCGACGGTTCCCGGTTTTTTATGCGCAGGCATGAAAAAGCAAGAAGTTGTTTATGCTCATTCACTTCGGTATCATCATTTTTAATGAATAAATGAAATTTCTTGGAAAAAATTCTCCAAGGCCGGAAAAATGTATGGTTTCGTGATATGGTTTCCCTGGTGGAGGCTTTTGGTTTTCGTTTATCGAGGACAAAAGGCAGCCATCATATTTATGTTCATCCGATGGTGAAAGAAGTCCTTAACCGTCAAAATGTAAATGGTCAAGCCAAACCCTACCAGATCAACCAGTTTTTCCGAATAGTCGAACAATATAATTTAAAAATGCGAGGCGAAGAATGAAAGATTATCACATTAACCCGCATTTTTCAGTGCGCCGTGGAACGGCGTAGAACTTCAGTGGGTGCAAGTCCCACCCGGCAACTTTCGCTCCTGCCGGTAGCAATCGGAGCAATGTCGGGAGT
>JBAZZQ010000050.1:0-27607 GCA_041658725.1 Phycisphaerae bacterium | reverse complement strand
ACCGGTGGAACTACGGCTGGCGAAAAAAGTGGGCGGGCTGGCCCTCGGCATCGCCAGCGACGAGGTCCGACGCTACGGGATAAATTATTCCAAACGCACGCGGTTGATCAAGGCCGGCGCGGACATCGTTATTCCGGATTATTCCCAGCAAGGCTCTTTGTTGTTCTTTCTTTTTCCGAAAAGCTGACATTATGAGTAAGGAGAATTAGGCCGATGAATAATTGCATTAAAATTATGAAGGATGTATAATGGTTGTTCTTTTAACGGATCGGTGATAAATGTCTCATCGCAATGAAAGAATGACGAGTAAACAAAGGGTTCTGGCAGCCCTGCGACATGAAGAACCGGATCGGGTACCCCGGAACCTCTGGTATGCCCCGGCGGTCCAGCAAAAACTGGCGGAGGTTTATGGTAAGACCGGGCCGGAACTCCTGATCGCGGTCGGCAACGATATCCTGGAGACTTGGCTGTCGATCAATGGGTCGATGGCTCGATCGGTCCCCTGTGGCGAGAGCTTCATAGACGAATGGGGAATTACCTGGACGCGTGAGGGCGATTATAATATGGTGACCCGCCACCCGCTGGCAGATGCGGACCTTAAATCTGTGGAGCAATATCCCCTACCGGCAGTCGAGGCTGAATCCCGCTACACGTATTTTAAAAATTTAATCGATCATTATGGTCAAACCCATTTTATCGGGGCTGATGTCTCCGGCAGCATTTTCGAGCCTTGCTATCACTTGCGGGGGATGGAAAACCTTCTGATGGATATGGCACTAGACTCAAAAATGGCCGAGGCCCTGATGGACCGCGTAGCGGCGTTTACACTGCAGGTGGCCCTGAAGGCCGTCGAGCTGGGGGCGGATTGGATCTGGTTGGGCGATGATTTAGGAACACAGCAGAACATGTTGATATCTCCAGATGCTTGGCGACGGTTCCTGAAGCCTCGGATGCGGAATATCATCGCCGGGATCAAAAAGACAAGGCCGGAGATATTCATTGCCTACCATTCCTGCGGGTCGATCGAGCCGATCATCGGGGATCTGGTGGAGATCGGGGTCCAACTTCTAAATCCTATTCAACCGCTGGCACGGGGCATGGACGCCGGCCGGATCAAGCGGATGTATGGTGACCGGCTGACCTTGATGTGCGGGATTGACACGCAGGGGTTTCTGCAATCGGCCTCGCCGTCGGCCATTCGGGACAAGGTCAGGGCCTTAATCCGGACGCTGGGCAAGGGCGGCGGATTTATCTTTGCCGCCTCCCATACCATTCAACCGGATGTTTCACCCGAAAAAATTGTAGCGGTTCTTGAAACGTTGGATGAGCAAGGAATTTTGTAACCGTTCAGACCATCAATGGGTCTGAACGGTTACCTGCGCCTCTTGGCGCCGGGCAAACTCACTGTGATGAATTAATTTAATCGCGTTTGGGGGCGTTGGGCCTCCGATTGAGGAAAGGGCCAAAGATGCATTGGATTGACTGGCTGATTGTGACGATACCTCTCTTTATCGTGGTTTACATCGGGCTGCGCACGCAGCGCTATGTGAAGGGCGTTTCGGACTTCCTGACGGCCGGTCGCGTGGCTGGGCGGTATGTGCTTTGCGTGTCGGGTGGGGAAGCGTCCATGGGGCTGATCAGCCTGGTCGCGATGTATGAGACTTACTATCAGTCCGGGTTCGCCTACGGTTTCTGGGGTAGTTTTGTGTCGCCCATCTTCATCATTCTGGGTTTGACCGGCTATTGTGTCTACCGGTTCCGCGAAACCCGCGCCATGACCGTTGGTCAGTTCCTGGAGATTCGCTATAGCCGTAAGTTCCGCCTCTTCGCCGGCGTTTTGCAGTCCGTCTCGGGCGTCATCAACTATGCGCTGTTCCCGGCCGTCGGGGCACGATTCCTTGTATATTTCTGCGGCCTGCCGATTGAAACCGAAATTCTCGGGTTGGCCTTCCCCACCTTTGGGCTGGTCATGGCGGTTTTCCTGGCTCTGTCGGTTTTCGTGGCAATGAGGGGCGGCCAGATCACGATCATGGTTGCCAATTGCGTGCAGGGGCTGCTGAGTTATCCGATGTATGTGGTCATTGTGGTGTTCATCCTCCTGAAGTTTTCCTGGTTCGGGGATATGATGCCAGCGCTCCTGGACCGGCCGCCCGGAAAGAGTCTGATTAACCCGTTCGACATCAGCGAATTGCGCGATTTTAACCTCTTCTATGTGCTCGTTGGCGTCTTGGCTGGCTTCATCAACCGCATGGGCTGGTCCGGAAATCAAGGTTATAGCGTTGCCGCCAGGAATGCCCACGAACAAAAGCTATCGGGGGTGCTGGGCCAGTGGCGTTCCGGGTTCGAAGGGATGATGTTTCTCCTGCTGGCCATCATCGCGTTAACCTATCTGAACGTCGACAAATTCCAGGCCGGACCGCGGGGTGCCGTGGCCTGCCGGACCGAGTTGGCGGTCAAGGCGGTGAATGACGTCGTCACAGGCAACGATCTCGCTTCGGCACGCAAGGAAGCCATCGATTATCTCAACACCGGCAAGGTCACCCCCGGACTGCAGGCGATGCTCGACAAAACCGCGGCGATCAAGGTCAAGGAAGAGGCCGACCGCGCCAGGATCCGATACATCGGTAACGAAACCGTCCCGCAGGTCGCAGAGACCAAGACCGCCGCCATACCCCTCAGTGCTTCGGAGGAAAAGCAACTGGCCCGCGAAGCCCGAGTTCAGACGGCGCGAGATGCGATTCAGGCGGTGGATCCGAGTGCCTCCCAGACCTTCGGGACGATCTTCGGACAGATGCGTGTCCCCATGGCGCTGCGATATCTTCTGCCCATCGGTATCACCGGACTTTTTTGCGCGATCTGCATCTTCCTGATGGTCGCAACGGATACGTCGTACCTACTCTCGTGGAGCAGCATTATTGTTCAGGATGTCATCCTCCCCATTCGCCGCAAACCGTTTACCCCGAAAGAGCAGCTCACCCTGCTGCGCATCCTGATCGCACTGGTCGCCGTGTTTGCGTTCTTCTTCAGTTTCTTCTTCGGGCAGGTAGACTACATCATGATGTTCTTCGCGATCACCGGCGCGATCTGGCTGGGCGGCAGCGGCCCTTGCATAGTCGGCGGCCTGTATTGGAAACGCGGGACTGCGGCCGGAGCCTGGACCGCCCTCATTACCGGCTCGGGCCTGGCGGTGCTGGCCATTATCGTCCAGAAATACTGGGTTGGCGATATTTATCCATGGCTGCACGAAAGAGCCCTGGTCGATACCGTCGCCTTATGGCTGGAAAGAGCCTCGGCTCCATTCGAGCCGATCATTAGATGGCGCATGAGCAGCGAGAAGTTTCCCATCAACTCCCAGGAGATATTCGCTATTACCATGCTGGTGTCGATTGGCCTTTATGTGATCATCTCTCTGCTCACCTCCCGCGGCGGCAGAGCCTTCAACATGGATCGCATGCTGCATCGCGGCAAGTACCATCGCGAAGGGTTGAAGGTTGAACACCCGCCTCTCACCTTCCGGAGCATACTTCCGCGGCTCATCGGCATCGACAACCAGTATACCCGCGGGGATAAGATTCTGGCCTGGTCGGTCTTCATCTGGTCGTTCGGCTGGGGCTTCCTGGTCAGTTTCGTGGTCATCGCCGTCTGGAATTTCATCAGCCCCTGGAGCAATGACGGCTGGTCGCGGTGGTTCTTTTTCAACAACTTCATCGTCGCCGGGGTGATTGGCTTGGTCTCCACCATCTGGTTTTCCATCGGTGGGACAATAGACCTGCGCAAACTGTTCAAGGACCTCGCCAAGAAAGAAGAAAACATCCTCGATGACGGCCGGGTCATTGGCCACGTCTCGGCCGACGACGTGGAATTGGTAGAACAGATTGACCACGTCACCATTGAAGACTCCGACGGAGAGGAGGATGTAAGGAACTGAGACCAGGAAGAATACGCCAATAAGCTTCACCGTCATCGGGTGCGACATGTCCGCGCGGAATCAGCGGAAGCCAACGGCACAATCCGTTGCTTGTTGTCTTTGGGGTTCCAAGGCGGGTGGTCTCGGACTTTTCTTTTGGGGGCAATTTTCATTTCCCCTGTCTCCAGGTTCGCATCTGACCATGTCAGATGATTGAATTCGCCAGCCTTTGGTGGCGGCCTTCAATTGTCGTTTGAGCTTGGGTTCGATCCTGTGGTTAAGGCCATCCAAGGTCTCCAAAGCCGGAAGTTTACGGAAGATCAATCCGAAAATCTTTCGTTTCAAATTACGGTCTTGAAGCAGATAGAAGAAGGCAAGTACACAAGCCAGGGTAAAAAGGGTATACCCTATGAGTGTGGTCAGAACATGCATATCCAGCCAAATATTTTGCACGTGGGGATCAATCGTTACATTCGTCTCCGTTCTTACAGTCCCTAATAACAGTAATAGGGTTACATAAGGGATTATGATGATTGATAAGCTTTTGGCTTCATGCCAAATTGCGAGATACAGGTAACCCATAGTGATGGCAAGAGCATAAAAAGTAAGCACCCCAAAGTATCCGACAATCGGAAATCGACCCGTCTCCAGACCCCGCAAAATAAGGAGTAGGGTAAGCCCCGCCGCGCCAAACCCCACAAGCCATAAACCCCGGTTTTCCGTGAACCCTTTAGGATGAAAAAAAAGGACATAAATGAATACGACGATGAAAATGCAAATACGGCAGATGCCGAACAGATGAGGATCAAATTAATTTGCATGGTCTAAAGAGTCCTGTTATACAAACATACATCACCGACTTTTGGAATTTGACATTAGAAAAAACATTCCTTTAATTTCCGTTTATGGTATAATTATATACTAAGTCAACTGAAAAAGTCGAGAAAAGTCCAAAGCCTGGATTTTAGCCTGGTACACAGATATAAAGGATATAGAATGCTTCCAGGAACAGAACTGAGAAAAAGATTCAAAGCCTTGTTTCTTATCGCAGGATCGCTGTGGTTTGCCACGGTTATAATGATTCTTTTCCTTGTAAGTATGGCTTGTGCCACAGTTTTTGAGTCTACGCATGGCACCGAACAGGCCATGGTGAACTTTTATAAATCGATGTGGTTCGTGGCCTTGCTACTTCTTTTAGGAATAAACATCTTTTCGGCCATGGTTTCTCGTTATCCGTTTTCCCGAAGGCAGATTGGTTTTGTGTTGACGCATTCGTCTATCTTAGTCATCCTGCTGGGCGCGTTGGTTACCAAGCACTTCGGGATCGAGGGTCAGATGGCGGTCGGTGAAGGTCAAACGGTCTGGGAGTTTCCCATTCAGCGGGAAACGTTGACCGTGGTAAGACAAGGCACTCAGGTTCGATCAACCGCTGATATGCCGTTCAAAGTCATCAGCCTGGATAATCTGCAAATCAAAATTGAAAAGAATCTGTCTGACAGTACGATGGTCCAACAGGTTCTCGATGACAATCCCGTTACTCAGACGGCCATCGAGGTTTCTCTTTCGGAGTCGGGGCGGGATAATCCTATCTGGATTTTTGCAAATTCTCCCTCCGGAGTTGCCTCGGAGGTTATACGATATCAGGAAATTTCAGATCAAAAGGAATTAAACCGAGTTCTGAATCCCCCTCCGACGACCAAACCTTCGTCTCAGGGAATTGTTGATGTGGGATATAAAGGTTCCGCGTTCAAGATTCCTCTTGAAGAAAGCATGAACAAGGCGGTCAAGATCGGCAATACGGGTTTAAGCCTGCGTGTTCTTCGATATATGCCCCACGCCACGGTGGGGGCGAAAAATCAGATTACAAACCTATCCGACAAACCCGTCAATCCTGCTATTGAAGTTGAGATCACCGGACGGGAGGGAACGGAAAAGCGGTTGGCCTTTGCCCGGTTTCCGGATTTTTCATCTATGCACCAGAAAAAAGAAATTTTTGCAGGACTTAAGATCACGTTCCTTCAGACGGTGGAGATGGACCAGGAGTTTCCCATCGAAATCGTCAGCGATTCCGATCGTCAAATATATGTGCGATTCCATTATAATTCCGCGAGTATTCCTTTTCAGAAAATAATCCCAGGCACCCCCCTGCCGACCCCCTGGGCCGGGCAGAAATTCACCATCCTGCGACGGTTCGACCATGCAAGAACGAATGGGTTGGTTGTTCCCGTGAACCCAGTTCGCCCGGATCGCCAGCCGGCCATCCTGGTTAAGATCGAGAGTCCGAAGCAGACTTCGGAACTGTGGCTGCAAAAAAATTCGCCGACGACATCCCTGGTGGACGGGCGGAAGTACGAATTCATTTATCAGGATAAAGGGCAACCCCTCGGTTTTGGGCTGACTCTGGATCGTTTCAAAATCGGTTACTATCCCGGTGGACATCAACCACGATCCTTTGAGAGTCATGTCACGGTTCAAGAGGCCAACACCGGTTTAACCCAGAGTCAGGTTATCAGCATGAATCATCCCATGTCTTACGGGGGATACACTCTTTATCAGTCCAGCTATAACCAGGGTGAAGGGAAAACCGTCAGCGTTCTGAGCGTCTCACGGGACCCGGGCCAGCCGATTGTCTTTATCGGTTACTTCGGCGTGATGACCGGCATGTTACTTGTTCTTATTAGGAAACGAAGGCAGGAAAACTAAATGTTTTCATTAACTCTAACTCTTATGTTTGTGACAACACTGCTGGGGGTCGCACCCGCTCCCCAAGGCCATCTTCCGACCCACCTGGATATATCGAGTATTCGGGCAATTCCAGTGCAGCATGACGGCCGATGGATGCCGTTGGACACGCTGGCCCGGGATACCGTGGACACGGTTATGGGAGAAAGAGTCTTTGCCGATAAGGATCCGGTGTTATTGCTGTTGGCATGGACCTTTGAACCGGCGGTCTGGAAGGATGTGCCTTTAATTACCATCCAGAACCGGCAGCTTCGAGAGGCGATTAAGTTATCGCCGGGAAAAACCGTTTATTCCTACACCGAACTGGTAAACCACGAACCTCTCAACCACTTGATCAGTGATCTTTCGCATCTTCAAGGCGAGCGCCGGCTGGACCCCTTGGAATCCAAGGTTAGCGATATCAACAAGAAACTGATTCTGCTCAATCAGGTATTCCAGTGCCAGGTGATACGGATCATTCCTGACGCCAAAGACATTCTCGGAATCTGGCAGCCCATTCTGGTATTACCCCAGGGGATAAAAGGACATACTCAAAGCCCCGCACAAACAGAATGGGTCGCCCTGGAACGGACTTTTCTTGCCGATGACGGACCCGGTTTTTCCATCGCTACGGATCGGTTGATTTCAGCTTTGGCGGCGTTGCCAACCGCCTATAAACCCAATCCGAAACTTATCACCGCGGAACTTCGTTACAACCGGTGCGATTTCTTTCGGCTGGCTTGGATGGTCATGATCGCAGGGGCCCTGTTTTCCGCGGTGAGAATAGGATTGCGCAAAAAATGGTTCGACGTGTTTACTATTTTCGTCTTGATCGCGGGTTTCGGAATACTGACTTATGGTTTATCTTTGCGATGGCAGATTGCCGGGCATATCCCCGCTTCCAACCTGTTTGAATCCTTGCTCTTTTTGAGCTGGGGGATGGGAATTTTCACTATTTTGTCGATGTTCGTGTTATCTCACCGGTTAGTTCCGGTGACGGCCTCGGCGATGGGCGCGATTGCCCTCATTCTGGCCGACTGCCTGCCTATCGATCATTACATCCGTCCCATTGCCCCAGTCCTGCTGGATACGATCTGGATGTCGATCCATGTTCCCGTGATCATGGTGTCCTATTCGGTGCTGGCACTGGCGGTCATTATCGCGCACATCCAGTTAATCGTGATGGCGATTGCCCCGGCGCGGAAGGCGTTTATCAAAACCATCGATTCCCTGCATTACAATTATGTCTACGTAGGGTCATTTCTCCTGCTGGCGGGAATTTTGACGGGGAGTATGTGGGCTGCTTCGTCCTGGGGACGATACTGGGGCTGGGACCCGAAGGAGGTCTGGTCCCTGGTGGCATTACTGGGTTACCTAGCCATTTTACATGTGCGAATCGATAAGGCAAAAGTTTCTCGCAAGGCGTACTTTGTAGCCGCCTTGTGGGCCATCAGCCTGTTTATCATCGTCGTTCCCATGCTCAAACCCATTACCGGTTTAACATTTCTGGCCTTGGCGGGAACCGCCGCGGCGATGGTGATTTTTCTCATGGCGAGGAGCCAATTCGCTACGGCCCTTAAGAGTATTCTCGCCTTCTGGTTGATCATCATGACTTACGTCGGTGTCAACTTCGTTTTAGGCACCGGCCTGCACAGTTACGCATTTGGGGCGGGCGCGGTAGTTCATTATTTATTTTTAGTCGGGGGTATTGACCTGCTGCTGGTTGGGGTTTGCAGCGGAATTTACCTTTTCCGTTTTTCGGGAAAATGAAAATAAAGGAACCGGGTTGACGCTTCCATCTTGTGGCAAATCGCACAGATTGTCTCGGCCACTCCGGATCGGAGCATTGGTTTCGAGGCCGACAGGATCGTGAGCGATACGTTATCCGGAAGATCGGTTTTTTTGCCGTGGGGCAGGTGGCAGGTCAGGCAGGTGATGGGCGCCATATGGAGTGATTTTACAGGTTCCACAGGATGCCGGACAATAATGGGTTTCATCCTTGCCGTGCCGCCGGGGCCATGACAACCGAGGCAGCGATCCTTCGTATCGGCCCCCGATCCAACGGCCCACAACTTTTCCCGCCTGCTTCCCTCAACCGCGTGAACGGCATGACAGGGCCCGCACACTGTAGTTTTGTCATGTCCTTCCAGACTCATGGCCCGGGGGCTGTGCATGCTCTGATTAATGAAACTCGTGTCCTTGTGGCATTCCAGGCATACGGTGGCCGGGTGCGCGGGAGTCGAGCCACGCAATAAATCCACCGCACCTTGGCCCACATGCGGATCATGGCAGGACTTACACATCATATCGTTCTGCCGCGGGTGAAGGACGTCCTTGACCTGCCAGGGTTGAGTCGTCGGCCAATGAATGTTTTTGTGGCACCCCATACACGCGCCATCGGAAGGCGGGACGCCCGGAGCGGGAACGAAGGTCCATAATTTTTTCTTTTCATCCCAACTGTGAACTTTGTGGCAGGCGAAACATTTGTTGTCCTGGCCAAACCCGGAGGTCCAGGTGGCGGGGTCATGAGGTCCGCCCATCAACTCGGTTTTCTTTGCGTGGCAGGAACGGCAAAGATCGAAGGAGGCTTCTTTCAAAAATTTCGGATGAGAATTTTTATGAGGATCATGACATTTTTGGCAAGCGATCTCGGGTCCATTTTTTGGATGAACCGAGTGGGTCAATTTCATATCCCCAAGTCTTCCGGCCATCCCGCCGGTCTTGTGGCAGCGGGAACACACGCCCAAGGAGTCCGTTTCCGTAGGAATGGGCCGCAGGGCCAGGTTATGAAACATATGACAAGAGCTGCAGGGACCCGCCTGTTCCACGGTCAGGCCCAGGCGATTGTCCGCCTTCGGGGCGGATTTCCGAAGATCGTGGACGGTGGAAGTCAGGCCCTTCTTTTCTGAATGACATTGAATACAGAACGTGGAATCCTTAAGTGGCATGGCCAGGAGAAATCGTCCGCTCTTACCTTCATGCAGTTTATGACAGGACAGGCAGATCAATCGATTTTCAGGGCCTAGGCGGGTATGCATTTTTTTGATGGCGTCCATTTTCTCCTGGGATTGGATGATCGGTCGGTCGGGATGTACCCCTTCGCGGTTGGATCGCCACATTCCGGGCCGCAGCTTAGTGTGGCAGGTCAGGCACAATTGGTTGTTGGAAACCCCCATGACCAGCAGATGTTCCTGCTTCGAGCCGTGAGCGGTATGGCAGACCTGGCAATAAATCTGCCGCTGGCCCGGACTGGCTTTGGATCCGGCTTTGATTAAGGAGGAAGGGATCGGCCAGGGCATGCCTCCGATGGGATGGGAACCCAGTTCGGGTCCGCGGACCTTATCCGAGTGGCACAACTTGCAAAGACGACTTTGTCCATTATCTTCCCCCCGCAGGAAAAACATTTTTGACATATCGCCCTGCTCGGAACCGGAATGAGCGGTGTGGCAGGTGCGGCATACCACTTTTCCATCTTCAAGAGGCAATTCTTTGGGAACGTTCATGGTTGGAGGGGGAAAAAAATCCGTTTTATGGCCATGTTCGATCCAAACTCGCCGGCGGGAATCTTTTACCGATCCGTCATGACATCCCAAACAGGTTTCCTCGTTTGCAACCATCGGTTTTTCGGGTTTATCGATCAGGAGCGGTGTTTCGGGATTATTAAACTGATCGACCCATTCCAAATGGCAGATGGCGCATTCCCGACGACTATCGGGTTGAAGCGAAGACGGTTGGGCCATTACGCCCACCGCCAGGAGAACGAGGAGAAATGATGAACCGTAGTACAGCATTGTGCAATTAAAGTTACAAAAAGCTGTCCTCCTGAGCGCAGCGAAGGATATGGTTGCATGGGCGGCAAGATGTTTCGCTGCGCTCAACACGACATGGCTTAGCGAAGACGCGAAGCCATGCCACCAGGACGGACCGAAGATTTTTGCAAATAGATTCACCGCCGGTCCCCTGTGTCCGGCGTTTTCTTTAAGCCGGTTCGAATCTCAACCACGGTCACGCGATTAGCCGCCAGTTCAACGACGTAAAGCCGTCCTTTTTTATCAAAGCACATACCCATCGGATGGGCAAATCGCAGGATATTTCCTTCCCGGTCAGTCAAGACGCCTTTGACCTGCCCATTGGAATTGAAAACCTGGACGGCGTTTAAGGTGGAGTCGCTGACAAAGATATTCCCCTGACTATCCGCCGCGATTCCCTTGGGCCGATACAATTGCCCCAACTGGATACCCCATTGTCCAATCACGCCGGCCCACCGGTCGGCGGGGCTGATTTTCTGGATTCTTGTCCCGATGGTTTCGCTGACAAAAAGATAATTGTCCGGCCCGAGACAAATCATGAAGGGCCATTGAAACTGCCCCAGGGAATGCCCAAAATTTCCCAGAGAAGAAAAAAGACCCGTTCTGTTGTCACGTACAAGAATACGATGATGGTCATTATCGACGACATAAGTTCGAAATCCATCCGGGGTAACGGCCACATCGGTAGGATCAACGGGTTTGTCATTTCCGACGGGAGGTAAATCAATCGCCCGAATGAATTTGCCTTCGCCCGTTACCACCACCAAACGGTGATTCCCAGTGTCCGCGATCCAGAGATGATCGTCCTTATCCATAGTCAATCCGACGGGCCAGCTAAGGGTGTGTTCTCCGGATTTTGAAATCGCGCCGCCAAATAAGCCTTTGGAGTTAAATCGCAAAATCCGATTATTCACCCCATCCGCCACGAAAACCCGTCCGGTGGAATCCACCGCCACATCGGTCGGCTTTTCCATCGGCTGGTCTTTTGGCCCTGTCAGGCTATTGACTATCAAAGTTTCAATCCGAGACTCGGAAGGAATTTTGTCCAGGGCGATAAGCTTCAAGGGCAAGAGCAGTAAAACCATCAGCCAAAGTATCTTGTTAACGTTCATTTCCGCCCTCCAGGAAACCAGGCAGATAAAACGGCTTGCCTTGTTGAATGTGCTGGACCTGGCTGGCAATGGGTATGCTTGTCAGCAAGCCTGCGCGAATGGGAGAATAACCCAGGGATTTAAAATCGAGCACGGGCGACTGGGAAGTATGACAATCCAAGCAAATACTGGGGCTTTTCAATTTCCCGTGAATGGCTTGATAGATTTTGTCTCGCTCTTTAGGAACCAAATTGGTTGCTCGGTATTTTTTTGCCTGGCTGGTGAGTTGTTTTTTCAAGGCTCGGTAGTTTTCCCCAATCGTCTGCAGCGCGATCTTGGCCCCGTATTCCCCTCGAAGGTGTAACGGTAATTCCGCCGTCAATTGTTCCACGGCGTGGCGCCAGACAGGACTCCCAGGTTCCGAGGTATCGATCTGGAGCATCAAGTAATGGAGGAGTGGATCCCGGCCAATGCCCTCCAAAGCATTTTTGAGCAGATTCAGGATTGTGGAATGGGTGGCGGATGGATTATTTTTGATCGCCTCTTTATCCATTTCCAGATGCCGCATAAGCGCCAAAATCGCAGGAGGGTCTTGAATTTTTCCGGAGGCGATGTTGACCCACACGGCGGGGATCGGCTTGATTTGCGAATGTTCATGGCACGTCTGGCAGGCCAGAAATGTGGCATGGAAATTGGAGAAGGAACGCATTGCGACGGATTTGTTATGCGGAATCGGGCTGTGACAGTCCGCGGCGGCACAACCATTATTCTTGTCGAGTACAAACTGTTGGGTCAGAGTGTGGTAATGCGCTAAAGGGGTCCGCGAGGGTGGGACGGCATTGGGTTTCCAGAGGAGGTCGGCATCCACTCGACCCTGCCATTCCACATATTCCTTCGGGACCTGGACGCTCCAAAATACGGATTTGACCAGGTACGCGAAGGCCATGTACCCCGCCCAGAGGACGATGAGGAGCAGGATCAGGGTATATACGCGAACGAAGAAATTCTCCGCCAAGATCGGAAGGCGATGGCGGGAAATCTGATGCAGAATATCCGAAAGACGAGGAAGGTTTTTGAAGATCGGCTTAGCCATGTTTTTTCTCCTCCATCTTTCCGGTTTGTATTTTTTTTTCCGCTTCTTCGAGCATGGCGGCATGGGTTTCCGCCATTTCCTCCGATGGGGTGTTTCCTGTCACCATGGCTGGAGAAAGTGGAAAGACGCTTGGGGAAAAGATGACGCCTACCATGTGGAGAACCCCCACGTGAAGCAGGGCGAGAAATGCCTCGAAGGAATGGATCAGCAAGGCGATCGTCAGGATTCGGCCGGGCAGAAACCGACTGGTCCAGGCATGGCCCCATAATAATATTCCCGTAGCGCCCAAAATCAGCACACCCCAGAAAACTCCGAAATATTCGAATTTCTCTTCCGGACTAAATCGCCCTCCCTTGGGACGGGTTGGAGTTAGGAACAACAGGTAGCCCACCAAATGAACCATGTGTTTCCAGTCCTGGAAATTCATAACCAAAGGAAGAGCAAGGATCGTCCGCACAAGCCCTTTTCCTTCGGCTTGCTTCTTTTTCCAAAAATACAAGGTTAAATAGGCCAAATGATAGGCAAATCCGGCCAGAAGCAGAACCCCGGCCCAGTGATGCACTTTTCTAGTGACGCTCAGGCTTCCGAACAATCCAATCACCCACCTGGACCAGGACTCGTCAGCGAACTTTATGGGAAAACCCGTTATGACGAGTGTCGTAAAGGAAATGAACAAAACCCAATGCTGGATCCTCTGATGGGGCGTAAAGCGTTTGAGAAATTTTCTACCCTCCGGCTGGACCAGTAATTTTTCCGCTAGTCGAACGTTTTGAAAATGCTCCGGATCATGACGGTGGGCGATAATCTGCAGCAATTCCAGCGCCGTCAGAGCCAACGATGGACCAAAGGTCGATAAAATCATCAGGATGAACAAGCAGGCGATGAGGAACTCGATCCCCCAGTTGGTCGCAAGGTCCATGTGAACGGCGGCGGAACTCACCCGGTATCCCGCCGTGGCGTGACAATTGGGATTTCGGCAGGTGTCGGCCAGCCTTGAAGAGTTGGTGGGGGCATTATCTTCTTTATACGATTGCATCATGTGAACGTTTTGAATCTCGCTCACGTGGCAATTGAGGCAAGTGGCCGTTTCCTTGCTTCCCAGCATCGTGGCCTTGCCGTGGAAGCTGGCAAGGTAACTAGCCACAGTATTGGGTATTTTAAAGTGCTCTTCAATTTTCGGATTACTGTGACATACGGCGCAAATCCGAACGATATCCGTATTACTCCGGGCGGGAAGGCTTCGAGCATGGACATGCCAATAGTAATAAGGAGTTTTTACCGGCAGTTGCTGATCATGGCAGACGTTGCATCGACCGATGGGGGCTTCCTGTTTCGCCCAGGTTTGATCGGTGCGCCGGAAGGTTGGTTCGTCGTGGCAGAGCAGGCAGTCCGACTGGTCCGGACGCAACGGTTTACCCAAAAGACCATTGGCCGTCGCCAGGACCCCACGGTCATGGACGGAGGATTTGAGCATGTTGGCGATACGGGCATGTGAAAACTGGATTTCCATTTTTTCCGGTGATTCCAGATGGCAGGTCCGGGTGCAATCGACGGGGCCAACTTTATGATGGGGAATAATATTTACTTCTTTTCGATTGTGACAATCGGTGCACCGGAGCCGGGCATGGGGGCCCAGCGCCCGGTCATAATAATTGGAATCCACATAAAAAAGACGAACCGTCTTTTGGTCCTTCTCCATCCGGGCTAAACCGCGATACCGGTGACAATTCAAACATCCTTCGGGATCTGCGGCCTTTGCGATTATGGGAAATAAAACTAAACCGAATGTCAGGACGACCAATTTCCTTATCATCGTTTTCTTCCTTCCTGGTTCATGCTTTGCGTGGAAGTCGAAGGGGTTGGACTCATAAGCCGAATGGCGAGGGTAAACTGATCGGAAGCATAGTTCAATAAGTCCAGGGCATAATTCCGATTATGGATGCCTTTGGATTGCTCGACAAATTCCAGGGCTTCATGGCCTTTGGCTATCGCCTCCCTTACCTCCTTCGGGATTTCCTTTCCGGCTTGAAGCGAGTTATTCAATTGCATTGTAGCTCTGGATTCAAGCTCCTTTGCGTCTTTTGCTTCGGCTTTCAACCGGTCGAGCCATTGATTGAACAATTGGTCATAATCGTGGCCGTGGCAAGCAATGCAAGCTTGCTGGGTCGTCTTTAGGACGGGTAAGCCCTTGAGGTCTTCGCCCCGGCTGGTGTGGCATCCGAGGCAATTGACACGGGAACCGAACATGGCATTCGGGACACCGTGGGGAATAGGTTCCGGTGCCTGGCCCTTGAGCATTTCCACCTGTCGGTGGTGGTGATTCGGGTGGCAATGGGCACAGTTATCCATCACCGGAGAAAGAAACTCTCCCTTGGCGACGAGGATATCGGCGGATTTTCGATGTTGAAATTCATCGTGGCATTCGGTGCAGGAGGCGTGAAGTTTAGGCGTGTGAGAGGTATGCAGGTAATTCACTGTTTCCGTATTAAGGTTCTTGTCGAATTTTTCATAGTATCGGGCAAGGTCGTGGCAGGCGGCACATCGCTGCCGGGAGACCTGGCCCGTACCTGCCACAAGATCCGCGTGGCAACTGACGCAATTGACATTATTGGCAATAATAACGGAATGGTCCATCATCCCCGACACGGATTTGGCGACCCCTTTGGATACTTTTACAACCTTTCCGTGCACGGGCACGGCCATAGCCGGTGGTTTATGGCAACTCAGGCACCGGGCCGTATCGGTGTTAAAGGGCTGGTTTGCGAAATGGCAAAGATAACAGAGCGGACGCCGGACGCTGAAATGTTTCTCGTCATCGTTGTGGGCATGGCAGGTGGTACACTGGAGATTTCCCATCTGCCTCAAACGGATATCGCGATGGACAGCCAGGGCATATTCCAAAGCCGATTTCATGGCTTGCGGATTCGCGGAAGCCCCATTAATTAATTTTGTGATCTTTTGCTGATTATCTTCAGGATCACCCACGAGAATGGCTGACTGACGCAGGGCTTCAAAAGTTGAACTGTCGAGGAGAGATTTCAATCCTATTGTCAATTCTTCAATCCGATCGGCATTTTTGGCCAGGGTGGCAGTATCTATTTTTAAATGTTTGGTATGGGTAAAGCCGACGTCCCGGATCGGATAAGTTTTATCCACAAAGTCTTTCAGACTATGACATCCTTCACGAAGACAGCTTGCGTCCCGGACTCTCGGCCTGGGCCGGGCATTACCGGTCCGCCCGGAAAAATAACTGACCAGTTGAGACAAGCCCCTCAGCTTCGCATTGATTGTATGGCGATCCCCCGGGGCGTAATGACAATCGATACAGGCCGCTCTTGCCTTCGTGGAATGTATGTCCTGCTGCCACGATTTGTAATAGGGTGTCATGATGTGGCAGCTTCCACAGAAAGCGCTGCGACCCGTGTAGTATTCTGCCCCTCCGACGAAGAGACCGACCAACACCATCATCACGACCGCCCCGATCAAGCCCAGTTTTAACCATCGCTTCACGCGAAGAGATTTCTCTGTCATTTAATCTCCAGCTTTAAATTATGGCACTGAAGGCAAAATTCCCGGCTTCGAACGGGCGAGAGGACTTTGTCTGAACCCACGATCTGCATCGCGTTCCAGTCCAAGGCACTGCCAGGCGGGAACAAGCCCCGCGGATGCGGATTATGGCACGTGGCACAGATGATCCTTCCGGTAAGGCTCAATACGATCTGGGGGGGGGTATGCGCCCGCATCGCCGGCGGCATGACAAGCCCGATATGCCCGGGTTCAAAATAGTCAATATGATATGGATGACAGCTTCGGCACAGGACCAGCGGAATAGCCTTCAGGTACGGTTGGGTGGTGGGCGTCCTCGCGGTCCGGTCAGGGACTTTCACGTGACAGGTCAGGCAGGCCTCTTTGCGAATGGAACGATCCGGATTGAGCATCAAGTGGGGATTCAGTTTTTTATTGAACGCGGGTTTGTGGCAATTCATGCAAAATTCTTCCATCTCCCTCACCGGTCCACCTCGGAGAAACGACCGGTTGAACAGGGGTTGCGGATGCGAATGCCCGGCTGTCAGATTAATGTTGTGGCAGGTCAGGCAGACCAGTCGTTCGTTCACCAGCGGCCAGCCGGGAGGCTTCCGGTATGTTCGCTCGTCAAAGATTTTGTGGATCGGATGGGCTTCCAGCGCCGCCTTTTTCCCGTCGTGGCACCCGAGGCAGATTTCATCCGTTTTTTGAACGGGAATGGGCAGAGCCTTGCCGTTCGTCATGGTGTGACAGTCGGCACAGCGATCTGCCCGCCAATGCGGGTCCGGCAATTGCGCCTCTTTGGCCTCCACCCCCGGGAGCGTAAAGATCATCCCCAGGAGGAGCCAGCAAAGACGAATATTAATTATCACGGAATTTTCCAAAGGCGTATACTCCAATACGGCCTGGTCCGAATTGATTGGCGACAAAGATCAAATAGTCAGGAATAAATGATGTTGGAAGTTTTGGAGCGAAGAGATTCATCAGAGACTTATCGGTACAGATTCCCGCGGGCAAAGTCAACTCTCCGACCACAGAACCCGCCCCCCCGAAGGTCATGAGAAGATTTCCCGCTGGATCAAACATCTGCACCACCTGGGTCGCGGCATCGGTGATATAAATGATCCCCTCAGACCCGACAGTGAGGCCCCTGGGCCGGGCAAACTGGCCCGGAAGATTTCCGGGTGACCCGATCTCCCTGATCAACCGCCCATTGTCGTGGTAGACCTGAACCTGGCACTTCAACATATCTATAACGTATATTTTTCCTTCGTGATCCACGCAAATTGCAACGGGCAGGAAGAAACTTCCGAGCCGGCCTTTATAGCGACTTGTCGTCAGGTCGAAGATTTCAACACTTTGTGAGGCTCCATTTATTACATACATCTGCCGGGTTGAAACCGCGACGGCGATAGGTTTAAATTTTCCTTGTTGTTCGGGAAGTCGAAAAGTATTTTTCATCGTTCCGTCGGCACTGATTTCAATTACCTGGCCGGAAAGCACATCGGCGATAAAAACATTACCTTCCTGACCGACGGCCAACGCCACGGGCTTTACCGGGTTGGGGATCCCGGAATTGATCAAGGGTTTCATCGTGCCATTCGATGGGTCCATCCGGACCACCGCCCCGAGACCCACGTCACACACCAGCAATTCCCCCCCCCTGGCCACTACCGCCAAAGGCCGAACCAAGCCACTTCGAGTATCGCTTTCATTCTCGCCGGTTACAAACCGCCGAAACGCGGAAGGCTCGCTCGCGGTGGAGAATTGACCAGTCACCGATCCAAGGGCGATGACTCGTACCGGGGCAGGTTTGGGGGGATAACAGGAAAATTTCTCTCGGATGGCCGGCGATTGGAAAGCACTGCATCCGCAAAAAAACGGCAAACTCAAGAGCGAAAGCCATGAGCCAAATCCTGTTATCGTTTTTTTTATCATGAATTTACAACTGATGACATGAAAGACATAAAGCGCTTCGCCGATTTGACTTTACCAGTAAATGGCGGATACCCGTAGTTCCGTGCGGGTCGTGACAGCTTATACATTCGACGCGGTTTTCGGGCAACAGAAATCCTTTTGCCGCCACCGTGGCCCGGGCGACATACTTATCCGAATGGAGTTGGTAACGAACACCGATCGGATGACTGCCCAGGGGATAACCAATTCCTCTTTCCAAGCCGGGCCTGGAATTTCCCACCTGGCTGACGATCATCGTTCCGCTCTCCACGGGGACTTCGTCAGCGATCGCGCCGTCATGACAACCCAGACACATCAGACTACTCTTCCCGACTTGAGTTCTCGAAGTGGCGTACAGGGGGAGTCGACACTCCGGACTTGGCTGCGTCTCCCACACCGCACTTTTCCCCCCCGCCTTATGGGGATGGTGGCAGGCCACACATCCAATATTTCCATGATTGGCACTGGAAGGGAAACGGTGAGGATCGGCAGCCGGACCCTTGCTTGCAATCAGAGTTGGAATAATCCATCCGCACAACAAAATTGAAAAAATGGATTTCATCTGTGAAAACTCATCCCAAAAGTAATCAACGCATTATAACGCATCAAAAATTTTATTATACCCTTTTTTTCAAAAATTTAAAGCATAACCTGACTATTTCACTTGATATAGTTGAATATTTTAATCTATTGCAATATAAGAAGTTAAGGAAAGCTACATCGTTAAAAACAAATGTTTTGTATGGATTTTGCTTGATGAAAAGTGCTTGAACGCGTATCCTTATGATAAGAGATAGTGTATTAAGAACTTTTTCGAATAGATGAGAAGCCGCAATGGCCATCATGAAAAAATGGCGTATTTCGCTCTGCCTATCAATAGGTTGCGTGATTGTTTTACTATCCTCCTCTGGATGTCAACCCCCTCCAGCCGATGTTTTTTTTGAACGCAATACCACGGACCCCACGAACAAGGGCGCAAGTTATATAGGCTCCGGGGCATGCCAGGCCTGTCACCCGACTATCGGGGCTCAACATACAATTCATGGCCATAGTCAGATCTTAAAAAAATTGGCGAGTGGTTCCCCCTCTTATGCTCCGGAAGGTATCCATGCCGGGGTACCCAATCCTCCGGTGGGAGCCACATGGAGCAACCTGACTTACGTGATTGGCGGGTATATCCGAAAGGCCAATTTCATCAATAGTCAGGGATACATCATGACGGACGGAGTGGATAAGGTCAACACGCAGTGGAATTTGGATTTTCCTCCCAACGGTACGGTGGCCGGCTGGGGCGCGTATGAACATTCCGCTACCATTCCCAAGTCCTACAGCTACAACTGCTTTTTCTGTCACATGACCGGACCCAATCAAAACGGTCACCAGGACAGCTTGTCGGGGGTGGGTGGAACATTCTCCGAATCGGGAGTCCAGTGTGAAAACTGCCACGGTCCGGGAAGCAACCACGTTCCCAATCCCCCCGCAAACATTTATATTAATAGCGAGTCCACCGCGTGTGGAACCTGCCACAGCCGAGGGGTTTCCTCGGAAATCAGCGGCTTAGCGGAAAAAGACGTTATTTTGGCCCAAGGGGGTTTTATTCAGAATCATGAGCAATACCAGGAACTGTTGGCCAGTCCTCACGCCAACATCCGATGTGTTACCTGCCACGATCCGCATATTTCAACGGTTTACGAAAGCGACCAGGCCATTATCAATACCTGCCAGTCCTGCCATCCCGATAAAAACATCCCTCTGCACGATGGGACCGTCTTCGTCCGCGGCGACTACGTCGAAAAAGTGACGTGCGTCAGTTGCCACATGCCATACGCCACCAGGTCCGCAACATCGGCTCCCCCGGCGGTGGTCGGACTCAACGGCCAGCAGGGCGATATTAAAACGCACATCTGGTTTATCAATACCGATCAGGTTAATTACACCGCCATGTTTTCCGCTGACGGCTCCACCGTTCTGAAAGACGCCAACGGGCACGGGGCGGTTACTCTGGATTTTGTTTGTTTGCGGTGCCATAGCGATGTCGGAAGTGCCTTTAAGCTCACGATTAAATCCGCGGCCGATATCGCTCTGGGGATGCACGATACAGGCTTTTAATAAGAAATTATTTTTTTGGGACTAATGATGGAGGTATAAATGTTAACGGGTATGAAAAGATCTTCGAAATTGGCGATTCCTTTCTTGGGTCTGCTTTTGGCGGGTGTTTCAGTAATCCTGCCCGGATGCGGTAGCGGAGTTACGAACCCTATTGATAATAGCACGACACCGACCGCCAAATACGTGGGGGCCGATCGGTGCGTGGTGTGCCACAAAAGGGTACATGAGTCCTGGTCTCAGACGGGCCACGCCGGAGCCCTGGGGCTTCTTAAGTCTATCGGCCAGGACACCAATACGGCCTGCCTGCCCTGCCACACGGTGGGGTTTGGCGAAGAGGGTGGATACGTGGATAACCCGACCACACCGAATCTGGCGAATGTCCAGTGCGAAAGTTGCCACGGTCCCGGATTGGATCATGTGAACAACGTGGCCGACAAAACACTTCGTCCCACGAAAAGCATTTCCAGCGCGGTGTGCGGCAAGTGCCATACCGATGCCCATGTTGCCGGCGCTCCGAGTATTCCTACGTATGAAGAATGGGCCGCGGGATCTCACGGTAAAGTGTCGGAACACCCTGGCGACTCCTTTAATGTGGGTAGCAGCCTCCTTAGCTGCGGTGTTTGCCATTCGGGCGATTATCGCCAGCAGGTTCTCAATGAGGGAAATACGATAACGGACACTTTTCTCAAGGATGTACCGATCGATCAGATGAACTCGCAGACTTGCGCGATCTGCCACGATCCTCACGAGCAGACGGGCAATGATAAAGGGATCGGAATAGAGCCGGGACACGATTTCCAGTTGCGATATCCGAAAGTCGCTTTCCCGACCCCTTCGGATAATACTACTCTGACGACCAATCCGGCCCGGTTTAACATCTGCGGGCAGTGCCATCACAGCCGGGGAGCCAACTGGACAGCCGGCAGCCGAGGGCCGCATCACTCGATCCAGGCCAACATGTACGCAGGAGAAATGGACTCCTCGGACAACAAAACGTCCCTCGTACCCAATGAGGGGTCTGTCCACTCCTTTGTCCCAGGTCAGTGTACGACCTGCCACATGTACCGCGTGGACGTGGTCGACCTCCCGGGGACAGCGGAAGACACCCCAGCCATCGGCGGACACTCCTTTGCAATCAACTTCAAGGCGTGCTTCGGTGTAGCCGGATGCCATCCCACCGAGGAGAATGTGATCGCCCTGCAGACAACCTTCCAAGCGGAAATCCAAGCCGGATTGGATAGCATTAAAACCCGGCTGGGTGCTGTTTCTACCTGGGAATATAGCTCCAGCGGCGGACCCACAGATCAGAAGACGGTATCGAATGACATCAAGAAAGTCCGCTTCTTGTATTACTGGATCATTAATGATCTAAGCCTGGGTATCCATAATCCAGAGTATGCCCGATCTATCATTAATAAGGCCAACGCGCTCCTGACCAGCGCCGGGAAATAACCGACAAGGCGATCAGGTTATTCGATAGCCTGATCACGGCAGATATCTTTCAGGAAACGGACGATTGGTAATGTCGTCCGTTTCCTGTTATTATAATCCGTAAAATTCGGGCAGACGGAGTCGTTTCAGCCAATTATTTACAAAGCTCATATCCTTTGCTTGACAAATTCATTAAAGTATTCAACAATGATGCTTCAAGGTGCTTCAATAAAGCTAGAGGGCCGAACGTTCATGCCGACTTCTAAAGGTATAGTCGCCGCCTCGACAATCCTGACCAGTCGGTATTTTTTGTCTCTTCTTCTTTTCACTCTGATTTTTGCTCCAATTCTAAACGCCGCCTCGCCAGCCACTCAACCGGCGACAACCGATCAAGACCAATCGCCGCCCCCGGGAGGGCTTCATTTGAGTTATATGGAAGGCGATCTGCAATTCGAATCCCGTTATGATGCCCGAAGGGTGAAAACTCCCCGTGATCCCTTTACCTACGGAACACAGAACGGAACCAAGAAAAACCGGAGTTGGGAATTACGCGAAACGATGGGTTTGCGGCTTGGCGGGGACGTGCTGTATCCTGAATTTATCAATTTCAATGCCGACCTTCGTCTGGGGTTGGATCAGCTAAGCTCATTTGAAAACTCCTGGCTGGGACGATTGCATGATAACGATAATGGATGGATCGGCGAGTATAATGTCAACGCGGATTTTTTTTCCAGGAAACCCGTTAATTTCAGTTTGACCGCCCTGCACCAGAACGAACGCATCAGCCGGCAATTCCTGCCCAGCCTGGAACACGAGAGGTGGAAATATGGGGGGACCGTGCGCTGGCAAAACGAATTTTTTCCCATGGAGCTGACCCTGGAGACCAGCCGAGATAAATACACCGGCAACAGCGATCTCTTTGATGACGAAGACGTGCGGGAAACGCTCCTGCACTACACGGGAACGTTAAACGTCAGCCAATATCATCAACTGCGTATTGATGCCCAGCGGAGCCGTATCAACGAACAATATTCCGGCAGCGATTTTAAATTTAAAACAACCCGAAATACGATTAATCTGGACGATCGCATCGAATTCGGCTCCCAGCATCAGCACCTTTTTGAAACTCTTCTGGAATACGAGGAAGACCAGGGGGACTTGCCCCGGGATCACTTAAATGTCGGCCCCCAGTTTACACTCAATCACAGCGAGATTTTCTCCACACGGTACAAATACCAGTACAACCGGGATACGTATGAAAACTTTCGGCTTCAATCCCACCGGTTCGATTTTGAACCCACCCTTCGCCTCGGGGACCTGACCACGACGGGAGATGTCTACATCAGCCATGAAACCTCTAACGAAGAGATGACCGGAGACGACGTCGGGGGACTTGTCCGCTGGGATTACCGGCGGAAAAACAGCCTGGGAAATTTTTCGACAACACTTGGTTATCATTACGACGACTCGCGAACCCGGTTTGATAAAGATTTCGGACAGGTTATTGACGAAGTGGTTTATTTTCAGGATCCCCTGCCCGGGTACCTGGCCCAGACAAACGTTGTTTCCGGCAGCATTGTAGTCACCAGCCTGGCCCGAACCCGTGTCTTTCTACCTGGGAAGGATTATACAGTGATTACCCTGGGCACGCGAACGGCACTTCTAAGAGTCCCCTTCGGAACCATCAAGGACAAGGATACGGTACGTGTCCGCTACCTTTACAAAACCAGTGAAAAGATAACCGCCCAAACGAACGAAGCGGATTTAAGAGTCCAGCAGAATTTTAATTCTGGATGGACACCGTATTATGCGGTCAACCTTCGTCGCCAGCAGTTGGATTACGAAGGGGTCGTTCCCGTAGAACCGAATAATCTTAACCGCCATCGGTTGGGTCTGACCTACCGGAAGGCCCGTTGGTCGGGGGGAGGTGAATTTGAGTTTAATCACGATTCTGTGGACCCCTACAACGCCCTTCACGCTAACGCCGACTGGTCGATTTTAAACCGTCTTCCCCATCAGTTGGACTTGCACACCAGCGTGTCACGGTTCTGGTTTACCGGCGGGGAGGATCGCCGGGCTTCCCTGTTTGATATTTCCCTGGACTACCGCCACCCGTTAATCCGGAGGGTTGATTTTACCGCCCGCGGAGCCTATCGATATGAGAATGATACTCTCCAGGGTCAGACCAATGGGATTGATTTCTGTTCCGGTTTTCAATATCGTATCGGATTACTTGCCATAAGTTGCGACGTGGAATACGATAAACTGGCCGTAGCCGGCACCCGGGATGACGGATTGAGTGTCTGGATCAAAATCAGAAGGGATATTCCCGATCTGCTCGGGCTGGGACGTCGACAATGAACAAGGTTTTCCTCATAATTTTGTTGGTCATGGTTTTACCGGCGGGTTGCGCTCAGATGGTCCGGCCGATCTGGGAGCCTGCCGATTCCTCACTGGTTTGGCCGATCCCGCCGGATACCCCCCGGATCAAATACATCGGCCAGTTATCTTCAACCCAGGATATCCATCCAGTCAAATCGGTCTGGGAAAAACTTAACGAAACCCTGACAGGCAGAAATCACAATCACCGGCTGATAGCCCCGAAAGATGTTGCGGTCGATCAAAATAAAGTTTTTGTGACCGACCCCGGACAGAGTGGCATCCTTGTTTTCGATCTGGAACGGCGAAAAACGTCCCTTATCCAAAATCAATATCTGCGATACCCGAGCCATCTCGCTTTGAACTCAAAACTATTGTTTGTATCCGATGCGTTGGAAAATTCAGTCATGGTTTTCGATCACGATGGAAATTTTGCGGGAAACTGGGCCAAGGACGTGATTAAACGCCCGGCAGGTTTATGCTGGTGTCCGGCCAACAATCGGTTGTACATAGTAGACGTGGCCGGACATTGCGTCGTCGTTCTGAACGATCAAGGTCAGATCGTCACACGGTTTGGAAAACGCGGTACGGCGCCGGGAGAATTTAATTTTCCCGTCGGAATACGGTTCGATGAAAAACTCGGACTGCTCATCACGGATTCCCTGAACGCTCGGATTCAACGATTTACCACAGATGGAAAATTCATTTCAGCCTTCGGGCAAAAAGGGGATGCCGCGGGAGCTTTTTCCTTGCCGAAAGGGTTGACTTCCGACCGTGAAAAACATATTTATGTCATCGACAACAATTTCGAAAATGTCCAAATCTTCGATCCTGCCGGCCGACTCCTTTTAAGTTTTGGGGAGGAAGGCTGCAAGTCCGGACAGTTCTGCCTGCCGGAAGGAATCTTTTTTGACGATCAGAACCGAATCTGGGTCGCCGACACTTTTAACCGCCGACTCCAGCTATTTCAATATCTGGGTTCAAAGGATGCTCCACAATGAAACAAATCTTGATCCTGTTATTCGCTTTGCTTTCCATCAAGGTCTTCGCCATTGAGCGTATCGCCAATTCCAAGCATGATCTTTCAGTTTACAGTCCCAACGCCATCCGTGGGGTGAACGAGGAGGAAATCTGTATCTTCTGTCACACCCCGCACAAGGCCCAACCGCAAACACCCTTGTGGAATCGCCATTCACCAACCGCCTACTACCGTATCTACCGAAGCAGTACCACGGATGCCCGGATCGAGCAGCCCTTCGGACCGAGTAAGATGTGTCTCAGTTGCCATGACGGAACTCTGGCTCTGGGTTTGGTGCGATCCCGGCCTGCCACCGACCCGATTGCCATGACCAGCTTCACTATGCCGCCCGGACCGTCCAACCTGACCACCGATCTGTCCGACGATCATCCCATTGGTTTTCGATATGATCTGGCCCTTGCCAACGCGGATCTCCAATTGCGTAACCCGCAGGAAATCAGCCGAAAACTCGATCTCGGACCGCACAACGAAGTCCATTGCACCACCTGCCACGATCCGCACAACAATCAACTGGGCAATTTTCTCCGCCTGCCGGATCGCAAAGGGGTTCTGTGCACCAGTTGCCATAAAATGCTCGGCTGGCCCATCAGTGCCCATGCCCTGAGCGTTCGCCACATCCAGTTTCGGCCCACCCTTAATCCGGACCAGCGACCGAAATTCGCCACGATGCTCGATAATGCCTGCCTCGCCTGCCATCAGGTGCACGGTGCGGAGGGCCGGGAGCGACTCCTCAAATTCCGGCGGGATGAAACCAACTGTTTGACCTGTCATGACGGGAGCGTCGGTTCCGATATCCTCTCGGTTATGCGATTACCGTATAATCATCGCGGAAACCCATTCGTCGATCTTCACAACCCGGTGGAAAACCCGCGAGTCATGCCCACTCACGTGACGTGTGACGATTGCCACAATCCCCATGCGGTCCAGCCGGACTTCCTCGGAGGCACCCTTGGCACCACCGTCCCGGGGGTGTCCGGTCCGTTGCAGAAAGTCCCTGGCGTGGGCATCCAGGGAAACCTGATTCCGGTTTCCCGCTTCGAATATGAAATTTGTTTTCGCTGCCACGCGGATAAACCCGTCCCCATCGTCGGGGCCACCTCCCGGGTGAACTTCAGTGTCAATATCCGCCGCCAGGTCAATCCCTCGGCCGCCTCTTCCCACCCGTTTGCCCTGCCCCACAATTCCAACGATGTGCCCAGCCTAGATCCCGCGTTAAGGGGACGAATGATCGGCTGCAACTCCTGCCACAATTCAAATATTTCCCGTGATTTCGGCGGTCCGGGACCCAACGGGCCGCACGGGTCCGCCTTTGATTTTATCCTCGCCCTTCGCTATGAAACTCGCGATTTTACCACCGAAAGCGCCTCGGCTTATGCCCTGTGCTATCGCTGTCACGAACGGTCCAGCATCCTGGCCAACGATAGTTTCTCCCTCCACCGCCGCCATATTGTCAACCTTCGGACCCCCTGCAATGTATGCCATGATCCCCACGGAGTGACCGGCCCTGGAGTCAACGGAAGTCACCTGATTAATTTCGATCGTTCGATTGTGTTCCGGGCACCGGGCACCAGCCGGATTGAATACCGAGATATTGGCCGATTCCAGGGGACCTGTACATTGAAATGTCACGGGGTAAACCACATCAACTTCCAGTATACGCCGACGACACCGCCGTAAATACTGTAGGACGGGAGCCGTTTTACGCTGCCATCGGTTTTTTTTTAAAAGGCCTGTGGGGGAAATCCCTTTCAATTCGGCTAAGCCATCGTTGATCCCAATACTCCAGAGCGGGTTGCCCGGGACGAGGTGTCCCTACTGAATATTCTATCCGGTAGCAAAGACTCCGAAATGTTTCACAGCACTTATTGATTCAAGAAAAATTGTCAACGAGATCCCAAAGTTCGAAAGAGTATCTGAGGGATTGATCTATGTCGCAAGGGGTATCAATGTGGATAAAAAGGCTTCTTGCCTCCGTTGTTCCAACACGGATCAGGCAACTCTCCGATACCGGTGATGCAAGCCTCCCGCCATCGGGATCGAAACGACCTTCCCACTCAAAGGAAGTTCAACTTCTCGGGGAACCGGTGAGTTTCTATCCAGCGCCTGATGCGCTCGGGCATGATGATAATAATCGAAATAGTCATGAAGAAGTTTTACCAAGTGTCTTTCATTCCAAACGATCAGATGGTCCAGACACTCCCGACGTATGGAGCCGATCACTCGTTCCACGTACGGATTTTGTCAAGGCGATTTTGCCGAAATAACTACATCGATAATCTCCATGTGCTTGATTCGTTGTCGAAAATATTCACCATAAATCGTATCCCGATCCCGGATCAAATATTTCGGAATGGTCTCTTCTGGAAAGGCATTGACCACTTGCAGAGCGGTCCATACCGCCGTGGGATGAGCGGTGATGTTAACCCAACCTTCGCACTTTGGCCTCTCTGACCCCGCTGGCGTGGTCGGCAATGCGGTTTTTTACCCAAAGGTCTTCACCACAAAATCGCTTCGTCACTCCGTCAGGCCGTCCACTTGCTCGACTCG
>JBAZZQ010000049.1:0-27614 GCA_041658725.1 Phycisphaerae bacterium | reverse complement strand
TCTAACGTTCTTGAGAATGTTAGAATGAGATTTGTTGCTTCGACGTTGGGAACTAAAGTGTTGATTGATGTGTCAGGGAGAAAAATCTTACTCAAAGGCTTAAGTTCACGGCGTTGCATGCCACTCAAGTTTCTTTTGAAAATCGCCGGGGGAGCCGGTTAGATGCTCGCAATGATATTTTCAAGTGGTTTAGCGAGGTTCAACCCCAAACCGGTCAATTTGACTTATCTTTGGTTTCTGTCGCCCGTTCCGTTGTCGCAATAGCATACACCTGCCCGGCCTCATTCACCAAAGCGGTGGAGATAATCGAGACCTCCACGACAGTACCATCTTTGGCGATTCGTTGAGTAATATACGGCTCCAAAAATTCAGTCCTGCTAAGCTGATGTATCTTGGCCAACTCATCCTCTCGATGCGACTCCGGGATCCGGTCGCGGACGTTCATCGCCAGCGCCTCGGCTTCACTCCAACCATATAATCTCACCGCTCCCGGATTCCAAGCCAGAATTCGCCCCTCCAGATTCTGCACGGTGATGGCATCGTGCGCATCGCGCACCACCACCGCCAGACGGAGCAGATCATTGGCTTTGCGCAGCGATTCCCGCGTCCGCATAATCTCCGTGATGTCCATAAAGGTGATCACCGCGCCCTCGATCACGTTGTCGATCGTGCGGTAGGGCTGGATGCGCATCGTGTACCACTTATTCTCCTTTGTCTGCACTTCCACCTCTTTGGAAACCAGGGTGTCCAACACCGACTGCACATCCTCCACCAGGCGGTTGTAGTCGATCAGATTGGGGAGAATGTGGCCCACGGGCCGCCCTATGTCGCCTGAGATCAGGTTGATGATTTTGGTGGCGGAGGGGGTGAATCGCAGGATTCGCGTTTGATGGTCCACGAAGATGGTTCCGATCCCTGTGCTGGCCATCAGGTTGATCATGTCGTTGTTGAGCCGCGACAGATCGGCCACCTTGGTTTGCAGTTCGGTGTTGACCGTGGCCAGTTCCTCATTGACTGATTGCAACTCCTCCTTGGAGGTCTCCAGCTCCTCGTTGGTGGATTGCAATTCTTCGTTCACCGACTGCATCTCCTCGTTCGAGGATTTAAGCTCTTCATTGGAGGTTTCCAGTTCTTCATTGGTGGTATGTAGATACTCCTCTTTGGCCTGCAATTCCTGCCTGATCGCCGCGATACGCGAGTCAGCGTCCGCCCCCCCAACGGCATGCAGGGCGGCGGCCTGAGGCTGTTCGTGATCGCAGGGTAGCGATTCCTCCAGGATGACCAGATACAGGGGCGTCTCAGGTGTCGCGGCAGAGTCCTGGGCCACCTGGCGAATCGTCAGGTTGACCGGCATGAAGTCGCCGTTGGTTTTGACACGTAGGCCAGGGTGGCGCACGATCTCTGTTGTTCCCGCGGCTTTATGCAGGGCCGTGGTCAGTTCGCGCCGCAGCCCTTCGCGGGCCATCTTCAGAATATTGTTGATTCCAGCCTCGCCCTGGGCCGGCTCGAGGTACAGACCCATGCGGCCGTGGAGGTAGAGGATGTCCCCCTGGCTGTTGACGAGCGCGCAGGCCGGGGCGACCTGCTGCAAGAGTGCCTGCTCGGTCAGTTTGCGCAGCGGCAGTCTTGCAGGCAATGCCGTTTTTCCGGTGTCCCGGGAGATATCCGTATCCATCGCCGTCATGGGCGGCATAAACCGGTCCTGAACCGTGCGCTGTGCGCTGTGAAAATCGTCTTTTCGCTGAAACAGCTTCGCTTTGCGGTCCAGTGTGGTAAACATATCGCCAAACTCTCCCACGGTCTCCGATGTGCCCAGGAAGAGTATTCCTCCGGGCTTCAGCGCATAGTGGAACAGGGGAATGAGCCTCTTCTGCAAGTCCCCGCCCAAATAGATCAGGAGGTTGCGGCAACTGATGAGGTCGAGTTTGGAGAAAGGCGGGTCTTTGATGACGTTCTGCTCGGAAAAGACCAGCATGTCGCGGATACTTTTGTGAATGCGGTATGCGCTGCCGTCCGTCTCGACCGTGAAAAATCGCGCCAGCCGTTCCGGCGAGATGTCGGCGGCGATACTGGCAGGATAATGACCGGCGCGGGCCGTGGCAATCGCCTGGCTGTCAATGTCGGTGGCGAACACTTGCACCTTGAAACTCTGTTTCATCGCATTCTGACGTTCGGCGAGCAGGATGGCGAGGGAATAGGCCTCCGCGCCGGTGGAGCATCCCGGCGACCAGACGCGGATCACGGCGCTCGCGGGCTTTCCGGCACAGAGCTTTGGGATGATCTGTTCCTCGAGTGTCTTGAAGGCCTCAGGGTCGCGGAAGAAATTGGTCACGCCGATCAACATGTCGCGAAACAGTATTCCCACCTCCGACGGCTCCTGCTGCAAATACTTGACGTACTCCTCCACCGTTGATATCTGGTGGACGGCCATGCGCCGTTCGATGCGGCGGTTGATGGTGCTCGGCTTGTACTGGGAAAAGTCGTGGGTGGTCTGGGCGCGCAGCAGGATGAAGACCTTCTTCATCGCGTTCTCAGTCATGGGCACCAGGGGTAATGCGGCCATGTGTGGCTTGCCGAAGGCGTGAGCGACGAAGGCGATGAGCCGGGCAGGCATCTCGGCCGGCGACAGTTCGAAGTCCACCAGGCCGGTGGCGATGGCGCTGCGCGGCATGCCGTCGTACTCGGTGGATTCGGGTTTCTGCACCATGACCATGCCGCCCTCGCCCTTAATGGCCCGCACACCAAGGGTGCCGTCGCTGCCGGTGCCCGAGAGGACGATGCAGATCGCCCGATCGTGCTGGTCCTGGGCGAGCGACCGGAAGAAGAAGTCGATCGGCAAACGCTGGCCGCGGGGCGCGGACGGTTCCATCAGTTGGAGAGCGCCGTTCAGAAACGCCATGTCGCGGTTGGGCGGGATGATGTAAGCGCAGTTGGGCTGAACCGCCATACCATCCTCGACCTCGAAGACCTGCATGCGGGTGTAGCGACGGATGAGGTCGGTGAGCATGCTCTTGTGGTCCGGGGCCAGGTGCTGCACCAGGACAAAGGCCATGCCGGGATCGGTGTCGGCGGGCATGCCGGAAAAGAAGGCCTCGAAGGCTGCCAGCCCACCTGCCGACGCGCCTATACCCACGATGGGAAAATCCAGGGTTTTTTGTTCTGCCGCGTCCCGGACCTCAAGGGCTGTGGTTTCGGACTTTTCCACGGAAGGACATGATTTCTGCTCTTTTAGAAATAATTTTGAATGTCGAGTAGACATAAAAATATCTCCCCATTTAGTTTTATTGAAAACGTTAAACCGCGTCCAACAGGACTCGAACCTGTAACCTTTGGTTCCGTAGACCAATGCTCTATCCAATTGAGCTATGGACGCTTCGATATGACTATATTATGCCGAGTAAATTCTAATTTGCAACAGGTATCGAAATCTTTCGGTTTTTAATTTTATCGGCGTCAGGGATTCCACATATCTCGCCAGGTTCGGCGGAGGATTTGTCGCAAATTAGCACCGTGATGGTGTTGGATGTACTCGACGGCTGACGTGCGGGTTGATTCGTCAAAGGTTGCCCGAACCGACCAGAGGCTGTCGAGACTCTGTGGATCAATCCCGTAGCGCATGTCGTGAAATTCAACGATCTGGCGGCTATTATGATACAGATACGTTACCCGCAATTGACCCATGGCGAACCAATTAAAAAGTTTCACCTCCGGCAGCTCCCTCGCCCGGCGAATCCATTCATTGTCGATAATTTTTTCACAAGTGATTTTTGATGGCTGGGCGTTGGAATCGAATAGAATATTTATTTTCCCCACCGACCAACTCTCGGGACAGCGATGGGTAACCCGCCAGACAAAAATGCTTCCAATCTGTGGATACGCTTTACACTCCGATAGTGGTTCTTGCATCGCCGCCGTCGCTATACGGTTTAGTCCGAGGCCAGCGGTCAGATAGGCTGCGGAAAGTCCGAATCCAATCCAACCGATTATCAAAGTCGCCTTTCGAGCATCGGTTCTGATTCTTCGAGCGATATAGCAGGCCAGCAGGGTAAGGATCAGAATCGGGGTATAAAAGATATCAATGATCGGCACGGCGTCCAGGGCAAATCGATGATTTGTTATCGGTGAAAAAAGTTGCGTGCCGTATGTGGTGCACCAGTCGAGCAGAGGATGGCTGAGCATCGCCGTAAAAACACATAAAAACAAAAACCACAGCGGCGATTGGCCGTTTGAATTCGTTTTACGTTTAAACCACCACCAGAAAATTGTTACCACTAGTGAGAGGAGCGGAACCATCAGCAGCGAGTGGCTGATGCCGCGATGATTGGTCATCATGGCAAAGCCATTTTCCTCCGTGCCGGTAAGCATCATGAGCGGAGCTATAAAAATATCGAGATCGGGAATCACACACGCGATCACCGCCGCCCAGGTCGCATCGCGCCCGATGCGCTGGCGAAACCCCAGTTGAGCAACCGCCGCTCCCAATAAACCATGTGTTATAGTATCCATATTATTTGTATCCGAATATATTCAGCCAAAATTCTCTTTCGTGGCTGAAAATTCCCACGGTCTTCTCTCTTGGTTCGGGTTTGATTTTTTCGCGGGAAAGTTTTTTTGCTACCTTTGCCCAGAATTCGTCGCTTTTGACCACTTTACACTTTCGCCGAATCGCCGCCTTGCGGATTCGTAAGTCACTTGAGACAATTGTCAATCGTTTTGGCGCGGTATTGATTCCGATATAACTTTCAATCACCGTATCCGCGTCCGAGTTCCGGCTGGTGAATTCAATCGCGACCCGGCCAAAATGTTTTTGATTTTGCCGAAGCGTCGGGGGAACGTTTCCGTCAAAAATTATTCGCACATCCTGCCCGGTCCTGCCGACCCATTCATCGATGATCCGGCAGAACATGGCGACCGACAGATCGATATCTTCCTCCCCAAATAAGGATTTGGCGTAAAAATATAAATTGTATCCGTCGATCAATACCGGCATGAATGTTATTCCTCAGGAATTCACCAAGCTTGTCATGGAACATGGTATACCCCTTGGCTGTGGTTGGCAAGCGTTTGTTCACTGTTCTTTTACTTTTATGCCTTAAAATTTGAGGGTTGACATCGTCATCGGTCGAGGTTAAATTCCGTTAAAAAGAAAATAGATCAGCCATCGGCGAGTGATATTTTTTACGTAAATTGATCGCTGATGGTTTTTCATTTGGATGGTAAAGTTTTGGCTAATGCGATAGTTGTCATTCCGGCGCGATATGCTTCCAGCCGTTTTCCCGGTAAAATCCTTGCCCGGGCGACCGGGAAGTTTCTCATCGAACATGTCTACGAACAAGCGAAAAAGGCCCGTTTGGTTCGAGATGTGATCATTGCCGCCGACGATGCGCGAACCATGAAGGCGGCGGAAACTTTCGGAGCCAAAACGATCATGACCGATCCTGACCTTCCCAGCGGGACCGACCGTGTGGCGGCGGCGATTAAAGATATGGATGTCGATATCGTCATTAACGTTCAAGGCGATGAGCCGACAATGCATCCCGATGCGATTGACCAGCTTGTGGAATTAATGATCGACCGAACCACTCCCATGGCCACACTCGCCACGCCGTTTAAATCCAACAAAGAAATTGCCAACCCCAATTATGTAAAAGTCCTTTTGAATAAAAATCATTTCGCGATGTATTTTTCCCGCAGCATTATTCCATATCCGCGCGACGGATTTGCCTCTCTTCCGGCGGGATTTACGCATCTTTTGCATCTAGGCATTTATGCCTATCAGAAAGATTTTTTGCTTCAATTGACGAATCTGCCGCCCGCTCCGATCGAACAAATAGAAAAACTCGAACAGTTGCGCGTGCTCTGGAATGGGTATAATATCAAGGTAGGCATCACGCCATATCGAACGAACGGAATCGATACGCCGGAACAATACCAGGAATTTGTAACACAATATTTAAACGGAAAGATAGAATAATAATATGTGTCCAATAACCGACATCCTGAATGACGTGGCCGGGAAATCCGCACAAAATGAGCTTTATACCCCTGTTCCGCCCGGATATAAACTTGGGCAGTGCAAGTATGTGGTTGTCCTGGGAACCGTGATGAGCGGGCTGGGCAAGGGGATTTTTTCCTCCAGTGTGGCCAAGCTTGTTCAGGATAAAGGGTTGAAAGTTTCCCCCATCAAACTGGAAGGTTATTTGAATATCGATTCCGGAACGCTCAATCCGTATCGGCATGGTGAAGTGTTCGTTCTCGACGACGGTATGGAAACGGACATGGACCTTGGGACTTATGAGCGTATCCTGGACCAAAATTTATCGCGGCTGAATTTCACCACGTCAGGCCAGATATTTACCAGCGTACTGGACAAGGAACGCGGGGGACGATACCAGGGGCGGGATGTTCAGATGATCCCGCACGTGACGGGTGAGGTGAAATTACGGTTAAGGGAGTTGGCACTGGAAAGTCAGGCGGATATCGTTTTTGTCGAGATCGGCGGAACGGTGGGCGATGTTGAAAATTCCTTCTTCATCGAAGCCGTCCGGGAGTTGGCGCTCGAGGAAGGCCCGAATTCCACCTGTTTTGTGGCACTGACATATATTCTCGAGCCGCAGGCTCTGGGAGAACAAAAATCCAAAGCGGCCCAATTAGGATTAAGAAGTTTGATGGGATTAGGCGTTCAGCCGCACATTCTCGCCTGCCGCGCCAAAAACCCCGTGAGTGAAACCGTCCGGCAGAAAGTTTCCGTCTACGCCAACGTGCCGCTGGAACGCGTTTTCTCCATGCACGATTCCGAGAGCATTTATTATATTCCCGAAATGATTCGCCGGTGCAAGATCGACCAGGAAGTGATCCAGGTTTTGGGATTGAAAGACCGCGTCGATGCTGAAAAAGACCGCCAGGCGTGGGACCGATGGTGTATGTTTACGCAGCGAATCCATCATCCGACGCAACAGGTCAATATCGCGATTACGGGCAAGTATATTACCGTTCGCGATAGTTACGCCAGCATCATCAAAGCCCTGGAGCATTGCGGCGCGCATCTGCAATCGAAGTTCGTGTTAAACTGGATCGATACCACCGACATTACCGATCAAAACGTGTCTGAAAAACTAGCCGGCATGCACGGTGTCATCGTACCCGGCGGATTCGGTATTCGCGGCACCGACGGAAAAATTGCCTGTGTCCGCTACGCTCGTGAAAATCGGCTTCCGTACCTCGGATTGTGTTACGGGTTTCAAATGGCGGTGGTGGAATTTGCCCGAAACGTCTGCAATCTGTCCGGTGCGAATTCGACGGAAATCGACCCGAATTGCAAACATTCTGTCATTGACCGTTTGCCCAACCAGAGGGGTTTAAAAGGGTTGGGAGGCACGATGCGATTGGGCGGGCAGGATGTCGAATTAATTCCCAACACACTGGCCGCTAAGCTGTACGGCCTCGCCTCCAGCGTCCGATTGCGTTTCCGGCATCGATATGAAGTCCATCCCAGGTACATTCCCGAATTAGCGAAGAAAGGATTGGTCTTTTCCGGCAGGGCACCGGGGGAACCGATCATGCAGATTCTTGAATTACCTGAACACCCGTTTTTTATGGGAACCCAAGCCCATCCGGAATTTACGTCCCGTCCCCTGCGCCCCGAGCCGTTATTTTGCGCATTTGCACAGGCGGCCCTTGACCATACCGGATAGAAAAGGTTAAGCTTATTTATACGTGTATGGATAACCAATTGGTCTTTAATAAACATTTGTTTGAATAGGAGTTCAGCTTATGGCGAAAAAAATTATCGATATTCACAATCATCCCAACTGGCATGGGCACAATATAGACAAGCTTGTCAAAAATATGGATGAGCATGGAATAGAAAAGACCTGGCTGCTGGCGTGGGAGATTTCAGAAAAGGAATTCGATTTTTCGCCCTATTATCACGAACACATGGACCCTCGTGGTCTGTGCGCTCCGTTATGGATGGTGATAGAAGGGGTTCAAAAATATCCCGACCGTTTCATCGGCGGCTGGGCTCCTGACCCGCGTGACCGGTACGTTCGTCCGAAACTTAAAGCCGCGGTTAAAATTCATGGGATTAAAGTCTACGGCGAGCTTAAATGCCGTATGCGTTACGACAGCCCCGATGCGATAGCGACGTTTCGATACTGCGGAGAGCTTGGAATGCCTGTTCTGTTCCATCTCGAGTGTCCACAAATAATTTTGAAACGATTTAACGAAAGTATCTACGCTTGGCCGGAATGGTACGGCGGAGATATGTCGGCGGTGGATAATATTTGTCGATTGTGTCCGGACACAAATTTTATCGGTCATGGGCCTGGGTTCTGGCGCGAAATGTCCGCCGGGGCAGACGAATCGGAAGAAGGCTATCCCAGCGGACCGGTCAAACCTGGCGGACGGTTGGTCGAATCACTCCGAAAGTATATAAATCTCCATTGCGATCTCTCGGCAGGAAGCGGATGCAATGCCCTGTCACGGGATTTTGATCATGCTAAAAAATTTGTCATGGAATTTCAGGACCGAATTATGTTCGGCCGGGATTATTTCGATCGCAGTCAAATGGATGTCCTGGATCATCTTAATCTTCCCGACGAGGTTCAGGAAAAACTTTATCATCTCAACGCGGAGCGACTTATCGAAAATGTCGGCAAAGGACTTTAATTCAGAATGACGCGGACAGGTTGACAAACATCTTTTGCTTCGATACACTTTAAGGGTTCGATTGTTTGTAAAATTAGACCGGGACGGTATGACCTTATACTCTAAGGAAGAGACAATGCGAAGCATGGTCTGTGGGTATAAAAGGCGGGAAGGAAGAAATGAAGTCTGCTGGAAAACGAGAAAGCGGCAATAATGGAGGTGGTAAATCCGGCTTAAAAAATTCCAAGCCAGGACAGAGCCTGCCTCAAGATAGTACAGTTACCCATCTCAAGGGAATTGATAATGGATTAACTCCTGACAATATTGAACGTTTCCGGGAAATACTGTTGACTAAGAGGCAGCAGTTGGTCGGCGATGTCGATACCATGAAGGACGACGCTCTTAACAAGTCTCGAAAAGAGGCCTCCGGAGATCTTTCCAGTATGCCCATCCACATGGCGGATATTGGCAGTGATAATTATGAGCAGGAATTTACACTTGGTCTGATTGAAAGCGAGTCGAACCTCCTCAAAGAGATCGACGAAGCCCTGCGGCGAATCGAGAACGGGACCTTCGGTGTTTGCCCTGCCACCGGCAAGCCCATCGGAAAGGCACGGCTGAAACTCAAACCCTGGGCCAAGTACAGTATCGAACACGTTCGACAGACGGAAAATAACAAATAGAAATAAAATCCTTTTGCCGGGGCTTGGTATTTTGCGCTAAGGAAACATTACTATGACGGAATCTCCCGCTGAAACTTCCAATCGTGCCTTGTATTCTTCGTCCGCGCAGGCTTTTTTCTGGATCACCGCGATTATAGCCGCGGGACTGGATTTGGCCTCGAAAGAGTGGGCTTTTCATGTTCTTAAACTAAGTGAAAAAATGGAGGTAATTCACAATCTGCTCTATTTCGAAATTACCATGAACCCGGGGGCCGTCTTTGGTATTGGAGCGGGAAAACGCTGGCTTTTTATCGGAGCCAGCCTGCTCGCCATTATTTTCATCCTTCAACTTTTTTTTCAAAGCCGTGCGCGGCAACGAGGGTTTCAATTCCTCCTCGCCCTGGTCATGGGCGGTGCGATTGGTAATCTTTACGATCGGGTCCTTTTCGGAATGGTCCGGGATTTTATTCATTTTTCCATTACCATCGGAGGGAGAGAACTTTGGCCTTGGGTATTTAATGTGGCCGATGCCGCCTTGGTGGCCGGTGTCGCCGGATTATTGTTCGGTTGGCTTTTGGGACGATTTGAAATCGGCGGTTCCTGTCCGGTCGCCCGACCTTTGATGGAAGAAAATGAACGATAGCCAATGGACGAACACGGATCGACTCTTTATGGCCGGCGCGTTGAAATTGGCCCGGCGAGGCTTGGGGCGTGTTGAGCCAAATCCCGCGGTGGGAGCAGTGCTTGTTCGAAACGATAAAATTATCGGCCGGGGATATCATCGCTTCTTCGGTGCGCCTCACGCGGAGGTCACCGCCCTCCGGGACGCTAAAGCCAAAGGTCATTCGGCTAAAGGAGCCACCCTTTACGTTACCCTCGAACCCTGCTGCCACTGGGGTAAAACACCTCCCTGCACCGACACCGTCATTGCCGCGGGAATTAAAAAAGTAATCGCGGCAACCCTTGATCCGTCGAAAAAGGTTGCCGGAAAGGGAGTGGACGCTCTTAAAAAAGCCGGGATCGAAGTTCAGGTCGGTATTCTTGCGGATGAAGCGAAAAAGCTAAATAAATGGTTCTTCAAGTTTCATCAAAAACATCATCCGTGGATCATCTGCAAATGGGCGCAAACCCTCGATGGAAAACTGGCGGCCAGGTCCGGTCATTCAAAATGGATATCTTCTGATTCCTCTCGCCGGGAGGCTCACAAAATCCGCCACAGTTGCCAGGCGATTATTGTCGGCGTGGAAACGGTTCTCGCCGATGATCCCCAGCTTACCGCACGATTGAAAAATGTTTCTCAACTGCCAGCAGGTCCGCCGAACCGTGTCGTGCTCGATACCAAACTTCGCACTCCTGTTTCTTCGCAACTCGTTCAAACTGCCAATAAAATTCCGACATGGATTTTCACATCGTGCCTTGCCGGAAAAGCCCGAACAGAAGTTTTTAAAAACAAAGGGGTAAAGATCATCATTCTCCCCATTGGCAAAAATGGATTAATTGACATTAAAAGTTTCTTAAAATTCGCAGCCCGACAAGGCTGGGCGAGGATCATGGTCGAAGGTGGAGCCAAACTCCTCAGCTCATTTATCCTTTCCAAATTGGCGGATGAATTGGTCCTATTTCAAAGCAGCGCGCTGGCGTTGGATGATCAGGCGGTCCAATTTCGAGGTCAAACGACCTTTCAAGTGAATAATTTTTTGAAGAGGTACAAGTTCCACAGCGTTTCAAAGGCAGGGGGGGACTTGATTTTAAGGCTTTTGGTAACTTAGGTAATCAATATCGTCTCGAACCTGCCAGTATCGAAATAATGGGTAGTCTGGGTTAGCTACCCCTCAAAGACAACAACGCAATATTTGCGCTGTTGATAATGTGGATAACATTTTTAACTCTAGCAATAGCAAGGGGTTATATTGTGCATAAGTTGAAAAATAATTTTTTTAAGATTCGACAAATTGGTTGCCGATAGATATCTCAGACACAATAACAATCGATTGAAAAAGCAGTTTTGAAAGAATTCAAGCCATATTTTTTAATAGTTCGCCGAGAAAAAGAGGTAAGGATTTTATGGTCGATGAAATCAAAGCAACAGGAGCAAACTTAAGTGCAGGTCCGATTGGACGGCTCGGTGCTCATGCTCAGAGCGCAAAAGCAGCCTCTGGCAGGCAGGCAGTGATTACGGATCGGGTGGAAATTTCCGAACTCGGCGCGTTGCTGGGAAAGTATTCGGAAATGCCGGAGATACGCAGTGACCTGGTGGCCGAAGTACGAGGGCAAATCCAGGCGGGGACTTATGAAACCCCGGAAAAATGGAACCAGGCCATCCAGAGTCTGCTTGAAGATTTAAGAACCTAAAGCCGAAAATTTCGCATTAACGAACGTTGTGAAAGAGCAAAAGCCAGCCGGTAAGTCGGCTGGCTTTTCCCTTTTGGAAGTATCAACCGCCAACAGTTTTGATATGATACCAATATGGATTGGTTAACCCTTGTTGGGATTATTATTCCCTACGGGAACTGTTTTAAGAATTTCGGCTATATCTTTTTTCTCGGTTGCCCCAAACACTTTCACCTTAGCGTCAATTTGGAGTGCCGTTTCCATCACTTCCCTGGATTTAGCGGTGTTCCCGAGTTTGGCCAGCACTTTCCCCAATTGCCACAGCGCGCGTGCCTTGGCGGCACTATCGGGAGGAGCCAACCTGACACACTGTTCAAAATCTTTCCGGGCATCATCCATCCGGCCTGGAAGATTCAGGAAAATGACACCCCGGGTGTCATAAAAATGGATGTTTTCCGTATCGATCCGCAAAGCTTGTTCAACCAGTGGTAACGCGTCCTTGTAACGGTGCCTGGCATCGGACAGCAACCAAGCCAGATCATTCATGATTTGCGCATCGTTGGGCTGGTCCTGGAGCATTTCCCGAAACAGGCGTTCCGCCTGATCATATTCCCCCAGAAGAAACATGATATGCGCCAAACTCTTTTTGACCATCGGCATTTTGGGGGATACCGAATTTAAAGACTCCAGGAGCGATTTTGCCTCCCGAATATCGTTCGGGTTCGCAGAAGAAGAAAGGACCGATGCGGCGACAAAAATTACACTGTTGTCTTTGTCGGGCTTTGACCTGTAGCTGGAAATAACTTTGGTAACTTCATCAAATTTTTTCTGATCGCCCATCAGGATAATCCGCTCCTGCAGAACCTGAGGGCTTTGCGGAGCCAAATCGGACGCTTGTTGCAGGTATTTTTCAGCCTGAACATAATCCTGCCGCAACCGACAGAGGCTCGCCATCGCAAGATTAACGGCAACGCTTTTTTGACCGGCCGGTGTTTGACTGAACGTTTTCAGATTCATGAAGGCCTCGTCCCTCTGTCCAAGTTCGCTCAGGAGCATCATGTTCGTCAACTGAAGCTGTTCGTCGGCAGGATTCTTTTTCAAGGCTTCCCGCGCCAGGGTTTTGGCTTCTTCAACCACGGAAGCGTTATGGCCGGTCAATGAGATTTCGCTGAACATCAATAACGCCGTCCGGTTTTCCGGTTCTTCCCTTAACGCCATACGGGTCAGTTCCAGGGCAAGGTCCGGATTGTTAAGCTCACGTTCAATCGCGGCCCGGACGACAAGCAGCCGCGAGCTATGCGGATTGGCCTCAAGACCGTGAATGGCAAGTTCTCGCGCTGAAGTCAAATCCCGTTTCTGAAAAGCCATGTTAACCAAAGTCAGATGGGCTTCGGCCGCCGAAGGATCGATCTGAATAACTTTTTCCAGAAGTTCCTGTGCTTTTTCCTTCGACCCGGGATTATTTTCATTGAGGAGCAGTTCGGCCCGGACCGAGAGAATATCCGGGTCGTCCGGGAGTTTCACCGCAAGATTACGGAGAAGTTCTTCTGCCTGTTTTTTATCACCCGGTTTGTTTCGAAGAAAAAGCGCTTTCATCAAGTTACGTTTCTTGACAAGGTTGTCCGGAAAGGTTTTCACCGCCTGTTCCCAAGTCAAGACCGCCTCATCAAATTTTTTCTGGCTGATATAAAAGGTTCCCAGAAGATCATACCCTTCTTTTCCCGATATGGTGGTCAGATGTTGATAATCCTTTTCGGCGTCGGTGATTTTTCCGATTTCGGCAAGGAACCCGGCTCGCAGAAGATAGGCTTCAAAATTGTTTTTTGTTCTTATCTGGTCATCCAGGATTTTCCGGGCTTCATCCAGACGCTTTTCTGAAGTTAAAATGGCGATGCGAACGGCCTTGATGGTAAAGGCCTTCGGGTCCAATTTTTCCGCCTGATCCAGGTATTCAAAAGCGGCAGCCGGGTTTCGAGTCTGTTGGTAAATAATCCGTGCCATGAGGACCAGTGCATTTACATCTTTCGGGTCTCCGGCGATTCGGAGCTTTAATTCATCGATAGCCTGATTCAAGTCCCCCGCCTGAATCGCGGAATAGGTCCGGCGGTTACTGATGGCCTGGGAGCTGGCACTCACATGGGAAAGGACTTTCATAACCTCATCATAACGTTTTTGCCTATCCAGCAGGGTAATCAGGCGATCCGCCACATCCACCGCGGAAGGATTGTCGGAAAGCGCTTTGCGGTAAATGGCTTCGGTCCGGCTAAAACTCCCCAACCGTTCATATAATTGACCCAGTAAAAGAACCGGGCGGGACCACTCGGGATCGGCGTCGATGCACCGTTGAAGGTATGTGACAATATCCTGTTGCCGGGTTCGCCACTCTTTGCCGTCCATCCAGAATGAGGCCTTGGCAATCCGCCAGAGGAGTCCGGTCTGACCCTGAATACCTTGAAGCTCCTCAATGATTTTTTGAGAACAGGCCATATCCTGGCGGGTCTCCGGAAGGTCCAGAAGGAGTATTCGCACATTGACATCCTGGGGATTTTCCAGGGCCAGCTTCTTGAGCATGTCAATCCCCGCCTTACGATCCTCCTGTGAAATAACGAGGAAGGCCAGTTTGGTCCGAAGCACGCTTTTATTCCATTCCCCGGTTACTGCCTGAATTCCTGCCTGCAGGGTCTGCCGGGCTTCAGGAATCTTCCGGGATATCTGCTGATACCGGACCAGCAGTTCCCAGGGCGCCAGCGCGGTTGGATGGCGTTTGCAGGACTCTTTTAGAACTTCGACGGCATCCGCGATCCGATTACTGGAAAAGTACAGCCGGGCCAACTGCAACTGCGCGTCCAGTGAGTTCTTGAACTCCCTGATGGTCAGTTTCAACTCTTTCTCGGCCTCATTCACCCGGCCTGTCTCCTGGGCCAGGCTGGCCTGCAACAGCCGGATTTCCATTTTATCAGGATATTGCTTTCGCAGCCCCGTGAGTTCTTTCGATACTGCCAACGCTATCGCCTTAACGTCCGATGGGGATTTTTCCGTGTTTCCATACGCGATGATCTCGATCCGGAGAAGCTTGATCGTCAGGTCGGACGGATCCATCTTTTCCGTAAGCCTGGAAAGCTCCAGTGCCTTGCCAAAATTCTGCCCTTTCAGATACTCTTTAATCAACTGCGTCATTACCTGACGATCTTGCGGTGTCAGGCGAAGGCATTGCCTTAAGGCCCGGATCGCCCGTCGGTTTTGGTCCGTCTGGCTGTAGGCCCGGGCCAGTAATCTGAATATCGACGCATTAGACTCGTCGGTTGGGGCAACCGGCTCAAGGCACTCAATTACCTGGTACGGTTTTCCTTCCACCTGGGCCACCATGGCCTTCAATAAGGCAACCTGACCAATCGATTCGCCCTTCGACTCCGAGCCCTTTACAATTTCCAGATATTCGTCCAAACACCTCCGGGCTTCGGTTGCTTTTCCACCATAACTGTAGACTAAAACCGCTGAGGGAAGCGCCTTCTTCCGCTGGTGCTGAGACTTGAGTCGGGACATGGTATCATCCGCGAATAATACACCCTCCTTAATATTTCCCATCCGAACCGCCAGAGCCGCCGATTGGGTAAATAATGCCACCGTCCAACTATCGGGGTCCAGGACAAATTCACGTAGCGTCTTCGGATCAATTTTTTTCATCGCGTCCAGTTCCGCGGCGGCCAGTTTTAAATCCCCGTGTTCCATCCACTCCGAGCACAGGGTCAGGCGGGTTTGAGGATCCGCATCGCCAAGGGCATCCGCCCTCGCTAGATCCACCCTAGCCAAATCCAAATTCCTTTTATTCGCTTCTTCCGAACCGATGTCCATCAACCGGTAAAACTGCGCTCGCCCAACCAGTGCCTCGGAAGACTTCGGAGCGTTTTCCACCGCCAAATTAAGCCACTTTAAACCCTCGACAAATCCAATTTGACGATTTTTGTTTTCCATAGCCATACGGCCTAAAAGAACACAGGCCTTGACGTATAATTTTTCCACCTCTGGCTTTTTTGCCGATTTTTTAACAATGATCGACAGATTTTGATAACCCTTATCGTATTTTTTCTGCATGACTAAGGACTGGGCCAGCCACATCCTGGCCTCCAGATCATCGGGCGCCTTCTCCAGCCGCTTGTTGGCAATAAACGCAAGTTCGCTGAAATCCCCCACTGTCATGTAAAGCCGGGCCAGTTCCTTATACACCGTTTCATCCTCCGGCCGAATATTCATCAATCGCCGGTAGACGCTGATCGCCGATCCGATATTCGCGGATTCCAGAGGCTGAACCGATAATTGGGCATAGGCGTATTTCTTAAGAACGTCCGGATCGAAGGGGTTCCGCGAGAGGTATTTTCCCAGTTCCAGGCAGGCCTTCGACCAGTCTTCCTTCGCAAACGCCGTCTGACCCGCCGTCAGAGCCCGCGACGAAAGAACCTGTTTGCGGATCCTCTGAGCCGCATACCCACCCACTCCGATAAGGAAAACAATAACCCCCAACGTGACCAGAAATCTGAAATTCGCTTTCGCATGTTTAAAATTTCGATTCATTTGCATAACCTCTCCCATTGCAATCGTTCAGACATTGTTTAGTTTGTTATCAACATTGAAAAGTATGGCTGAAGATCAATTTTACTGTGTTATCTTTTTAATGCAACAAAATATAATACAACTGTTCTGTCACCGTTCAGACCACGGTCTATCCTGTCACGATTCTCTCGCTTTCGTCATCGTCCGGCTTGACCGGACGATCCAGTCCGCACCCCTGGATCATCCGGTCAAGCCGGATGATGACAATGAGGCGTGGTCTGAACGGTTACCATTTCCACAACCCCTAAAAAAAATCCCCTTCCGCCGATGAGGACGCAAGGGGATCGAAAAAAATCAAATCAACTCTTATGCAAACCGTTTCTTAACCCAGCCGATAAAACCGAGTCCAATTCCACCCAACACCAATGCAGCGGGAGCAGATACCGGGGGTATATTGGGGGGAGTATTCACAAAGGAATCGCTGAAATCGGTAGTACCAATAGATTGGACATGCAAGCCAATCCTCAAGTCCCCGGTCGCCAAGGCATTGATCGTATCCGTAAAGGTCTTTCCCAATTGCAGACTGAAAATAATATGAACCCATTCCCCCGATGTAACACCGTTCGGAGAAATCGGACTATCGGCATCCGCCGCAAAGGATTCGCAAGGTGTAGATACTTCGAAAGGAGGAGTCAGGGTACTCCCGCCGGGAAGATTCGCGTTAGGCTTGGCAGTAGGACTAAAGGCGACCCGTGTTGGGGTTGGGGAATTCTCGATAGAAGAAATCCCCAGCAGTGTGCCATCGTCAAAGTAGATTTGACAAATGGAGGATGAACTGCCGTTGGTAAACTTGAAGCCGACATGGGTTGTATCTCTCTGCGTAACATCCACACTAAGCAGTGACGCCACATTGATCGGCCCATTGTTAGTGATGTTGGCGAATCCGTACATATCGGCGAACGAAGGAGCCGTCACGCACAGAACTATCAAAGCAAAAAACACTCTTTTCTTCATTATCTTCTTCATCGTTACACTCCTATTATCCACTCCTTGCTACATAAAAAATTTGAAGGTCTTGGCCTCTTTCATCAGGCCAAGACCCTCTTTCGTGTCTTCAATTATGCAAACCGTCGTTTGACCCAGCCGATAAAGCCAAGGCCAATTACACCCAACGCCAAGGCAGCGGGAGCGGGCACTACCGGCGAAATCGACTCGACATGGACTACTAAGTCCTGGTAGTCTCTGTCTGCGGTAGCAAAAGGTGCGTTCTCAAACGCCACTATGTACTCGTCGGAGCTGAAAATACCGGGATTGAAACCGGGCATTTGAATCTCGGCACCCTTGCCTCGGAGGATGACTGCTTGGGCGTTACCACCATTCAAGCTATCCTCGGAGTAGAAGGTACCCTTAGGGCCATCCAAGTAGAACCCGAACTGAACGGTGGGATTGAAAGTGGCAACCGTAATAAAATTGACCTTGATATCACCGTTGGCCATAAAAGAAATCAGCTTCTGGCCTCCTGCCGTATCTAACCCGGAAAATACCTGCGCCTTTTTGCTGGGGTCGAAATAATCGTAGATGCCAAAGGTATTGCTGTCGGCAGATCCCGCGATTTCAATGACGAAAGTAGCAACCGCTCCGCCACTGCCTTGATTGGTAAAGATGGCGGCATTGATCTGGTCGTTCGTCGCATCGACAAATCCAGATGTTGTAATGTTATTCAACACCTGCTGGAGAGATAGCTCAGAACTGCTTCCAAAGCCTACGGGCCTGACATTCGACAGATTCGCCTGGACCGTGCCGACGGCAACAATCAGGCATAACGCTAAAATAGTTATTAATGTTTTCATTACTTTTTTCCTTTTCTAAAACTAAAAAAATTAAATACGAAAATTGAGGAACTAAAAAAGTTTCAGAAAAGGATAGGCGGGCCGCGAGGGGCTTGTATAGGGAGCGAGAATTGAGATTCGAACCGACCCGCAATTTCATATTTGGTATATGAAAAGACTTTCGGCGGATCGTAGACTTGTTGATCGAAAAATGCCGCCAAGGGCATGGCGACCAGATAAAAATCCGAGTCCATAGCGTGGACATGGCCGACTTGGCGCAGGCCCCCGGAATGATACCAGTCTGGGACCAGGGCAAAATTTAACTTCTTGGCCGATTTCCCAACATGAAATACCCCTAAGCTACCCAGAGCACAGAGAAACAGCATCGCGCTGTCCGGTCCGGCCGGCAATTCCTTTACATCGGCCTGCGAAGCGGAACCGGCAACTTTTCCACTGTGGTCCAGATTAAAGGGTGATTGAAAATCAAACTTCAACCCGTCAATTGCCGCGAGAGGAGAAACTCCGGTTGATTGAACGGCCTGTCCGGTAACTCCGGTCGAGTGGCTGGTAAGAGAAAATACTGGTTTTCGTAATTTGGAGTCTGAAGTAATATCGGCGCGAAGGTTCACAGTCGACAGCACAGCCACTGCCAAGGTCAAGTGCAGAATTTTCAGCTCTTTTCTCACAGTTTTCTCCGGGATGTATTCACATAGAATCCAAACCCGATAACCCAATTAAATCCAATATATCAACGATGCCCAATATAGTCAAGCATTTTTTTTTAATCTTATGTAAAAAGCAGCGAAAGATCAATTCGTCCGCAACATCCTTCCTGTCAATAAGTTACAAATCAAGAACCAAAGCAAAGCGTTTCCTGACCCAGACGCACCTTACTCCTATTCCATATTCGTCAATACAATGGAAATATCCGTCGAGGTAATTGATCCATCGCCGTCCAGGTCGGCTCGACCGTCATAGCCTGTGTCCCCCGCAGATATGTCCATGCTGTTCAGCACGATCAAAAGGTCCGCCTCGGTTACGTGACCATCTCCGTCGCAATCACCCGCCGGATAAAACTCATCGGCCCCAATGTCCACGTGACTGCTGTAAATACGAATCTGGCCATCCATGTCCAGCCACCCGGCTTGGACGTCGGTATCATTGCCGGCATTAATGCACGGGGAACTACTAGTCAGGTGGAAATCGCTTCCCACCAAACTCACAAACAGTGGGTCCTGTTGGATGTCCGTCGTCCCTGCCGATAGGCCGGAGTAATCATATGTCAGATTGAATACACAATTGTTGCGCAAGACGGGCGTACCGCTACCGGGGTACTTATAGATTCCCGTGCCATTGACGGCGATGATGTTGTTGGCAATGGTCGGGGAAGAATTTTGGCAGTAAATCCCGCTGCCGTTGGTGGCGATGTTTCCGCTAATCGTGTTGTTGCTGATGGTCGGGGAAGAATAATAGCAGTAAATCCCGCCGCCGCGGTTGGTGCTGTTTCCTCTGATCGTGTTGTTGTTGATGGTCGGGGAAGAATACCGGCAGTCAATCCCGCCGCCGGTATAGGTGGCGATGTTTCCGTTGATCAAATTGTTGCTGATGGTCGGGGAAGAAGAATTATCGCAAAAAATCCCGCCCCCGTAGCCGTTGGTGTTATTGTTTCCGCTGATTGTGTTATTGCTGATGGTCGGGGAAGAAGAATTGCAGTAAATCCCGCCTCCGACGGCATTATTGGCGCTGTTTCCACTGATCGTGTTATTGCTGATGGTCGGGGAAGAAGAATTGCAGTAAATCCCACCGCCATAGAGATAACCATTCGCAAGCGTACCGATTCCATTTTTGATGGTAAACCCGTCGATCCGCGTGGTGTTGTCGGCCCCAGTGGGTGAGGTGACCACGCTACCGCCCTGCTGACCGTCGAGAATAGTCGGGTTGGCCGCGATGTTCCGCTGCGAGAGGTCGGTTTCCATCCCGGCGAAGCCGCCGTAGAGGGCTACATCCGCTTTTAAGGTGATCCGCTCGTTGTACGTTCCCGCCGCAACCCAGACCTGATCATTGACACCCGCGGTATTCAATCCTGCCTGGACTGTCAGCTTGGCCTGGTCCCAGGAAAGACCGGTGTAGTTGTCATTTCCGCCGGGCTGGACGTAGACCACCTTTGCCTCAACCGTAACAGAAAGGGACAAAACTACCGACGCCAGGAACCACAAAACTATGCTGGTCAACATTCGCTTCACGGCCAGACTCCTTTGCTGCTTAACGGTACTGCACCGTTACATGGCTCTCAATGAATGAAGAGCCTCTTGCAACTCCCCCCGAATCGCGATGGAACGCTCCATTTGCTGACATCTTCGGGAAGTAATTCTCCACTATCGCTATTGTAGCATACGACGCCCCATTTTGCAAAAGTCTCTCTATTTCAGCGTATAGCAAATTTAATGTGGTCAATAAAGAATTAATACATTAAAGTTTCCGGCGAAGCCGGTATTCATCTCGCCGGCTTTTTTTGACCCGATTTCCTCCCCCTCGTGTCTTGTTCATCCGGAAGTGTCGCCCTTTTCATCAGATAAAGCTCGAAGCCCAGGATCAAAATCGCCATCGGCATCATGGTCAGTCCGGCAAAATCGTGGAAGAACCTTTCCGCCGTTTTGCCGTCAACCAGCAGGAACAGTTCCGCGGTAATAAACAGCCTGACAATATTGCACACAATCGCCACCGGAATACTCGATATGAGCAAAACAACCTTCTGCCACCGCGGACGATCAATGATGTACGCAAGGGTATAAGCCACCACGATAAACGCGGTCAGCATCCGCAGCCCATTGCAAGCCTCGGCGATCCCAACTCGGACGTTGCCGTTCAGGATCAGTGTATTGCCCTCACGGGCCAACTGTTGATCCAATAACTCGAGGAAAAATACCGCGCCCTGGGTGGAAAGATTCTGCAAAAACAGACTGACCTGATAATGGATCATCCTCGGCAATGGAAACATCAGAAAAAGGAATAATAAAATCCATCGCACCTGATAAAACACCTGCCAGCCCGCCGCCAGCAGCACCAGCCCTCCAATGAGCAGGACCAGCGAATACCATTCAGCCGACCCGTATGAAAACAGAACCCCGAAAACGCGAAGACCCATCCCCAGAAAGACCAGACCCACCCCCCACCAGCAAGGTTGAATCCGGCATTGCCGAAGCTTCTTTCGGTCATGCCAGAGCAAATAAACCGCGACAAACGGAACCAGCAAACCGACCGAATAATTCTGATCGTTCTGCCACAGGTTCACCAGATACTTGATATTCGACCAATGATCCCAGGCCAGAACCGCCATCAGCAACCCTACACCCACAATCAGCCACGGCGAAAGCCGGACACCCTTGCCGCCTGACGATACAAGTGCTTTCATGCGAATTCCTCCAGCCATTTAGACGTCGCGTCCTGCCACGTGGGAATAGTTACCAGGTTCATCTCGTCAAAAGGAAAAAGATCCAAAACGGAATAGGAAGGCCGTTTGGCTGGAGCAGGGAACATATCGGTAGTCACCGGTTCCACCCGGCCCTTCCAGCCCTTTTTCCTGAGCGCAAATTCGGCCCACTGGTATCGGCTGCAATGCCCGATGTTGCGAAAATGATAAAGACCGTAGGCGCCGGTTCCCGCCAATTTGACCAGGGCCGCCGCCAGATCCCAGGCAGACGTGGGCGAAGCCACCTGATCCTCCACCACTTTTAAAACGTCCTTGTTCGAGGACCAGCCGAGCAACTTTTTCAGAAAATTACTATTGCCTTCCCCAAACACCCAGCTAGTCCGTACCAGATAATATTTATTTGTCATCGAACTTAAAAAATTCTCGCCCAGCAGTTTGCTCTTGCCGTACATATTGATCGGATGCGGCTGGTCAACAATCCGATACGGCTCCGAGGCATTCCCATCGAAAACGAAATCCGTTCCCACGTGAACCAGCGGAATATTCCGGTCCGCGCAGGCGATGGCCAGGTTCCTCACCGCCAGACCATTAACCCGGCAGGCCGTTTTCCAGTCCTTTTCGGCGCCGTCTACATCGGTATAGGCAGCGGCGTTGATCACCAGTTCCGGACGAACGGCTTCCACCAATTCCAGAACTTGTTGGAAATTCGCAATATCCACTTCGTCCAGGTCGTAACCGCGGCAGGCTCTGCCTTCCTTTTCCAGAAGGCGGATTAACGCCCGGCCAAGCTGCCCTTTTGAACCCGTAACTAATATCATCGCTTAATCCACATTAAATGGGGAATTCACATCGTTTTCGTGCCGTATTTCATCCACCTCTTCTTTTTTACCTGGCCCCTTATATAACTTGTCGGGAAAATTGGTAACACTGCCCACCTCAATCCCGATGTTCTTATAGGCGTGAACAACACCGGGCGGGACAATAACCATCATCGGATTATCCTGACCAGCGTAAATCGTCATTTTCTGCCCGAACGTTGGAGAATTCTTTCGATTATCCCATAACAGGACTTTAAAATTCGAAGGCCCGATGAAACAAAAATAGTCCGTTTGAAAAACATGTTCGTGCGGGCCGCGGGCGATTCCGGGATTGGTAACGGAAATATACGTCATTACCGGGCGGGGAATCCCGCCAAGTTCATCCTCCCGGTACAACTCCGTCAGCCAGCCCCGTTCATCTAAAAATTTCCGTATGGGTTTAGTGATTACGCCTTCGATCATGCAGGATGCTCCTTTTTTGTTTCAATTTAAGCAAGAAACGTTGCCACACGGTCCGCCACATACTTGATCTGCTCCGGAGTAAGTTCCGGGTAAATCGGAAGGGCGAGGGTTTCGTCGGCGGCTTTTTCAGATTCTGGAAAATCTCCGCGTTCATATCCCAGGCTTGCAAAACATTCCTGCTCATGCATGGCCAGGGGATAATAAATTTCGGTTCCGATCCCATTATCCTTGAGGAATTGCACAAGATCGTTTCGCCTGAGACCAACACGAATAATATATTGGTTATAAATAGAAACATTACAGGGCCGGATTTTTGGGGTAACCACCGAAGTAAGCTTTTCAAAGTGTTGATCGTACAATCGGGCGTTATGCCTTCTTTTTTCCGACCAGCCATTCAGATATTTTAATTTGACCAACAGACCGGCGGCCTGGATGGAGTCCAGGCGAAAATTACCTCCAACGAATTTATGGAAATATTTAGGTTTGCTTCCGTGCTGCCGGAATACCGACAAGTTCTCGGCCAATTGTTCATCATTGGTCAAAATCATTCCGCCATCGCCTAACCCACCGAGATTTTTGGATGGGAAAAAACTCAAACACCCGACCGTGCCAAAAGACCCTGCCGTTTTACCTTTATATTGCGCACCAATACTCTGGGCGGCATCCTCGATGACGAAGAGATTATATTTCTTTGCCAGGTCGAGAATCGGGTCCATATCCGCGCATTGACCGTAGAGATGAACCGGAAGAATAGCTTTGGTATTTTTTGTGATCGCTTTTTCAATAAGGGAGGGATTGATATTATAGGTATCGGGTTCGATATCGACCAGGACAGGCTTGGCTCCCGTCCGCCAAATACTCCCCAGGGTCGCAAAGAAAGTATAGGGGGAGGTAATGACTTCATCTTCCGGCCCGATCCCCAGAGTCATCAGACTGCAGAGGAGGGCGTCGGTCCCACTGGAGACCCCAACCGCCTTTTTGCAGGAACTGTAGGCGGCCACTGCTTCCTCAAGTTGTTTCACTTCAGGACCGTTGATGAAATACTGGCTTTCCAGAACCTTCCCGATAGCATCAATGATTTCCTGCTGAATGGTTCTATACTGGGCTTTAAGATCGAGTAGCGGTACTTGCATTACTTCCGACATTTTTTCTCCTGTAGTCAATTTTTTTCTTTGTAACCAGCACCTCCGGCATTGTGCCACGGCTGGCTTGCCAGCTGTGTAGAGCACGGTCGGACAAGCCGACCGTGGCACAATGTGTGAGGCTGAACGGTCATCTTTGTTTTATTGTAACTGCTCAGACCCATCATTGCGAGCATCTAACCGAGTCTGAAACGTTGCCAAAAAAATAAATATACATCTTGACGACTAACGTACACTGGAAAAGATAAATTTTTATCGGACTTCGAGAATGCATTTATTAATGCTATTGCGTAATTGTTTGTAAGAATGGAGAATTTTTAAGACACCCCTCAGAACTTGCCTACCTATATCTCCTATATTTCCTAATTTGCCTACGATTGTACTGTATCTTACACTTAATAGGACCAGGGATTTTTTTTGTTAGGAGGTAAGTATCATGACGTTTTGGACAAATATGTGTAAAAAGAACTTATACAACGTTGTTTTGGCGTCGCTGGCAATGAGTTTACTCTTATCCACAAGTTGCGTGGAGGTCGCGCCGTTGATTGATCCTTTCACGGCCATTGATAACCCGCTTCCCTTGAGTTCAAGCATTTCAGGGACTCCCGATACCACCTCTCAGGCTAAAACCACTATCGTGGGGCCCGATATTATTACCACAGGAGAAACCGCGACATTCAAAGTCGTCAGTTCCGATGGAAGCGCCTCACCCGATACTCAGGATCTGACAAAGTACGTTACCCTGACAGCGGATGCCGGTTCGTTCTTCGGTTCGGAAGGCACGTTCACCGCCCCTGACAACCTCGATCAGGACATGACAGTCAACCTCTCCGCCTCCGTCCAGGACCCCACAACATTGCCAGGGGCGGCCGGGAATACATCAGCCAAAAGTGGGACGACTCTTTTAGCGATAAAACGCATCACAGTCACCGGCCAGAACCTGAATATATCACCAACCACTTTGTCCTGGGATGCCTCGGCCAATGGCGATAAAACTTTTACCATTGCCACTACGGCAGATAGTCAGATAGAATACACTATCAGTAACATTCCGGCTTGGCTGACGGTAACGCCGACCACTGGAGCCGTAACGAAAACCGGCGGACCACAAACAGTCACCGTTCATATAAACAATCGGACCGCCGGAACACAGAGTGCCGTGATGAGTATTCTTCCCAAAATCGGTACAAGAAGTTATAGCGCCAAGACGTTCTCCGTGACCGTCGTGGCCGCCGCGATTTCTCTGAGCGTGGGTAACTTAACCTTCGACCCGGGCACCGACACCCAAACCTTCCAAATCTGGAACTCCGGAAGCGGAACACTGGATTACCAAATCACATCCGACGCAAACTGGCTCACCGTTACCCCCGCCGCTGGCCAAAGCACCGGCGAAAGCAATAAAACCACCGTCACCGCCACCGTCAACCGCACAGGTCTAACGCCCGGCACCTACACTGCCACACTAACGACCCGTAGCACCCAGCCAGGCGTGTCGAACCCACCGGTGCTAAATGTAACGACGACGGTGAGTGGGAATCAAGCACCCGTTGCCAATGCCGGCGCGGATCAGACCGTTACCGACACCAACGGAAACGGAAGTGAACAGGTAACCTTGAACGGCAGCGCGAGCACCGACCCCAACGGCAGGATTATAAATTATTATTGGACGGAAGGAATGACGGTCCTTTCGGACAGTGCCTCAGCTCAGTCGGCCGTCACCCTCGGCGTCGGCGCCCATGCCATTACCCTGAGGATTACGGACGACCAGAACGCTACCGCCACAGATACCGCGGTTATTACCGTGAACGGGCCTCCCGGGTCGCTGACGATTAATCCGACCAGCGGATTGACCAGTTCCGGCAACGTCGGCGGACCTTTCAGCCCGACCAGTACAACCTATACTCTCTCGAATATCGGAGGTGTGTCTATTAACTGGACGGCCGCCAAGACCCAGACCTGGGTGACACTCTCCAAGACCAGCGGAACGTTGGCCGCCGGGGCCAACGATAACGTAACCGTTTCCATTAATTCCAACGCCAACAGCCTGGCCGCAGGCGGCCACAGCGATATGGTGACGTTTACAAACACCACGAATGGCAGTGGGAATACCACCCGGCCGGTTACGCTCACGGTCGGCTCCCAAGCCTACGCCACCAGCATCTCGCAATATGGTATTACCTGGACCTTCGATAAAGCATATCCGGTCGGCCAGTTCGTGAATGGTGACTGGTGGGTGGTAGGACCGGTAACGGTGAACAGCGTCTCTCCTGCCCCGATTTTTCAAAATGTTCAAGTTGAATGGAATAATGGCCTTCCAGTATTTGCTGAACATTGGGTCCATGGTTCCATTGTTAATCCTGAGATTGGTAAACATGCCTATGATTCCCGTATCAACGGGTTCCAAGCAAATCGTTTGGTAACGTTTCCGTTGGTCTTTCAAAAAGATCAGTCCCTTGTATCCGTGGAAAGTTGGACCGACTCGGTTTCTAGTCATGATGATTTTTTAAACAGTGGCACTGCTTACAATCACGGATATATTAAAAGTGCAGCGGTTTTGACCTGTTTAAATGTATCACCTTCGCCAGATACATTCCGCCCACCTTATACCGGTTCCTCGAAACCCCTATATACCAGTAGGACTCTTAGAAGGGAATTACTTCCTCGTCTTGTTCCGACAGATGGAACACTAAATTTAGTCCCAGGAATGACCGAGGAAACGATTTGTGTTCAATATGCCAGAATCTTTCAACGAATGTGGCTTTTAAATGTCGCGGACTGGAGCGGCAGATTAACTCATCCAACACAAAATATGCCGAATTACCACGAAGAAACTTATAGTATTGTGTCTAACGCATCAGTTATTCTGCTTTGTGACTATCCTGACATAGATAAATTACTAATTCCCTTCGTCCAAGTCGGAATTGACAACTATTATTGTTCTCTAGGGAATGCTGGCTCTGCAGACAGTTCGTCCTGCCGATGGTTATCTATTTTTGCCGGAATAATGCTCAGTAATGATGATATGAAAAATATTACCTACCAGTATCGTACGGAATGGATGACATATTATGCCACAGAGGCGACAAGCCTAATCAAATCCACCGTTGTTCCAACAGGGCAAGGTTGGACTGGCGCAACCGTCCTCTGGCGGCAAGATCGTGGTACTCAGGAGCATGAACACTTACACCCAAGTGAATGGTACCAAAACCCACCCAAGGGAGGAACGCGGGAAACTTATCGTCGTATAAACTCCCATACTTGGCCAGGAATGGCCTTGGCTGCAAGGGCATTAAATGCAGTTAATTATTGGAATCATCCAGCATTTTTTGATTATGTGGATCGGTGGATGACTGAAGATGATACGGCCAATCTCGCGATACTCCTTAATTATGGCTATACCTATCCCGACCGACCTGGTGCAGGTTGCTCTTCGGCTTTTGTTAAAAATATGTGGACTAAATATCGAAATCAGTATTGATAGAGGGTTTAAATAGTCGTCCCTGAAAAAGTCTAACTTTGAAAGATCACGCCGCAATGCGGCAAGTGTGAATACGAGGATGATCAAAAATCGGGGCCAAAAACTGCAGGCACAATAAAAAATGCCGCAGCAGGCGGCGAAGGTTATACCCGCAGCCAACCAGGATCGCATTCATCTTGTCGCCTTCCTGGCCTTTGAGGTAATTTCGTCCCAGTCGGCATTCGCTTTTTGCGTGGCCTATCACCGGTTCAATCGAACTTCGCCG
>JBAZZQ010000048.1:0-27987 GCA_041658725.1 Phycisphaerae bacterium | reverse complement strand
CGTGGTACAATCATTTCGGACTCCTTTCCTTTGGGCCTGTAACCTCCATTGTTTCAGAAAGTTACATCCTAAAGAGAAGGGGTCTGTTTTTCAAATTTTCAACGTAAAATGGAAACTACACCCCTTTAAAGTAATATGAATGGAGGATGACGATGACCGTCAAGAAGCGAATACAACTTTTGATCGATGAAGTGAGTGAAACGGGTCATTGCGTGGTTTTTAGGGGGCGGGGGCGAAAGCGGGTGGCACTGATCCCTGTGCCGGATGATGAGTTTCTGGAGCGGATCGAAGAACAGATCGACCTTCGCCTGGCGAAAAAGAGAAAAAAAGAGCGGGGTGGAGTTACCATTGAGGAACTCTGCCGGAAATATGGAGTACGAACGGCATGACGTTTACCGTCATTGTCCTGCCATCAGCACAAAAGGAATTGGATGAACTTCCCGCTTCACTTCGCAAAACGGTATTACGAAAGATACTTTCACTTCGCGACAATCCCTATCCGTCCGGGTCGAAGAAACTCAAGGGTTCGGATGGATTTTACCGATTGCGGGTGGGCAATTATCGGGTGATTTACGAGGTGAACGGCAACATACTGTATGTGTATGGGATTCGCATCGGTCATCGCAAAGATGTGTACCGCCGTCCCTGGTTTTAGTCTTGCATGTGAATATCCGGCAATGAGGCAAGGACAATTTCCCCAAAGCCGAAACGATGACCCGTATCCTGTCCATAGCGATCAACATCGGCGCGGTTCCGGAGACTTTCCATTGACGGCAAGGATTTCGACAGCACTTCGATATCGCTCGTTTCCGACCGCCTGCCGCCAAATGCATCTGACGATGTTCCCCTTTTTCATGTTGTACTTCTGAATCAAGGTGATGGATACGTAAATGTCCTTGGCGGCGGGAGCTTGCTTTTTGCCCACTCGGATGAAACCAAAGGCATGCGGGGGAGCATCCTCCACGATATCCAGGAAACCGGTCACCACCGGCGACGAACGGTAATTTTGGTCACCAAGGAATCGAGGTTCATCCGGTCCCGCAATTTCATAGGATTGGCCATACCGTCTCGGATCAACATACTGGGTTGCGTCGGCTACGGTAATCTCATGCTCGGATGGGTATTGCCCGCCGTGTACACGAGGATTGACCTCCTGGCATATTTCCACGACCGTGACCACCAGGTTGGGAATTAGGACAAACGAATTCAGATGTACATGGTCGGGTCCGTGGCATTGAATATCCGTGGGCCCACAGAGCAGGTAGTGAAATTGGTTCTTGTCCCGGATGACTTTGTCCACGCGAGTAAAGACCTTCACCCCGTTGGCGTACTGAAACAGGAACCGCTTTCCCGCCCCGGATTCCATGATTTCCACTAAGGTGAGGACTCGCCGTGTAAAGTCCTCGGGCAAAGAATGCCTCTTTATTTCGTCTTTGACCATATCATCCATCCTTTCCTTCAATTGGTTGCGAGAATCGTGCAACCGTTTCTTGACTGTGGTGACTGTCACTTCCAGAAATTCGGCGATATCGCTCTGCGAGTAGCCGTTGATGTAAAACAGCGTGGTCACCGTCCGCTGATGTTCCGGCAGGGCGTGGATCGCCGTCAGAACCTTCTCGCTCATTTCACGCTGCTCGGCCTTTTGTGCAGGTGAAACTCTCGCTATTGCCACCCCTTCCGCGGCGGTCAAGGGGATTGTGCCCGGCTCTTTGGCACGGGTGATCCGACGGCACTTGGACCAAACAATCTGCCGAAACCAGCCGGCAAATGCCTGGGGGTCCTGGAGTTTCGGCAGTTGCCGATAGGCTTCCAGGAATGCTTCTTGGGCCGCATCCTGGGCCCAATGAAAATCGCCTAACAGGGAAAAGGCATACCCGCAGGCCATGTCCTGAAATTGCCGGACGATCTCGCCATAGGCATCCACATCGCCCGCCGCCGCTTTGACCACCAGTGTTTTGAGCATTTCCGATTCCATGCCTCTCCGCAATAAAGAGCCAGATTTCCGTCCCCAGGATACCCGTCTTTTTGGAAAAATAAAAGTTTACGTAGTTCTTTTTTCAAGACATGCCCAATAGCCGCCGGTGCGGATGTTTTTTTCGGTGGCCGGGTCCACCTGCGGTAGTTGCATGTGCTGCCTGGTTACGCGCCAGTTTGTTTGGCGGCAGAACCTCGCGATAAGGTCGGCGTTTTCCTCGTCGTCGATGGAGCAGGTGCTGAAAACGATTTGTCCGGTGGGTTTGACAAGATTTTCCGCCTGGTTTAAGAGTTTCAGGCTTTGGCGGCTATAAGTTTGAAAATCGGATTCTTTAAGCCGCCAGCGAGCTTCGGGTCTTCGGTCGAAAACACCCGTGTTACTGCATGGGACATCGAGAAGGACAATATCGAAAAAATTCTTCAACTGGTCGGATATGAGTTCATTAATCACTATGGTTTTGATGGATTCGAGGCCCAAACGCTCCGCGTTTTGTTTGAGTTTATCCAGTTTCGATGCGATTCGGTCTGAAGCGTAAATTTCCGCCTGATCGTTGGTAACTTCAGCCAGTTGCGTGGTCTTGGTTCCCAGACCGGCGCACAGGTCTAGAATCTTTATTCCCGGTTGAAGGGAAAGATTCCGAATTACATCGCACGCCGTCGGATCTTGAATTTGAAACAATCCCTCCCGAAAGGCCTCCAGCTCGGTGATCGGTGGATTCTCAATCAGCATAACCGATTCGGAATCGGGCAATACTTTGACCTGGCAGGATTGTTGCGTCAGAATCTCCGCCAATTTTTCCGCCGCCGGTGAATCTAATTTACCGCGATTCGGACGGCAGACCAGCCCCGGCCTGGCATTGCCTGCCGCCAGAATTTGCTTGAGTGTGTCGAAGTCCCATTTGGACAGCCACCGCGCGACTAGCCATTTTGGGTACGAATACGCCGGCGACAGATAATTGGCGGGAACATCTATCGCCGATAAAATCTCTTTGAAAAATTTTATTCCGGTATTTAATCGCGTCGGTAACACAAAACGGATATTTTCCGCGCTGATTTCAATTCCTCTGCCTTCGATGCCACGCTGGATACCGCGTAAAATGGCGTTGATAAATCCGACTTGCGGGCGACCCAGGAAACCTTTGGCCAATTCGCACGTCGTGTCGACGGCGGCAAAATCGGGAACACGGTCCTCATAAACCAGTTGATAAACGCCCAGACGGAGCAGCGTTAAAACAGCCGAAGCAATTTGCCGAACGTTTCGCGAGCTGAAAAGTTCAATAAGATGATCGAGGCTCGCTCGGTGCTTAATACACCCGGACAGTAGTTCGTATGCGAAGGATCGTTCGCGAAACGGAAGGTCAAATTTTTCGGCCAGTAGCCAGATTCGGTCGGTGGGTAAGGTTTTGATCGAAGTGTCCTGAAGCGACTGGAAGGCCAAAAATCGCGCGTCAAGGCCGGGTACTTTCGGAATATGGAATTTTGCGTTACTGGTTTGCTTTTGTTTGTTCATCGGCCTGTGGCTCCAGGGAAACAAATCTGTCCGCGGGTTTTACATGTCGGCCGTTGATAAAATCTTGCCAGGTCATCAATTTTGACCCGGCGGGTTTAATTTCCAGGATTTTTAAGCGGCCCGATCCCGTGGTTACGGAAAAATCGTCAAGAATAATACCCGCTCCCTCACGGTCGCGGCTCGTTTCCAATGGTACCGCTCGGGCGAAGGCTACTGGAATATGCTTGCCAGTTGACGATTGATATACGCTGGTGGCTGTGGGCCACGACCAGAGACCTCGAATTAAATTTGCGATCTTTTGGGCAGGGAGATTCCAGTCGATTACGGAAAGCGATTTTGATAGTTTCGGGGCTTTGGAAACCAAAGATGTGTCCTGCGGTTTTGGCTGAAGGATTCCCTGCTGAAGCTGAAAAATCGTTTCTACCATAAGTTGCGGTCCGAACTGGGCGAGTTTGTTATGCAGTTCGTCGGCTCGTTCCTGTGGATCGATCGGTACTACTTGTTGGGTGAGAATCTTTCCACTGTCGATTTGTTCGCCGATCTGCATGATCGTCAGCCCCGTTTGGGTTTCTCCATTGATAATCGCCCAGTTGACCGGAGCTGCCCCGCGGTAGCTGGGCAGTAGCGAGGCATGAAGATTGATTATCCCGTGACGGAAAATATTAATCAGAACCGGCCCGATTTTCTGACCATACGCGATAAGCACCCCCAGGTCGGCCTGGAGTTGGCGAAGTTTGTCCACGATTTGGGGATCATTAATGTTCTCCGGCTGCAGGACTGGAATATTCGCGTGAAGGGCAATTTCTTTGATCGGTGAATGGGTCAATCGAAGTCCCCTGCCCGAGGGCTTATCCGGGGACGTAATTACCAGCAGGGGTTTGGCTCCACATTCAATAAGGGTCTTGAAGCACGGCAAACCGAACTCGCCCGTGCCGAAAAAAATGAATTTCAGATTTATCGGGGAAATGGCCATGTTCTTATTGTATCTCGAATCCCCGCTCAATCAAATGCTGTCGGAGTATTTCCCGTTTGGGACCTTCGATTTTGTGCTGATCGGCCAGCGAGGCTAGTCGCTGGCGTGAAACGGGATTCTGGCCTCGCCGCCCTTCCAGTTCGTCGATAATCTTTTCGACGGATTTTAAATAAGTAAATTCCGGTATGTCATACATTTTGAGCGGGCTGGACTTATTTGAAACCAAAGCCCAGATATAAATCATATCGCTGGCCGGTCCGGTCACAACAGGATGAGCTCCGCCTGGAATAGCCATGGCGTCGCGATTATGCACCAGATAGGCTTTATCCAAACCCTTTTCGTCAAACAGAAGTTGTACGCCATAGGCTCCCCACGGTCCTTCGGTGCCACGGGAGATGTGATAATAAATTTCTTCATGATCCGATTGCCCGCCCGCCGGATCGTCTTTATCGTGGACATGTAAAGGAGTTCCCGACCATAATCCCGGTGGGCTGTAGGTCTCTCCGACCACGAGGTTTGATGCAAAGTCGTCGGTGGTAATCAACGTGATCACCTCGCGGTGCCAAACGCCTGTTCCACGTCGAATCTGCTTTCGATCTCCGGGTTTGACAAAGGCGGAAGGACGATCCGCATAGGCGGGGGCGCTGAACCAGATCATCTCGCCGACGCCGGAGATTTTAAACTGCTGACCTCGGCCGATATAAATGGCAGAGGAATTTGAAAGCTCCGGCTGCGTGGTAAACGGTCCTCCGGGGCGCGAGCCGGCGAAACAATCTTTGCCCACGGACACTTCGAATTCCCCGCAAATCGGAGTAAGGACATATTCCCGATCCGCGGTCTTTACCTCAAACGGCCCCTGCTCCAGCCGCCAGGCCCCGAACCCGGTATAATCCAGCGGAACATTCGAATCCGTTGGATCAAAAATCGTCTTCGATGTTTGACCATCCCACCGAACCACCGGATTAATCTTTCCCGATTGTATGGCCTGTCGATATTTCTTTAATGTCTGTTCCATGTTTGCTCCTGTTTTTATTTAAAACCAATTTAGTAAACATTACCGGTATGGATTCCGTAATGCAAGCACAAGAGTAAGCGCAGCATTTCACAAAGAAGTGGACCAAGTTTGGAATGGGCATGCAACGGCGTGAGCTTAAATCTTTAAATAAATATTTTCCCGTTGCACAAAAATCAAATCCTTTGCTCCCGAGCTAAAGTAATATGAGATCATTCTAACATTCTCAAGAATGTTAGAATGATCTTGGATACTATTCAAACTATTGTTTCATGTGATTTTATTCTTCCTGTGATTAAATACGAGTGGCAGCTAAAGCATTCTCCCGGACGGACGCGAAATTTGGGTGGCATGCCACCCAAATTAAAAAAAACTGTTCACATACAAAATACCTCTAATTCCCATTACCATCCCTGCCGCAGAGATCGCAAACGTTTCATCACATCATTTGTTCCGCGGCCAAAGTAATCGTGCAGCGTTTCATATTCCACAAAAAGTTTATCGTAAATCCGATGATTTTCCTCGTTCGGAAAATATTGCTTTTCCTTCAAACCGGCCATCGCTTTTGCCGCCTCGGCCATATCCGCATATCCACCGGCCTGGGGGCCTGCCGCCACCGCCGCGTGCATGGCTGAACCCAGGGCGCCCGCCTGGCCGCTTCGGGCGATCTTGATCGTCCGGCCTGTCACGTCGGAAAATATTTGCATCACCAAGTTATTACGCTCGGACAATCCACCGCACGCGTACAACTCATCGATCTTCACCCCGCTTTCTTCAAACGTGCGAAGGATTTTATATGTGCCAAAGGCCGTCGCCTCGATAAGAGATCGATACACTTCATGTGCCTGGGTCGCCAGTGTCATCCCGACAATCAATCCCGACAAATCCGCATCCACCAGGATCGATCTATTGCCGTTAAACCAATCCAGTGCCAGCAGGCCCGATTGCCCCGGTCGGAGTTTCGACGCCTCCAGTGTTAAATAATCGTGCGCTGACATTTTTACCCTGTTGGCCTCCCGCCTGACGCTGTCCGGCACGAAATTATGAACGAACCATCCGTAGATATCTCCCACCGCCGACTGGCCCGCTTCAACTCCCCATAGACCAGGAACCATTCCATCCTGCACCACTCCGCACATTCCAGGCACGAGTGTCCGCTCGTGATCCAGAACCATGTGGCAGACGCTCGTGCCCATGATCATGACCATTTTCCCAGGCGTGGTCACCGTACACGCCGGTACTGCCGCGTGAGCATCGACGTTTCCCGCGCAGACCGCTACGTTTTCGGGTAATCCCAATTTTTTCGCCACCGCCGCAGTTAACGTTCCTGCCCTGGCTCCCAGCGGTAAAATCTCTCCACGCAATTTTGTCTGCGTCACATTTTCAAGCCTCGGATCCAACGCCTTGAAAAAGTCATTGCCTGGAAATCCGCCGAGGTCCTTGATCCACATCGTCTTGTACCCCAGCGTGCATTCATTGCGAACGTAATTACCCGTCAATTGCCAGACAATCCAATCGGCGGCCTCCACAAAAATGTCCGCGGCGTTATAAATCGTTTCGTCTTCGTCAAGGATTTGCCAGAGTTTGGAGAAAAACCACTCGGAACTATATTTCCCGCCGCATCGTTTGATGAATCCTTCATCGCGGTTGTTGGCGATTTCGTTGATCTTATTCGCCTCGGGTTGCGCGGCGTGATGCTTCCATAGCTTCACCCACGCATGGGGCCGATCTTTGAATTCAGTGATAGTGCACAATGGCCGGCCGTCTTTTTTTACCGGCAACATCGTGCAGGCGGTAAAGTCCGTACCAATCCCGATAATGTCGTTCGCATTCACACCCCCCTGCTTGATCACCGCGGGAATTGTCTTATAAACCACCCGCAGATAATCGCGCGGGTCCTGCAAGGCCCAGTCGTGCGGAAGTTTGATATCGCTTGCCGGCAATGTTTGATCGATCACACCATTGGCGTATTGGCACACACTGGTCGCCAGTTCTTCGCCGGTCCCAACATTCACCAGCACCGCCCGGCCTGACAAGGTCCCAAAATCAATTCCAATCGCGTATTTACTCATGGTTAAAGAAATCCTCTATTCGCTGTTTACAGCCTATTTTAAATCTGTTATCGAACGACTACCGCTGCATAATATGTTTGTTTTTTACCGCGTCAAGATTTTTCGTTACATACTTTTTTCGTGGCTGACTACATTATCCTGTACCACTCTCGGATGGCTTCGACAACCGTCGCTTCATCCTTTCCCGCCATCAGGGCCATCTGGGCTTTTCGGCGAAGCGGATGGCGTTTGCAGTATCCGACGCTGAATTTTCGGAAATAGGCGATTCCCTTGCGTCTTTTATATTGATCCAGCACCATCAGAAAATGCCGTAAAACGGTTTCGCCCTGCTCCCGGAGGCTGGGCGGCGGGGGTTTGGGTCTGCCTTCGAGCAGGGCTTTGGTCTCGGTGAAAATCCAGGGATTTCCCACCGCTCCGCGGGCGATTGTTACTGCGTCTATTCCCGAACCCGCTAATCGCCGGACAACGCTTTCGGCGGTAAAAATATCTCCGCTTCCGATGATCGTGGTATTCGGAAATCGTCGTTTGACCTCGGTGAGGATTTCCCAGTCAGCTTTGCCTCGGTACTTTTGCTTGACAACTCGCCCGTGGATAATCAGCGCGTCAATGCCCTCCCCTGCCGCCCGTTCAGTGATCTCCCAGAAATTCTCCAGCGATTCCTTTGAATCGTCGTATCCAATCCGCAGCTTCATCAGCACCGGGCATTGAACCGCCTCACGCACCAGTTGATAGATTTCCAGGACCAAATCGGGGTTGTTCAGCATGAACCCCCCTCGCTGGCGTCGAAGCACTTTGGGGGCAGGGCAGGCAAAATTCAGATCGATCAGGTCGTATCCGATCCCCACCAACCCCTTCGCCGCCGCCACCATCGTTTCCGGATCGTTTCCGAGAATCTGCGCTCCGATCGGATGCTCGTCGTCCTTGACGGCAAAGTTAGGATGTTTTAAAACCCGCGGATGGCGAATGATCGTGGAAAGCATAACCCCGGCAAATGTCAGCGGAGCGCCGTGCTCTTTGGCGAGTACCCGCATCGGCCGATCACTGTACCCGCTCAGCGACGCCTGAAAAAATGGCACGTCCAGATTAATCTTGCCGATTTGCAGCATGGATTACATTTTCTCCCAATACACCTTTTGTTGTCGGTAGATCATACTATAACACCGATTATATACCTTCCAGAAAAAAAGGAATTAGTAGAGGCGGGTTAATAGCAATTATTTAATTCATTCGTTAAACTTGTTTTAGCTTGAAGTTCACGTTATAATTCCCAGTTCGCATAAAGACAGATGGTGGCCGGTAGTATTGAACATTATTATTATTATTATTTCAGGAGAACATAAATGAAAGCCCACGATCGGCATGACCTTAAAAAAAATGATCTGGCCGACACACTTGGACACATACAACGATTTTTCATCGAGCACGGATCGAAAGTCCTGGCGGTGGCCGTTCTCGTTTTGGTGATTATCGCTGCCGCTTTTTATTTCGCGCACAGCAGCCGTATGGCTAGGATTCAGGCTTGGGAACAACTCCTGGCCATGCAATCCGGACAAAACGCCAACTTTAAACCCGACGATCTCCGCGTCCTCGCCCAACAGACCTCCGACCGGCAAGTCGCAGCCTTCGCCTGGAAGGCTTTGGGGGATATCCTTTCCAGGGAACACCTGACCGGCGGCGAAAAGGCTCTGGCCAGCCAGGCGGAGCAGGCGTATGAAACCGTTATTAATAATTATCCCGAATTTCCTCTTGTTTCGGGCGGAGCCAAGATGGGTCTGGGCGTCCTTTACGAAGACACCGGTCGATGGGATCAGGCCAAACAGATTTATGAGCAGATTCGCGAAAACCAGGCCTTTGCCGGCACAGGTTTGCCGGACCTCGCCCGGGCTCGGATCGAGAATCTTCCCACTTGGCGGCAAGCGACCCAAACCCCTCTGCCGACCTCTCAGCCCAGCACCCAAAGTGTAACCGCAACCCGTCCTGCGATAAAATAACAACCCGCAGGCTTGCAAAATAAAAGAAAACATGTAAAATAATCCATGTTAACGTCGGGCGATTAGCTCAGTTGGCTAGAGCGTACGGATCACACCCGTAAGGTCACAGGTTCGAATCCTGTATCGCCCATTCAAAATAGGATTAACCGCATGACGCAGGAAGAACACGTATTGGTTGTGGAACGAAAGATTCTTGAACAGGCTGGAATGTTTCAGGGATTGGTATTCGACGTAGAACGGTATCTGCAAAAGCTTTTCACTGCCAGTGTTCCGCAATTCATGCCCAGATCGCAGGCAGAAAAAAATCCCGCCTATAAACAACTCATTCCTTACGTGATTATGACTCACGATGGAAAATACCTTAGCTATGTCCGGGGCAAACGGGCCGGGGAAACTCGCCTGGTCGGGAATCGATCCATCGGCATCGGCGGCCATATCAATCCGATGGATGATATGCCCTTATTCAACGATGACTTCCGCGAAACATACTTTACCGCCGTGGATCGCGAAGTGGCGGAAGAAGTTTCCGTGGAAGCCAAATATACCAATAAAGTGGTCGCTCTTTTGAATGACGATTCCAACGAAGTTGGCCAGGTGCATCTTGGAATTGTTCACCTGTGGGTTTTGGATACTCCAAAAGTAACTCGGCGAGAGCAGATGATTACGCAAATGACTTTTATGAGTCGCAAGGAGTTGCAGGAAGTTCGCGAAACCCTGGAAACGTGGTCCAGTCTATGCCTCGATCATCTCGACGAATTGGCATCATAAAACTTTCTCATTCGGGTAGCATATCTGATTTGGCAGGCGGGCTTGCCCGCCACGTAATAGAGATATATCCTAAAACAGAATTCTCAGGGTTGCTTGTTGCAGGGATTGTGAGGCTTGGTCGGGGGTCTTTCGTTGATTGATGACGTCGGACATGATCTGCTCGATGACCGGTCTGACCTCCTGCCAGCCGCGAACGTTCGGTTCGGAATAGGCAAACGGAATGGCGTCGATGGTTTGCCGATTGGCGGGATGCTCTCCGAGGAATTCCTTCAAAGCCGGTACTTCAAGGGCGGATTTTCGAACAGGAAGATAACCGGTGCGGGTAGCCCATTGGGCAGTGACATTTCGTGAAAGAAAATAACGAATAAACCCCCACGCGGCCTCCTGTCGCTGGGGCGTGGTTTGAAAAACGCAAATATTCATCCCGAAAAGCACGGTCCGCGAGGGAACGTCCCGGGCATGCGGAATCGAGGCCATATTCCATTTGAATTTATTTTTGACCTGTTGGGCAACATAAGGCCGGCTGGTGCTGGACCGGATAAAAAAGGCAACCTGCTGCTGCGCAAAGTCATTGCGGTCGTCAAACGTATCGTAAGCGATCTCCTGGGCAAGCTTGTCTCGAAAAAGGTCTCGTATCAGCGTCAACGTCTTGATCGTAGCCAATTTGTCAAAGATCGGCCGATCAGTTTTTGGGTCATAAACATCCCCTCCGAATGAAAAAACAAACGCGTCAAACGTGGAAGCATCACGGGAAAACGCCAGCGGAACGATTCCCTTTTTTTGTTTGATTTGCCGGCAGACAGCCAGAAACTCATCCCAGGTAGCCGGTGGTTTAACCTGGCCGACTTCAGCCAGCATATCCGCATTGTAATAGAGCATCAGAATGCTTTTGGTAAACGGCATGGACAGCAGTTGATTGCCGAAGTTCTGATAGCGATTGGTTTCCAGAAACACCGGATAAATATCGGCGGCGAGATCGGAACCTTTATTAACCTCTTTTTCCAGATAAGGACCAAGATCGACGACAGCGTTATATCTCATATAATCAGCCACCATGCTTTCATAAGCGGTGGCAAGGTCCGGCGGTTGCTTAGCTAGCAGAACGGTCATTGTTTTCTGATAAAGAGTGTTATAATTTCCGGCATATTCTTCCTGAACTTTTACCGGCGGATGGGTATTATTATATTCACCAATGATTTCCCGCAAAACCAAAGCCTTCTGATCATTCAACCCATGCCAAAAAATCAAAGGTTTACCAACAGGCGTCTTATCTTTTCCACAGCCCGCGAAAATAGCCAAAACCAAAATGAAACAGTATAAAATTCGCATATCCTAATAAATAACACACTTGATGGCTGGGTGGAAGATATTTTCTCATTTGAAAACAAGTGCTTGTCGGAGGATAAGCCGCATGATTACGATCGGCAGGATGCCACAAAAAATCAACTGTTATTTTTAACGTATGAAAAATGGAGTTAGAAAATCATTTTTATATTTACACCAATATTTTCAAAAGCTCCTTGGTGGTCCATCGCCAGTTTTCAATTTCCGGCAGGTCTCGGCCATTTTCCTGGATGTATTTGCGGTGAGCGGTCAGTTTTTGCTCAAATCGATCTATGATGTCCGCGACCTGGGAACGAATTCGGGGAACTCGACGAAGAGCTTCGCCGGCTAAATGGTATCGACTGATTTTATTAAGGACCGTCATATCAAACGGCGTTGTTGTGGTGCCTTCCTCGATGTAACCTCGGACGTGAAAGCGCGAGGGATTCGGCCGATGATAGAGCAATTCGTGAATGACCCGCGGATAACCGTGGAAGGCGACGATCACTGGGGCGTTTTCGGTAAACAAATTGACAAAGTCTTTTTCCTCCATGCCGTGGGGATGGTCTCGCTGCGATTCCAAGACGAATAGATCGACGATATTCACAACTCGGACGCGAAGGTCGGGCACTTCCTGCCGCAACAGACAGACGGCGGCGAGAACTTCCCATGTGGGGATATCGCCGATCCCGGCCAGGACGACGTCGGGATTTTCTCCGTCGTTGCTCGCCCATTCCCAGACTGATCCGCCTTTGGCACAGTGCTGCTGTGCGGTTTTCATGTCCAGCCATTGCGGAGCCATCTGTTTAGAGGCGATGATCAGGTTTACGTATTGTTGACTCCGAAGGCAATGATCCGCTACGGAGAGCAGGCAGTTGGCGTCGGGGGGTAGATAGATGCGGACCACGGAGCTTTTTTTGGTGAGCAGGGTGTTGATGAACCCCGGACCCTGGTGGCTGTACCCGTTGTGGTCCTGCCGCCAGGCGTGCGAGGTCAGCAGGTAATTGAGCGAGGCAATGGGTTTTCGCCAGGGGACTTCGTGCGACATTTTCAGCCACTTGGCATGTTGGCTGACCATGGAATCGACAATGGTGCTGAAGGCCTCATAGCAGGGAAAAAGCCCGTGCCGGCCGGTAAGAATATATCCTTCTAGCCAACCTTCGCACGTATGTTCGCTCAGGATTTCCATCACCCTGCCGCTGGTGGAAAGATGCTCATCGGTCGGGATGATCGGCCATTCAAAGACTCGGGAGGTGGCTTCGAAAACTGCGTCCAGACGGTTCGAACTCATTTCATCGGGGCAGACGATTCGGAAATTTTTCTGCGATTCGTTTTTCTTTATCAAATCGCGGAGGAACTTTCCCAATTCGCGCGTACTCTCGGCATCAACGGCACCCGGATTGGGAACCGCAACGGCATACTGGGTATAATCGGGAAAATTGAGCGCGACCAGCAATTGCCCGCCGTTGCCGTGGGGGTTCATTCCCATTCGTTTATCTTTGACGGGGCAAATGGCGGTTACCTGGGGTTTTGGCCGACCGGTTTCGTCGAACAGTGTTTCAGGATGATAACTGGTCAGCCATTCATTCAAGGCTTTAAGATGCTCCGGATTTTTGGCTGGGTTGGGGACCGGAATCTGGTGGCAATGGCAAGTGCCTTCGAGCGGAACGCCATCGAGAGATTTTGGGCATGTCCAGCCTTTGGGCGTCCGAAGGATGATCATGGGCCAAACCGGCTGCGCGACCGGCTTTCCACCGCGAGCCTCTTGTTGAATTCGGCGGATTTCTCCGTAGCACCCGTCGAGTGCTTCCCACATGACAGGATGAACCGCTTGCGGATCGTGACCCTCTACAAAACGAACCTGATAACCATAACCCGAAAAGAGATTTCTCAGTTCCTCGTCGCTCATCCTGGCGAAAATGGTGGCGGAGGATATTTTGTATCCGTTGACATGCAAAATCGGCAGGACGGCCCCATCTGTCGCGGGATTTAAAAATTTATTCGAATGCCAGGACGCGGCCATCGGTCCGGTTTCCGCCTCGCCGTCTCCGACGACACAGGCGACGATCAAGTCGGGATTATCCAGGGCGGCCCCGTAGGAATGCGACAAGCTGTAGCCGAGTTCACCACCCTCGTGAATCGTCCCGGGAGTGAGCGCGGTATTGTGGCTTGGCATTCCGCCCGGCCAGGAAAATTGCCGCACCAGACGATTTAAACCCTCTAAATCGTAAGTCATTTCAGGATAATAATGGCCCAGCGTTCCTTCAAGATAGAGATTGGCCAGGTTCGCCGGCGCCCCATGTCCGGGCCCGGCCACAAATAAAATATCGGCTCCGGTATCCTGGATCAAACGATTCAAATGCGCATAAATCAAGTTTAACCCCGGAACCGTGCCCCAATGACCCAAAAGACGCGGTTTGATATCCTCTGCTTTGAGCGGTTGACGCAATAACGCGTTTTGTTTAAGGTAAACTTGTGCGGCCCCCAGATAATTCGCCGCCCGCCAGTAAGTATTAAGCTGATCCACCCGGTCCTGTAAAATCGTACTCATTGTGTACCCTCCATTGGTTAAAAACATTCTCTCCACAAAACCGGGGCCTGTCAATGCGAGAGATTCTCGGAAAATATTTCTTCTTGATGTGATTAAAATATCTTTGTATGTTAAACGGACAAGGGGTTTATAGTTATGTCAAAAAAAATAGTCGTATTGACGATATGTGCAATCTTAACTTTTGGCTTGGCGGGCTGTAAACGCTCCGGTCAAAGCAATGCCCGCACTCAGGCCGTTAATCAGGAAGAAAGAGGAAACCCTATGACACAAATCATGGTACAAAGCCAGGCGTTTAGCCAGAATCAACCTATTCCCAAAAAGCACACGGGTGAAGGCGAGGATATTTCTCCGCCTTTGTCATGGTCAGGACTTCCGCAGGGGACCCAAGAAATTGCCCTCATCACAGATGATCCTGACGCTCCGGTCGCCGAACCCTGGGTTCACTGGTTGATTTACAAAATCCCACCGCAGACCCAGGGGTTATCCGAAGGGATTGAAACTACGGAAAAAGTATCCGACCCAGCCGGGGCCTTGCAGGGGGAAAATACTGGAGGAACGATCGGCTATCATGGTCCCATGCCGCCCAGGGGTCATGGCGTGCATCATTATCATTTCAAAGTATACGCACTGGATACGGCCTTGAACCTCAAATCGGGCATTGACAAAAAGGCGCTATTAAAGGCTATGGCAGGACACATCCTCGCCGAAGGTGAATTGGTGGGAACTTACCAAAGGTAACATTTCCATATTGAAATACGAGCCGTATATTTATTTGCGAAGCTGATCGATCACTTTTTTAATCGCGGCGATGTGGGCGGGGGTTGTTCCGCAACATCCGCCGATCATGCTAGCTCCGGCATCGACCAGTTCTTTTACTTTCGCCGCCATATCCTCCGGCGTCTGCTTGAACATCGTAGTTCCGCCGACGAGAACGGGCAGACCCGCGTTGGCGTGAATAAGGATCGGTTTTTTGGTATATTTGCGAAGCTCCAGTGTGATGGGAATCATTTGATCGATCCCGTTTCCGCAATTCGATCCGATGACATCGGCCCCGGCGGCATCCAGACCCTCCGCCGCTTTCCGGCAATCGACTCCCATCATCGTTTTGTATCCTCTGGGCGACGCGTCGAAGGTCATCGTGCAGATGATGTCGATATTTCTATCGAGTTTCCTGGCGGCCCGGATGGCACAGACAGCCTCTTCCAAACTTGTCATGGTTTCGATGCAAAGGGCTTTTACTCCTCCCTTCAAAAGGGCGGAAATTTGCTGCGAATAGATAGCTTCCATCTGCTGGTCGGTCATGTCTCCAACCGGTTCCATGAACTCTCCGGTAGGTCCGACGGAAGCGGCGATGACGCAATTCGGCGCGCCTTGCAGGGACAGTTTCGCCCCGGCTTCATTTAATTCCGACACGCGATCGCCCAGACCGACTTTTTCCAGTTTCACCCGCGATCCGCCAAAGGTATTTGAAAGGACAATATCGCACCCCGCGTCCGCATAGGCCTTGGCCACCAATTTCACCTCATTCGGGTGAGAAACGTTCCATTCCTCAGGGCAGTCTCCACCGGTCAACCCCATTCCCTGGAGCATGGTTCCCCAGGCGCCATCGGAAATGAGAAGTTTTTTCTTCGCCAATCGATCTAATAAGACGCCCATCTAAAAAATCTCCTTACTTTACTGGCTTATTATCTTGGAAAAGAAAAACCCGCGTGGATAAGCCGGGCTGTTGTGGGCAAAAACGTCTGCGACATGAGCAAGACTAAAATCACAACCGGACATTAAAAAAGTCAAACCCACGACCAGAAAAAAGACCAAGCCTCGTATTTTCGATATCTTACGGTTTCTCATTTTTTGTGTTCTCAATTTTTTGGACACTAATCGGCAAAATTTATTTTCTAATTATAATAAAATCTGGTAAACGTCCAACTCAGTATCCCAGGGTGGCGGTATAGGTTTCGCTGATAATATCACTTGGAATCATCCCCGCCATAAAAGCCCGGGCTTTGATCGTCGTCGTTTGCATGATATAAAAAGAATAAATATACGGCGAACTGCTTTCGGTCGGATCGGTTCCGTCGGTCGTGTAATAAATGCTCGCTCCTTCAGTTGAACAGTATATATAAAGGTCGAGTGAATAATAAAAAGTTTGACTCGCGGGGGAGATCGAAGGGGTCGCCACCTGATCTTGCACCGTAAGTGTATAAGTCGCACTGGAAATCGGGCTGGGGTCCATCAGATTTGCATACGCTCGTGCCTTGACGGTTGTTGTCGAAGACAGGGTGAGCGTTTCCGTGTATCTGGAACTGCTTTCGTTAGGATCGGACCCGTCGGTCGTGTAATAAATGGTCGCCCCCGGCGTGGCGGAAGCGATTTGAACCGCCTGCGTGCCAACGAACATGGTTCCATTATCCGGGGTGAAGATCGGAGCGGCGGCGATTTGATTTTGGATAAATACCGCCGATATCGTTTTGTTATCGTTTACCGTTATCGAGGCTGGGTTGGTTGAGCCGGTAAGGTCGCCTTCCCAATGATCAAACTGCCATCCATCGTCGGCCAGCGCCTGGACCTGAACGCCCGTCGCGTTATCATACCACCCGCCCGGAGGATTCAGAGTTACTGTTCCGTACCCCGACGTATTGGCCGTCAAACTAAACTGACTTGTGGAAGGATTTTCCTCAAAAACCGCCACCACGGTTTTATCGCAACTCATAATCACAATCGACGGATTCCAAGCGGTCTGAAACCAGACTTCGACGTTCTCGGTTGATGTATCCCAGGACTTAAATTGCCATCCGTCCGCCGGCAGGGCCGAAAGCGAAACCACCGTGTTTTGATCGTAACTCCCGCCAGGCGGGTCCATCGAAACCGTTCCTTCCCCTTCGGTTTGCGTGGTCAGGTTCCACTTCAGCGAGGAATTGTCCGAAGTCAGCGGTATCTGCGAAACAAGGCTTAGCAGGTCGCAACCGCCAAGCAACACAAGCGAAAGCAAAATAACGAGTTTCATTCCCTGGTAAAACCATTTTGACATGACGCAATCTCTCCTGTGCCTATTGAAAAGGATTCAACCTTTCCTTTAATCCTACTTTATCCATTATTGGCGCTTAAACTTCAAGCCTTTTATCGAATCCGGTAAATAATGATTGAAAAAATGAACTTTTGCCGTGACAATGACTCGCAAGTGGTTTCACGTTGTCCCATCCTCTTATATGAGGAATATCTTCGGCTGATCTCAATCAAAAGCTGGAAAATTTGAAAAAACGAAAGGACGGCTTCGATGAGTATCGTGATGCTTTCGCGGCTTCAGTTTGCCGCGGCAACCTTGTTTCATTTTCTTTTCGTTTCGCTTTCACTGGGCCTGCCCGTCCTGATCGCCATTCTGGAAACCCGTTACGTGCGGACTGGAAATCCCGATTACAAAAAACACGCCCAATTCTGGGGTAAAATTCTCATCCTCAATTTTGCCATGGGTGTTGTTACCGGCCTGACGTTGGAATTCCAATTCGGAACAAACTGGTCGAGATTTTCCCGTTATGTCGGCGATGTTTTCGGACCGCTCCTGGCCATCGAGGCAACGACCAGTTTCTTTTTGGAATCCACTTTTATCGCCGTCTGGGCCTTCGGGTGGAACAAAATTTCTCCCAAACTTCATGCTTTGTGCATTTGGCTGGTGGCCCTGGCGGGATTGGGCAGCGCCGTCTGGATCCTTATGGCTAACGCCTTCATGCACGCCCCCGTCGGTTACGTCATTCGTAACGGCAGGGCAGAACTGACCGACTTTTGGGCCCTGGTCTTTAGCAACTTCGCCTGGCATCAGATTTTTCATACCGTGGCCGCCGGGTTCGTGATCTCCGGATTTTTTATGATGGGAATCAGCGCGGCTCAAATTCTCCGAAATCGAAATCCCCGATTATTCGCCCAATCCTTTAAACTCTCCGCCGTTTTTTCCTTCATTTTTTCAATCATTGTGGTCGCTCAGGGACACACCAACGGCGAAGCTGTCGCCCAAGCCCAGCCGACAAAACTGGCTGCCATGGAACCCACCTGGGAAACCACTTCGTGGGCTCCGATATACCTTTTCTGTATTCCAGATACGAAACAAGAACGAAATCTTTACCAAATCGGAAAACTTCCAGGTGCCCTCAGCGTCCTGGCCTTCCGATCTCCCTCGGCCACAGTAAAAGGATTAAAGGATTTTCCCACTCAAGACCGACCACCGGTGCTGTGGACCTTCGCCACCTTCCGAATCATGATCGTGTTGGGTCTTGTATTTATCCTTATGAGTTTCCTGGGCTGGGCAATTCGCAATAACCCCCAAAAACACCGCCGCATCTTGCGAATTCTCGCCTGGTCGATCCCCCTGCCGTTTCTGGCCGCCGAAATGGGATGGATTATGACCGAAGTCGGACGCCAACCCTGGGTCGTTTACAATGTCCTGCGAACCAGCGATGCGGCCTCAACTCTGTCAAAATCACAGGTCTGGCCAACCCTCATCGCGTTCATTATCGTCTATGGGTTCCTCGGCATCGTCGCCTTTTACCTGATGGCCCGAGAAGTGCGAAAAGGAATTAAAGAATGATTCGGGTGGCATGGCTTCGCGTCTTCGCTAAGCCATGTCCTGGTTGCGATCAAAAGACATGGCTAAATAAGAATGTAGCCATGCCACCCGACCGCGAAGTGCGAAAAGGAATTAAGGAATAACGTAAAGGAATCTCAAAATGTTACCGACAATATGGTTTTTTATCTGGGCGGTTCTGTGGGCAGTGTTCTTTATGACCGACGGATATAATCTCGGACTTGGCAGCCTGCTTTTCTTTGTCACCAAAACTCAAAAGGATCGCCGTCTCGCCATCAGCACTATGGCTCCCTTCTGGGACCCCAACCAGGTCTGGCTCATCGCCGCCGGCGGAATGACCTTTGCCGTATTCCCCATCGTCTACGCTACGTTATTCAGTTCACTCTACCTCGGTATGATGCTCCTGCTCTTCGGACTGATTTTTGAACTTCGCGAAAAAAGCGATCACCCGGTCTGGAAAAAATTCTGGGACGGCTCACTCGTCTTCGGCAGCTTTCTGCCTACTATCCTATTCGGCATAGTTTTCGCCAACCTCTTTTGCGGAATGCCCATCGACGCACAGGGCACACTTCGAGGCGGTCTTTTGGCCATATTCCATCCCTACGCATTCGTTGGCGCTCTTTTGTTTTTTGCCATGTTCACCCTCCACGGACTGCTCTGGCTGGCGGTAAAAACCCAGGGTAATCTCAATAATCTCGCAATTTCTCAGGCAAAAAATTTCTGGTGGCTCATGCTTGTCGCCCTGATAGTATTCCTCCCCGCCTCTGCCTTCGCCACCAACCTATATCACAATTACCGGCATCATCCGATACTCTTGATTTTCCCGATCATCATTATTGCAGCCCTCATTCTAATCAGAATCTTCCTGGCGACAAAATCAACATGGAAAGCTTTTTTTGCCTCCGCGGGAATGATCTTTTTCATCACAATCGCCGCCTTCACAGGTTTATACCCCAACATTGTCCCCTCGACCCTCAATCCTTCTTACAGCCTGACCATCCAAAACGCCGCATCTTCCAATTTAACCCTCAAGATCATGCTGATTGTGGTGTCGATCTTTGTCCCCATAATAATTCTTTACCAAGCCTGGGCGAATTATATTTTTAGAAACAAAGTTTCCGAAAAGGAAGCTATTTACGACGAGACTTCCCCTTCCGTCATAAAGTAGGGCATGTTATTTCCATGAACGGTTACAATTTTTTCTTAATTTCACGGAAAAGCGGCGACTCGGCCATGGTGAAGATTACGACCTCTTCGCCGGTTACAGTGCTGATGTCGTGGTGCAGGCTCAATACCTTGACGCCGGTCGCCTCATGGACCATTGTTTCCAGGACCGGCCGTGCCGTTTCGATCAACTGTGTCCTTACCTGCTTGAGCAGGTCCCTCCCCTTTTCGCCCGCGAGAGACTTGACCAGGTGCTGTTCAGCCGCCGTCAAGACGCCCCGGAGACGGACCACGAGAAGAACGTCAAACAGGTAGGCGTGAATATCCTTGGGGCCCCTGCCCATGTATTCCTGCTGAAAGCGATTGATCCCTTCGCAAATAGCGGCTTCGATTTCTCCCTGGGTTTTCATGGTCACCTCCAAAACGTTTCCTGTCCACCCGGCTATTAAGGCGTATGCCAACAATACCACGCAGAACAGACTAGACAATCTGTGAGTAATTATAAATGACAATATGGCATAAAAAAAGAAAAAAAATAATAAAAGATTCTTCTTGCATTCCACATTTAATACGATATAAGAGATAGTCAGTGCTGTGGAGCTTTGGTTGGCTCCGAGCGAAATTTATATATGGTCGTCGGATGACTGGATGAAGAGCAACTCGGTAAATGCCGGGGGGCTTGTTAAAGAGTAAGCCGACGTGGTCGAATACCTTAGGGTGTTTAGCCACGTCGGCTTTTTTTGTTTTTGGGGGGGCGGAACAGCCGTAATACCCAGGGAGGAAACCGATGGACACACCCAAATTAACGATGGCACAGGAGGTCGCCCTAGCAGCCAGCGATTTCCAGGAGCAGAGGACGGGCCACGTGCCCAAAGCAGTGACCGTGGTTTTGAGTGAGGGCACTCTGGTGATCACGCTGCATGGAGCCTTATCGCCCGCCGAGCAGGCACTGGCCAAGAGTGAGGCCGGGGCCGCTAAGGTGCAGGAGTTTCACCGACAGCTTTTCGCCGTTACCGACGCCTCGTTGCGGAAGGAGATCGAGCGAATCACCGGAGTGGAGGTGCGGGAAGCCGCCTCGGAAGTCGAGACAGCTACCGGGACGGTGGTGCACGCCTTTACGAGCGGCACCATGGTGCAGGTATTCCTGCTCGATAAGAACGTACCAGCGGAGACCTGGAGCGGGAGCGGATCATGAGATCAGACCTGGGCACGGAGGTTCTGGTATATGTTTGTCGATTTCGGTAAGGAAATTCCTTATTTTTCAGTAGGATTTTGCTCTTTAAAAAAAGAAATATACTCGTGAGGTTCCGTTTCAAAGTTGTCGATTTTCGCGGTAGACGCGTGAAAAATAAAAATCAAATAACGAGGATACCTGGGGTGAGTATCCCCTGAGTTTGATTTTCGGACAGAGGTTCTGGCAGGTTGCTTTAGAGTTAAGAAAAAAAACTTACAAACACTTTCAGAAAGGAACAGACATGATCGCAAATCTTTACAAAATTCGAGCAGTGGTTTTGGGTCTCTTGTTTGGACTTTCCCTCTTCGGTTGTGAAAAGAAGGAAGTCTCCAGCAAGACAGAGGTCAAGGACAAGTTCTTCGGAGGCACGGAAGTCAAAAAGACAGAAGTGACTCAGCAAGGGGATAAGGTTCAGGTCAGGGAGGAAAAAGCCGAGGTGAACCGGGACGGCACGAAGGTAAAAACCGAAGTGAATGTTAAAGGCGACGATATAAAGTGAAATGATCCGGATGTGCCCACATCAGGCGCAAACCCGGCATAGGAGGAATGGGGATGAAACTTTCGGTCATCATTGGGATTTTGGTTGCCGTTCTCGGCGCCGTCCTTGCATTCAGGGGCATCAGTTACCCCTCTGATCGCAGCGTCGTGCAGGTGGGCGGCTTCCAGGCTTCGGTTGAGGAGCGTCGCGAGATACCCGCCTGGGTCGGAGGAATCGCGATCGTAGGCGGCTTGGCGCTGGTCGTTGCCGGCATCAGCCGTGGGGCATTAACTCGTAAACCATAGAAAGGAAAGGATAACAAACATGCTTGAAACGATTATTGTAGTTTTGCTTATACTTTGGCTCTTGGGTCTGGTCACCTCGTATACGATGGGCGGCCTGATTCACGTTCTCCTGGTGATCGCCATTGTGGTGATCTTGCTTAGAGTCATTGGCGGGCGAAAACCCCTGTGAGCAAAGGGAGGAAAGCACATCCGATGCCAGTAGCACGTTGAACGAAAAGGAACAAAAATTGGCTTGGCGTCGTGGAGAACAAAATTAGTAACTGTTTAACTTCAGATGATAGATGGCTTTTATTGTGAACAGCGCGTGCTGTTACCATCGGTCACCTGTATTACAACTGAAAGGAATGAGTTATGAAGACAAAACTGACGGTATTAAGTGTCTTGGTGTGTGCGGGGTTATGGATGGCCGCGGGTTGTACCTCTTATTATCACAAGGTATTAACCCTTCCCGGCGGCGCGATTGCGCGGGAACACGGCAAACCCATGGAAGGTGGATATTATTCGAATTTTGATCCCGCTGCGATCGAGCTGGAAGTGCTTCCCATCGAAAGCACGAATCCGGTACGGACTCAGCATGTATTGATCGCCACCGTAAAAGACAAGGATGGCAAACCTCTTTCGATGCGCCGGGTCGAGTGGATGATCGCCGAGGGGAGCGTCGGAACGATTGTCGAGGTTGACGAGAGTGGTTATAAATCAATGCGGGGGTACAAGGTCGATAACAAGTATGCGGTAACCCATACGAATATGGGCGACCATATATTAAAGGGCAGCGCGGAAGATATGAGCGACGCGGTGCAGATTAAGAAGGGTCAGACGTGGTGCGTAATCACCTCACCCATCGAAGGCGACACGCACATGGTCGTCTATGCCCCCGGAATTTTCGACTGGAAACACCATAAGGTATTCCCGGTGAAACATTGGAGAGACGCGAAATGGGAATGGCCGGCGGAGGCTACGAATCCCGTTGGCACACCGCATGATCTGGTGGTTAAGGTCATGAAGGCTTCCGACGGATCGCCCATGGAAGGGTGCATTGTGAACTTCACAATTATGGATGGCCCGGACGCCAAGTTTGCCCCGGACGGCGGGAAGGTTGTATCGGCAAAAACAGATGCGGCGGGTACGGCGAAGGTAACTCTGACCCAGGTCAGCCCGGTGGAAGGAGTCAACACGATCGGGATGGAAATCCTCAAACCTCCGTGCAATCCGTGTGAACCGACGGCCCGTTTGGCCAAAGGTAGCACGACCAAGACATGGATAGCGCCGAAGATTGAGATCACCAAGACCGCCCCGGAGACCGCGGGCATTAATGAGGAATTCACCTATGACATCACAGTAACAAATCCGGGCAAGGCTCCGGCTACCAATACGCTGGTGACGGATATTCTGCCGGAAGGTATCGCCTATGTCTCCAGCGATCCCGCCGCCACGGTAGCGGGCCAGGAACTCAAATGGAATCTGGGCACGCTGGCTGCGGAACAGAGTCAAAAACTGACGGTCCGTGTGAAGAGCACCAAGACAGGGAAGTTTGAGAATTGCGCGTCTGTGACCGCCGACATGGGGCTTTCCGCGAAGGCCTGTGCGCCGACCGAGATCAAGGCTGCCGCGCTGAAACTGGAGAAGACCGGTCCTGCGGAAGTCCTGCTGTGTGATACGATCACCTATAAAATAGTGGTGACCAACACCGGCGACGGTCCGGCGACGAACGTGAAAATCGTAGATAACCTGCCCGATGGATTAACGAGTGAAGGTAATCAGACCGTGTCCATCGACGGCGGGACAATTCCTGCCGGACAGTCCGTTGAGTCCACCTTTAACGCCAAGGCGTCAAAGGCCGGCACCTTCGAGAACAAGTCGGTTGCGACAGCGGACAACGGTCTGACTGCCGAAGCCACCCACAAGCTTGTGGTTAAGCAGCCGGTGCTTTCCCTGACCAAGACAGGACCTGAGAAAAGGTATCTTGGACGAAAGGCGGCGTTTGAGATAACGGTAACCAATAAGGGCGATATCGAGGCCCGCGACACAGTAGTGGTCGATATGTTGCCCGAAGGATTGGAGTTCGTTAGCGCCAGTGATAACGGCCAGCTCAAAGACGGCCAAGTCGTCTGGCAATTGGGCACTCTGGCCCCCAACGACACCAAAAAGCTGACCATCGAGACCAAGGCCCTCACGAAGGGCACCTTCAAGAATGCCGCCAAGGCCACTGCCGCTTGTGCCGAGGCGACTGCGGATGCTTCCGTTGTGATTGAAGGTATTCCGGGCATTCTGCTCGAAATGTGGGATACGGAAGACCCGATTGAAGTCGGCGCCACCGAGACGTATGTCATCACTGTGACCAACCAGGGTTCGGCCGAGGATACGAATATTCGTATTACCTGCACCATTCCTGATGAGGAAGAATTTGTTTCCTGTAGTGGTGTAACGAATGGGAACGGCGAAGGCAAGACAGTGACGTTCGAGCCTCTGCCCAAACTCGATCCGAAGGTCAAAGCCGAATGGCGAGTCGTGGTCAAAGCAGTGAAAGCGGGTGATGTGCGGTTTAAGGTTGAGATGATCAGCGACATGCTGACCACCAAGACCCCGGTGATGAAGACCGAAAGCACACACTTGTATGAATAATATCCCATTGGATATTGGGGGTGCCGAGGTTTCCTCGGCGCCTCCTTTCTTGATCAACGGAAAAGAAATGGACAGGTGATACCAAGTCTGGGTAAATACAGTATTTTTTTTATATGAGGAACATCAAAATGAAGAAGTTAATGAGCATGGTATTCGTGGGAGCGTTACTTGTGGCGGTAGGCCTCACGGGGTGCAAAGCGAAGAGTCAAGAGGGCGGCGGAGCCGGGACCGATACGTTCAAGATCGCCGTCCCGGCCATGGCCACGGACGTCAAACAGGGCGAGGTTCAAACCGTTCGGGTGGCGGTCGAACGCGGCGCGGGATTCAAGGAGGGGGTTAAACTGGAAGTGAAAGCGCCCGTCGGTATCCTGGTCGAGCCCAACGACGCCACAGTGCAGCCGAGCGATAAAGGCGACATCCAGTTGACGATCACCGTCGCCAAGGACGCCGCCATCGGCGAGCACCTTATCCAGGTGAAAGGCACTCCGGGCACGGGCGAAGCGACGGAAACAGAGTTCAAAATCACCGTCAGCGCCAAATAACGGCATAACATCGGGGCCACCCAGTCGGTGGCCCCAGTTTTTGAATTAAGATACATTTATACAAAAGGAAAAAAATATGAAAAGTAGAATCATGATCGTAGCGGCACTAACTTTAATGGTTACTCTTGGTTGTCAGAGCCCCCGAGGCGGGGGTATGTCCGGTGGCGAGGGGTTCAAGATCAGCACCCCGCCCTTTGGCACAATGATCAAACAGGGTGAAACCCAAAGCGTAACCGTCTCGCTGCAAAGAGGGGAAAATTTTAAACGGGATGTGAAACTGGAAATCAGACCCTCCGTGGGCATCAGTGTCGAACCGACCAGCGCTTGGATCAAAGGTAGCGACAAACCTGAGATGCAACTCCAGATCACAGCGGCCAAGGACGCCAACATCGGTGAGTATCGTGTCTATATCAAGGGAACGCCGGAAACCGGAGAGTCGACCTCCGTGGAATTCGATGTGAAGGTTGTCGCTCCGTAGTTGACAATAAACACCAGGACCTCCGGGGTACGCGGGGAGAGGGGCCCCGGAGACGTCTTGGTGATAGGAAGGTTATGAACGGTGTTGCGACGAAGTTCCGTGGTAAACCCTTCGCGGCCTCAAGGGTTCCCGGACTGACGTAGCGTATCGAGCTTGAGATGGCGATTTGGCCGCGGTAATAGACTCTGTTATTTGTAAGAATTGAAATTACGAAAAGAGGACCCGGTAAAACGAAAGGGGACTAACAATGCAAACCAGAGAATTTAAGACATTCAGCACTATGGGAATTTTGGCATTACTAACGGCCGTTTATATGTCCGGATGTGGGGTAGGCGCATCGATAGGTCAAGCCCCGGTCAACCTTGGATCAGCTTCCGCGTTTGCCGTCCTGGCAGGTTCTGCGGTCAGCAACGCCGCCGGCGAGACCATTTTGGATGGCGATTTGGGAGTGAGTCCAAGTGCCACGGTGAATGGATTTCCGCCAGGAACGGTAAGCGGAACAATACACGCGGCCGATCCCACCTCGGACCAGGCCAAGCTCGATCTCACCGCCGCATTTCTCGATGCCCAGGGACGATTGGTCGGGTCTCAAACGTTGCCGGGAAATCTCGGCGGGCTGACCTTCACGCCGGGTCTCTATACAAATTCGACCTCTGTGTTGATATCGGGATCGGGACCGGGAAACAATGTCACGCTCGACGCCCAGGGCGACCCGAACGCGGTTTTCATCTTCCAGATGGGATCTACGCTCACCACGGGGCCAGGTAGTCAGGTGATTCTGAGCGGCGGCGCCAAGGCTGCTAACGTCTATTGGCAGGTCGGCACGTCGGCGACCCTCGACACGACCTGCGTGTTTAAGGGCAACATTCTGGCCACAACATCAATCACGCTAAACACCGGCGCAACACTTGAGGGTAGGGCGCTGGCACAGAATGGCGCAGTCACATTGGACAGCAATACTATAACAATCCCTGCCCCGTAAGGCAGAAAGAACCTATATCGGAAAAGAATTTTTACAAAGAAGAGGAGAATAACCATGCAAGCCAGAGGATTTAAGACAATCAGCGTTATGTGTATTATGGCGTTCCTAACCACCGTTTATATCTCCGGATGTTGCCAGTGGTTCCGGGAAATTCTGGAAACCACCGCGCCGGTCGTGAGTTTAACAGTTCCCGATAATGCCGCGACAGGTGTGCCTATCAACCGGAAAATTGTCGCCACCTTCAGCGAGGCGATGGACCCGTTAACGATCACCACAACAACCGTAAAGATGACAGGACCGGGCGGAACTTCCGTAAAAGGCACCGTCGCCTATGATGCAGCAAACAACATGGCACTCTTTACAACCGCAAGCGATCTGGCAATCAACACTCCATATACCGCTACAATCACCACCGGGGCAAAGGACTTGGCAGGCAATGCGTTGGCCAGCGCCTTCGTATGGAGCTTTACCACAGGTCTGACCCAGGATACCACCGCACCCATCGTGAGTTTAACAGCCCCTGCGAATGCCGCGACGGGTGTAGCGATCAACCAGAAAATCGCCGCAACTTTTAGCGAGGCGATGGACCCATCAACGATGACCACCGCAACCTTTACCTTACAGCAAGGAACGACGCCTGTTTCAGGCACGGTGACCCTTGTTGGACTGGTTGCGACCTTTACACCGGCAAGCAACCTGGCACTCAATACCACGTATACTGCCACGATCACCACCGGGGCCAGAGACTTGGCAGGCAATGCGTTAGCCAGTGCCTTCGTATGGAGCTTTACCGCAGGTGCGACCTCAGATACCACCGCGCCCATCGTGAGTTTAACAGCCCCTGCGAATGCCGCGACGGGTGTGCCGATCAACCAGAGAATCGCCGCAACTTTTAGCGAGGCGATGGACCCATCAACGATGACCACCGCAACCTTTACTTTACAGCAAGGGACAACGCCTATTTCAGGCACGGTGACCCATGTTGGCCTGGTTGCGACCTTTACACCGGCAAGCAACTTGGCACTCAATACCACCTATACCGCTACGATCACCACCGGGGCAAAGGATCTGGCAGGCAATGAGTTAGCCAGCGCCTTCGTATGGAGCTTTACCACAGGTGCGACCTCAGATACCACCGCACCCACCGTGATCTCCACGAATCCGGCAGACAATGCTACGGACGTTGGGATCAATGCCGCCGTTAATGCCACCTTCAGTGAGGCGATGGACTCGTCAACGATTACTACAGCACACTTCGCGGTGACAGGACCTGGCGGAACTCCCGTAACAGGAACAGTCGCCTATAATGTGGCAAGTAACATAGCCACATTTACGCCGGCAAGCGATCTGGCACTCAACACCCTGTATACTGCTACGATTACAACCGAGGTCAAGGATCTAGCGGGCAATACGTTGGCCAGTGACTTTGTATGGA
>JBAZZQ010000047.1:0-29048 GCA_041658725.1 Phycisphaerae bacterium | reverse complement strand
ATAACGGCAAATAAAGTCGTATATGTTCCTGGTGAACGGGGCAAAGCAAATGTTGAAATAATCTCGCGTGGAGAACACCGTGCTCCATTGATCTTAAAAAGCCATCTGGAGTATGGTTTGGACCTGCGATTGAACTTACCTGATGTGTCGGTCGATGTTTCGAAGACGACCAATATTACGATTCCGTTTATTGCACCCTCTGATAGTTGGGGTTGTCTTATAAAAGCAGAGCTTTTTGACGGAGAGAAATGCTTGTCGCAAGCCCAGGACGTCTTCGCGGTCGGGACGAACCCGTTCCGTCTGGGTCAGCAAAGCAGTCAAGGCGGCGGCCTTTTTCAGGCTAATTTGGGCATGTTCAAGGAAGGCGGGGTATGGCAAAAACGATGGCAGCAGATGAAAGGGACGTGGCTGGAGACGTTCGGAGCCTTGCCGAGCGAGTTTTGCGGGTTGAAGACGGAATGGGAGGAATGGATTACTATGCAGGGCAAATATCGATCCGACAAGGTGACGATCCGCGCCCTGACTGAAACGGCGCATCGGCTTGGCATGAAGGTGATGATGTACAACAACGCGACGCCTTCCGGATGGGTCGGCGTGAATTGGGCAAGGAAACATCCCGACTGGCTGTCGTACAACTACATGGGTGGAATGCGGGCGGATATGAACGTACTGGATATTGAAAAGCAAAAGTCCTGGCACACCACGCTGACCCCGCATATGACGACCTTTTTCCATCCGCTGTATCTGAATTTCAACAATCCGGGGATCGTCGAGTTCGGCTGCGATCAAATGCTCGACGCCGTTAAGGATTTGGGGTATGACGGGGTGCGATTTGACGGGCATTGGATTCTCGGCGACGTTTGGAGCGGGATCGGCTACGACATGGCAGGTCGGCGCCCGAATCGAGGCGAAAGCGTGGACCGGGTCAATATGGGTATCCTGAAGCATATGAAGGAATACGTTTGGGCGCGGTGCAAGGATTTTCTTTTCGGATTCAATTACGGTAGCACGTATGACAATGGCGGACAGCGGAGTCCGGGCGCATATCGCGTCGCCTGTTCGGACGGAAGCATGATCCTCTGGGAAGGGTCGATGTTCGACGACGCATATTCGGATTGGCAAAATGGGGCGGCCAAGCTGCGGGAATGCGCCCTTCGCGTTCATCAAAACGGCGGGGTGTTTTACGGACAAGCGATGATGCTTCACGCCCCTGATCGGTTTTCCGTCAATGATTTTTCGCTGCGTTATTTTTTGATCACCAATTTTGCCGCCACCTCGCACATCTATGCCGGAGTGTACGAGGGACACCCGAATTATCGTCCCTTACAGGCCCTGTATTATCGGTTTGCGCTGCGGTTCGGCGAGTTGTTATACGACGAAAAACTCAAACCCATCGCGAAGCCTCAAGACCATCTGTCCGTCACGGTGAACGGCGGGAACAACCCCGCCCTGTGGTGGAAACCCTATACTTACAAACGGCAATTATGCGGCCGGTATCAGATCATTACTCATCTGGTCAATATGCCGGTCTCCGGCGTTACCAAGACGAACTCGACGCCCGACAGGCAGCCGGCACCCCTTCGGGACGTTCGGATTTCCCTGGTAACCCGGCCGGAGCGAATCTTCCTGCTGGACCCCGAAGCGGAAACCTGGATTCAGGAAGTTCCGACGGCAACAACGGTCGTTATTCCCGAACTGAAGGCCTGGAAAATTTTGGTTCAGGAATTTTCGGGTAGTGCCGAGTGCATTCCCGTCGAGGCCATATGGGAAGGCGATTTTAAAGGCCAGGACAAATTGCCCGACCCGCAAAACGGCAAGGTCGTTCTGCCGATCACCCTGTTTGTAACGGGGGCTACGGCCGGGGATTATTATTCAAAAGCGATTTCTGGCACCCGACTGGTTGAGGACAAGGACGCCATCCTTAAATACGCATTGCGTTGTCAGGCCGACCCGGTCAAGGCTCCGATCCCCGTCATTTTCGGGCCGAACCACTCCATGCCGATCATGGCACCTGGAAAGGTTCGTGTCACGTTTCAATTCAAGGTCAGCGATAATACCCGCACCGGTATGGTATGCGCGGTTGACGGGCAATTCGGGCGGCATGAGATTCCGGCTCGGGCGTTTCGGAGGTCCGGGGTCTATCAAGCGTTTTCCTACGATTATTATTTGCGGGAGGGATTATCCAATTACATCGATCTCGACTATTATGGCGGGAGCGATCTGACGGTCGACAGCATCGTCATGCAGGAACTGCATCGGGAAAAGGACACCCGCTTGTTCGCCCAAAACAGCCTTGACGTTGCAAAACTGGCCGAGCGAAAACAGGCGACGAAAAAGGTTCATATCCTGCGCGGATTGTGGCATGATTATTATGGGATGGACGAGGCCCTTAAGAAGGCCGGAATGACAGTCAGTGACTCATGGGAACAGATTACAACCGACCATGCGGACATCCCTGAAGCTTTTCCGGTCGACGTCGATGAATTGTTTGAATATGACCTGGTTATGCTGTTGAATGCGTCCGCGGATTCCTTGAAACCGAACCGCCGTAAGAATCTCCGTGAGTACGTGCTTCGTGGCGGGACGCTCTTTGTCGGCGGCGGACCCCGCGCCTTCGGACACGGTGGATATGATGAGACCTTTTTAGCTGAGATACTTCCCGTGGAAATCCACCGACACGATATGGTGAAAGTCCACGGCGACGATCAATTGATTTCCCCATCAGACAGCGAGTTTTTGAAAGGAATTTCATTTTCACAACAGCCCCAAACCGCGTTCATTCACGTCGCCAAGGCCAAGCCCGGAGCGGAGGTTCTTTTGCGGGCGGGAAATCATCCTGTTCTCACGGTTTGGACCGTCGGCCGGGGGACCGTATATGCCATGACCGGCACGCCCCTGGGTGAACCCGAAGGGTCCATCGGCTGGTGGGAGTGGGATGGCTGGAAATCCGTTGTATTGCGCATCCTGGCCAAAGCAAGTCCGCCGGATCGGTTGGTGACGAAACAAGCCGACCGCAGGGATTCATGTCCAGTTCTCGGGCGGCTCGAAGGAAAAACTGACCTTCGAATGTTCGACGGCAAAGGCAAGGAAATTCCCCCATTGGAAAGCGAAGGGATTACCTTGACCCCCAAGGGCATTTCCTTCAATTATGACGGTCCCCCACATCAAAAAGGCGTTCTGAAGTTCAGAAATGGGTTGATCAAGCCGCAGGGTTCCATTACTTTTACCATCATTCCGGGCTGGGAACCGGATATTCAATCCCTGGATCAATCCGTGCCCCTCTTCTGCACTTATTCGGATACCGGCGGCGTGTTACAGATATATATCTATGTGTATAAGCTGGGCGGTGAGACGTTCGCTTTCAGTTTCTATGTGCATACCAACGACGTCGGCATTAAAGAGGGGACGGACCATTTTGCCCGTTATGGGGTGAATAATATCAATGAGGGCGGTCTGAGGTTTTTGAAGAAATCCATCTGGAAGAAGGGGCAGGAGTATCGGGTTACCGTCCGATGGTCGCCGTCCCAGATAGTTGTTTGGGAAGGCGGTGAACGGATGGCTGTCAGTGATTTTGCTCCCGAAATGAATCTTCGGATGTTTACGGGTCCGTTGTACATTGGCAGCGACCGAAGCAGGACGCTTGCAAGGTCAATCTTAAAGGATATTGTCATTCAAGGAGAATAAGATGTCGAAAAAGTCATTGTATACCGTTTGTTTGATCGTGGCGTTGTCCATGCCGATGTTGGTTTGTCTGGAAGCCCTCGGCCAGGTGGGCTGGTGGCCGGATCCTGAGCCGGTTAAGAAGGAGCTTAAGGTTTACCGTGTCGATACTCCGCCACGAATAGACGGTGATCTTACCGATGCAGCGTGGACGAAGCTGCCGCGATATACCGGTATGACGGATATCACCTTTGAACATGCGTACGTAGCCGACCAGGTGTTATTTTTCGTGGGATATGACCAGGCGAACCTTTACATTGCCCTGGATATTCGCGACCGTTTTCCCGAACTCATCAAGGCCACGGCGAAGGGGCGAGATACAATCTTGTGGTCTTTGGATGATGATACCATTGAATTATTTTTTGATCCCGAGGGGCAGGGCAAGGACTGGATACAGCTTGCCTGTAATCCGATCGGCACGCAATGGGACGGCCGTAAAGCTCCAAAGGCTGCCTGGAATGGAAATTGGCTTGTGGCGACGAAAAGGACAAAAAGCGGTTGGACCGCGGAGTTCCAGATTCCTTGGGCGGACCTGTCCGTTAAGCCTCGGGAGGGCTTGAGTCTAAGGGCCAATATTGCCAGAACCAGTGCGGGTGGAAAAACCGAAGCGTGTTCGTCGTGGTCGATTGTCGAAATGCGTTTTCATAACACACGGGAATACAGCCATTGGATTTTATCAGGACCAGCGGTCCAATCCGGTCCAGTCGAGGACCTACGGGTCAATCAGGAATTTGTGAAAAAAGAACTTGGGAATTTTAAGGAACTTGTGAGTCGTTCGAGCCGGACATGTGAACTCATTCAGAGTTCCAGTAGTAATAAGCTGCATTCAGCCTTGTCGGAATTAACCCAATCCACCGAACAATTGGCTGAAAAGCTGCAAGCAAAGGCATCGAACGTCAATTCCCTCGATACGTTGCTGGAGGCCCGGCATATCGCAAGCCGCCTTAACGAAAATCTTGAAACCATCCGAACCTCGTTGTGTTTGAATGGCATTACCGGTCCCTGCAACGGATTGGGCGTTACATCGCACGGTATCACACGAGAGGGTAACTATTGGATTCTTTCAGGCTTGCGAGGCGTCTATGCCATCACGGTGAACAGCGGCGTATTGGCTGGCATGTGGGACAGAAAGATCAACCAGCGTGTTATTACGGCCAGCTTTGACCTATATTCAGCGGAGACCAGCGACCGCTTACTGCGGTCGGAGGAAATTTACGACAAGGTAACTGGTGTTGAGAAAAAGAATAAGACCCTTACGCTGACCTGCGAAAATTCCGATTTGCCTGAACTGACGATGATCAAGCGTTATCAGTTGCTGAACGATGGGCGGATACTTTCCAAACATATCCAGGTCCAGGGCAATCTGAAAGACCGCATGTTATTTTCTATTTCATCCAAAACATTATTTGATCCACAGTTCCGTGAGGCTTCAATGTACAATCGAATGATGTCCTGTGGGGCTTCGGGAGGATCGGATCAACGGGCGACCATTCCCGCTCGAGAAATTGTTCGGCCCGTCATTCAGCGGGGAGGGAACAACAAGAAATGTGGATGTGCTCAATTCTGTCTGGCCAATCTCAAAACAGAGACAGGTGTCGCCCAGTATCTTTATACGCTTAAAGATCAATACGTCTGGATGCCTTACGCCATGCCCAGTTCGTACTGGAATTTGGAAGGCTGGGAGATGTCCGTTCTCGGAATCTTCCTGGGCGAACCGGTCAAGGCGGCCGAGACACGCTACCATTTATTCGACGGCGATCAAATCGGTTTCTACAAGGAATATCTTCAATTACCGGAAGTAAAAGCGGCTCGCAAGGAACTTCCGGCCAATCCAACTCTTATGGCCGGGATCAAGGCGGAAGGGGAAGGCACTTTGGTCACCTCGGCCTTCTCTAAGGCTTTTCTGGACGGCGTAAGTCCCAGATTGGCGATGCCGAACCGGCGACTTCGCAGCGATGAGTATAACATTGACTGGGGTTTGCCAAGACATACCTTGTTCAGCCACTGGCCTTGCAAGGATGATGATGAATTGATCTTCATCAACGAGAATTCGGGTGATAAAACTCGCGCGAACATCGGCCAAACCCGGCAGGTCCGAGCGCGAGTCCGAGAACTTTTTCCCCGGCACTTGGTTAGTCTTTACTGGGTACATACGGATGTTCATCCGGATACCGACACCTATAAAAAGCACCCGGAGTTCGTCATCAAGGGCAAGGACGGCAGCATGGTGTTGGCCACACATCCTTACGGAGCCTATGAAGCAGACATGTCGAAAGAATACACGGATTATGTCGTACCACATTATGCCAAGATGTACGATCATCTGGGCCTGGACTTTCTTTACTTCGATTTCTTCGGCGGTTCATCTATGCCGGACTGGGGGCAGGGCAGAGTCCTTCAATCAACCGATTACATGTATTTCGACAAGTCCATTCGCGCCATGCTGCAAAAACGCAAAGGGTTCCTTTTCTTTAACGGCAACCCCGGACAACTGTACCTCGACGTCAATTACATGGAAGCCCTGGGCGACAGCCAATCGATGGATTTGATGGGCAAGGAGTGGTGGCGGTTCGTCCACGAACGATTGATGTACTACAAACTCATGGAACGGGAGAATACGATCACGATTCCGCTCTCGTGGGCCAACTACCGCTCCGGCCCCTCCAAAGGCAAGGACAACAACCGGGATTATACCAACATGCTTCTGTCGCTGGGGTTTCGTGCGCATACCTGCTATTATGAGTATGACCTTGAGCTCAGACGGCCGGATGGAACCATCGACTGGACCCGTATGTATAACTACGAGGAACCTTACAAGCAGGCAACTCTTGAAATGCACGACACCCGTTTGGTCGATGTAGGACAAACTCCTCGGTACTGGACCGATCCGAAGTGTACCGTTGAGGCATATATCCTTAAAAAAGGTCCGGGGTACTTCGTTACCGCCATCAATCATGATACGAAGAAGAGAGATGTAACCGTTATGGCAGAGACTTCCAAATTGGGCTTTGTTCCCGGCAAGCGGCTGTTTCGCTGGGATTATACCCGCCGTGACGACAATCAAATCCCACGATTGATTGGGCCGGAAACACCACGATGGGACCGATTGTTTACTCATATCCGTTGTACCGTCACCAACCTTGATAACGCTTCCCGTTTGAACGTAACGTTTCCGAACATGGAGGTGAACTTCGCTTATGTGGCGACGTTGACCCAGGTGCCAGGGGTGTTTGTAAGCAAAGAAGGGCAGGAAATGCAATTCAGGCTTCCAGAAACCCTGCAATGCCGACTGGAAGGTGAAGCGGATGAGGCTAAAAAATGCGTTACGCTTAAAGCCGAAACTCCGATCCCAGCGGTGGTAGCGGCTTGGTGGCCGAGAGAATGGTCCAAACCGCGGATTGAAGTTAATGAAAAATCTGTCCCTTCTGTGGAATTTGTATTTTACGGGCAGGAACGTTTTGTATTGGTTCCTATTGGAAAAGAGAGTTCATATATTCGTGTAATGCCATGATAGGAATGCAACGAACCAGAAATATAGTATTGCGTTAGGATGTGGCTATGAAACCCAAAGAAAGATTTTTATCGGCAATTTACCGTCGGCCTGTAGACCGTGTGCCTTTGTTCGATTTTCTGTTTCAGCGTCCGCTGTACACTCGGCTCATCGGCCGAACCCCAGAGGCCTATAATGCCTGTGATGCGATGGACTTGACGATGGCCCTGAGGCTGGACGGGGTATGGATTCCCTATGGTTGTTTTTCGGGCTGGAGTCCCAAAATGCTTGCCGATAACATTTACAAAGACGAATGGGGAACGACTTTTCAGCAAAATGATTCCTCATGGCCCATCGATGCCCCGATTGATTATCCCCTCACGAGCAAAAAAAACCTGACCAAGTACCGGCCGCCCGATCCCCAAGCGGACGGACGGTTGAATGAGATCAATACCGCTCTGGCCATCAATAAGGTAAGGGGTAACAATGCGGTTGCCGTTCTCGGAGGGGTCGGCGGGCCCTTAACCATCTCCTGGATGCTTGTAGGCTATGAGCGCATCTGCCTGAACCTGTATGATGATCCGGGATTCCTGGAACAAGTTGTGCAAATGGCGGTTGATTTTGCCGTCGTTGCCGTGGATCGGATGGCTCAAGCGGGTGTGGATGGGATGATCGTCAGCGAAGATCTTGGGTCCAGTGCCGGGGGGCTAATTTCTCTAAAGCATTTCCGGAGAATTTATCTACCGGCCTTGACCAAGATCGTTCACTGCATCAAGGACCATCAGCTGCCGGTGATCCTGCATAGTTGTGGACGGATTTACGATTACCTGGACGACTTGGCCGCCCTCGAGATCGATGCGTTGCATCCCTTGCAACGAACGGCGGGAATGGATTTGGCCCGGATAAAAAAAGCCTACGGCCATCGAATGTGTCTCATTGGCAATATCGATTCCTCTCGGACTCTTCCTTTCGGTTCAAAATCAGACATTGAGAGAGAAACACGCGAAACGATTTCCATCGGCGCGCCGGGATACGGGTATATCCTAGCCTCGGATCATTCTCTTCATGACGGCATTCCCGTGGAGAGTATAATCCATATGTTTGACGTGGCTTATAATCAAGGGATGTATCCGATTATGGATAATAAAGTATCATGACAGGATTACAACGAATTGACAATATTTTTTCACGTCGGCCGGTAAATAGTCCCGGTGTTTTGCCGATTATCCACACCGGGCTGGCCGGTTGCTTCAACGTTCCGCTGGGTCTGTTTTTTTCTAACGCCCCGGTCATGAGTGAGGTAATTGTGGAAGGGTATCGGCGATTTGGTTTTGACGGCGTTCAGCTGTCTATGGGCGTAACTCTGGAGGCCGAAGCGCTGGGTGCCTCGGTCGATCAGCCGACGGACGGCGCACCGATCCTGAAAGAGCATTTGCTGTCGGATCCCGGAAAACTTACGAGTTTACTTGATAAGGATCCGTCGAGGGGCGGGAGGGTTCCGATGTTTATCGATGCATCAAAACGGGTGGTGGAGCAAATCGGCCGTGAAGCTTTTGTTTTGATTACGCTTCGAGGACCGCTCCTGATGGCGACACAGCTTCGCGGGGTTGAGGCCACGTTGATGGATACCGTTGAAAACCCCGAACTGTTGAAGGTGATACTGGATTTTACAGCGGATATTTCTTTGAGATTGGGAAAAAGTTGCCTTGGCACAGGAGCTTGCGGACTTGTGCTCGGCGAGGCAACTTGCTCTCCAAATTTAATTTCACCGGATTTATATCGACGATGGATTCAGCCTCGACATCAACGATTGGTTTCTGAATTAAAGCAGGCCGGCTGGCCGGTTGTCGGGCTTCATATTTGCGGTCAAATCCTACCGATTCTGGAAGATGTGATTTCGACGGGGGTTGATTTTGTCGATGTGGACTACCAGGTGGATGCTCAGAAAGCCCTGAGCCTAGTAAAGGGCCGGGTTGTTTTACGTGGCAATCTGGATCCGGCTTCGATTTTTCGGTTCGGGACGGTTGAACAGGTCAAAAAAGCCACTAGCGAACTCGTTCACAAAGTCCGGGGAACCCGCTGGATACTAAGCGGTGGATGTGACATTCCGGCCGGTACGCCCGAAATGAATCTGAAGGCATTTATGGAAGAAACGAGGGACAAATAAATGCATCGAAGAATGAAATACAATATCATTCGATTAAGGATGTCATGTTTAAGGAGAAAATTATGACTTCTGACTACTCCATCAAGGGATATACCTGGAAGTGTTCGGACGGCGCAGCCACGGTGGACGTCTGGAATCAAAGTATCCAGGCCCGGAAAGCTACAGAACCGGTGATGCAAAAGCTTCGGGAACTGGAGAAAATGGGGTCGTATAAGGGCAATCTTTTTAAGCCTGCCTTCAGTTACAATTTTCAAGGCTATCCGCGGCATCATCCGATCAATCTGGCGGCGTTTCCGCAGCGAACGGTCGATTTCGATATGCACTCGATTGAGCCGGGCTACGGGTTTCCCATTCATCTGCATGACTATGCCGACGAAAATTATCTGGTGATCGGCGGCAAGGGCAAGGTGGTGGTGGAAGATGATGTGCTCGAAGCTGAAATCCACGATATCTTTTATATACCGCCGGGGAAATGGCACTGCGCATTTAATCCAATGGACAATACGCAACCGTTTCATCTTTTTATTTTGCAGGCGCCGCGAGTCAGCGACGAATTGAACGAACTGGGTTATGTGGAGATTACCAAGACCCAGTGGGATACGCTGGGTCTGCCGAAGAAATCATGGGAGAAAAATAAATGAAAGTATTAGCGATCGGCGCGCATCCGGATGATATCGAGTTTCAATGTGCGGGAACATTGGCTAAGTATAAACGTCTTGGCCACACGGTGGCCATGGCGGTGGCGACGAATGGAGAAGTTGGCTCATCAACACATACGAAAGAACAGATTGCAGCTATCCGAAAAAAGGAGGCCGAGAACTCCGCACAAACCATCGGCGCGGAATTCTGCTGGCTGGGATTTCCCGATGAATTTCTATTCAACAACGCCGAAACCCGTCTGGCCTTCATCAACTTGGTCCGGCAGGTTCGGCCGGATTTGATTCTCTGTCCGAATCCTACGCGGGACTACCATCCGGATCATACGACCTGCGGACAGATTATCTGGGACATCCATGTGATGGTGACAGTACCGAATATCGTGACGGATCATCCCCCATGCAGGTCCATACCGGAGATCATCTATATGGATACCATTGCCGGGGTCAACTTCATTCCGAACCGCTATGTGGATATCTCCGATGATATTGAGACGAAAAAGAAAATGCTTGCCTGCCATAAAAGCCAGGATCAATGGATGGTCGATCAATATGGTGTGACTTGCGTAGCCATGATGGAAAGTTTTGCGCGTACACGCGGGTTTCAATGCGGGTGCGGGTTCGCCGAGGCATTTCAGATTCCGCCGATCTGGCCGCGAAAAGTTGAGGCAAATGGTTTAATTGGATAAGGGATATAAAAAATAGTATGAATGAAGTACCCGTACAAACAACAGATCCTGTTCTGGTCCGGTATTACAGCAACCGACGGCTTATGTGGCGAAATGTATTTTTTATTATCGTCGGTAATTTCGGACACAGTGTCTGTTTTACTCTCGTTGCGCCCTTGATGATCCTTCGGATGAACTCGTCGGGCGTCGGCGAAGGAGGGATCGGAACGCTCAATTCCGTCAATTCGTGGGCGGTGAGTTTCCTCGTCATGTATTTCTCATGGAAATCGGACCACCTGGTGTCACGTTGGGGGCGGCGGATTCCGTTTTTGTTCATTTCTGCGCCCTTCATTATTCTTACCGTCCTGTTGTTTCCGCTCTTTAGCGGGAAATGGGTCTTGATCGGGTTGATGCTTGTTCACATGTTCTTCATGGACATGAAGGCCTCGACCTTTCCTCTGCTCTCCATCGATTGCGTTCCACGGAACATTCTGGCCCGGATCAATTCGCTGGTTAATATTCTTCAAAGCATCACGGGTTTTCTGGCCTTGCGGTATGGAATGCAGTTGGCGGAGAAGTCCAATTTTCTGCCGTATGCGCTGGGAGCAGGGATATTGACCATGACTACATTGCTAGCGGGATATTTCATCAAGGAACCTCCTATTTGCAGTCCGACTATCGAAACGTTCAAGCCATGGTCTGCGATTCGAGTGGGATGGCGGGATCCCCGAAGCATTGTATTGATGCTTGCGGTGGCCATGATCCAGGGATTCATGATCATGTACGGCACCTGGCTGTGGCTGTTTGCAAAAAATTCACTGGGCTTGTCGCGTGCCGACAGTGCCTCGGCTATTTCCTGGAGCCTTTTAATTCCAATGGTTCTGGCCTACCCGGTGGGGTATATCGTGGATCGATGGGGCAGTTACAAGGTTGTGGTGGTTTACTGGGTGATGCAGGTGATTACCTTTTTCACCGTTATTCACGTTTCGGGACCGTCCGGGTTGATCGTTGTCTCCCTTTTGGCCACATGTACCGGGTCCTTTTTTTCGGCGGCGGATATTCTGATCTATAAATCCGCCCCGCCGGCGGAGGTCGGATCGGTCACGTCCACCAATGCCTTTTTACGCAATGCTTTTGTCGGATGTTTTGTCATCCTCTCGGGATTTTTGATTCAGGCCACGGGTGGAAGATATACAATTGTTTACGGTATGGGTATTATGGTTAGTACGATCGGTTTGGTTCTGATCCTTGTTTATCGACGAATGATGCAGCAAAACTGGAAGCCATTTTTCCTTAAGAAAGTCGGAGCCATTCGAAATTGGCATGTATGGAAGAGAGCAGCAAATCGTTCACCGGTGCAAGTTATTAATGAAGGGTAAAAGGAATTTATGAGTCTTTTCAAAAAAGTCATGCTGGTTGGTGAAGGGCATTTTTGCCATCGTCCAGGTCATCGTTGGTCGGACGTATTTGGCACCCATTGTCGAGAAGCTCGACGAATTGGAATAACGCATATACAAGTTAATTACCTGGCTGATCCGTTTCACCAAATCCAGTTGGAACAGCCCGATAATTATTATGCATGGTTTGCCACGTATGGCCCTTCGCTTGATCAATTTGTCTCAAGCGATCTGAACAGGGGGTTATATCTGGAGGCTCAGTTGAATCGGAATCGACAAAAGCTGCTTGAATCAGCGGAGCTTGCGGTTCAGGCGGGTTTAAAACCCATGTTGCTTTTGTGTGAGCCGCGTTTCGTTCCGGAGCGGTTTTTTCAAAAATACCCTTATCTTCGCGGGCCGCGGGTGGATAACCCCGCGTTTTCCACGACCCCGTGGTATGCCCTGTGTACGGATATTCCCACCGTTCGCGAACATTATCGTCAAATGCTGATGCAATTGATGATATTGGTTCCAGATATGTCCGGTATCAATATATTCACCCATGACAGTGGATCGGGATTTTGTCACAGTACGAGTCTTTATGCCGGACCGAATGGTCCAAGAACCTGTCGGGGAAAAAAGGTTGGCCAACGGATCGCTGAATTTTTAAATCACCTTCAGGATGTCGGCCGAACGGTAAACTCAGATTTCTTTGTATCCTTATCTACGTCGGTTGAGAATCAAGAACGAATCGATTTTCTTGAATTTGCCAAAGACGGGGTGTCTGCGGATGTTCGAGGGCGATATTCCTGGCTGGGAGGATTAGAGGACCAATGGGCGGCTCATCAATACGGAAGCCAGATTGAACAAGTCGGATACGAACGCGCGAGGAAGGAACGTATTGAAGAAATATCCGATCAGATTGCCTTCGTTCACAAAACAGGGAAGTCTGTCTCGGTCATTTGCTCCATGCCAACGGACGGGTTTCTAGCACCGTTACGGTATGTTCCCCATCCCGTTCAGAACCTGGAAATATTAAAATTGCTTGAACAGAAAGGGGCGGACCATTTGAATATGAAAGGGGATGTGACAGCAAAAGAATTTGTTCGGTATGATATTAATCGAGAATCGGTTGCCGCGTATTTTTCGGATTCGGAACGTCCGATAGAACAAATCATGAAACAACTAGCCGAAGAGTGGGTAGGGAAAGCTTGCACGGAAATATTGCTGGAGAGTTTTGAGTTGACAGAAACGGCCTACCGGCACCGACCATTATGGTGCTGGTCGTTCGCCAGGGAAGCGTCGTTTTTACCCGGTCCATTGGTTCCGGCTCCTGATTTGTTGACACAAGACGATCATCGCTATTATTGGCATCAGGGGTTGGCCGATTTCGATTCAATCCCAGGTTTTCATCGGCTTGGGGCGATTAAAATTAATGAAACAGAACGAACCTGGATGCTAAACACCTATCGGACCGAAATCTTACCCTTCCTGGAAAGAGCCATGACGCTGCTGCAAAAAGGATTGCAGGCGTGTGAATCCGGGGAAGGAAAAAGATGTTTTCAGGAACAGATAGATCACCTTCGTCATTTTTATTTGTGGCAACAATCTGCGTACAACTGGTGTGAGGCGGGTTGTTTTCTGGCGCCCGGAGAGGGTAACCCGGAGCCGCAACGATCAATTCATTCGATTGTGATGGATGAAATTGATGTAACGGAAAGAATGATCTGTCTGTTGGAAGGGCGGGAGAACTTTTTTTTGGATATCGGTCCGGTTGAAGGATTGCTTTACGATAAGTGGCCGAATTTTCTCAGGCAGTTGTCCAGTCGGATTGAAGTCATGCGAAACCATCAAAATGATAAGATCAAAACGATTGAGGAGATCCTTCAATGACACTTCTTTCGACTATTCTGGAAAATTCCACCTTGCGCAATCAACAGATATTCCTTGGTGAACACGGTCAAAACCTCAGGATCGAGAAAGTCGATGAGCGTTTTATCTGGATTCTGGATGGACAGACCCGAATCGGCTTAATTGATCAAACAAGGTCTAGCCTGGAGTGGATTGCGCCACATCCAGGGCTTTGTTCCATTCGGCCGGCAGAAATTCCCACTGTCTACCATGCTCCGAATTTTCAAGGCGGACGAATTATTCCCCAATGGTGGCTGACGTGCGGTCCGGGCTGGCGAAGAGATGCGTCGATGCCTTTGCCCGAACCCTTTGGTATATTCAAATCCGGACTTGGCCAAAAAAGGCCTCAAACCACGTGGACGTTTGGTTCAGAAAAAGGTGGATTACTGTCCATGTGTGCATGTCACCGGTTTAAAGATGACGATCGTATTAGGGGTGAGCATCGGATTACGATTTTTTATGATTTCCGGCTTAAGAGTTATGTCGCCGATGTGGAAGCGGAACTGACAGCACCGGATCCGTATCTGGCGGAGTTTTGTAACCTCTATGCCGGGGGATTGTACGATAACCGCCCGAAGTTCAAGCGATATCAGTCTACCCTGTGGGCTCATCCCGATGGTCGAGTCATTCGCTGGCATCATAATCCCGTCAGTTATCTGACTCCGGGTATGAACGATGAACATGGCGAACGCCGGATTGCTGCGAATGGTTTTCTGGGTTACTTTTCCGATCCCTATACTAATCCGATGGTGCAGATTGTAGCGTGTAATCATCCCGTTGCCGCCGCCACATGCTGCAATCTGTATGACGAGCATCTGATCTGTCATACTCCGTCTCCGATGTCCGAAGGACACTATTCCTGGAAGGTTCGGTATCGATTTTTCAGTGTTCATCCGGATCAAGCCGAACAAATAACCCGTCGAAGCGAACTCATTCATTTCGGTGTCGATACTCATCGTTATGATGCGGTACTTTCCGAACCGGATCGGACGGATCTGGTGTTGGGAGATTACATTGTCTATAACCCGCGATTTCCTGGATTTTACTATAACAAGGTTAATGATTTCGAAACGGCCATTCCATATGAAAGCACAGAAATCGCCTCGTTAATATGGGCATCGCATTGTCCGGAACATGAGGCGTATTGGGACTCGTCATGTGGCCATTCGGGGCATCGTTCGATACGGTTACGCGGTCGGCCTGGCAGGTTGGTTCGAACACGACTGGCGGGTGGACCTACACCGCATATAACACCCAAGCAGCGCTATCGACTCAGCGGGTGGACCCGTTGCCAGAATGTTGTTGGCAAAGGCGCTTGCATTCGGTTCGACGAGATCGGCATGCACGCTGATCCACCCAAAGCCGATCATGTTGCCGGTCCTGTCAATAATAGTACGGACTGGACCTATATTGAAAAGGTCTTTACTACCCTTCCAGATGCCGATCTTGGTTGGCTATATTTGGAATTGGAAGGTTTGGGACAAGCGTGGTTTGATGATATTGCCTTGGAGGAATGTTAATAATGGATGACTTGGATCAGGCACGGCGGAGGGCAGAACTCTATGCCATTCATCGCGAGTACCATCGGAAGAATTTCCTTTCCGATGGCCGATGGATTGGCCAATTTCCCCGTGATCGTGTAGACCATTCACGCGAATATTTGTGGCAGGCCATCGTCTTTCTGGCCGGTGACGAGACGGATATTGCCTTAGGTAATGCTATGATCGCCCAAGTCCCGAACGTCAACAATCATTTTAATCCAATAGCCGCCGCGGATATTCTTCTGCGATATGCTCCGGTTCTGACTCCAGAGTCGATTCATATTCTTAAAAAGATGATTAACGACAGTCTTTCGGAAGCTGTTGATTTTGCTTTGGCTACTTCCGGCCTGAATAATTTTACCGCCATGCGGGCTTTTCTGTTTCTGGCAGCTTCGCAAGTACTGAAAACCTACGATGTACCCTATCGGCATAAATCCATTCCGGAGATCTATAATAAGTTCCGTCTCAGGAAGTTCGGTCTGAATGTTCTTCAACTGCTGGAGAATCAATTGGCTCGGACGACGCTGAGTCAGGAATTTAATAGTCCGAATTATTCTCCTTTGGCGTTATGGGCCATGGCGGAAATTGTTAATCTTATGGATTATGAGCCGGCTCGTAAATCGGCTCAACGAATTGAACAGAGGTTATGGGAAGAACTTCTGGCGTTCCATCATCCCCGGTTGTTTCATACTTCTGGACCCTATTCCCGCGGCTACATGGTCGACTCGGTCGGCCATGCGACCAATTGGAAAATCCTCTGCTGTTTATTGGGGTTGGATGGACCAACAAGCGTTCGAGAATTATTGTATCCGCCTCAGGAAGGACAAGTCATTCACGCGGTTGGCGATCTTGCATTCCAGCAGGCCTGCGCAGGCTGGCTGATCAGAGCGGATTATCATATTTCGGATAAGATTCGTAGCGATTTCGTAAATCGAAAATTTCCATATAACTATCAAGCGGACTATGAATGGCCGGGGATAGGCTTTTTGCGACCCGATGGAAAAGTCATCATGAATGTGGAGGGGAATGTGAATCCGGAAGGTCAGGGAATGGCTCGATGTTATCAGACAGAACGTTTTTCCATCGGTTCCATGAGCCGGACCTTTGCGTTTCAAAATCATCCCTGCCAGATCGTTTATCGGGTCAAAGAAAATAATAATTCGTTAGGGTCAACCCGTAGTATCGCCGCAGTCATGTTGAACTCTCGTCAGCCGGAGTTCGTTCAAAACCCAATTGGTCAGCGGGTCGTACCTAATTTGTTGCCTAATGGCGGGGAGTTTAGAACGGAACAGGCAGGTTCCAAGGTCGTCGGATCAGTTCAACCGCATTTCTGGAGCATCCATTTTTCCGAGCAGGGATTGGATGAGATCAGCTTTAATTTTTTCATAACGGAACACTTACCGTTGCATGTGACAGTAGAAAAAATCAGTTTGAATGGTCAAGTCTTTAAGGATTCCTGTATTGAAGGTATCACGGAAAATGGAATATTTATCATTGAAGATGGTTCCGTATCTGTAACCTGTAGTATTCAAACACCCGTTCCAGTACCTTTTCGAGTATTTCGTCATGGCGGATTCGTTCGTTGCATGGTTGTATTTTATGAAGGTTCGTTACGTAAGTTTACACGAGAGGATCTGTCAAGCTTTCAGGCGGGCTTTACTGTCGAAGTTAAAGATCGCAACATACACTCACATTAAAAGGAGATATTTGTGTCAGATCGAAAAATAAATATTGGTATTCTTGGATCGGGTGGATATGGGGCGACGGCTTGCCGTTACCTGAATAACACCGGTCAGTTTCAGATCGTCGCCTGCATGGATATCGACGCGGCGACGGCCCGGACTACCGCCGTTCGAGAAACTGCTAAGGCTTACTCCGATCTAAACGAATTCCTGGCCCATCCGGGCATGGAGGCTGTTTGTATCAATACCCCCGTCCTCTTACATGCCGATCATACACGATTTTGCCTGGAAGCCAGTAAACATGTTTTTGTCACCAAGCCGGTCACAGCCTTTATCGAAGACGGTGAACAGATCGCTGAATTGGCGGCCCGAAAAAAATTAGCCTTAGTGGTCGGACACCATGCACGCCACACAGCGATGAGCCGATTTATCAAGACACTGTTGGAGACCAACCGCCTTGGCCGTTTATGTAATGTCCTGGCAACCTGCTGCTCCGGTTCCGGTCTTTGCCAGAAGGAAGGCGATTGGCGGGCAGACCCCGAACACAATCCAGGAGGGCCGTTGCTCCAATGCGGAATCCATACGGTCGATACCCTGATGTCGTTTTTCGGTCCCATCAGTCATGTCATGGCCATGATGCAGGATAACATTACGGATTTTAGTGTGGTGGATAATACGCTGACGCTGATGCAATTTGCTTCAGGCATACAGGCCTGTTTTATATGCAATTATACCACCGCCTATATGCATACAATGGATTTCTTCGGCACGGAAGGCAACCTGCATGTTCATGAACATGTGACAGATTTGAACCGCCGGGAAGTTTATTTTCAGCTTCGGCGATCGAATGAGCATGAACCGTGGGAATCGTTGGATATTCCAAAAGATTCCACCTACCCCGATTCTCACGGTGGAGTTCTGGAAAAGGACTTTGCCTGGCAGATACGGTCCGGTCGTTTCGATTATGGCAACTTGAAAGATTCCATTGCCGCCTTGAGTGTCATTCATGCGGCGGTTCAAAGTCACCGGACGGGCACCGTGGTTGGAGTGGAATACCACTCCGCGAGTACAACAGGAGGTCGATGATGAAGATTACCATACTGGGCGCCGGCGCCTTGCGATTATTGGGAGTCGTCGATGAGATTCTCCTTCGTCCCCTTGTCTTTCGTTCTCCGCACCTGGTCTTTATGGATCTCGACTTGGAAAAAGCCCATGTCATGGCGGCTTTGGCCCAACGAATGCCTTCCGCCGGAGCGGTTTTGCCAACGACCCAGGCCACATCCGACCTGAATGAAGCACTGGAGGGCGCCGATTTTGTTTATTGCTGTATCCGTGTCGGAGGGGTTAAGGCATTGGAACGGGATAAGCAAATTGCGGCCGAATACGGGTACCACGGACACGATGATTTTGGCCCCAGCGGCCTTATGCTCACCGCTCGCACGGTTCCGGTACTGCTGGATATCGCCTTTCGCATGGAAAAGCTTTGTCCTCAGGCATGGTTGATGATCTTTACCAATCCGATCACTCAGTTGGTCGATGCTGTGGCGCGTTACAGTAAAATTCGAAGCGTTGGACTTTGTCCCGGTGTCTATAATTTTGCTTGGGATATGGATCATCTTTTTGGAATAGGGGCACCCTGTAAGGATTTACTATTTCGTGGTGGAGGTTTAAACCACCTTTCCTGGGTCACGGCTGATTCGACTTATAAAGGTGAAAATCTTATGGGTTTTATTCGTCGTCAGTTCGATGATTTACCCCATCGACCGGGTGTGGCCAAGTGCGGTTGGACTCGATGTGCGCCTCTAGTTGATTTGTTTGGGGCGATGTTTTTAAACAACGGTCATCAACATCATTTCTTTTACCACGACGAATTGGCTCGTGAAATGAAGGAATATTTTCAGAAGACGATTGCAGAGGACTTAAGATCGACGGTTCAGGATTCCCACAGTACACAAGCTTCCGTTATGGTTCGGCAAAAGGAGATTAGACGTTTTTGGCAGCAAGAGCTTTTCCGGAATTATGCCGTACGACCTTTCGGAGAGATCGGGGTGGATTTTATGCAGGCGGTTACAAATAACTCGGGGACTCAACTCATGGTAACGTCTCCGAACTACGGGCACATCCTTGGTCTTTCAGAAGGAGTGCCTGTCGAAGCCACCACGCGGATATGGAATAATCGTTTGGAGGGAATGGGGCTTGATCCTGTTCCCGCGTCTCTTAAGGGGCTGTGTAACGCAGTGGCGGAACATCAGCGTCTCTCCGTCGATGCCGTTGCCGTTCACACCAGGAAAAATGGGTTATTTCAAGCCTTGCTGGCCGAACCGACGATACGCTCTTACGAACGAGCGAAACCGATGTTTGATATGCTGTGGGACGCCGCCATAGAAAGTAAGGAGATCCCTCACCCGTGAATCAATTTCCCTGGCCCCTGGCCATACGATTGGAAGTGTTGCCGGGCAAAACCATTTTGGAAAAATTTTTAAATGCCGCTCACTTTGGATTTGATGCGGTGGAATTACCCGGACGGTTTTTATCCGAATATCATCAAGAGCTTATTGCCTGCAAAAACGATTTGCCGATCCCCATAAGCAGTATCTCGCTGGGTTTTCGAGGTTCGTTGCTCAGTATGGACCAGAGCGATCGTTCCATTTGCCGTCAGGATATCAAGAACCTTTTGTCGTTGTGTGCCGATTGGGGAGCTGTAGGCCTGGTAATGCCTCCGATCTTATTTGTCGATAAACATCCACGGTTGACCGATCCTCAACCGTGGTCGAATCTTATTCAAGCCCAGGATGCTTTATTACTGTCACAGTTACCCGAATTGGTCGATCATGCAGAAGCAAAAGGTGTTCTTCTCCTATTGGAACCGGTAAACCGGTCGGAAACCGATTATCTAACCTCCATGTATCATGGTGCCGAGGTTTGCGGTTGCATTAATAGAGCCGGCTTAGCACTTACCGCCGACTGGTTTCACATGAACCTTGAGGAATCTAATCCAACCGAAACTCTTCGACGTACCGCTCGATGGATTCGACACGTTCATATCGGTGGGGATAACCGTACCGAACCCAGACCGGGATCGTTTGATAATTATTCGCTCTTTAACATCCTTTACGAAATGAAGTATCAGGGTTTTATTGTTGCCGAATGCCGATCCCTTTCAGGACCTGCCGATCAAGTCCTTTCTCAGTCGAGTCGGTATCTTCGGGAATTGTTCAAGAAAATTGCCGAGGAATCAAATGCCCATGGAGATTTCAAATAATGCCATCCAAATCTACCGATATTAAGGTTAAAAGGGTATCGCTATACTTTCTTCCCGTTCAAACCCGTGTACCACTCAAGTTTGGTTCGGAAATATTGACAAGTGTTACCTGTGCTCGGGTTCGAATGACTATTGAAGATGCTATGGGACATTACGCCGAAGGATGGGGAGAAACTCCGCTAAGTGTTCAGTGGGTTTGGCCCAGCACTTTGAGTTACGAAAAAAGACATCAGGTGCTGAAAGCCTTCTGTCGACGATTGACTACTGTTTGGCAGTCATTTTCATTTTCTGGCCATCCGCTTGAAATTGGGAATCTTTTTCAAGAAACGGAATTGAGGAAATGCTGGACAATCTTGAATCAACATGAAAATGAACCTATGCCCTGGCTGGCGGCATTGGTATGTTGTTCTGCTTTTGATATTGCCTTACACGATAGCTACGGAAACGTTCATGGATTACCCATTTATGACACCTATAATGCTCAATTTATGAATGCCGACCTTGCCCATTACCTGACTTCGGAGGAAAAAACGGATATTACCTTTAACGGACGATTTCCTTGTGATTTTCTAGTCTACCCCCATTCCAGTCAATTACCTGCATGGCACCTGGTGGGAGGAAAAGATCCGATCAACTTGACCGAACTAACGGGGACCGAACCGAGGGACAATTATCCGGTGCTTCTTCGAGATTGGATTCGGAGGGATGGACTAAAATGTCTGAAAATAAAACTCCGAGGTGATGATTCGAATTGTGATTATGACCGTTTGGTCCATGTCGGGCAAATTGCCCAGGAGGAAAAAAGTCACTGGTTAACAGCCGACTTTAACTGTATGGTGACCGATCCGTTCTATGTAAATGAAATTCTGGATCGTCTTCTGGTCGATCATCCGAAAACTTATGGCATGATTCTCTATGTCGAGCAACCGTTCCCTTATGATCTTGAAGTTCATCAGATTGATGTTCACAGTGTTTCGGCACGCAAGCCGCTTTTTATGGATGAAAGTTGCCATGACTGGCGACTGATCAGGCTTGGAAGGAAATTAGGTTGGACGGGGGTGGCATTAAAGACATGCAAGACTCAAACCGGAGCCCTTTTAAGTTTATGTTGGGCAAAAGCCCATGGAATGACCCTGATGGTTCAGGATCTGACCAATCCAATGCTGGCGCAAATCCCACACTGCCTTTTGGCCGGTCATGCCGGTACAATCATGGGAGTAGAGACCAATGCCATGCAATTCTATCCTGAAGCCTCAATCCCTGAAGCGCAAATTCATCCTGGTTTATATTCCCGACACAACGGAATGGTTTGTCTTTCGACACTCAAGGGACCGGGATTTGGTTACGCTATTCAAGAAATACACCGACCCTTACCTGATTCTATAGGATAAAATAAATCATGAAAAGGTATGAGATAACTTTTCAAACGACAAATTCAATATTAAATTCAAAATCGATTACCAGTCTGGTTTTAGAGCCTGATTCTGTGGGTTTAGGGACCGGAATAATGGTCTTTACTCATGGATGGGGAAGTAATCGTTATCAAAATCTGGAAAAAATGGAATTTACTTGTGAACGATTTAATCTGATTTGCTTATCGGTGGAGTATCGACAAAGCGGATATGATTTTGACCCGATGACCGGAATGGGAGCAGATACCCCGTATGATGCAAGCTTTTATCAGGTTTTTGATGTATTAAATGTTCTTCGAAGTGTTCTGGCGCTTCATCCTGAAATTGATCGTCATCGACTGTTTCATCATGGATTAAGTCAAGGTGGGCATATTGCCTTGTTAAGTTCTGTCTTTGCTCCAAACACATTCCGTTTTGTTTATGCTTCCTGTCCTATTACGCATCTATCACCCAAAATAATGCAATGGGTGGGTCGGGAATTATCGGATAATGAACGTTCCATTCGAAATGTTATAGACCAGGCTATGTATCTGCAATGTCCGGTGTTTATCGATCATGGTACTGCTGATACGACGGTTCCACATGACGAACATGTTCTTCCTCTTGTAAAAAAGCTTGAAGGGCTTGGGAACACTCCAACCGTTCGGTATTATGAAGGTGGAAATCATACATTTGGTCCGACAACGACACGGCTGAAAGCATTTCAGGAAATGATGATCAAGGCGATGGAAACACCGGCACGTCCTGGTTTGGATGACTTTGTTACCAGCAGGAGGTTAAAAATTCCCTGTAAGAGTCGAACCCTTATCATTGATTGGTCGGAGCCTGTTGAAAGTTCAAACGTAATTGCCTGGGAATAGGCGGACGTTTTTACATGTACATATGCATATCCTTTACAAGTGTTTCAAGGATAAGCCGCCGTCGATGGAAATTACCTGTCCGGTGGAATAAGGCAAATCGCCCCGAACTAGCATGGCAACAGCCTTGCCGATATCCTCGGGAGTTCCCCATCGCGGTTGAAGAAGCAATCCTTCGGCGATGAGTTTGTCGTACTTGGCTTGCACACCCGCGGTCATGTCGGTTTTTGTAATGCCCGGTCGAACTTCGTAAACGGGAATGCCAAACTCCGCCAGTCGAACGGCCCAAAGTTGCGTGGCCATGCTCACTCCGGCCTTGGAAAGGCAGTACTCGCCTCGATTGACCGACGCGACCGTCGCGGAAATCGACGAGACATTGACGATGCAACCGGCAAAATCGTTTGCGGCTTTTTTTTGTTCGATCATCCACCTCGCCACCGCTTGCGTCAGGAAATGGGGCCCCTGGAGATTCGTTCGCATGACCTCCTCAAAGCTTTGTTCCGAGGCATCCAAAATGTCCACGCGTTCCCGCGGGGCGATGCCCGCGTTGTTGACTAGAACATTGAGCCGTCCGTAATGGCGACGAACAGCCTCGATCAATTTATCGCGTGATTCAGCTTGGCTGACATCGGCTTGGCAGTATAAAACATCGCTACCAAGTGTGCGAAGCTCTCCTTTGGCTTCTTCGACCTGGTCCTCATTGCGTATGCCGCAGAACGCAAGGTCAAATCCCTCTTTTGCCAACTGCCGGCAAATGCCCAACCCGATCCCCCTGCCGCCGCCGGTCACCAGGACCACTCTTTTTTCTTTAATTTTGAAATTTGAATTTTGCATTTTGCACTTTGAATTTCTTTTATCTTATTGGAGTTCCGGAATATCAACCCACGCACGCCGGGTCCACGATTCCAATCCCTTTTGTGTCAGTTGAACGCCTTTGGCCCCTTCGAGCAAGCTCCACGGAAACGGTTCGCCCCTGACCACGTGTTTTAAAAATAGTTCCCATTGGGTTTTGAAGGCGTTGTCGTAATTTTTGTAGTTCGGGACGGGTGTCCAGTTGTCGTGGAAATTGATCGGGCTGTCGATATCGGGATTCCACGTCGGCCGGGGCGTGGCGGCGTACGATTGGGCTACGCAGTTGCGCAGGCCCGCGACAGCCGAGCCTTTCGTGCCATCCACCTGGAGCGTCAGAAGATCGTCCCGCCGAACACGAACGCACCAGGAGGAATTGAACTGCGCGACGATCCCGCCGTCGAGTTCAAACGTCGCATAAGCGGCATCGTCGGCGGTGCAGTCGTAAGGCTGGCCGGTCTCGTTCCATCGCTTTGAGATGTGTGTGGCCCCGAGGCACGAGACAGCTTTCACTTTTCCAAAGAGGTTATCGAGCACGTACCGCCAGTGGCACAGCATATCCAAAATGATCCCGCCGCCGTCGGCCTTGCGATAGTTCCAACTCGGCCGTTGTGCTTCCACGACATCGCCTTCAAACACCCAATAGCCAAACTCGCCCCGCACGGAAAGAATTTGTCCAAAAAAGCCTGAATCTTTGAGCGTTTTGAGTTTGAGCAGACCCGGCAGCCAGAGTTTGTCCTGCACAACACCGTGGCGGACGCCTTTCTTTTCGGCCAGGTGGTAGAGTTCCATCGCCTCGGCGGTCGTCAGGGCCGTCGGCTTCTCGCAGTAAACATGCTTACCCGCCGCGATGGCTTTTTTAACCGAAGGGACTCGCTGATCGGTGGTTTGGGCGTCGAAATAGACTATGTACGTCGGGTCGGCCAGCACCTCGTCGAGGTTCGTCGTCCATTTGGAAACCCCAGACGTCGCCGAAAGGTTTTCCAGCTTGGCGGCGTTTCGACCGACGAGAATCGGGTTCGGCATAATCACCTCATCGGTATCGAGTTTCACTCCGCCTTGTTTAATAATCGCGAGGATCGAACGCAAGAGGTGCTGGTTGGTCCCCATCCGTCCGGTCACGCCGTTCATAATAATTCCAATATTGTGAGTTTTGATATTGGCCATGATTCATCTCCTTACTTTCATGCCCGCTCCCTCACGGTCGCGGCTTGTTAATGGTGACTTGCGGCTGGGCGCCTGTGGGCAGTGGGGGAGCTTCGACTCCTGCCTTAGGAAGCGTTCCCTCCAGTTCCTGCCGCCAGTGGGCCACGTCGCCCGCCGGTCCGTAACAATAAATCATCTTCAAGGGGACACTTCCGACATTCGTCATCTGATGAAATGTTCCGCTCGGAATATAGACGGCCTGACCGCTCGAAACCACCTGCCGCTCCAAGCCCAGGCACATCTCCCCTGTGCCCTCCAGAACAAAGTACACCTCTTCCTGATCCTGGTTGTGCCAGGGAACCTGCCCGCCGTCCGGTTCGAGCGTAACAAACCCAATGCAGAAGTTTTTCGCCTGGATCGGTGAGACCCCGCCGACCAAATTCTGCGTTCGCCGCCGGGCGGGATAGGTTCGGCCTTCGATTTTGTTTAAATCCGCAATGATCATTTTGAATCGCTCCAGAAGGTTAAATACGGTTCGTTTCGGATAATTCGCTGAATGTACAACACGGCCTCGCGGGCATGATAATCCCCCCACATGCTCGATTCCCCGCAGGGAACTTTACGATCCGGTGGAACGTAGTCCCAACCGTTAGGCCGATGATAAACGCTGTGCAGGATAAGGCCTTGGTGATTTTTATCAAGACTCAGATACGGTTCATCCAGAAGCGTATTCAGTATCGTAAGCCCCGCCTGCCAATAGGATTTTCCTTTTTCACCCAGATAGTGCCCCAGACGAAGCAATCCCTGCGCGGCAATGCCGGCGGCGGAACTGTCCACCGGTTCGTAATCGTTGAACGGTTCGGCGGGACGGTTCAGGTAATCGCCAAGTCGGACAAGCCCCGGCGCGCCGGTGTCCCAGTAAGGAATTCCATCGGTCGGCGTGTTTTGAATATAAAAATCGCAGGTCGCGCTCGCCGCCCGGAGCATGAATGTTTCGGCCTCGTCCGGAAGGTCCTGTGTTTGCATGAATTCCAGCAGCTCCGCGAACCCCAGCATCACCCATGCCAGCCCCCGAGTCCAAGTGGTAAAGGGCGAAAAACCCTGCTGGGAGTTCGGGCAGCGGTAAGTGCCGTCGTTGACGTTAAAGATACTTTCGTGAGCCACCCGCCCAGGCACGTCGTAGATGTCTCGGCCTTCGCCGTAATAGACGTTATATCGTGCGGTGGTTTTTGCGTGGGAGATCAACCGTTCGAGCAGGGAAATTTCCCGGTCATTTTCCTCCAGCAGTACGTGCCCCAACCGATGGGCAATCGCCAGCGACCGCAGCGACCGGATCGTATCGGCAAAGAGCGAGTGCGGGCCGTTGAACGAATAAATGTAACCCCCGCCGGCGGGAAGGGTCGTCCATCGCCGGGCTTGAACCGCTCCGGAACACTTTACCGCCAACTCGTAAAAGTGCCGCTCCCATGTATTTTTCTCAATCCGCCCTTCATTCATCAGCCTCAGTAGGTTGCCATACGTGCTGACGTTGTTAAATCCGTGGTCGTGCACTCCCAGATGTGTTACATGTGGGGCCATCATCTGCAAAGTTTTTTCCCGCCCCGTTTGCAGAAACGCCTCATCTCCGGCGGCGTCGAATTGCAAAATCGCCGATCCGAACCCGAACCCCTGAGTCCACTGTGTCCACGCCCGGCTGGTGTATTTCCCGGCGACGGTAAAGACCGGCGAGCCTTCGGTCGAATCAAAGGCCGACTCCAGGGATTGGATTTTTTCTCCCGATAATCGCCAGAAACGGTTGATTTTTTCCGTTAAATCGGCAGGCCGGAGAGTTTTGCTGACGGCAATCATTTTAAAACCGTTTTCCCTTTCGAATGTGGAGTATAATAAGTTCGCAATCCTCCAAGGCCTCGTATGTATGTTCGAGAATCGCATCGAACTGGATGGCCTGGCCGGTTTGCAGTTTGTGAGTCTCGCTCGGAAGGACGATTTGCAATTTGCCCTTCAGCACCCAGCAGACCTCGTAATCGTCCTGGTGAACTTCCGGCCGGGACAGTTTTCGGCCTCCCCGAGCCGATCCGAGCAGCGCTCGGACGTTACCATAGGCGATCTGACGAAAGTGAAATCCTCCGGCGTCGTGCTCCGTGGTTTGTGCCTTATGGGCCGTCTGCCGTTCCGCCAGGGCCAGAAGGTCCGTCGCGCTCATTCCGTAGACCCGGCCGAGTCGAAACAAAGTCTCCAGTTCAGCCAGGGTTTGATTCCGTTCCAGTTTGGAAATCACGGCCGCGGAAATTCCCGATTGGACCGAGACGTCCGCGATGTTCAGATTCTCCCGTTTACGCAGGTCCCGGAGAACGGAAAAATCGTACATGGCCCTTGGATTTTCAAATCGTTTGCGTTTCATCATCATATTTTCTTTGACAGCATATAAAACGATAATATATACTGTACGAGAATATTTCAAGCCCATTTAAAGGAATCGGTGATAAAAATGATACCTAGAAACTTAACCCGAAGGCAGGTCAACGAAGCCGTTCACCGCAGTGGTGTGATCGTCGTCCTGAACCAAAAGCATGTTCGCAATCCCAAGGACCTGGTAACGACCATGTGGGAAATTTACCAGGCCGGGTACATCGCCGAATGTACGTTTCGCATCGATACCGGGATTTTAAAAGAAGGCATGGCGCAACTGGTCAAGAAGCGGGACCAGTCGCCCGCGGACAACCCGTTTGTCCTGGGCGTCGGCAGTGTGATCAACCCCGTGGAACTCGAATCGGCCATGGCAATGGGATTCGATCTGATCGTCGCGCCTGCGAACGTTATGAGCGGGCACGGTGAAGGAAAGGACTTCGTTCGGCTTTGCCGTCAGGCCGATGTCTTCTGTGCCCCGGCCGTCTTTACCCCCACGGAACTTCAATACTTCATCGAACGGTCCGACGGTCTGGAGCCGGACGCTGTAAAAATCTTTCCCGCCGGTACGCACGGCCCCGAGGGAATTGGCGCGTTACTGGCCCCCTTTACCCGCCCGCGTCACGCCGGTCGGATCATCCTGCCCACCGGCGGTGTGGACGAAATTACCGGCCCCAAATACCAGACCGCTATCTCGGCTCAGGGTTTTACCCCCGTCCTCGGAATGTCGGCCCCTCTACGCGAGGTGGAAAAGCAAAGCCGGCCCGGCGATATTCAGGTCATCCAACGATCGCTGGCGGAGTTCCAGCAAAAATTTCGACCATCGTGTATCCCCAAGTAAAGAAAATCCTGGGCGGCTCATTACGCCATCACCTTTGGTGTCTTTTGTAAAATGTGCGGTAAAATGCCAGGAGGCTTCACGGCCAACGATATGCTATTTCCTATCAGGAAAAAATGGAGATACTTATTCCTATCCTACAGGTGTAGGTTTCTATTCAAAACGGATCCGTCGTAGTAGAGTGTGCGGAATCCCGGATGTTAAAATCTCACATGGTGTAAATCACGGAATCTCCCTTCCACCAAAAACCGGGCGAAATTGTGACAATTCTATTCGCGAGAGCAGATTGCTGAGTAACCTCATCCGCCGAAACCGCCTTACTATAGGCAATCGACGCGGATCAAGCGTCTGGTAAAAGCCTTCACTTTTCGAAGGGCTGTCCGTTGGCATCCGGCGAACCCGTTTGTCGTCGAGAAATCTCATTTCCGGTCAAAAAAGAAGCATTTTCAAGGGCTTTCTTGCGTAAGGCAATCCGCTCGCGGGTGATTTGGAGTGCGTAATCCCGGAGTGATATGCCAAACGTACTTTCCAGAAAATATATAGACTCATAAGCGGATATATACGCCTCACAGATGTGAAAAAAACGCCAGTACACGCCCTGACGCGTGAGGTGCAAATGGCTTCCGAGTTTATCACCGTACCTGCCCACCAGGACTATCCGGCTCAGTCCCCGCCCATCCGTTTTCAGACGAACCTCCAATCCTTTCCGCTCAAGCAGTTCCTTCAACCGGCGAAGAAATTCGCGATCCTTGTTCGTAAGCTTCATTTCGTTTCACCCATATCCGTTCTCCTTCCTGCTGGAGATGTATCTTTCGTGTGTGAGCCAGAAAAACCAGGGTGATGAATCGAAACACCCGATCCTTCCGCTCCTGATCCAAAAGGGGCGGAAGGTCGTCAAAGGCGACCATTCGGTCGGTCAATGAAGAAAGAATGTGCCGTTTGTAAACATCGGAGTAAAAGGGCGGCGGCGGAAAATCGGAGCAAAGGTGTGGCACTTCAGTAAGGTTTTCCGTAAGGATGGGTACTTTTCGGCGGCTGTGTAGGCCGTTCGAAGGGTCCCGGGTTCT
>JBAZZQ010000046.1:0-29323 GCA_041658725.1 Phycisphaerae bacterium | reverse complement strand
CCGGTCGATGGGAAAACTTTTGGTCGCATTACCTTTGCCTCAAAGATTCTGCATAAGGACTACGTAAAATGAAAACTACACCCCTTATTAAGAGGACAGCCGCTTCCTTGTGTTGGCTGTCCTCTTTGACTCCCAGTTGACTCATTTGTTTAAAGTGTGGATTTAAATGTGCTGGGGCGATATATATGTATATAAAATACTCGTCTGATGGCAATCAGTAAAATATCAATTTGGAGAAGACCATGAAAAACAGCAGAATGTTGGTTTTGGGGTTCGGGTTGATTTGCATTCTGGGGCAGATTTGTTTGGCGGGTGGGACAACCTCGGCCTTAAAGCCGGGAGATTTCGTGGCGGTCTGCGGAGATTCGATTACCTTCCAGAGGCTATATTCGGTGTTTATCGAGGATTATTTTATAATGTGCCAGCCGGCTAAGTCTCTGCGTGTGCTTCAGGTCGGAAAGGGTGGCGAGGTAGCTCAGGGATTCCTTGGCTGGATGAAACAGAAAGTACTGTCTTTTCACCCGACCGCAGCAACGACCTGCTTTGGGATGAATGATGGCGGATACGTTGCCTTTGACCCCGCTCACGCCGCTCTATATCGCACCAGTCAGAAAGAAATCGTCCAGACATTTAAGAAATCCGGGGTTCGTCTGATCGTCCTCGGGTCTCCCGGGTGCGTGGATAGTTTTACTTACAGAAACAGTCCCGAACAGGCCGTGATTTACAACAAAACCCTGGGCCAATTTAAAGAAATAGATCGGCAGATCGCCAAAGAGGAAGGCATCGCTTTCGCCAACGTCCATGACCTGATGATGGAGGTAATGGCCAAGGCGAAGGCCAAATACGGAAAGACCTACCCTTTGGCCGCGGATGGTGTACATCCCGGCCCAAACGGTCATCTGGTCATGGCTTACGCATTCTTAAAAGCCCTGGGGTGTGACGGTGACATTGGTACGATTACCCTTGATCTGGCTAGCGGAAAAGCTAACACCACGGCCGGTCATAAAATCATCTCGACCGATAACGTCAGCGTTACCGTCGAAAGCAGCCGGTATCCTTTCTGCTTCTTCGGAGACCCCAAATCTCCGGATGCCACTCGAGGAGTGATCGAGTTTTTTCCGTTTAATCGAGAGATGAATCGATTCCTCCTGGTGGTCAAGGGTGCCGATCCCCACGCCAAGTACAAAATGACTTGGGGGAAATTCTCCAAAGATTTCAGCGGCGTCGAATTATCTAATGGCATCAATCTGGCTGATGAGTTTCTCGATAACCCCTTTTGTGAATCATTCCGGAAGGTCGAGCAGGCTATCCAGGACAAACAGAAACGCGAGGCCAAACTTATGAAAGTGCTGCTCAATGCTATACCTGCGTTTCGAGAATATTTACTACCGGAGGATACTACAATCCTGGATCAACTCCTGGCCAAATTAATTAAACGCGATACAATCATGGCCGATACTGTCTCTAAATCCGTGGTTCCACTACGGCATACAATTTGTTTAGAGCGGACAGATAAAAAATGATACGGATATTTCACGAGTACGAAGAGTTATGCCGGACGGCGGCGGAGTATATCGTGACCATCGGGAAACGATGTATCGGTAAACAAGGAACATTCGACCTGGTCTTATCCGGGGGGAAAACTCCCGCGGAATGTTACAGGATACTGGCCGGCAGACATCAACATGAGCAAAAACTCTGGTCGAACACCCATGTCTACTGGTCCGACGAGCGTTGCGTTCCCCCGACCGATCCTGAAAGCAACTATTACATGGCCAAGACCACGCTGCTTGACTTCGTCAATATTCCTCCTGAACAGATTCACAGAATTCCAGGCGAATCTCCCGACCCGCAGGCCGCCGCTAATCAGTATGACGCGAAATTTCCCTTGAGCGTCGACCTTCTGCTTTTAGGGATAGGCCAGGAAGGTCATACCGCCTCGATCTTTCCCTTCTCTCCGGTTATCACCGAAACCAAGCGACACGTGGTTTATGTCGAAGCACCGGTTAAACCCCAAAAACGAATCACCATCACACCCCTGGTCATCGCCAACGCTGTCGAGGTCCTCGTCCTGGTTTCCGGAGAAAATAAAGCTCATGCAATGGAACAAGTTTTCACCGAATTCGGCAATGTCCAGGAAACCCCCGCCCGACTTATTCGAAAAGCCGTATGGTTCGTCGATAAACCTGCGGCGAAAAGAATCGCTAAACATATTTCAGTTGTCCAAAGTATGATCTCCCGTTAAGTTATAAGATTTGAGCATGAAAATGAAATCCAACAATAAAAGAATATTAACGCTTGTGGCGATTCTCGCTATTATCGCACTGGTGCCGGCTGCGTTGTGGTTTCATTTTTCCCTGCCCCGTAATTTTTCCGTGGTTGAACAGGGAATTCTCTACCGTTGCGGTGAGGGCAGAACATTCCAGATCGAAAACACCATGCGTAAACACCACATCAAAACCATCCTCTGCCTGCGAAAAGTCCGAAATCTCGAATCGGAAAAACAATTGGCCGGCAGGCAAGACGTAAATTTTATTTATCAACCCATCGACACAGGAAAACCCATCCCGGAAAAATATTACCTGGATTTTCTGAAAATGACCCAGGACCCCAACCAAACCCCCCTGCTTGTCCATTGCGCCATGGGCCGCCACCGAACGGGCTTCTTCTGCGCCCTTTACCGCATGGTCATCGACAACTGGCCTTTGGACAAAGCCCTGAAAGAAATGGAAAGTTTCGGTTTCGATCTGAATTCACACACTGTGCTGGTTACTACTTTGAAAAAAATCAACCCCGAAGACCTTCGGAAAAAATTAAGGAAAACATTATGAGCCTGCCTTTTGAATTAAATGCCTGGACTGCGGTTGGATTTTTGGGTCAGTTTGTTTTTGGCTCGCGTTTTATCATCCAGTGGATTTCCTCCGAAAAGCGAGGCCATTCCCACGTGCCGGAAATTTTCTGGTATCTGTCGCTGGTGGGCGGTCTGATCCTGACGGTCTACGCCGTCGGCCAAAAGGATATCGTCTTCACTCTGGGCCAGGGCTTGGGCGTTTTCATATACATCAGAAATATCATGCTGATCAAAAATGGACACATTTCTAATCATTAACGCCGACGACTTCGGATGGACCGAAGGGATCAACGAGGGGATCATCGAGGCCCATCGCCACGGTATCCTCACCAGCGCCACCCTGCTCGCAAATACTAAAGCCACCGCCCACGCCGTCAAATTGGCAAAATCTTTCCCAAAATTATCCGTAGGCGTCCACTTATCCTACGGCTTGGGCGAACCCCTGCTGCCGATTTCCGAACTCGACGCACTCTATGATCCCGACGGCAACCCCAAATTCTCCACCCCAGCACTCTGGCTTGCCGCAACCCTCCGAAAAAAAGTCCGCTGTCAGCTCGATAAACATTTCCGATCCCAGATCGAAGCCGTCAGTCTCCAGGGTGTGAATATTTCTCACCTGGATACCCATAAGCATCTTCATTTCTGGCCCAGCGTCTTTGAGATCGTGGCCCGTATCGCTGCTGATTTTCGAATCCCCGCCCTCAGGTTGATTAAAGAAAATCCAATCGTTCCTGGTCCACCTGTCCTCAAAACTCGCTCCGCATTGCTCATGCTTTACTGGACCTATTATGTTAATATGTCTAAAGCTAAAAAATACGGCTTGCTATGTCCCCATCGGTTTGTCGGAATAATTCAAACCGGTTACTGGACAAAACAGATTTTTATGGATACTGCAAGATCGTTAAAGCCCGGTGTAACCGAGATCATGACTCATCCGGGGCATAGTGTCGGCTTGGAAAATGAACCAACCCGTCTGGTCGAATCCCGGCAGGCGGAACTGGATATTTTAAAGTATCCCCTGATAAAGGAGTATTTTCATCAATGCCAACAGAAGGTGAAACTGATCGGCTATCGCGATCTGCCCGATGTCCGGTAGAAATTTCCATCGTGCTACCCGTCTATAACGAGCAGGACGCTTTGGACGAACTTTATCAACGTCTGACCGCCGTCTTGCAAAAAGTCAATCGTCCCTACGAACTGATTTTCATCGACGACTGCAGCAAGGATCGCAGCGTGAAAATAATCAAAGGTTTAGCCGACGACGACCCGGCTGTACACCTGCTAATCCTTCGCCGAAATTTCGGCCAGACCCCTGCCCTTGCCGCCGGGTTCGACGCCGCACGCGGCGATATCATCGTCGCCATGGACGCCGACCTCCAGCACACCCCCGAAGAAATCCCGCGTTTCCTGCGAAAAATTGATCATGGCTACGACATTGTATCGGGCTGGCGGGCAAGGCGCGTCGATAACTTCTGGATCCGCCGAATTCCATCGCTGGTCGCCAACCGCCTGATGAAATACATGAGCGGCGTGGACTTACACGACTTCGGAACCACCTTTAAAGCCTACCGTGCCGAGGTCATCAAAAATGTCCACCTCTACGGCGAGCTTCACCGCTTCATCCCAGCGCTGGCCAGCAGCGTCGGTGCCACGATCTGCGAAATCCCCATCAAAAACATCAACCGCCCATTCGGCAAAAGCAACTACGGAATCGGCAGAACAATTAGAGTCATGTTCGACCTGATGACCGTAAATTTCTTACTCCGATACATGAGCCGCCCTCTACAATTCTTCGGCCTCCTGGGTCTGGGAAGCTTCTTCATCGGCTTTTGCCTGGGCCTTTACATAATGTACGACAAATTCATCAACAACAAAGACATCTATCTCCACCACGGTCCATTGTCGTTACTTGCGGTCCTCCTGGTCATAATAAGTTGCAGTTTCATCTCCCTGGGCCTATTAGGCGAGGTTCTCTCCCGCATCTACCACGAAGCCACCGGTCGAAGAATTTATTTCATCCGCGAACACTGGCAAGGCGGTAAGAAGAATATTAACAAAATATCCATGAACGATGATATTGAAAGAGCCGATTGAACATGAATGAAAATTACAAAACGACAGACCAGTCGACTGTGGTTATTGACAAACCCGTTAAATGCAAAACATCAGTTGCTTCCCTTTTGCTGGCTTTGTCAGTTTTCATAATTGGACTTTTTGGGTCGATAGCTGGCTTGATAATAGGAATTATTGCTATTCGAAAAATCAAAAAAAGTAATGGTCTTTTGAGCGGATATGGATATGCCATAACAGGAATTATCTTGTCAGCAATTCCTCTTCTGCTTACTGGACTTGTTATCGTTTCATTCTCATACAAGGCGTATTATGGGGGTTCTTTATCAGATCGCGATCCCCGAAGCATCCTTAAAAACGGACGATTAGCGAGTTTACCGACATCCGCTACGAATATTAAAGCAGAGGGCTGGAGTGCCATTTTCACTGGTGAAGATTTTTTAATGTTCAAAGCAAGTCCTGATGACATAGAGAAATTTTTATCACAATCAGAAAGTATCAAAAGAGGAACTCCGAAACTCTTTGACCATAAACAAATGCACATTCCCTATCCGAACACAGAGAATGCAGAAAATCAATCCAATGAGAACGATATATATTTTTTCCGGAGCAACCATTGGCCAATATGGTATGATCCAACAATTAAAATCAAGGGAAGAAAATACGAAATTCCTAGTGATGTTCGTGGCCACAATTGGGGGTCGGTAATCATCGACGACGAAACGAGCACAGTTTATATTTCCGTAATCTGGTCTTAATAATGCCGTTTGATTTCCGATGAGTATTTTATGCCAATCTTTTCCGCGTTCCGTTCCAGCCAATCGCTGAAACGCGTTTTTCCCGTGGGCGGATTGGCGGAAACCAGAAGATTCGCCGCCAGGCCCTTCAATTCATCCGCTGTCAGCACCACATCACGCACCATATAACCCATCGATCTAATGAGGCCTAGCGCCACCACCGGCGGCAGATGGAAAATCATTGCATTACTCGCGATTTTCTCCGCGATCAAATTCACCAAACCATAAAACGTAAATATCTCAGGACCCACCGCGTCAATAACCATATTTTGATCACTGTCGCCAGCCTCGATCGCCATGTCCGCCACGTCTTCGGCAAAAACCGGCTGCAATTGATATTCTCCAGACCCGGGAATGATGAAAACGGGAAAATGTCGCAGCATCCAAGCGATATTGTTAATGAGAATATCCCCTAAACCAAAAATCACCGTCGGACGAATGATTGCATAAGTCAATCCCGACCGCATAATAATTTCTTCCACGCGGGCCTTACCTTTAAAATAAGGCAAAGGCGATTTTATCGAAGGATTCGTCACGCTGATATGCACGATCCTTTTGATGCCCGCCTCTCGTGCGGCCTGGATAAGAATTTCTGTATTCGCAACGGCCTTATCGAAGGTAAGCCCACCATGCTCGAAACGAATCCAGTACGTATTATATAGAACCGTCGTTCCCCGCAAGCTCGCCGCCAGTTCCGTTGGATTTTGAAAATTCAACGGTAATACGTTCACTTGGCCTACAAACGAATCAGGACGGTTCGGATGATTTGTAAGCGTTCGAACGTTTTTACCCGTGGCTAGAAGCTTTCGCGCAATGTACGTTCCAGTATAACTGAATGCACCCGTAACAACGTTCCATTCCGTCGTTTCCATAGTTCCATTCACTCCAAAAAATCTCAAACTAAATATTTTTTTACTATCTTATCGAAATATTTGTATAATCTAATCCGTTTATAAACAAAAGTCTGTAGTTTTTTTATGTAAAGGATAAGCACATGAAATTCTGGAAGTTCGCTCGATCCGCTGGTATTGGTGTGTTACTTGTCGGGGTTGCCATCGTTGGCTCATCTTGCGCCGCCAAACAGGTCCCGGTCGTTACTGAAGAAAAACCGACCGTCGAAGAGAAACAGGTTGTTGAAGAAACCCCGGCAATCCCCGTTCCGGCTCAGCCCGGACTGGAACAAAGACCAATCACCGAAGAAGCCCCCGCCCCGGCTTTTGAAGAAGGCAAAATGGGAAAAGTAAGGAAACACAAAGCCCACAAGACGCGCCGTGCCGGAACGAAACAGGCAAAAGGCAAAAAGCACCAAGCCGGCAAAGGAGTCCAGGCAGGCGGACAAACCGTCCTGGCAACCATCCACAGGTCCGGATCATTCAAAACCTTTTCCAAAGTCCTGAAAACCGCCGGCTTAAACAAGATGTTACGCGGCAAAGGACCATACACCATCATGGCCCCGACCGATCGTGCCTTTGCCAAGCTGCCCAAAGGAACCCTGGATGATCTGATGAAACCGAAAAACCGCACCGAACTTCAGAATCTGCTTTATGCCCATATCTTCAAAGGCGAACTCACGCTGGCGGAACTCAAAAACGTCAAATCCATCCAAACATGGAATGGCCACACACTTCGTGTAAGGTCTGAAAATGACGGTATTTATGTCGGCAAGGCCAAAGTCGGCAAAATGGATATAGTAACCGGAAACGGTGTCGTGCATTCCGTCAACGCCGTAATCATGCCGAAAAGCAAGGGCGCAGTAACCCACAAAAAGTCCTCGGAAGCAAAACACAAACAAAAGGCGGTCACCAAGAAAAAAGAATAGCCTCCAACGGGCAATTTCAAGATACTCTTCTCGGTGTGTAGAGACGCATTGCATGCGTCTCTACTTTTTTTTGCGCGGTTTCCATACGTGTTGCGGAAGTCGGATTAGCGAAAGACTAAAAGCGATCACTGTGTTCGGTTCATAAAAAAAGCTCCATGCGTTTGGGCATGGAGCTTACAATCAATAAGATTTTGTGTTCGTCATTAGGGAGTAACACACTTAGAGTTCTTCCAAGGTGTAACACCCACACCTGCATTTGTTCCAATCACCGGAATTAGAACACTATCATATCCATCCTTCGGGACAACATTCAAAAGGGTTGTCGCTGTTAAATCGCCCACCTGAACACCGGTTCCCTGGGCAGCACCCACGGTTTGATTTGAAGTATAGACATTGTCATCGCCAACTCCTGCCCAGGGGCTTTTAACCCATTTTGCACTGGCATCAATAGCTAATATGTTTTCACCTTCTCCACCGTGGTTGGCCGAGTTCACGCTGGGATCGGTCGTCGTCGTGTTGTCGGGCTTATCTCCGTTATTTTCATCCCCGCCGATGACAAATGAAGGTTTGGCCGAGGTATTCCAGCCATTCGTGGCATACGGATTGTGGAACGAATAAGTAATCAAGGCTCCGGTGCCTTTCTTAGCTTCAACAAAGAAGTCGGAAAACTTTTTGGGCGACTGGGCTGTACCGGCGAGATAATCCAGCGGATCCTCAACCCCTATTTTGTTCTTCACCGACGGACAGACAAACACCTTCGTGGTGGCATAACTCATCCGGCACAGGAGCCACAAACAGGCGGAGACTGGGATCGTTTTTTTCAGGGTATCGGTAGCATTCACCTGCGGATCTTCATCGTAGGGGCTGGCACCGATGAGCTTACGCCAACTACCGGTGGCATATTGGGTCGTGCCGAGCGTCTGTACCCCGTTCGGATCTGCCGTACCAACGAGTATATCTGCGGCAGCACCATACCTGGGCACCGAGGGCAACCTTTCCGAGTTGCTTGACGCATAAGAGTTTAAGGCAATTCCGATCTGCCGCATATTCGAGGAACACACTCCCCGGCGCGCCATTTCCCGGGCCTTGCCCAGTGCCGGCAACAAGATACCGACCAATAAGGCAATGATCGCCACAACCACTAACAATTCAATAAGAGTAAACGCTTTTTTTTTCATTTTTTTATACCTCCAGATAAAATGTTTTAGTTCGATAAATCATTCGGTTTATATACGTTAGAAATCTTTCGTCCAACCGGTTAGACTAGCAACCGGCGGCAACACTACATCCCAATTGGTTATGTCCGACGCAGGCTTGACTTTCAACGCTCCCGGAATATTGGGGGTCGCACTGCCAACAACACGTGAAGTGAAAATATTATCATCTGCTATTCCGCAATAAGCTGTTTGCACGAACGCTACGTGTCCATCGGCATACAAAGCATTCTGACCGTCTCCACCGTGATTGGTGCTGTTGATGCTGGCCTTTAACTCTGACTGTGTTGGTTTGTTGGTAGTGACGGGTATACGGCTTGGGTCAAGATTGTTATTCGCATCTGCGCCAATGACAGCTCTCGGATCAACATCTGAGGCCCACAGATCCCAACTGCCTTTACCCTTGGTGAATACCGACCACGTTTGAATAAACGAGTAAGAAATATTGTTATTGCTGAGATCTTGGTCACTCCATTTAGCAGCGTTACTCTTAGGACCATACGGAAAATCTGTAAAACAGGTCGGATCGGTGGTATTATCATCCTTCATGTTGACTTTATTGCCGGCCTGGTTCGAGCTGGCGCAGTTGAAAATTTCCGGCTGGGCAAATTCCCCGCGAACCAGCTTCCACAGGTTCATCGAAACAGTTACTTTATCCTTATCTTGAGCTCGGTTGTCCGGATTCTCGGAACCTTTGGTGGCTAACACTTGGTTGGCTCGAAAATCTGGTTCTTGGCTAAGTCCGACAGCCGTCTGATTGTCGGTGATTGGGAAAACCCCGCCATAACTCTGACTGTACAAATAATTGCCTGTAAATATCTGTTTGAGATTCGAAGAACAGGTTCCACGCTTGGCCATTTCCCGGGCCTTTGCCAAGGCGGGCAACAGAATCGCGACCAACAACGCGATGATCGCAATAACGACTAACAACTCAATCAACGTAAACGCTTTCAATCTGTTTTTCATTGCATTATACCTCCATTAAAAAAACAAACCAGATCGTACACAATAATCAAAAACGCAGGATAAACTCGGCGTCCGCAACACTCCCGGCAGTTCATTCTTCGCTGAATTTTCCCGCCGGACCTGCGGACACTTCACTCCGGACCAACATTTGGTTAGGTGTTTGAGCAGGCGGAAGGAGGTCTTGGAGGCATTAGTGGAAGATATTTGATGTATGATAACGAAAGTACAAATGGAAACAGATAATATGATTATTATGATATAACCTCTTACAGCCGCTCGTTGCCAAAGAACCATACGAAAATATATTTTATCTATATCTATCATACGCCGCTTGTCAATGGTGTCAAGAGAAAAACAAAAAAAACTTTTTTTTCAGTGTGTGCCAAAATATTTGGGCGAGATGACCTGTATACAAGCCTCGACCGTAAGGGAGCGGGTAACAAGAAAATAATCACCTGATTCCGATATTGCCTTATTCTAATAACCCTCTATAATGACATATTCTATAGGATGGTGTCTTTCAAATGGAGAAATGCGAAATGCAAAAAACGTTGATCCTGGGCTTAATCGTCGGATTAGCCATTCTTCTTGCCGGCTGCAATGCCCCGGTAACTGATACTGATACTCTTACTCTTGTCTTTGATAACCAGGCAAATGAGCCAGTCGATCCTCATTTTTCCCGAAGCGGTTCCAATCTCTCAGCCGACCAACTTTTCGACAACTCATCCAATAGTTACCAAAATTTTAACGGAGAAACCACCATCCCCGCCAAAACCAAAATTGAAATTCAATTACCATCCACCCAAGCCATTACCATAGGCTCCAATCAAGCGGAATTCGGATCTATTGCAACCTGGACCGGCGGAATAAGTCAGGAAAGCCCCATCCTGCGTCAACCAGAGGATTTTGACGCGTCCCAAAAAATCACTTTTACTTTTACCAAAGACATCGGCGGCATATATCACACTACCGTTACCATTTCAAATAACTGAAAAAAACTAACCGTTCAGGCCACGGTTCTATCCTGTCGCGTTTCTCCCGCTTTCGTCATCGTCCGGCTTTGACCGGACGATCCAGTCCGCACCCCTGGATCATCCGGTCAAGCCGGATGATGACAATAAGGGGTGGTTTGAACGGTTACAAAAAAACTTTCCACTTAAATGGATGGGATCATTTAATCTTCTGCCGATTCAGGCGGGAGCGGATGAACCAGGCAAGACCGATTATGAGTCCTATTACAATCACGATGTCGATTTGATGGGAATATGTCTGGACGATTTCCCAGCGTTTTCGCAGATGCATTCCCAGGATGAGTAAAAACGTGTTCCAGAGGGTGGCGCCGACGAGTGTGGCCAGGATGAACGCAGGCAGGGGCATTTTTCCGATGCCGGCGGGGATGGAAATCAGATGGCGAACGACGGGAATGAAACGGCTGACGAAAAGGGTAATCACGCCGCCTTTTTTGTGGAAGAATTTTTCCGTTAGCTCAAGATCATGACGATCTAGTAAAAAATATTTTCCGACCTTCAGGATGGCGGGCTTTCCGCCGTAGTAACCTATCAGGTATGAGATCAACGAACCGATCAGGGATCCCAGGGACGTGGCGAGAATGGCGATCCAGAGGGTCCACTTTCCGTCGGCCACCTGGAACCCGACGAAGGGCATGACGGCTTCACTGGGGACGGGGGCGATCATGCTTTCCAGGGCCATGAGTATCGCGGCGCCTGGATGTCCTGTCTTATCCAAAAAACCCTGGGCAAAATTTGATATATGTTCTGTAAGCATTTTATATACTTCCTAATCCGACTACCGGTTCGATTGACGCTAACAGGATATCATCCGGACCGAACATTTGTCGATAAACTTTTAGACAAAATCGGTCAGTCATGCCGGAAATATAATCACCGATGATCAGATCGAGAGGTAAATCGCCCTGGCGGGAAAGATACCGGGTGGGCAAAAGCCGCGGTTCCTGTTGGTAGCGGTGGAAAATTTTGGCGATGATTTCCTGAACCGTTTGCGACGTGCGGGCCAATTGCGGGTTGCGATAAACTTTTTCCAGGAGGAAGCTTTCCAGTTCCCTGAGGGCTTGTAGCTCGCGGCCGTTTATGGTAACCATTGGACTACCGTTTGGTCGTTGGATTTCGAGCGATTGGATCAGGATTATTTGGATGGATTCGAGGATGATTCTCCTAAGGGCGGGAAGTGGTTTATCCCGCAGGCTGGGGTCTAATTGATCACAGGATTGTCGATAGAGGGCGAGATTCTTTAAGTCGTCAGGGATAAGGAATCCGGCGCCGAGGGCGTCTTCGAGATCGGCGGTGTTGTAGGCCAGGCGGTCGGCCCAGTTGGCGAGCTGGCCTTCTATGTGGGAATTCGTATCCAGTGCGTCCGGACGGTCGTAAGGGGTGTTGTGGACCTCCAGACCGGCGAGGGTGGCGTGGGTCAGATTTAATCCCCGGAACCAGGGGTAGGGACCTTCGAGATATTGGACGACGCGCAGAGATTGGTGGTTGTGTTCAAATCCGCCGACCTTTTCGAGGAGGAGGTTTAAGATTTTTTCGCTGCTATGACCGAAGGGACCGTGACCTAAGTCGTGGGCGAGACTGATAACCTCCGCCAAGGCGGTATTGACACCAAAATGGTCTGCAAGCAGACCTGCTAAATGGGCGACTTCGAGGGTGTGAGTCAGTCGGGTCCGTAAATGGTCAGCCTCCAGAGGGAGAAAGACTTGAGTTTTATATCCCAGACGCCGAAAGGACGTGGAATGCAGGACACGATGACGGTCCAGAAGCAGAGGGTTGGCGAAAAAGGATTCTTGGGGGTCGGGACACTGGCGAGAAAAATCATAGTTTGTCATTCGGTTTATCCTTGGAGTTGCAAATTTTCAATCTCTTGATATAATACCATGTTTATTATTATAAGGAGTCGACCTAAATGAAATCAACCTTAGCGAGCGTAGAGGAGTTGATTAACGGTAATTATGAGAATTATGATGAGATGTTCCAAACTATTCAGCGCTTTGCGTCGCAGTCGGCGACGGATCGGGATCAGTTGGGGAACTATGTAAATGAGCAAACCGCTCCTGAATCCGACAAGGCAGTAAAATTGGCGACGGCGGCTTTTGTGCTGGGACGAATGGAGCAAGCGATTCAGATTCTCAAAGGGGGTCCGGAAGGCCGGGACAAACGCTGGTTGATGGCGATGGCCTATAAAGGTTTGAAGGAGTATTCCAAAGCCCTGGCGGACTTGGAACGGGCCAAGGCGAAGGGCTGGAACGAAGTGGAAGTTCAGGCCCAGGTGGTGGAGATTCACCGGTTGAATAAGGATCTTAAATCGGCGAAGAGCGAATTGAACCATTTAAAGAAAATCGCCGGCGATACGGTTTATTATTTCTACCAGGCGGCAGGACTGGCCGAAGCGGATGGGAATGTGGAGCAGGCGATTGATCACCTCCAGCAGGCGGTGGACAGAGATCCGAAATATTTGCCGGCCTTGTTCCGGCTGGCGTTTTTGCTGGATTTGAACGGAGACGAAGAACAAGCCGTTGAGCTTTACCAGCAGTGCCTGACGTTCAATCCAATTCATATCAACGCGGCGATCAACCTGTCGGTTCTTTATGAAGACGCGGCGAAATACGATAAAGCGGAGCAACTGCTGGAACGTGTTTTGATGGTGTATCCGAACCATCCGAGGGCGAGACTGTTTTTAAGGGATGTGGAAAGCTCGCTTTATATGTTCTACGATGAGGAATATGAGCGAAAGCGCGACAAATTCCAGCAGGTTCTGGATATGCCGATCAGTGATTTTGAACTTTCCGTTCGAAGCCGGAATTGCCTAAAGAAGATGGGGATCAAAACCTTGGGCGACCTGACGCGAATCACGGAGGCGGAACTGCTGTCGTACAAGAACTTCGGGGAAACGTCGCTCAATGAGATCAAGATCATTCTGACGTCTAAAAATCTGCGCCTGGGTCAGGCGGTGGAAGACAAGGCGTCGAAGAAGGCGGCAGCCATGTTACCAGGAAGCGGGCTGACCACCCTGCTATCGGCGGATCAGGCGATACTGGACAAATCTATCGACGAATTGCAGCTTTCGGTACGAAGCAAGAAGTGTCTGCAAAAGCTGAATATCGCCACCCTGGGCGATTTGATGCAATATTCGGAACCGCAGTTGATGTCGGTTAAAAACTTCGGATCGGTTTCGCTCACCGAAGTTAAAGAGAAATTGACCGGTATGGGATTGTCATTACGCGAGTCGGAGTTGTAACATTTTTTATTCAGTGGACCAAGTTTGCAGACGAAGAATCGTCAGCGTCGGTATGTTGATATTGATTCTTCTTTGCACTGTGTTTTCCGGATGTCGATGGGAAAGGCCTGGCCTAACGCCTCAAAGACCGACCGTCGAGCCGGTGGTTCGAGTCAAACTCCTGGGTCCTGCCTATTCCATTCCTGTTTCAATTAACGGGCCGTTCACAGTCTTCGGCGTAAATGGTCAGGCTGTTTTCCGAGGTTCGTCGCTGGGTTATTCAGAGATCAAAGTAAACGGGGATATTCTTTGCATCGGGTCGCAACGGGTAAAGATCGATGATTACTGCGACTTGCGCCCGGATCGAAATGGAACACTGGCGATTGATGCGCGATATTACCGCGGGAGTTTAAGGTTGCAGCGCATGACTGACGGACAGTTGCTGGCGGTCAATCATGTTCAAATCGAAGATTACCTGAAAGGGGTTTTACCGGGGGAATTGCCCAACCGTTTTTCGCCCGAGACCTTTAAAGCCCAGGCGATCGCGGCCCGGACGTTTGTCCTCTACGAAAAATATACAGCTCCGGGCAGAAAGAAATGGGACGTGGTGGCGACCGAAGGTTCCCAGATGTATCCTGGTAAATCGGCGGAAACCCCAAAATCGCTCTATGCTGTTGAGAAAACCAGGGGTATTGTGCTGACGGGGAATACAAACCGGGGCTGGAAGATTTTCCCCGCTTATTATAGCAGCACGTGCGGAGGGCGCACACAAGCGGCGACCTATCTGTCCAATATTGACCCGCAGATCAAACCGTTGCAGGGTAACGTGGTTTGTAATGGATGCAGGATATCCCCGCATTATCGCTGGCCGGAGAAATCAATCAGCGCGGTGGAGATTACCCAGTCGCTAAACAACCGATTTGCGGCACCGGTTCCGCTGCAAATGGTCAAAGCGATCAATATCTTAAACCGGGGGCAAAATTGTCGGATCACCAAACTGGAAGTAGTGGACAGCTCGGGACAAAGGGTTGTGCTTTCCGGTGAGCGGTTCAGGGTGATGGCAGGATCGCGGAAAATGCCGTCCACATGGTGCAATATTCGGATGCAAGGCTCCCAATTTATTTTTTACGACGGCCATGGCTTAGGCCACGGCGTGGGTATGTGCCAATACGGCGCGGAGGGGATGGCTCAAAAAGGATTTACAGCCGTCGAAATTTTGGAACATTACTATCCGGGAGCAAAACTTAAGCCTGTTTATTAACGCTTTAAACACGTCTTCGCCCTCAAAAAAACGAGCAACCCCTAATCCTCAAAGATGAAACTGAAATAGACCCAACTCACCAAACTTTTTAACCGCAAAGGACGCAAAGTGGAAGATTTATAAAAAAATTACCTTGCGAACTTTGCGGTCTTTGCGGTTAAATATCTGCCATTAATAGGAGACCGTCGCATGAAGGATGGAAATATTCCCGTTCTTAGCATTACCGCCGGGTGTTTGCCGGAGGCTTGGGAAAAAGCGGTACTGGCTGTCTGGAAGCATGGGATCGACATTAAAACGCAATACGATAAACCCGAAGACCCGCCCAGCAAAGACGCCACGGCTGTGATTTGCGTGGAAAATCCGTTTAATGAACCTCGGATTCATAAGAATTTCCCCGGCGGGCCGGAAGAGCTTGAGGCGTACCGTCAGGAAGTGTGCGACGGTATTCACGACCATTGGATCGACCCGCAGGCCGGCAAATGGACCTATACCTATCACGAACGGCTTTTTTCGTACTGCCCGACGGACGATCTTCGTAATCCCAAGGCGAAAAAACCTTTTTTGCCGATCAACCAGATCGAAGACGTGGTCAACAAATCGGCGGAGACGTTTTACTCCCGCCGCGTTCAGGCCATTACCTGGATGCCGACAGCAGACCCCGCCACCGACGACCCCCCCTGCCTCCAGCGGCTCTGGTTCAGGGTTACGCTCGACGAAAATCAAAATCCAGTTTTGAACATGAACAGCCACTGGCGCAGTAGGGATTTGTACAAAGCGTGGTTTATGAACGTCTACGCCCTGACGGATTTGCAACGGCTGATCGCCGACCGCATCGCCGAAAAAATCAACCGACCGGTCAAAGTCGGCCGATACGTGGATATCAGCGATTCGTTGCATATTTACGGTAGTTACTTTAAAGACGTTTCGGCCCAGATTAAAAAAATGGAAACCTCCAGCTTCCAGGAACGATCCTGGAACAGCGATAATCCAGCCTTTAGTATGATGATTGACGAGGCGAAAAACAAATTGGCTCAGGACCCAGACTGGTACGCCAGGGGAAAAGGTTGAAGAACACTCCCTTACGGTCGTGCCTCTTAAAGAGGCGGTTAATCGTCTCGGCGCAAACCCAGTATCTCCCAAAACCGCTGGGCCTCTTTATCGGGATTATGATGCTCCTGGATGTATAATCTGGCTTGCTCGGAGATGTGTTTGTTCAGAGAAGAATCCTTTAACAGTTCAACCACGCAGTCGGCGAATTGATTATCGTCTTCGGCGATCATGATGTTTTCCCGGTTTTGGATCGACAGCCCTTCGGCGCCAATCGGCGTGGTGACGACGGGCAATCCCAGGGCCATGGCGTCGATAATCTTCGTTTTAATTCCCGTTCCGAAGTAGATCGGGGCGACGAAAACGCGGGTAGTCTTGAGCGCGTCGGCGAAATTCTCGACAAAACCGGCAAAAACAACGTTATCCCTGAACCTAGACGCCAATTGGATAATTTTTTTCGGGGCATTGGAACCGATGATCTGAAACCTGACGTTGGGAACCTGCCGGATAATTTTCGGAAAAATGTTTTCCAGGAAACCCTGTAATCCTATCTGATTATGTGGGATATTAAGCAGTCCCATGAACGAAATGACCGGCGACTCGCCGTTTTGCAATTCGGGACGATCCAGCAACACCGTCCGCGTGGTGGGATAAATATAATGAACGTTGGCTTCCTTGATCCGGTCCTGGAGTTCCGCCCCCTCAACCGGGGAAACAAGAATCACATGATTGAAGACTCGGGCAAGCGTGTTCTCACGACGGAACATCAAACGAGCCTCGAGCCGAACCAAGGCCCGGGAGATAATACCCGATCCCAGCCATTTATAGGTCCGGGGCATTTTATCAACGAAACTACCCAACAGATTGATCTGTGACCCCATTTCCATAATCCGGTAACGCTTGGAAAGCAGGTCATCGGCGTCGAAGACCTTTCTTGCCTTGGTTTTCGAATATTCAAAAAATTGGGCGGTCCGGGCCGAATCGCAATAGATAACATCCGGTTTAATCGCCCGTGTGATCTTGGCCAATCGATAATTGGCCTGGAAAGAGTAAAACAAACTTTCCTGAAGCGATTTTCGACCAAAGACAAAGGTCCGAAAAAAGATATTTACCAGGCAATAGAGGCGGTTGGGCATTCCCAGAGTCGTTATCCTCTCGATTTTGCCGTATCGTTTTTTCAGGGCATTAAATCGGTCCGGCAAACTTTTCCAGTGGTGTTCCGGCTCAAAAACCACCAAATGGATTTCCGAGTCCGTTCGGCACATGAAGTCCAACGCCTGGCAGATCATCTTCTCCCTTCCCCCGATCACGGGATAGGGCAATCGATTCAAGACACATAATATCCGCGTAGCCATAATTTATATTCTCGCCGGGGCTGACTGAGATTGATATATCCCGGTATTCAACGCCAGGGTAAACCACATCGGCAAATACGCATACGAGCCAAACTGAAACAAGACCGCCAAATTCACCGCCAAGAGTCCAAAAATTAAATTCCTGTATGGAATTATTCCATCCGATCGGATTTGTTTCAAGTAATAAAGATGAATTGCGCAAAACAAGATCAGCACCCAGCCGGAATATAGCCCGTTTTCTGAAAGTATTTTCGCATACAGGCTTTTGGGATCGCCCGTTCGTGTCCGAATGTCGCCCATGACCTCCCCAAACCTTGTATAATCGATTCCCGTACGATCCAGGAATTGTTTAAAGTAAACGCTGTACCCCCCCAGCCCCACCCCATAAGGTTTTTCCAGAAACATCCAACCTCCGACCAGTGGATAATAAACGCGGATAAAAACCGATCCGTCGGTTTCGGGAATCTTTTTTATCGTCGTTACATTCAGGCTTTCGAGGGCGTGAATTCTCGTCAGATAATATTGCCCGCCTTTCGGAAGCAGGCGGTAGGAGAGATAAAAAAAACTTCCAAAACCAATTACGACCAGGACAAGGGCTGCCCCGAGCCTGGGGTTCGCCATAATCGTTCGGTATTTAAAAAGGGCAAAAAGAAGTATGGCGATCCCCGCCGTGACAAGTCCCTCCAGGGAAAGGGTAAAGCAAAGCAGGCCGACGGCGACAATCAGCCCTGCCAGATAACCGGCCTTTTTATATCGCATCAGCAAAAACGTATAAATGGGGATTCCCAAGAGCAGCACTTTGGCGGCCCAGGAAGCTTCGCTCGTAATCAATTGAACACGATCCACCACTCGCCCGCTGAGCAGACGACCGATCAAGGCTTTGACGCTCCAGGGCAAGACATGCGCGATGCTCAGGATTTCCAGGATACCCACGGCAAATACAAAGATATAAACCTTCCCCATGAGTTTTAACGCATAATCCACACCATAGAGTTGAAAGAACTTTTTTAGCGACACATAAGACAAAACGCCGAGGGCAAGAACTATCAAATGCCGGAAGACTTTGTCATAGTCTTCGTTCACAATACCGACTATCGCTATAGACTGAAAAAGGCAGATCACGAAAAAACAAAGCAGTAAAACCTCATCCAGCGGCATTTTTCCTTCGATTACCCTGGAACCTAAAATGATTAGTCCCGTAAAAGTAAACAAGATAACACTGATAGGACGATAATCCGACGTCAAGAAAGGGAGACTCATGAAAGGCAAGAGAATGTACCCTGCAAAAAGAGCGAGCTTGAATACTACGGTTTTCGGTAAGACCATTTTTTATATAGACCTCAATGCCGGCCCAGGGGCGACGACCACATTCAACCGGGTATCACTCACATATTTCATAAACCATTATAACTACCGCACGATGAATAAATGCGTCAAGGAAATTCCGCATGTCAAATAATTACTTCAAAAGACTTGATTGTTTTTTCTAAAAATACGATAATCGCCAGACACGATCCCCGGCGGCAGAAGAGCTGATATTTTTTAAATTGTGTTTTAAACCGCATGAAGGAGCAAATGAATGAGGGAACGCGAAAATCAATTTCATGAAGACGAAATCGATCTCTACCGCTACTGGATGATCATCCGGAAGCGATGGAAGCTGATCTTTGTGTTGTTCCTGGTCTCGGTGGCATCCAGTGTCGCCGTAAGTTTTTATTTACCGAAAATTTATCGTGTTACCGCGACCATCAACATGGGGCGGATTGAGGTTGGAGATCGAACCGTTCCCGTCATCAATTTCGCCGATATCCAGCAGATCGTTAGTTCTGAAAGCCTCCTCAAAAAGATTCTTTCTTCCCTGCCTGTGGATGCGTCCAAGAAAACCTCGGATTTGGCCTTCAGGATTTCCGTCGAAAACAACACCAACAGTGAAAATGTCCTTCTTAAACTTGATACTTCCGATCCGGAACGAGGCAAGAAAGTCCTCACCCGGATCATCTCGGAAATCCAGGAAAAATATAATCACCGCGCGGAAAATTACCGCCAACTGAAAGACGCGGAAATAAATAAATTGAAGGAAACGATAAATAAAATCCAATTTCAGGATGATAAAATCGATCTGTCCATTCAGAGAAGGACTCAGGAGATCGAGAAGAAAGAAAAAACCGCTCAGATCGATATTAACCTGTTAAACAACGAAAAAGACAACATCACCAATCAGATCAAATATCTTAAGGAGCAAAACAAGTCCATCGAAGTCTCACGGGATAAACTCCTGCAGATATTGCCGAACATGGAGCAAAATACCCGGCAACTTCTTAAAGAAAAAAATGAACTGGCCAAAAGTATCAATAAGGAAGGGATAATGACCTCGATCCTATACGCCAGCAATCTTCAGCAAAGCATAAATTTTTTAACCCTCGACTATGAACGGCTTAAAGAATATGAAGTGGAAATAAACAAGAATAAAGCCCAGGCTGAGAAATTAAGTACCCAGTTGAAAAATCAGGATGAAAAACTAAAGAATTTACTACTGATAAGGGATTCGGACATTAAGAGTATTCGAAGAACCCTCCAGGAATTGAAGGGTCAAAAGGAAAAGGAAATCCAGTCCGAAATCGGAAAAGTGAATACGGACATTGCCGGTCTTCAGGCCCGAAAAAATATGATAGAAGATATCGAAATCTTCTCTCCCCCGGATTATTTTGCCACCCCCGTCAAGTCGAATAATAAATTAATGGTCATCGGCGCGGGACTGATTTCGATTTTTGTCGGAATCTTTCTGGCCTTCTTTCTTGAATGGCAAAAGGACAATGAATCTCGAATGGCCCGAACAAACAAAGAGACCCTCAAAAATGAGCAGGTTATTTAATATGGTCAAAAAAGCGCTGATTACCGGTATCACAGGACAGGATGGCTCTTACCTGGCGGAGTTGCTGCTGAACAAGGGGTATGAAGTCTGGGGGATACTCCGGAGAAGCTCTTCGTTTCACACCGCGCGCATCGAGCACCTGTACGCCGACCCCCACGATCCAGCCGCCCGGTTGAAACTGGTTTATGGCGACGTCTGCGACGGAACCTGCATAAGTTCCATCATCAACAATATAAAACCGGACGAGTTCTATAACCTCGGAGCTCAGAGTCATGTCCGTGTCAGCTTCGATCAACCCGTCTATACAGTCGATACCTGTGCCATGGGCCCTTTGCGTATTCTGGAAGCCATTCGGCAGAGCGGACTGGCGATTAAGTTTTACCAAGCATCCAGCAGCGAGATGTTCGGATCGACTCAGCCACCTCAAAATGAAACTACTCCGTTTTGCCCCCGCAGTCCTTATGCTTGTGCGAAAGCTTACGCCTACTGGCAAACGATAAACTACCGGGAAGCCTATAACATGTTCGCCTGTAATGGTATCCTGTTTAACCACGAATCTCCACGCCGGGGCGAAACCTTCGTCACCCGCAAAATTACCCGGGCCGCTGCCAGGATCAAACTTGGTTTACAGCAGAAACTCTATCTGGGGAACCTCGATGCCAAACGCGACTGGGGGTTCGCCGGAGATTATGTTAATGCTATGTGGTTGATGCTCCAGCAAAAAACGGCTGAGGATTACGTGATCGCCACCGGCCAAGCCCATTCGATCCGTGAATTCCTTGACGAGGCATTCGGAAACCTGGGACTCGCCTGGAAAGATTTTGTCGAACAGGATCCCCGCTATTTCAGACCGACCGAGGTGGACTTTCTCCTTGGCGATTCATCCAAGGCCCGGAAACAGCTCGGTTGGAAAAGCGAGGTATCATTCCAGGGACTGGTCCGAATGATGGTCGATGCCGACCTGGCCCTGGCCCAGCAGGAAAAAGTTTTAAAGGACAGGGGCTTACTTAAATGAACACGTTTTGGAAAGACCGGCGAATCGTCGTGACCGGCGGAGCCGGATTTCTCGGTAGTTATGTCCGGCAGGGCCTTGACCGCAGGGGGTGCCGGAATGTTCTGATCCCGACGATCGAAAATTACGACCTGGTCAAACTTGCCGACATTCAAAGAATGTACGACGACCTGAAGCCCGATATCGTTATCCACCTGGCCGCGGTCGTCGGGGGAATCGGAGCCAATCGGGATCATCCGGGGGAATTTTTCTACAAGAACCTCATGATGGGCGTGCAACTGATCGAGGAAGCCAGGCTTCGTCGAATTGAAAAGTTCGTAGCCATCGGGACCGTATGCGCCTACCCGAAATTCACTCCCGTTCCCTTCAAGGAGGACGACCTCTGGAACGGCTACCCGGAAGAAACCAATGCCCCCTACGGTCTGGCCAAGAAAATGCTGCTGGTCCAGTCGCAGGCCTACCGTCAGGAGTACGGTTTCAATTCGATTTTCCTGCTTCCGGTCAATCTGTATGGACCACGGGATAATTTTAACCCCGACAGCAGTCATGTGATCCCGGCCTTGATTAAAAAATGCGTCGATGCCGTCCGGAATGGAGATTCCTTTATCGAATGCTGGGGAACGGGAATCGCTTCGCGGGAATTTATCTACGCCGCCGACGCCGCAGAGGGTATCTTGTTGGCCACCGAACACTATAACGGTTCGGAACCGGTCAACATCGGAGCCGGGTTTGAAATCACGATCAAAGAACTGGTGGAAAAGATCGTGAAACTCACCGGATTTTCCGGAGAAATTCGCTGGAACAACTCCAAACCCGACGGCCAACCCCGACGATGCCTGGATACGCGACGGGCAAAAGACCTTTTCGGGTTCCAAGCCAAAACCACCTTCGATGAAGGTCTTATAGAAACCATCGAATGGTATAGAAGCCACTCCTCGACCTAAAAGCAAGATGTTTCACTTCGCTCAACATGATCTCACATTTGAATGATCACGGTGCCCCAGGATAATCCCACTCCAAAACCACACAACAGAATTTTACTGCCCTGGGATATTCGGCCGGAATCCATCGCGAACTTGAAACACATAGGAATCGAAGTTGAAACGGTATTTCCGACTTCCGCAAGATTCTGAACTACTTTCTCAGGAGGGATTTTCAATAAACGGATCAGCGAATCTAACGCCATTTTGCTGGCTTGATGAAAAATGAATAGGTCGATATCGTCCAAAGTAAGGGCATTTCGCATAAGGATGGATTGAATTTGTTTGGGGACTTTGGAGTTTACAAATGCGAGGATCCCCATTCCATCCATGTGGATGTTGTCTAAAGATCGTCCATTACCATTATTGTCAAACTTCAAAACCGCACTTTCCGCAGATTTTGGCAACCGGCATCCTCCGGCGGGAATAATGAATTTATCATAATACTTTCCAGAAGTGGAGCATTGAATATCCAAAATTCCCTGTTCCGAATCGGACCTCATGATCCATGAGGCCGAAGCCCCGTCGCCGAAAAGAACCCGCGAGGATCGGTCCATTTTATGAATATACTTTGAATAGGTATCTCCAGTCACGAGGAGAACATTAGTGGCCAAACCCGAACTGATCAGCCCCTGGGCCAAACCCAGCCCATAAATATACCCTGAGCAGGCCAAATTGAGATCAAAGGCCATAACGTCCTCGGACAAATCGAGGTATTTGTGAAGAATACAGGAATTCGGGGGCATAATATGATCCGGAGATTGGGTACAGAAGATGAGTCCGTCAACCTGAGTTTGCAGGTTTTTATGTTGGCCAAACAGCTTTTGGCAGGCCACCCGAGCCAGGTCCAGCGCCGTTTCCTTTTCCTGGGCGATATACCGTTGGTAAACCCCTGTCTTTTCCGCGATCATATTCATATCCCATGAAGGGTTTTCCCGCCTTAATTGATCATTCGAGACCAGAGTCTCAGGCAAATGATATGCGATATCCTTGATAATGGCCTTCATAAAACAAAAGTCCACTTCTAAATTCCTCCCAGGTAAAGCGTTTGCCTGGTTATCATTCGGCTTGTTTCTAATATAAAGAAATCCAGGGCATTGACCACGTCCTCCATGTCCAACGGAGACTTGAAGACAAGATTCGATAAGGCTTCTGAAACGGCTTTTTCGCTGAGCTTATCGGCCATGCCGGAGTTTCGGGTTATGGACAAGCCCACTGTATTGACGGTGATACCATCCGCGGCCACCTCATTCGCCAGGACACGGGAAAATTGTTCGATCGCCGACTTGGACGCTCCATAAATCGCGCTGCCGGTGCTGCACAATGGGACAGCAACGGTGGATAAATTGATGATACGTCCAAAGACGTTTCGCTTCATCAACTTCACCGCTTCACGGCAAAACAGAAACGTCCCCGCCATATTGGTATTGAAAACCTTTTGAACGGTTGACAGAGGGGTAAGGAGGACATAATTGACCGCCTGCACTCCGGCATTATTGATCAAAACGTCCAGTCTCTGCCAATTCCTGCCGATATCCATGAACATTTCCTTGACGGCCGCTTCGTCGGATACATCCAGACAATAATGGTGGTAATTGGAAAATTGAAAGTCGGGAAGCGTTCGGCTGCACCCGATCACCTGAAATCCCTTCTCGACATAGTAGTGGGCAAGAGATCGCCCAATTCCCCTGCTCGTTCCTGTAACAATCATCACTTTGGACAATTAACCTGTCTCCAAAAGGCGTTCAATGTGGTCGGCCAGGGTCTCTACAGTTCCAAAGACTGAAGTCGAAAAATCCATAGTCGTTTCATTCGCGATGACCACTGTTTTCTGAAATTCAATGTATATACTTTCTTCCAGCTTTACTACCAGGTTAATTAAAGCCAAACTGTCCAGGTTTCCTTTTGGTCCGTGAAGGTCGGTCTGTGGAGTGGGATTTTCCAAATCTGGATTTTGAATAGTTTTATTTAAATCCTTCAGTACTCCGACAATAAGGATAATCACTTTTTCTTTCATCGCAAATCCCTTCGTGAAAACCAGATGATGATTTAGTCTTATATCCAGGCTTGGCCTGCAAATCAAGTGGATTTTTCGGCCATCTCCGCACCTTACCCTTCACCGCAGGAGCAAAAGCAAACCGAGCGCCATGGCAGGGTGGATCGTAATTTTCTTATCGAAGGAGGGATTTGGCTTGTCCGGTTTTCCCTGACTAGATATAGTTCAAAATAACGTAATGATTATTGGATAGTGCGGTAGCCTTTAGAAGTTCATGGGATTATGAAGAAAATTTTTTTAGCCATCAACAGTATTTTTTTGTTTTTCATTATTTACCTCCCCAACCCCCTGGGGCGAAAGGTGAGGTATTTGTATTACCGGAAAAAATTCAAACGGTGCGGAAAGAAGGTTTATATCGACGAAGGGGTTATCATCCAAAATCCGGAATACATTTGTATTGGCGAAAATGTGTGGATTGATAAATACTGCGTCCTTATGGCTGGTCCCGTGCGGGTTGAGGAATCAAAATATACAAAAAGGAACAATCTGAATTTCACGGAAACGGAAGGTTCTTTGGTTATCGGGGATAATATTCATATGGCTCCATTTTGTGTCTTTCAGGCTCACAGTGGAATTTCAATAGGAAATGGGTGTGCTTTCAGCTCAGGCGTAAAGATATATTCACTTTCAAATCTTCCTTCTGACCCCAAAAATCCTTCCAGAATAATATTCTTCAGTCCAATGGTCTCGGATCAGGCGATTTTAGGTTCCCCGATAGTTCTTGAGCAGAATGTCGGTGTCGCGTTAAACTCCATTATCTTGCCCGGCGTCACGATTGAGAAAAACTCTTTCGTCGCCCCCAACTCGCTGGTTATGACTTCTTTTAAGGAAAATTCCTATATTGAGGGTAATCCCGCCAGGAGAAGCAAAGACCGTTTCCGAACAAAGGGGGTCGTATGAATAAATTCATTCCCGTATCCGAGCCGTCCATTACGGAAAAAGAAATCGAATATGTAACCGCCGCGGTGACCTCCGGGTGGGTTTCTTCCCTGGGCGAATACATTGACCGGTTTGAAAAAGAGTTTGCTCATTTTGTAAATGTTTCAAACGCGTTGACTGTCTCCAACGGGACGGTCGCGCTCCACTTGGCCTTATTGGCGGCAAGAATCGGGAAGGATGATGAAGTCATCGTTCCGGACCTTACCTTCGTCGCCACTGCCAATACGGTCATTCACGCGGGAGCGAAACCCGTAATCGTCGATATCGATCCGGAAACCTGGTGTATCGATCCGCGGCAGATCGAAAAGGCGTTGACCAGTAAAACAAAAGCGATTATTCCGGTTCATTTATATGGCCATCCCGCCGACATGGACCCCATCATGCGCATCGCCGAGAAACATCGACTCATTGTCATCGAGGATTGCGCCGAGGCCCACGGCGCGACCTACAAGGGAAAACGCGTCGGCGCCATCGGCCATATCGGAACCTTCAGCTTTTACGGAAACAAAATCATCACCACCGGCGAAGGAGGGATGCTCACCACCAACGATTCGAGGTTTTACGAAAGGGCCAAATTCCTCAAAGACCATGCCATGAGCCCTGACAAACGGTATTGGCATCCGGAGGTCGGTTATAATTATCGAATGACGAATGTTCAGGCGGCGATGGGAGTTGCCCAACTCGAGCGAATCGAAACATTGCTCGCCCGCAAGAGGGAAATCTTTTCCTGGTACAGAGAATCGCTGGCGGGGGTGCCGGGGATCAAACTGAATCCTCAAAAAGAATACGCCGGAAATGTCTACTGGATGATATGTCTCCTGCTGGATCCTTCCTTGAAAGTGAATCGGGATCAGTTCATGAAAGACCTGAAATCGAAGGGAATCGACACGCGTCCCTTCTTTTATCCCATGACGCAAATGCCCATGTATCAACAAGACCCTCGAAAGAATCCGGTCAGCGGTGATATTTCACGGCAGGGGATCAATCTGCCAAGCAGCGTCAAGCTGACTTTCGACGAGGTAACATGGATATCCGAACAAATTCGTGGGCTTTTGCAAACTTCTCCAGGCGGATAATCTCAATGAGCCGCACCGTTCGAAATACTATGTACAACGCATTCGGTTTCGCGATCCCTCTGGCCATCACGCTTGTTTCCACCCGCTACATTGTCGGCAAATTGACGGTGGATATCTACGGATTGTACGTGCTGGCCTTGTCGGTCATGGGGCTGATCTCTTTTTTCGACCTGGGATTCGGACAGGGAATCATTAAATTTATTTCCTACTACCACGCGCAACACGATACGGATCGAATCAATAAAGTGATCGATGTCAGCCTGATCATTCATCTAATCATGGGCGTCCTGGGGGCAATTTTGATTTATCTTCCCGCAGAACTATGGGCCCGCCATATTTTTCATGTCCGGGAGGAAAATCTGCACCTGGCGGTGACTTCGTTAAAAATTGTCGCCGTCGGCTTTTTCTTTAACTTGCTGAACGGCGTGTTCGCCAATATCCCCAAGGCGTTTCAGCGTTACGACGTCGCCGTCAAAATCCAAAACGGCATCTTTTTTGGCTCGACGGGAGCGGTCGTCGTATCTCTTTATCTGGGTCATGGGTTATTCGGAGCCTTGATCGCGACCCTGTGCTTTCAAATCCTCGGGATTATCGCAAACGGTTTCTTTTCCTATAAGCTGTTTCCTTTCTTGAAAATCCGCTTGCGCTTCGACGCCGCCGTTTTCAAGGAGATTTTCAAATTCAGCGCCTTTATGGCCTTGAACGTCCTGACCGGCAACATCGTGACCCGTGTGGACAAAATAATCGTCGGGCGATACCTGGGAATGCAGGGAATTTCCTATTACAACATCTCATTCATGGTAGCCCAGATGGGCAGCGCCTTTATCGGCGCAATCACCCAACAATTGTTTCCGAAAGTCAGTTCCCTCCAAGGCGCCAACGAGCACAGTCAGTTGACGGCGCTTTATCAAAAGGCATGCCGCTACACATTTTTAGTCGCCTTTATTTTAACCACCCTTTTGATAATGCTCGGCGATTCCTTTGTAGGATTGTGGATGGGGAACGCGTTTGCGGAGAAGGCAAAAATCATCTTACCTATTCTGGCGGTGGTTTTCTTTTTCAGTTCGATTACTTCAGCGGCGCTTTGGTTTTATACCGGACTGGGATACACCCATATTAACCTGATCTCTTCGGCAATCGGATCGGCATGTTATCTGATAGGAGCGGTCTATTTAATACCCCGCTATGGGTTTCTCGGCACGGCCCTTGCGTTTAGCCTGATTTTGATTCCCTTTCCTCTGTACCACGGTTATCTGCTGCGATACGTTTTGAAGATGGGGATCGGATGGTATCTGTCCCTGCTGGCCAGGAATCTGGCGCTGATCGAAATCGTGCTTTTGGCCAAGCGGTATATGCCGGCGGTACCTTCTTCGATACTTGCCATCGTTACGGGCGGTTTAATCATCACTATGCTTTGTTTGTTCCTGTCTCATCTTTTCCGGCTCATTGACCTGAGGGAGATACGGGAAATTATAGGTAAATTCCGAATAAACCGTTCGGAGGAGGCCGCGTGATCATGCTGAACCATCTTAAACAAATGATAAAAAAAAGATTTTATTCCTTTTTCCCTAACTACTATAAATCCAATCATAACCGCAGTGCGCTGGTGTCCTATCTGACGGCGCCCCTGTATAGAAAAGAGACCTTTACCCACCAGAATGTGATAGAGCTATTAAAGTGCTGTGAAGCCATCCGGGACCTTGGGTTTAACGTGGACATCGTTGATTACATGTATGACGGTAAAATCGACTACTCCAGATATTCCCTGCTGTTCGGTTTTGGCTATCCATACGGCAAATCATTTCATGACCCAAAATGTAAAGCCGTCCGCGTCGCCTATTGCACGGGCGCGATGAATCTTTTTGACCAGATGAAGCGATTGAAATACCTCCATGAAAGGCGGGGAGTCAAACTGTTACCCCGACGCGAATACTTTTACCCCTTCTTTCAGGAAACCATCGCTATGTCCGATGCCATTTTAGTGACCGGAAATGCATGGTCGCGCCGAACGGTGGAATCCTATAACGCACATAGTTATTCCATACAAATTCCTGTCTATTTAGATACAATCCCTCAAATCGATATTGCCAAAAAAGATTTTACGGCGGCAAGAAAACATTTTTTGTGGTTTGGCAGTTCAGGCGCCGTTCACAAAGGTCTTGATCTGCTTCTGGATGCTTTTGCCCAAATGCCTGATTTGCATTTGCACGTTGGCGGCCCGATTGTTCACGAGAAAGATTTTATTCATGAATACGAGCACGAACTTTACCGGTTGCCGAATATTCATTTACATGGCTTTGTTTCCATCGCTTCCGAACAATTCCGAAGCCTGCTCGAAACAGCGGCTTTTATTATTTTTCCATCGTGTTCGGAAGGTGGAAGTGGTTCGGCGGTAACTTGTATGGCTGGAGGATTAATCCCTATCGTAACCGAAAGCGCCGCCATCAATATTCAGGATTTCGGGTTTTTAATAAAAGATGAACGAATAGATGAAATCCAGCGGGTGGTTCAATCCACCTTGAATTATGATGAGCGCTCTTTGAAGGAACTCAGCCAAAAGGCGCGGCGCTACACTCACCAGAATCATTCCTCCGAAATGTTTTACCAGCAGATAAAAGAAGTTGTATCAGAAATAATGGGTGTAGTTTCCATTTTACGTTGAAAATTTGAAAAACAGACCCCTTCTCTTTAGGATGTAACTTTCTGAAACAATGGAGGTTACAGGCCCAAAGGAAAGGAGTCCGAAATGATTGTACCACG
>JBAZZQ010000045.1:0-29374 GCA_041658725.1 Phycisphaerae bacterium | reverse complement strand
GCCGAGATCGTTTGTTCCCCACGATCACATGCCGCCACGACCCGTTCCCGTAAATCCATCGAATATTGTTTCATTCCCCTTTCATCGGACAAATGTACAATAATTCTTGAATTGCTCTAAAACAAAACGGCGAAAGGCCGGCTACCAGAGGGACTACCTGCTCAAAGTCCTCGGATTCAACCCGAAGGAATAACGTGAAATATTTTCATGCGATTGCCCTGACCCGCTAACCGGGTATTCCATTGTTCCGGGTGGAGCTCGGGTACTATTGCTTAAAGCTTTGGAGAGAGCAAGAGCTGCCGGAAGACGCGGGTTTGCCAAACGAAAAGCCGGTGTCACCGGCTGCGAAGCGGGGGAAAGGGTCTGTCAGACCCCGCGGACCCTCTGGCAGCGGGTTTTTCGCGATTTGTGGTGAAGAAGATATTTGAACACCGCATAATGAGTGTCGATGCGTTCCGATGCTTTCTGCAAGACTTTTCCTCGGGACAGATAAATTGCCCTTAATTTGATTCAAAAATCCATGAAGGTTTAACAATGACTCCATCAAAACATCCTGCTTGTAAACGCGTCTACTCGCCCAATATCTCCCGGAGTTGAAGACATAAGTTATCTCCCATTTCTATAGAGTATTTTTATCCTCTTTAACGCGGTCCCATTCTTCATAGATGGCAAAAGCGTTCTCGATATTTACCCCTGGACCTAGTTCGAATTGCGCAATAATTCCACCTAGTGGATCATAGAGATATTCCGCAATCTGTCGTACTGCGCGGCGAGCTATCATCGGTTCCTTTGCCGTCATAACATGCTGCCGATCGATCTCACCCCAAAATGTGATCTTGCCTCTTGCTGTTCGTGAAAGCTTGGCAAGGTCCATCACAAACAGTTGTGAATTGATCGCATCAACACCGATTTCGATCAGATCCCCATAGATTTCGCTGATGCACCCATCGCTGTGCATGAAGACGAACTTGCCGTTTGCATGGGCCAGATCGCAATACGCCTTGTACAAGGGTTTAAACAGTTTTCTCCAGATTTTCGGCGAGATCAACAGCTGATTTTGCGAGCCCCAATCGTCCATAAAGAAAATTGCATCAACCTCGGTATCAGCCCAGAATTGCAATTCGCAAAGATAATACATATGAATTTTGTCTAAAAGATTTTTCGCCGCATCCTCCGACGCGATGACATCCATCATAGCGTTTTGGGTCCCGCGAAGAAATTGCATCCGTTCCCATGGCCGGGCCGTGGTACCCGCAAGAACGAACAGGTCCGTTTGCCGACAAAAGTCATTCACCTGTGACTTCGCGGCAGCAACATCTCGGGGCAAAATCTCATAAGGTGGTTGACAGACGTCGAGATTTTCAATATCCGTAACGATCGGATCTTTGACCTCACCAATAATCCCCGCCTGGATATTTTCAAAAACACAGCCCCATTCGTCTACGCTGATCCCCTCGGCGTAAGGGTCTCCCTGGGCCCGCGAACTCTGCAGATACGGTACTGGCACCATGGCAATATCATCTGGATACTTTTGGCGTAACTCATCTATTTTCGACGAATACTTCTTCTCCGCCCAGGGCAGGACCCAGGTATGCCTGGGCAAACGTTCCGGCGACTGAAATTTTAATGCAAGATAAACGATTTCTCGCGGTGTCTGACCCATCTCCATTTTTCCTTATTAAAAGATAAAAACGTATTGAGAATTCTTTCATTGACCATTAATACCCTTTGTTCCAGTCAATAGTGATGTCGGCGACAATATTTTCCGAGACCCATATCTGCGATGGTTTGAGTTGAACAACCGAATCCGGTACGAGGGGAGTTACCGGTCCGAAGAGAGACAATCGCGTAATCAATCTCTGCCAGGAGGCTGAAGTACCGTGTATACAGATGGAGTAGAAGCCTACGCGTTCTTTGGCGCCCAACGATTGAGCCGGCCCGATGGTTGCGGCTTTTGGGGGAACCACCGCGATATCACCACTGGCCCCGAAACTGCCATGCAAAGAATTTTGGGCCAATGTAAAGGGACTTAAAGTGACCATTCTCGGCCCCATCTTCACGAATTCATCGAGGGTTTTAGGCACCTCCGGGGCGTCAGGTTCGACAAATCCCAAATGACCCGTCCAGCCCGGCCCTTGATAGCAGATATCCGCGCCACCCAAATCGTCGATCATTTTTCCGTAGTCGTTGAAATTTTCATTGGTCAGGCCAACCATTTGTTTCTCCGGTGGACGTAACGCGGGATCAAGTTCGTTGTATAAATATTTTTTCAACGAATAAGTAAATCCATAAGGCCAGGTTTCCGGAGCTATCACTCCATTCTCATTGGCATATTCGTCCATGTTGAAGGTGTAAAGGTTTCGGCAGTTGATTTTCGCCCGATTGATCATGTGGGCAACATGCTTGTACATCGGCCAGGGCTGGGGGAGAATCATCACCATTTGGTGGTCCGCTTCCATCGCCTCTTTGATTCGAAAGAACAGATCGGAAATAAATGAAAGCAACAACTCGGTATCGGTCATGATCGTGATCTTAAGGTTTTTGTTCGGATGATTAAGGAAATCCTCGCGTTTGATATTTCGTACTTTTTGCAAAACTGCTTTGTCGCGAAACGGGACATACGGCGATGGGCTGTAGTCAAAACCCGCATTGAAATCCAACATGGTCCTTCCTTTCGTTATAGTCGTGTAAAATAATTTATTCCTTTAACCCAGGTTGTAAGAACATTCAGATTCTTATCCCAGACTAACTCAGCAATGCCGTATGGCTGTCGTATCAAATCGTGTCACAGATGATCTTTAGGTTGAGATTTCTTCGGATACCACACGGATCAACTGCATCAGGGCTTGAACGGAGATCCGGATTTATTGACAGCGATATGGATTGCTTCCGACATAACCTTGCCTTATACGATCAGTTTTAAGGTACGAATTTGGAAAGGTGTGAAGGACAGTTTAACCGTTCCGTCTTTCGGGGTCAGCCGGTTTTCCTCTTTTTCCATCAAATCCGTTTCGAAGATTCGTTGGACCGGCAGCGAGGTGTGGAAGGTTCGCGTGCCCCGGCTTCCGTGGGCTTCATACATTCGCACGATGAGGCCATTATCATCCTCCGCCTTTTTTACCGTTTCGATGATGATGTTTTCGCCCGAGATGTCGAAATTCGATACCCTGGCTGCGACCGGGCCCGGATGGGGGCCGACCGTCAGGGCCGTTATTGGAGCATTGAGTTGGTAGGCCTGTTGAATTACCCCTTGGGTAAAGTTACCCGTATGCGGCAGCAGCGAGTAGGTCAGTTTGTGGGTTTGATTGACATCGGCAGTCGGATCGGGGTACTTCGGCGCCCTGAGAATGGTCATCCGCATGACGTGATTCCGGATGTCGTGTCCATACTTGCAATCATTCAAGAGGGCGACGCCATAATCGGATTCGGACAGATCGATCCATTTGTGGCCGGGAACTTCAAACTGGGCGAAATCCCTCGGCGTATTCCAGTGGGTCGGCCGTTCGATGCTTCCGAACTGAATGTCATACCTGGCGCTGTCGCTCCGAACGTTGACGGGAAAGGCTACCTTGAGCAAAACGTGTTCCTCGTCGCCCCAGTCCACGGTAGTTTCAAAATCCAGGCGTTTGGAACCAGCCGAAAGGATAACGTCCTGACGAATGACCGATCTACTGATACGGCGTTTCGTCCGCACCACCGATCGGACCGGACCGGTTTCGACGACCTCCACAGACAGAATTTCGCCGGACCGTTCCAGCGGTTTATCGTTAAAGAAAATATCCACGTCCCAGGCGTCGTCAACGACGGGTTTATCTTCAAAGAGGATAAACTGGTTAGCTGACTCACCGTCCGCGAGAACTTCGCGGTCGGCTGATTTATCAAAGACACTGGTGAGGCAACCCTCCGCGTTAAATTTCACCCGTAGGCAATCATTTTCGAGAATTTTTTCGTCGGCCTTAACGACTGGAAACTTAACGGAAGTCGGGCGAAGGTGGAATACGCTGTGCCCGACCGACGGGACCATTCCTGTAAACCGGACCTTTCCGTCCACGCCGACCTGAGCGGGGGTTTGGGTTCCGTCGGGAGCCATCGCGGATAGGAGTTGACCTTTTCGCAATCCGGGAACTTCAACGGCAATGACATCATTGCGGTCCCAGGACAGCGAATTGAAGGCTACGACCGGAGTACCTTCGCCACGAGTATCCACCAGTTTGGCCAGATGGGAAAAGGCCTGGTCTTTCAGGGTTTGGGTGCTTTCGATGACCTGCGTATAGTCCTTCTTGGAATCGGTGTATACTTTTTCAATTGAACTGCCGGGAATGATATCATGGAACTGATTTAGCAAGACCGTCTTCCAGGCGGCGTTTAATTCTTTTTGCGCGTAGGTCCCACCGGAGGACAGATTGATTGCCGAGAGCATTTCCGTCTCCCTCAGCAGCAATTCGCACTGCCGGTTGAATCGCTTATTGGCGGCCTGAGTGGTCAGCGTGCCGCGATGATTCTCCAGGTACAGATCCCCGGTCCAAGTGGGAAGCTCGACCGATTCTCGTTCCAGGCGCTGGAAGAACTTGCGATGGGACATCGGCTGGAGTTTCGGAACGCCCTCGAGGTTTTTATATCGCCGCATCCGTTCGATCATGTCCTTGGTTGGCCCGCCCCCGCCGTCGCCGAAGCCGAACAACACGGCATGGATTGGCGAGCGGTCCTTTTGTTTGTACCGACCGGCCGCGGTGATCGCTTCACTACCCCGGAGTTTGGCGTTGTAGTCGTTGGCGGGCAGGAAATGCGAAAGGATTTTTGTTCCGTCGATCCCTTCCCAATAAAACGTATGGTGCGGAAAGGTGGTAAACTGACTCAACGAGATCTTCTGGGTCAGAAAGTAATCGACCCCACTTCGTTTGAGCAGTTGGGGTAAGGCCCCGGAATACCCGAAGACGTCCGGCATCCAGAGACAGCAAGCGTCAAGGTTAAATTCCTGCTTAAAGAATCGCGTGCCGAAGAGGATTTGCCGGACCAGGCTTTCCCCCCCAGTAATGTTACAATCCATTTCCACCCAGGTACACCCCGCGGGGTCCCACTGACCTTGTTTCACTTTATCTTTTATTCGTTTGTACAGCGACGGGTATCGATCGCGGGTGAATTCATACAGGTGAGGCTGAGACTGGCAGAAGACAAACTCCGGATACCGATCCATGAGTTCCAGGACATTGGAAAACGTCCGGCCGCATTTGCGGATCGTCTCCGCCAGCGGCCAGAGCCAAGCCACGTCGATATGGGCGTGGCCCAGGCAGGCGATGGTCTGGGCGGAGGACTCTGCCGGACAGGCATAGAGCGGCTTGAGTGCCTTGCTGATCCGCCGGGCCGAGGCACACAGCCCTTCCAGGGATAGATCGCGATAATCAAAAAGATCCACCGTTTTATTTAATCCGAAGAGAATGCGGGCTCGCCGGGTCGATTCTTCGGCAAGGCCTTGTTCTGGGGCCCCCGTCCAATGAGTGCCGGCGGAAACCATCTCCAGCAGGCATCGCAGATCATACCACCCCTGCCACATCTCCGGCAGAACAATCGCCACCTTCGGTTGATCCATGATGCGGGCCTGGAAGTTGCCGAAAGCATCACTGGCCCCGGCTTCCACATACAGTTCCATTCGCTCGTTTCCCTTCGCCTTATCCATCAGCACATAGTCCTGCCGGTTAAGGTCCAGACCTTGTACGGGAAGCCCGTCACGAAAGATAATGCATTCTCCCCTCGGGTTAAACAACAGGCTGCCCGCATAACCTTTATAGGCAGCCGGGAGACTAAATCGAAGGCGAAACCAGGCGGTCGACCAGGGCTTTCCCCAACGAAATCCGCCTTTGACCGGCTTATAAGGCAGTTTCTTGGCCTGCTCAAGACTTAAATGTTCCATTGTCTCGGCCACCGATACGTCCCTGATATTGATCTGCCGTGTCCAGACATGTTGACCTATTTCTTCGACACGCCGTTGAATTTTATTTAAATGCAGCTCTTCCAGTTTTTTTATTCCTTCGGTTGCCATTGCTTTATTCTCCGTCACTCTTGTCCAAAATGATGTTTTAAAAGTTGAATATAAAATGCCGTACGAAAGAAGATGTCATTTTCTTCTAATAGTAACTTCCGCAGTTTAAATGAAAAAGATATTTTAAAAAATAATTTTGTCGGATCGATGCCCCCTTTCTCTATTCTTATCAGGCGGACTATTCCATAAATTAATCCGGGTCATCCTTTTCGTTGCCGTTTCGTTTCTGGGTCGATGTTGTACCAACCATCCCTCTTGTCAAAGAATATTCCATGTGGCACATTAATTGTCGTCCACGCTCCCTGCGGATCCCCAGAGGGGGCATTGTACCGCCACCGTCCCAACGGAAATCCGTCTTCCAAAAGCGTATCGCCATTGTACCCTGAATTCCTTCGATTCCAGAATTGGAATCTCGGTATTTTTTTCAGACTCAAAATATGTATTTCCTAAAACCACTCCCATTGCCCCTTAATCATCGATATAAGATGTTTCCTGCAACTTCTCGACCCACATATTCTGTTGAGGAGGCTAAAATTTTGGTGTCGGTCCAATTCCTCGATTCGGGTGCCCTGGAATTTTAACCAATGTGTTTCGGCAAACTCCGTTGTGCATGGCATATCGGATAGAAAAAACCACCCTTTTTGCATTCCATTTAATTTGCCCTTGATACCTTCTAAAAACTTCATTGCCTGAGGTTAAGAAAAGACATTCGTTCGGAGCGAATCTGCCTACTCCGGATGTATCGCCATGTACTGGCGGATGTAACTTTCCAGGACCGCTTGCGGCATAATTGGCACTGGGTGCTCGGGATAAAGCTCCCGATGTTTCCCCGAGTAATAGCAGTACCCGCAAGCCAGGTGGCACCGTCCACAGACGGGCTTCGCCATAATTTGCACGTTATATTCCGTCATATGCACCAATCCAAGGCAAGTTCTTTTACTGCCGCCTTGTCGGTCCAAGCGGCTATTGCCGGCAGGCGGCTTGCTTTTTTCAATTGTTCAAACCCTGCTGCGGTGGTCCGGAAAAAATGCTCCGGGCCAATCGATCCCACCAAGCCCGTCCGCTCCAGAACCTCCATGACCTTCCACTTAAGCTCCGCGAAGCCCAGGATCAGATTATTCTTTTGAAATTCCTGGGCCAGGCTCCAGAGTTTTTCGACGCCGGAGGCGTCAATCTTGTTGATCCCGTCTCCGACGATCAAAATTGCCCGAGCCTTCGGATGCTCGGACAAGACTTTTAATATCGTCTCCTCGAAATAGGCGATGTTGGCAAAATACAACTGGCCCTCGAATCGCACCAGCAGCACTTCGTCATCGGCGGTCAGATGATGATGTCCGGCGTCGCGGAACGTACCGTCGGGGTGCCGGGCGAGCAGGGCTGTATATGGCCGCATCGAGCGGTAGAGAAATATTCCGATCGATAGGATCGCGCCGATAGTAATCGCCTCAACCAACCGGGGGGCTAGGATCAACACGGCGGCAAAGGTCACCCACGCTGCCAAACCGTCCTGAATACTGGCCTGTCCGACGCGTTTCATCATTCGAAAATCCACCAACCCGATCACCGACGCGATAATGGTTGCCGATAGGACAGATTGGGGAAGATGATACAATAGCGGGGTGAAAAATAGCAGCGTTACTCCGACGGCCAGAGCAGTGGCCACTGATGAGAAACGAGTTTGAGCCCCCGCGTACCAGTTGAGGGCAGAACGGGAAAAGGACCCGCTGACCGGGTACGACGAGGTAAAGCTGCCCGCCACATTCGCCAGACCCTGGGCAATGATTTCCCGCCGAAGGTTCAGACGAGTCCTCGTTTTGACCGCCATCATCTTACTGACCGCAAGGACCTCGATGGAACCGATGATCGCCAGCATCAACGACCCGGGAAGCAGCGTTTGAATGTAATCCCATCTGAAGGGCGGAAGGGTTAAGTGCGGTAATCCGCGGGGGATGGCTCCGGCCACCTGGCCATGCCAGTGCGATTCCAAACCGATCATCCAACTGAGGGTAATGGCGGCGATCATGACGATTAGAACTCCCGGCCACGCGGGTCGCAGACGTCTTAGAAGGACCATCGCCCCCAACGCTCCCAAACCCAAAAGCATCGTCAACGGCTGAACTTGGCCGAGATTGGCCGCCATGTGCTGTATTTCCATCAGAAACGAGCCGCTGCGGTGGATCGGCAAACCCAGCAGGTTTGGAATCTGCGAGAGCGCGATGATCAAGGCTCCGGCGTTGGTAAAGCCGATGACCACGGGGTGGGAAATGAAATTAACCACTTGCGTCAATCGAAACGCTCCGATTAGGAGACGAATAATCCCCGCCAGAAAGGCCAGAAGGAAGGCCAACTGAACGTAGGATTCTGAGAACCGGGGTGCCAGGTTCGCTTCACTTAAAACTGTAAAGACCAGCAAAGAGGTCAAGGCCACCGGGCCGGGCGAGAGTTGATGGCACGACCCGAACAACCCGCCGATCAGGGTGGGCACCAGGGCCGCGTACAATCCGTATCGAGCCGGCAATCCCGCCAGTTGTGCGTAGGCCATTGATTGCGGAACCAGGAGCATTGCCACCGTCAAACCAGCCCAGAGGTCTTTTCGAATGACGTCCCGATCGGCAACGTGCGATCTAATCTGAGAAAAAATTTGTTTGTGTTTAATCATGTTTGTATAACCCATTCAGTTGAGAGATTTTCTTTAATTGCGGCAGAGCGTGTTTGAAAAACAAGCGATAGTCCTCGCAAAAGTAATTCCGTCGATTCTGATGATGTTTCGGGCAACCGCCCTGACAAAAGGATACGAACTCGCAGTCCCGGCAACGTGAGGGAAGCTGGGTCTTGGCCTGGACAAATTCTTCAAAAAGGGGCGACTGGGCCAGATCGGTCAGGGGTTGTTGCATTATATTTCCCAACCGCCATTGGTTCGTAACAAAGTGATCGCAGGCGTAAAGATCACCGTTCCATTCCAAGACGAACGCCTTCGGGCAACGTGGCTGATTCCAACACACGCCAGCCTGACCGATCACGAGGGTAGTTAGAACGCTGTCGATGAATCGTTCGGAAACGACCCCCACGCCATTTTTTACCCAGACTTCAAACACATCGAGCATAAACCGGCCAAACGCTCCCGACGGGCAGGAAAAATCCTTGGCCGAGCCATCCGGGTTCCTTTCCAAAATCGGAATAAACTGAAGATATCGGATGCCGCGATTGATGAAAAAACGATACAGGTCCGCCCCGTGATGGCTGTTGGCGGCATGAAGCGTGGTCAGGACGTTAAATTCGATCCGATGCTTAACTAGCAGGTTTACGCCTCGCCAGGCTTGATCGAAACTTCCCACTTCATTACCATTTTTCCGATAGGCGTCATGAAACTGAGCTGGTCCGTCCAGACTCAGGCCGAGAAAGAATTTGTATTCATCAAAAAACTCGCACCACTGGTCATCCAGAAGGGTTCCGTTGGTCTGAAGAGCATTGCCGACGATCTGACCGGGCGAACCAAACTGTTTTTGAAAACCAACAACCTTTTGAAAAAAGTCTTTCCCCGCCAACAGAGGCTCTCCTCCTTGCCAGCAAAAATCAGCCCGTTGCGGTTTAGCGGCCATGTACTGTCGGACGAAATTTTCAAGCACATCATCCTTCATCATCAAATTACTGTGTTCCGGGTACAATTCCTGCGGCTTGCGGGCATAGTAACAATAACCGCACGAAAGATTGCACCGTCCGCAGACGGGCTTGACCATGATTTGAAAATCATATTCATTCATAATGGATATTCGGCATCAACAGTAATTTTGTTTCAACATGGAAATTTCCTGGTTGAGAATCGCCAGGTGTTTTTCATGGACTCGGTTGTTCAGCATAAATCGTTCCGCCAAGGCCAGGACACCTTTGAACTTTTCCTTCTGCCCCACCCAAGAGGCAATACGGCGCACCCCATTGTCATTAAAGGCCGAATCGACCGCAAACCCCCGGTCCTGGGCCGTAAAAATCTTTTTCTTTACTTCAGCGGCGGACAGTTCCCGTTGGACCCCATGCCGGACATACGCACAAAAGCCTGCCAGGGACTCCGGCATTTGGGCCCGTCCCGCATACCCCGCCAGGCACACAGCGTTGAGCTCGCCCTTCCATTGGCGAACGAACCCGATCCCTGCCCGAATCACGACCTCCTTATCCGGCGGTTCGCAGCGTTGGACCAGCAGCAATCCCTGCTCCGTCGTCTGATACCATTCCACCGTTTGACCGGTCTGGCCGCTGAGCCGATCCAGGCTTTGTTGCACGGATTGGACAAATTCCCGATCGTCGGCATCCTGGGCCACCAGCCGGGCCTTCAAACGATACCGGCGGTTTACGCTATCCCGAAACACCAACCCCAGTTCGCACAAAGTAGCGAGGATCCGAAGCAGGGACGCCTTGGGTAAATTAAGGTATCGCGTGATCGTTTCCAGCGAGGCCTCGGGCTCACTCTCCAGATAACGCAGCACGGCGATTCCTCGGGCCAATGCGGGGGCGGAAAGCTTGTCCTGATTGCCCTTGGGTTTCATAGGCGGATTATATTTCATATATGCAATATAAGGGCCTGGGGATACACTGTCAAGTGGGGTGAGAAACAATTTCAATTCAGGCACTGCCTCTGAATAGGAAATGATGTCGTTTGGCGTGTGATGACAATCGGAACAAAAAATAGTACAATGTGTCGAGTAGACATAATATGATCTCCTCATTTAGGTTTCGTTTGTTTTTGGGGGACAGGTCACGCGGTTTTGGGGCCTAAAACGGCACTGGGATTCGTTCTCGCGGCGTCGAGAATGGGTCCGACCAGCCCTTCCAGCACCGCGCCCGAAGCCCAACTGTGGGCACAGAACCATGTCGAGGCGGGTAAGCCGTCCGGATAGCGCTCGATCAGTAGCGAGTCAGTGTAGCAGAACCGCTCGTTGATCATGCCCTTTTTGCCCCAGCCGTACTGCCCGTCATGGTGCAGGTACACAGTCAGCGTCCAGCGGACGGTATCGATTAGGCGCGACCTCAGGTAGGGGTCGCCTGTCCGGTTGGTGGCGTACAGAAGGCTGGTGGAGATCGCGCTGCCCATGGGGTGGATGTGGGAGTTGTTGACGCTGGTGACCGATCCGCCTGTCGAGGACCAGTTCATCGATTTTAGTGGCTCGACTTCATTGACCACGTTGTAGGCGAACTTCCAGGAGAACTCGTAGTCCAGCCCGTGAATCAAATCGCGGAGGTATTGTTCGTCGCCGGTGATCTGGTGCAGGAGTCTGGCCGCTTCGATCCAGGCCAGGATGCCTTCTTCGTCCGGGCTTTTGTAGGTGTCGTGTGGACCGCCATAGACATGAAAAGTCTCGACGGCCTTGCGGTAAAAGTCCATGGCCCGACACGCCGCGTCCAGGTACCTTTTTTCTTCTGTAAGGTGATAGAGCGTAGCGAAGGCGGGGGTAAACCAGCAACTGCTGAAACCGTCGTGATCCAGAATTGCTCCGTCCGTCTCACGGTAGCTATAACCGAATCGGCCATCCGGGCTCTGTTCCGTGGCTACGTGATCCAGAACCCGCCGGGCTGCATCGAGCCAAGCCGCTTGCTCCACGCCGGCATTTTTTTCGACTTGGTACCCGAGCAGCAGGTAATGGCATATTTGGCCGTTGACGTACCCGGAGTGGCCAGGTTTTTCCAGTGCTTGGTACCACCACCCGCGGGTGTTCCATTCATGACGGGACAGGCAATAGTTTTCATAAAAAAGACCGGAAGCCTTCGAGATTGCGTTTGTGGCCAAGTTGGAAAAAACCGAGCGAGCACACTCTTTCCATCTGGAATTATTAAACTGATACCCCGCCATCAACAATGGATAGGCTGTCCGCAAACCGCCAGCCCATGCACTACAAAAATTATCTTCCAGGCTAATTGGCTGGCTGTCCTCTGAGAACGTAACGAAAAAGTTCCTTGCTTCCCGGCTGTATCCATATTGGACCAACGTTTCGGCGATGGCCCCAACCGCCTCTTCGACCGTGCCCGCGTCAGGAATCCGATCGTGGAGTATCCCGTAGCTTTCCCGCAGGAGCCGGCTGGCGGCATCGGTCCGGGAGAGCGATGGGAAAAGAAAGAGAAAAAAGTCCGCGGACGCCTCGCCCCGATCGAACGAGACGAACCCTTCCGGACGGCTGATGTAGTTGCGTCCCGGCAGATCGCTGTAGGTGAACGGGACATTGGCAAAGCCCAGAGAAAAGGACAAACGATGGGGGTCGGCGGAACTGATTCCCAGCCCATTTTTCTCGGCGACCATGCCGTCGGGGAATCGGCAGACGTCGCGTCCTCCAAGAGCATAGGTAAACCCGTCGGTGATGACAGACGTTACGCCGTGGCTGGAGCGGTCGGCCCGCACGAGCCACTCGTCGGCCACCCACGGCCGGATGGGGTCGGGTATGCTTCCTGAGCGAAGTTGCGGGTACGTGGCCCACGGGCTATTTCCCCCTTCATTCCGCCCGTACATGAAGGCGGGAACGAAGGGAAATCCTCGTTCGTCGTCTGGCAGTACCCACACCAGCCGCACAATGGCATGTCCGTCGCCCCGGGCAGAGAACCTGCCGGTAAAGCCCACCGGATGGGGCTGGAGCTCCAGGGCGACGACGATCTTTTCTCCCGGATGATGAAATTCAATCCGCACCCGCGAATCGTTCTCCCAGACCCGCGCCACGGAACAGGTTTGAGGCGAGAAAAACTGGTTATTGCCCGGCCGAACGATCTCCACGCGCAAAAACCCAGCCGCTTGATCGTTTGTCGTTACATCCACGATCCCAAGGTTCGTGTCACTTAACTTGAAGCATGGCATACCGCTAATTTTCCTTTCTCTCTACGAGATCATGTGCGGCATGAATACATCGCCATATCATTCTTTACTCACTTGCTGTTGGCACCGGTCGACCTGTGATGTACGTTCTTCTGTTCGGTTGACGGCATATAATTTTCTGGGTTTATGCCGTCACCATAGGCTGACTTCACCCTTGGCGTTTCTAATAAAGTCCCGGTCCGGCCATTGTCGGAAACAAGGATGTATCCTTCGGCGCGATCTACCCTCATCTGGGCGCCACGGAATCGCTCCATCGTGTCCTGATAGTGATACCAGGAATCCAGGCCCGGCAACACATGACAAAACAGGGCCTCTTTTTTCCGCTTCGCCTCTTCAGTGATGTCAACAAACCTGTTCGGCTCGAATACCAGGGTCTGCATCCCCACGGCAGCTTCATAATAAGCAAGTGCGATGTCGGGATTACTGAACGCGGCCTGGGTAGCCAAACATGAGGTTACCTGATGGTCCGGGTGGCAGTCCACCGACCAGTGCGTCAACACAAAGTCGGCCTTCATTTCGCCAACGAAGTCGCTCACCCGATCGACCAGTTCACGGTTAAAAGGGATCTCCCCGTCCGGCAGCCTGAAAAAGTGCGGCTCGGCACCGATTAGATCGCACGCGGTGCGGGATTGGGCTTCCCTCACTTCGACGACCGGCGTATCATTATATTTTTTGTCAACGAATCCGCTGGAAAGAAACAAGAACACCACCCGATGCCCGGCACCAGCGGCCTTGATGGCCAGCCCGCCGCAACAGGACTCCGGATCATCCGGATGCGCGCCAATAACAACGATATTCATCTCAAGACCTCCTATACTTGTGCGTGTATCTTCTGGGCTGTCAACCCAAGATTCATTTCTTTCCACCCTCAGCCGCCGGAGCCGTTGGCTCCGCTTTATCGCTTGCCTCATCTGCGCAACACTCTCTCGGTTCCATATGGCGGCGCTCGCCGCGAACCACTCCCAGTTTCTCTCTCAAACGTACACACCGCGATTCCCACTGATCCACTTGCTCGCGTAGTGTGTCAATCATTTTCGGGCAAGAGTGTTTGCCCGGATTGAGCAAGTTGTTCAATTCGTGGGGATCAGATCTGAGGTCGTATGCCTCGTCACCATTGTCGGGATCCCGGGCATAGGAGAACTCCAAATTTCGTGCGCCTTGCACCAAACTCGCATGCCGTCCACTTTTCGGCATACCTATAGGAAATGTGGTTCCCAAGTGACCATGATAGTCGCCCACTTGCGCAAAAGCGCAGTCGCGCAAAGGACGGTTTGCCCCGTCATTGACCCAACGTACAAGGTCATGACTTTGCACATAATCGGGCGCCTTAATGTTGGCGATGCCGCAGATCGTCGAGAATACATCGGTCAGCTCAACCAAGCCCTGCACTTTACGCCCACGTTGACAGCTTATGTTATCCGGAGGACGGATGATCAGCGGAACATGGAGCAGACACTCGTAAAGAGACTCGGTTTTGTTAAACAGACCTTTCTCGCCCGCATAGTCACCGTGATCGGCAGCAAGGATGAACCAGGTATTGTCCAGCATTCCGCGCTGACTCATAACTTCATACAGTCGTCGCATCTGATCGTTGGCGTAGGCGATCATCCCGTAGTAAATTGAAATGACTTTTCGGATATCCAATTCCGATGCCTTGGCCGTTGCTGCTTCTACCAGCGCCTTGAACTGCCAAGCCGGACAACCCTCAATATCCGCGCGAGGGGGCAAATCGATTGCGCCCGGGTCAACCATCGTATCGTAGGGACTTGGAACAAAATACGGCGGATGCGGGTCCTGATACGCCAGGTGTAGAAAAAAAGGCGCTTTGGTTGCAGCGATATTGTCCAACATCTCGATGGTACGATCGGTCAGGGCTGCCGAAAGCCCCTTCTCGGCCGCAATCGGAACAGTCCCGGAAGACCATCCCACGTCACAACGGCCCAACGAGAAAATTTGTGTGGTCAGCGTGGAGAGCAGACCGGGATCCTGATAGCTTATTTGTTCATGATAGCCTCGGTCCAGGTTCCGATTTCTTTCGTAATGTCCGCAGGCGGTGGTGTAGTAGCCCGCGCGCTGAAGCAATTCGGGAAATTGCACAAGGTTCCAAGGAACACGGTCCTGGTGGCACGTTGACTGATGCACCAATGGATGAACGCCGGTCATAATGGATGCACGGGAAGGCGTACAGATTGGGGAGGCGGAAAAGGCATTCATGAACGTGACGCCTTCTCCGGCCATACGATCCTGGAACGCCGATGGGACACATGTGTTGCCGTATATACCCGTGGCCGAAGCCTTTTGTTGATCAGTCATCAACAAAACAATGTTAGGGGTCTTACTCATTTACAAATCACTCCTTCAATCAAATATTTCTGAAAATAATGTACTCTTAAAATCGGATGTCTTCCAAGATGTCCGCGTAGGCAGAGTTACAGAGCCGTCTTTGCTTCGTTTTCCCACCTATCCAACATCGGCATGGTCCCGGCGGGAAATCGCCGCATGGAAACCATACCTTTGATCTCGCTGAGAGCTTTTAATCGCTCTTCGGGCGAAGCCTTGGGGTTAAATCTGTACATACTTTTGAACACATTGAACCCCATCGACATGCGTTCAACTACTTTCTGTGAAACTTCATCAACCAGACGGTCAGACTTTGCTTCGTCCAGACAAGATTGAAGCCTCTCAAAAGTAGCTTCGTTGACCAGCTCGTCAACGCGTAAGAAGTGAGTTACCGATGCCCAAGGCGAGCTTTTCTGTTGCGGATCGGGCTCGATCCAGATCCATCCGCCATGTTTGTTAGGGTTAGAAACGCCCAGATTGTCCCATATTGAAAAGTAGTCGTACAAAGACTCGCACTTCTGGGGGCATATGGCGGCAGCCAGTTCTTTCAATAGACTCGCGCTGCTCCGGCGGTGGTTCCAGGCCAATGCGGCATAGGCATAGATATTCTGAAAGTGAAAGTTCAACAGGTAATCCAATTCGGCGCAGACAACGAGCGTACTTACGGAGTCTATGCCTATTTCATCCTTTAAATAGGTAAAATCATCTTTAATCTTCGTGGAAAGAACAATAGGGAAATCCATAATTTTATAAAGATCGGCGTAATAGCCCAGCGCATATATCTCACCGGAGAATATCTCTCGCCACTGGCGATGAAACGTCTCAATTCGATCTCGGTTCCACGATTCGCCATGACCGTGTAACAAACAGCCAAAATAATCGTCGATCAGAAAACCGAGGTAATGGTCTCCCTTGGGCACGGCACGGTGGTCACCGGGCGGAGTAGCGAAATCATAGAACGCAGCGAATTCAATTCGTGCATCCGACACCTCGGCATGAACGATCTGCCCGACCTGATTGATAAACCACAGATATGTGGTTGATCGGCCGGGAGACCCGGTCTGCGGATCCATCTTATTTGGATCAGGTTCAAGAGCAAGGCAGTTCTCACATGTACACCAGCCGCCCGCCATGTCATTGGGCCAAAAGCTTACGGTTCGCACTTCCGGATGTTCCCTAAGAAAGGCAACCACATTGGCGGCAAATTCACGAATCATCTGCCGATTAGACAGGCACAGTTGGCCCGATGTGAATTCTGATGGTAATTTGTGATCGTCGGTCTCGTGGAGTTCGCCACGGCGAACCGCATGGCTTGTACCGTACCATTCCGGATGGTCCTTGCCATAACGTTTCGGGGGTAGCCAATTATCGAACCCGTGGCAGCCGATATTCAGCTCCATCCCTCTTTCTTTGATCATTTTAATCAAATTGGGATCGGCGCCAATGTCCGCTTTATAAACATGCAACGGTTGCTGGAGCATATTTATTTTCAGCTTTCCAATCCAATCGATCATTGCCGGAGTCAACCGCATGTTGTCAAAATGCAGGATTCGGTGGCGAAACGATGGGACTCGCCATTGGCCATTCGCATTGGTTTTTACAGCCGCCCAGTTCTGTTTTGACGGATATCGGTCCAATCCTGGAAATGGGAAAGCAAAACCTAGAAGCTCAAGCACCTCATACACACCATTGAGCAATCCTTTGGGGGTGATCGCCGTTAGTTGAAGTTCCGTTTCCGACCACGTTAGGCAATAACCGTCATGGACCGGATGCAAAGGCGCCCCCGCACCACGTTGATCAACGATGCCAAGCGCAATGACCTTCGGGTCTTCATCGCTTCGCTTGACTTTGTCCATATAGAGGCGCAATTCGCGGCCCGCGAACGAAGTTACGTCATGCGGTTCGGCGTTGCTTGGGTCGATTACAATTTGCATTCCTGATTACCCTTTGCCTTTTCCATATTCTTGTGTGTGTTCGTATAATGCTATTAGATTTTCGAAGGGAACTTCCGGGCCGACGGTGTTAGCTGTTCCAAGGAAGTATCCCCCGCCCGGGGCAAGTGTATCTATGCACCGTTCAACCTCTCTTTTGACATCCTCCACCGTTCCAAATGGAAGCGTGCGCGTCACGGAGATGCTTCCCCAAAGAGCCGGCTTCTTACCGCCAGGCAGTTTCAGTTTGGGCAGGCATTCCAACTGTACTCCCGTCTCTACTTGGAAACCCTGGAAACCTCGCACGCCGCAGTCAATCAGATCCTCAAAGAGGGGTACGATGTACCCGTCCGAGTGCCAGATTACGGTGACTCCGGCGTTAACGAGCGGCTGCAGGGAGTGCTTCAGACTTGGGAAGTATATCTTGCGCAAAAGCTCCGGGCTTACCATCGGCCCCCGATTATCGCACAGATCGACTCCGTTGAACATTGCCAAGGGAAGCCCTTGTTTGCGGAAAAGCTCGAGCCGGACGAGGTTGTCCAGGCGCGCCCGTTCCCCCGCAAACTCGAACAGGTTCTTCATTGCCTCGGGATACAAGCCCAGGGCCAAGAAGAATAACTCGTTTCCAAACTCGACATGCCAATTGAAGTAACAGGTCCGAAACACGGGCAACCACAGAATGTCATCCCCGCAGTCGTCTTGGTGCCGGATCAGATCAGAGAGTAATTCCTTATATCGTCCGCCGAAGTCAAAATCTTTTTCGAGCGATTCGGGCTTGGGGAGTGCTTTTATGAAATCAAGCACGTCCTCAGGTTCCTTGAATTTTTCGTGAGATTCTTTCATGGTGGTGACGAAATCCATACTGCGAAACTCTTCCCGACTGTGAGGACCATAGACTTCGCCGGGAAAGAGATCTACACCCAGTTTTCGATGGGCTGCCACAATGGTGCCCCAGGGATCGTCCCAATAGGATTTTCCACTAATGTAATTCAAGAAATCGGCGCTCGTGATCCAGCCGCCCCATATTGGCACACGGTCTACCGCCTCGAAATTGAGGGCCTTTATTGCACGTTCCTTTCCTGTCAATGCGTTACTCCCTTCATTTAAAAAGCAAAATGCCACCAAGTCCCGATCACAAACGGGTTGTTTTTTTTGGTTTGGCGTTATATTCATCAACAATTTTCCCCACGAAACGAATCCGCTCGATGTCGCCGGTGGAGGAGATTTCATCGGAAATGCCCAAGACCAACTTGGGGGCAAAAAGATCAATCAATCGGCGCACGCAATCTTCCAGGACGTCGATGGTGAAGGTGTGGTCGAAGTATATGGCGGGGATACCATCGATCAGGAACATATCGTCGCCAAGTGCGTCCTTGATCTCTTCGAGCGTTACGTCGCCTTGTGGTTTGGGGGTGATGGCCTCGATCCCGTCCAGTCCCGTTTGCCTGGCAAACGGCAGCAAAGGTTTCGTGTCGCCGTCCCAGTGGGCATGGACAAATTTACCGGCCCGGTGGAGTTTTTCACACCGCTTCTGATAGGTGGGTAGGACATACCGGACAAACAAGTCCGGGGGCAACGTTCCGCCATGAAGATTGTCGCCGAAGTTGATGATGTCGATGGGGGAGGCGTTTATCACGTCGATCAGCCGGTCATGGCATTCGTCCAGGGCGCGAAAGTACGCCTGCACCGTGTCGGGCCAGTCGTACAGGGCGTAGATGCTGTTCTGGGTCCCCATCGTGTCGATGTATAGGTCTTGGATGTTTACTCGAGGCAGGCACATGGTCGCAGCGCCCAGGTCGCCCCAAGTTTGATACATCTGGTCGAAGACGGAAGGGTCCCACCGCCAGGTGGTGTTTTCCTTTCGCCAGGTGGCAACTTTCAACTCTTCCTCGCAGGAGACCGGCCACTTGACGTGTTTGGGGTATTCGCAGGTTGGGGTCACGCGAAGAACCTGTCTCTGCGTTCCCACGGGGGTTTCAATGACCGTTTCGGTATCGGTTTCGTTGATTGCGTGGGTGACGATTTTGACAGCCGGGTGCTCGACTGCAATCAGGCAGAGGTCGTAATCATAAATTCGCGCCGAGCAATTTAACTCGCGGTAGATGGCGGGCAGGTCCATACCGGTAAACGGCGCGGGTAACGGTTGCTTTTCAAAGAGTTTGTCGGAATACCAGCAACCGATGCGCGGTTGCCAGATGATCCTGCCATCGGATTTTCCAAAAACCACCTGTCGATGCAATTGGGCAAAGTCAATTTTCATGTTTCCTCGTTCTTGATTCACACTTTATTTATACGCGGTTATATAGTTGCGCCAGTACCCCGCTCCGTCCACGCATGGGGTCTTCGCCAGCGGCATTACTCCACCAACGGTTTGTTGCTGGGTCTCGGCGGGTAGAGCGGAGCGCCCGTCTTGATCTTCTTTTTCACGGCATCCCGGTACTGATCCGGTGTCATGCCCCTGTAGCCTACGGCCTGCAGATCCAGTTCCTTCGCCAGTTGGACCAACCGTTCCACCTCACCGTTCAGGCGGGGATCGGTCCTGGGCAGCCATTCAAGCATCGCGAATTGCAACCCCATCCTGGTGTACTCAACGTGCTTGAGCGTCTTGGTATCGTTCACCACTGCTTTCATGGCTTTGCCGAAAAGATCGTATCCACGGTTGATCGCATCAGCGGTCATCACTCGGCCGCGGAATCCCAATTGGCAGTTCTTCAGCTTGTCGAATTTGATCGGCCTGTACGGATCGTCCGTGTACCGCTTCGTCCGGTCCCGAGTGGACTGAAAAAGCTGTACCGAGGTCATCTCATAACTGTCGGGACGACCAGTAAGATTCATATACTGCTTGATATACGGACTGGCAGCTCCGTAGTACGCCGCACAGAACTCATCAATACCCTGGTCAACGTCGAAATCGGGATTCCACGCCAACTGAGACCAAAGCCAGAATGTCAACCACTCAAAACCCGCCGGAATACCTCTTATTCCATCAAGGTCTATCCCTTCCACACCGAGCTTGCGGTAGAAACGCATGGTCTGGCGAAGGGTGGGAATATTAATCGGTTGTCCCATCCAGGTTCCCAGCCAATAGTCATATACGTAGACTTGCTTGGCGATACGAGTCCATTCGCCCAGTTCCTCCCCGAAGCTCTCAAAGTCGTCGTTGATCGGCCCCGTATCCACAGAATGGCAGTCGCACCGGTGAAACTGACCACCCATACCGGCATTGAAAGGGCAGTACCAGATCACCACGTTTTTGTGGGGTTTGATACCCCGCGGCGGTTTTCGAGCATGCCAGTACGCATAGGTACCGATGCGGGCGTTGGGGAACTCCTTCTCCACCGTCTCGGCGACTTTGTTAATAAACTCGATCTGCCACCCCGCAAACCCCCCAAATTCGGTCCAGTAGTCCGTAGGCAGACCGGCAGGCAACTGGACCCGCCGGGCACCATCCCATCCTCCGTATCTCTTCCGCGATGCCGTGCAGTTGTCGCACTTGCAGTATTGCGGGGTGTCGCTCTGGCCGATGAAGCACATGTCCGCGTCGGGGTGCTCACGGAGCCAGCCGGAGATGGTCTGTGCCGCAACTCGGACAACATCAGGATTAGTCAGACACAATTCGGCTTCGTTAACACTGAATTTGTAGCTCAACCGCTTGCCCTTAGACAGTGCATAATACTCCGGATGCTCGGTGCTATATTTGTCGGGATCGACCAGCCACCTATAGTTATGGGATGGACCATATAGTATCCTGAAGCTCCCACCGTAGCGTTCATCCTTGTTTTGGAAAGCTCTGATCTTGAAATTCCAGTGGTTGCGGGCCGCATATAAATCATCACGGATGTCCGATTCATCGTATTGTCCAGGGCACCCCTGACCATAGCTTCCCCCAGCAACCATGACATCTCTAAACTCAAATACCGGCCGGTGAATAGCGTTGAGATCGGGGACATTCAGTGTCGACTTGCGGGGTACCACGCTGGTGTCCATGGTGAACCAGCGGCAGCCCCAGTGCTCCTGGAGCAGATCATACACGCCATACATCGTGCCGCGGGGCCGGCCCCCGGCAATGATCAGATGACTTCCCAGGGTGCGAATCCGGTAGCCTTCCTTACCCAACTGCAACCAGTCCGACTTGACCCCAATATCTACCAGGTAGCGAGGGCGGCCAAGGAGAATCGCGTGTTTGGGCAGCGGGCCGGTGTCATCGATGATCTTGAGGTCTGCCCCGCTCATTTGCTTGATGTGTAAGGCCAGCTCCTCCGCCGCAAACCGCTCGGCAGGAATAGCATCCTTCGCAACAACGATCGAGTATTCGCTGCGCCCATCTTTGACAATCGTTACCGCCGCCTGCGCGACAGCCGACTGCATCAGGAAAACGATCGAAATTACCCACATCCGCTTGTAAAACTTGTTCATCAGAAATTTCCTTTATTCGAGTAACCAGCAAGTCGTAGAAGAACTACACTATACCGTATCTTCCAAGTGGTGTCGAGGCTGTGGCAGACCGAATCAATCGTAGAACCATTTCAAGGGATATACCCGCATGACCCCTTCACCAGTCATCTCGGCCTTTCCATTATTGCATAATACAGGCCACCCACGGCTGTAACGCAAGAACACCTTGTCGCCAACGATATCCACGTTCGGATAATCAAAGCACGCATAACCGTCCGGTAATTTTCCCAGCCCGGGATTGCCGCGAAGAATCCCCGGGATCGGGAATTCAGGAGCAATATGATCGACATCGGCCATTCCTTCAGAGGACTGGATCGTCTTGAAGTTACGCCAGCTCTGGCCGCTGTCGGTTGAGATGGCCGCGGACAGTCGACCACGGACCCGCCCGCGACGAATTTCTTCGCCCGAAACCTGGTTCCACACGCACAACAGGTCGCCCGTTTGGGGGATGCGGACCAGTATGGGTAGCGACTGGGAACTGGACAGCTCACTCGGCTGCATACTCAACCAAGTCTGGCCTGCGTCCAGGCTGTAGCATTGCACCAACCTACCCCTTCTGCAGCGGGCAAGCATAAGCAATCTTCCATCCTTCGTCTCCGCTACGGTCGGTTCGTACACGTCGGTCAGGCCGCCCGTCCCGTCCGGAATGCCCTGCTCGTTGAACCAGCCGAACATACCTCCCTTACAGCCTTGCCAGGTTCTGCCCTCATCGTCGCTGAAGTAGGTTTTACAGATGCCGTATGCCGGTCCGCGGTGGCCCTCCGCATTCAGTTTTACTCCGCGCCACCAGCCCCATCCCGCCGCGGTCAGCCTTTGCAGGTCCTCCGAAAAGCCATGTAGGTCGGGAGACGAACAACACCCCGCCACCAACAACCGTCCGCTGGTTAACTGGATCATGGAGTGAAACAAGAGATGAAAGTCGCAATGCGCTGGGATGAACACCGGCGTTGACCAAGTACGCCCATCGTCCTTCGATCTCGCGAAATAATACGTGTTCCCGTCGCGTTTCGATTTCTTACCGTAGATAGCCAGCGCCCCCGATTGAAGACGGATCATGCCCCCCACCCCCATGCCCCACCGCAGTGGCGTGGCCATGCTCCATGTGGCGCCACCGTCCTTAGAGATGCGACACGTTGCCCTATTAACCGACTCATTAATACCGTCACCCTGGGCCAGCAGGAGCCTGCCGTCGGGCAACTCTACGATCCCGCCGTCCGTAATCGGTTCATATTCAGCACTGGTATGCTCGATCACCCCTTCCGGGCAAGCCGGAAACTCAGGCCGGCTCGGCAAGTCCTTTCTTCCATTGAAGGGGCCGAAGAATTTTTGATACAAGGGAGCTGGAAATTCCCCCCCGATTATCTCCACGATCCCACCGAACTCCTGCCGATAGACTGGCCGGCTCGAATCACCCTTTTTTGTTACCTTTTTCTTGGCGATCTTACTGCTGGAAGGCATTATCTTTCCTTTTCTTAAATGGTCCTCTGTTTCGAATTACTTATCGGCCATCACACTCCCCGGTTTATAAATTCCACCGGCGAGTAAATCTCACCTTTAGAAGCCACCGAGCTTGCTCGGTGGAGGTCACTCTCTTGCAGGTAGAGGGTAGATCCTGGCGTCCATCTTTGCTTGCTTGTCCCTCAGGTCTTTTAGGTACTGATTATTCGGTTGGCGGAGTTCCTCGGCTATCTTCAAGATCGTTTCCCGCCGCTGCATCAGGAGGTTGTCAACCTTCGTCCACTTTTCGCGGGAAACGATGATCGGGCTATCGAAGGGCGTGGTAAAGTCGAGGATCGCCCGAGCGCGCACGGCGCTTTCGCCTCCACCTGCCGCGAGCATCTCGACCTCTTTGAAGAGATCATAATCCTCAAAACCGTCCCGAACCATTGCCAGTCGCATCGAGGGTATCGGCGTATTTCCCTTGCCAGGGTAGAGCAGCCAGCCGAGACCATTGCTGGGCCTTTTGCCCGTCCGGTCCGCCGAGCACGTGTCCGGATCCCAGTTGGCGTAGTTCGCACGGTCATATTCGTTAACCGACAGGCGAACCCCGGTTGGCTGATTCGGATGCGTGTCCCATATATCCAACGCATAGTAAAGGTAGCCTTGGAGTTGATAGTGGTAGGTCATCCAACCTGCAATGCGAGAATAGATGCCCTGGAAATCGATGGTGCTGACATTTGGGTACGGCTCCTTTGGCCCTCCTACCGTGTACCACCACACCTCTTCGCCTCTCTCGCGGGCCTTTTGCAGGGAAGACCTGTCGGCCAACTCGAGCAAAGGACACCATATATTTACCAGACCTTCCAATGGTTTTGTTGGAGACCCCCAGCCCACCTGCAGAACTTTAACATCCGGAACTGCCTTGACCAGGGCTCCATACCACTTCTGCATTCGCGGCAGCTGATCCATTCCCGCCTCGTCAAACGCATACACATACGAGATATTCCACCAGCCGCGTTTCTTCAGGTGCTCGGCAAATGTCTGCACCCGCCGCACGTGCTCCTCATCGTACATTCCGCATATCATATTGAACGTGGTTAGCCCCAGCGGCACCAACTCGGAAAGGAATCTATCCGTACCGGAGAAATCCCATGTGCCGTCCTTGCGTTTGATGGGCGGCACCTTGGTCCGACTACTACTGGCTCCGTAAATGCACGGACTGATCCTATGGGCAAGCAGGACCTTGGCGTATCGCAGAAGAGTGTCTATATCCTGCCCCGGCTCGGCATCCTTGAGCTTTCGGTAGCCGGTGTCCATTCCAAAGGCGGTGCGAAGATGGGACTTGACCGGCAAGACGATGTCATAAACGCGCACCAGCAGAGGAATCTCCCTGGTTTTCTCGCCGGTCGCCGAGATGCGCACCGTGCCACTGTAGTCCCCGGCCTGGTCGGTAGGCAGCGTGCGAACAGTGATGTAGTAAGGCTGCCTGCGACCTTTCTGGATGTCCATAGGCCGGTCCGGAAGCAGCACGTCCGGGATCTCAATCTTGTCGCCCCTACCTTTTGTGGACCCTGGCCATGGTGCCGACAATTTACATTTTATGTATCCAATTGGACTTACGGTTACCTGCTCCTGAGGCAAAACGCTTCCGTTCGGACCGATCAAGTTGCGTACGGATACGCGAACTCCGCTCAATGGTTTATCGCCAGCGTGAACGACAAGCTGCACCGGCTCATATTCACCGCGGGCCATGGCAATACGCAGGGTATCTGCCACCGGTCCGGCATCCCCGATCGTCGGCAACACCTTCTGTGTCGACGGGGGATTGGTTACCACGAATGAGTCAGAATATGCCGATGGGCAAAACAGAGCCGGCCATAAGACCAGAACCAGCATAGCAGACCAGTTGAACTTCTTGAACGTCCGGTTTCTATCTGACAATTGATGATCCTTTATGGTTTCCATGTAAGTCTGTTGCATAACGATTCTCGAAAACAACTGTCGGATTCGATTTATTTTTTAGCAGGCAGAGGATAGAGCTTGTCTTCCATTTTTGCTTGCTTGTCCCTCAGGTCTTTTAGGTACGGATTATTCGGTTGGCGGAACTCCTCGGCTATCTTCAAGATCGCTTCCCGCCGTCGCATCAGGAGGTTGTCAACCATCGTCCAATTCCTATCGCGGGACACGATAATCGGCTTATCGAAGGGAGTGGTAAAGTCGAGCAGCTCCCGAGCACGCACAGCGGCTTCACCTTCACCTGTCGCCAGGATCTCGACCTCTTTGAACAGATCATAGTCCTCGAAACCGTCCCGGAGGATCGCCAGCCGCATCGAGGGGATTGGGGTGTTCCCTAAGCCGGGATAGAGCAGCCAACCGCAACCGTTCCTCGGGCCACCGTAGTTCAACTTTTTGTAGGTGTCCGGCTCCCAGTTCGCGTAGTTCGCACGGTCATACTCCTCGATCGACGGCTTGGTCGTGAGCGGTTGCGGGTGTTCGGTCGGATGTTGGTCCCAGATATCCACGGCGTAGTAGAGGAGGCCCTGGATTCGATATTTGTAGCTCATCCAACCCGTGATGCGGGCGTCTATGCCGGGGTAGTCCACCCAGCTGAAGTTCGGATACGGTATGAGGGGCACGTTGCAAACGTACCACCATGTCTCCTCGCCCCGCTCCCGGGCTTTGCGTAAGGCATCAGTGTCATCGCGGCCTAACAACGGGCACCATATATTCACCAGGCCTTCAAGCGGCTTTGTGGAAGACCAACCCACCTGCAAAATCTTGACTCCGGGAACGGCGCGTACGAGAGCTTGGTACTGCTCCCGTATCCGTGGCAGCTCCGCCATGGGTGCCTCGTCAAACATATATACGTAAGCGAGGTCAAACCAGCCGCGTTTCTTCAGGTGCTCGGCAACCGTCGGGTCTCCCGCCGACGCGCATGTGTAAAACGTGGTCAACCCGAGCGGCACCAGCTCGGAAAGGAATCTGTCCGTGCCGGAGAAATCCCATATCCCGTCCTCACCCTTTTTGGGTATCACATTGAACTTCTGACTACTGGCTCCGTAAACGCACGGGCTGATCCTATGGGCAAGCAGGGCCTTGGCGTATCGCAGGAGAGTGTCCATATCCTGCCCCGGATCGGCATCCTTGAGCTTTCGGTAGCCGGTGTCCATCCCAAAGGCGGTGCGAAGATGGGACTTGACCGGCAAGACGATGTCATAAACGCGCACCAGCAGCGGAAGCTCCCTGGTTTTCTCGCCGGTCGCCGAGATGCGCACCGTGCCACTGTAGTCCCCGGCCTGGTCGGTAGGCAGCGTGCGAACAGTGATGTAGTAAGGTTGCCTGCGACCTTTCTGGACGTCCATAGGCCGGTCCGGAAGCAACACGTCCGGGACCTCGCCACCCTTATCGCCGAGCAGTCGCGTCCAGGTGTTCGACGGCATCTTGCAAGTCACGTACCCCAACGGGGTTACGGCGACCTGCCCCTTGGGCAGGATGCTTCCCTTTGGGCCACTGAGGCTGCTTACCGATACGCGAACTTTTTGCAGCGGCTTGTCGCCGGCATGAACGACAATCTGTACCGGCTCATATTCACCGCGGGCCATGGCAATCCGCAGGGTATCTGCCTCCGGTCCGGCGTCCCCGGTCATCGGAAGTATCTTCTGGCTCGACGGCGGATTAGTCACTGAAAATGAGTCGGCATGGGCCGCTGCCCCAAACACAAGCGGCACGATCATCAGAATCAGCGCCGCCAACCAATTGATCTTTACGAATGTCCGGATTCCTAGCATTTCGAACTCCTTTACAAGGTCCATAAACCACATATACTTTCGGAATTTGTTCGTTATCTGAAAATCTATTTCCCTAGGTGAGTAGTGAAAGAGGCTATTTGTTGATTTCCTTGCTCGCCTTCTCTACGGCGTCCCATCGGTCATTGATTACGTTCATCAAGAGATTTGATTCGTCAATGTTCACTTCTTCGAAACCCTGGTCGTTTAACTCAATAATTCTTCGGGTCAATTCCTCCGGCTTCGTAAAAGTGAGGGGATTCACAGACCAACCAAGGCCTAGCTTGCCTCCGCCGAGTTTATCGAAATAGTCCTTGATACCGCTGATTTCGTCATTCGTCGCCTCGCGACCACCCGTCTTGTCCTCCGGCTCGATCCGAAAATACGGCGGTCCCTCGAAACGCACGAATTTCCACGTGGACAGATCGCTCTTGGGAACATTGCCCACCAGGGTGACCCTCTTGAGCCATCCATTTGAGGCCCAGGTCGCGATGTCGGCAAAACGGTCGTTCAGAGGCGAGCCACTTAACCCGACCCCAAGATCTTCAGGTATCATCTGGCTGTTCCGCTCAGATGGATCCGTCATTTGAGCGGTAGGGCTCATAATGCGATATGTACCCGGAGCACATATAAGGGCCGAAAGTTTCATTGGCACAGGTTGAGAACTCAACAGGTCATACACGTTTCCGACCCACTGCGTGAAGTAGTCCGCGCGGAAGGCAACCCATTCCGGATCGTTATTGGATATCGTGAAAGGATCTCGGCCCGTCTTATTGCGGAATCCCTCGACCATCGGCTTCTCGTAACCGCCCGTTGCAACTCCTCCAGTACGCGGCTCCGAGGCATATCCTAACCGCGCCAAATCCAGCAAGATGCCGTCGGGGTTGTAGGCGACAATCTCGCGAACAATGTTAAGCCACCAGTTACGCACCTCCGGAAACGCCCAGCCGTGCAATCGCCAGTACCGTTTGCCGCAGCGGTCAACCGTCATCATCTCCGGATGTTCTTGCGCCAGACGCGTCCGTGTGCCTAATCCGTGGGCATTCTCCAGCGTCACCCAAGCGATAAGCTCAATGCCCCGTCGCCTGGCCCACTCGGTGGCTGCGGCCAAAGTGTCGTCCTTTGACCAGTCCTCTGGTTCATAGAACCACCATCTTCCAAGCTTAGTCGCGCTCCTGATCGCAGGCTCATCGAAAATGGGGCCAGTGTTGTTGATCTTGCTGGCGTAGTAGCTAAAGCCGGTCGTAACACGCCAATATATTCGTGTGATTCCCGCTTGAGCGCAGCGTTCAACGATATATCGCCAGCCGTGCTTGCCCGCGGTACCAAAATTGAATGTCCAGTCATCAGGACTTACCAGTGTTGCTAGTCGCATCGCAATAGTTCCTTCCATATTGGCGATTTACCGGAGTTGGACCCGGCCGTTGTGGGATCCGATCTGGTCTAATGTCCATGTTGGGATAATTAAACACTCCCTTACTACCCGTCAATCGGTGTGAACCCTTTCATTCCCGCCAGCTTACCTGTAGACCCAGCTCTGCTGATAGAGGATGGGCAAGGGAGTGGTCCAGACGGGGGACATCTTCTCGAATGGTGCCCATTGGACACTGCCGTCGTTGTACAACTGGTTTCCTCCCGCCACGCGGACAACCTGTGGCGCCGTATTAGAATACCAAGAAGCGACACCGCCTCCCTCTTCCGTGTGCGCGACCGCACATGAATACCAATCGGCTCCCCAGCCAAAGAACGGACCCCAGACACGCTGAGTCCAATCATTCATGAGGTTCCATTCCCCGGGATCCGACGGACCCTTGGGAGCATGAGATTCTTTGGTCCAGCTCGTCCAGTTATAATTCTTGCCCCCCCCGTCGCCGACATACGCGTAGCCAGGCGTTAGGTACCAAAGCCCTAACCATAGGTAGGGTTTGTAAACGGGTACATCCGTAGACGCCAAATTCGGACACATCCAAAAGCCGCTGTGCTCACCGAAAAAGGTGTAGAACGGAAAGCGTTTCAACTCCTCTTCACTCTTGAAGACATAATCGCCGGGCTTAATAGTACCGTTCCACACATTTGCGGGTGGGTAGCGATCCTGGTAGTCCTGAGCATAAGTTTGAAAAAGGAAGGCCCACTGGTGCAGATTGCCCCCACAGACCGCCCGTCGGGCTTGCTCCTTGGCTTTACTCAGGGCGGGAAGCAGTATCGAAATCAACACCCCGATGATTGCTACCACGACTAATAGTTCGATCAACGTAAAAGCATTTCGTTTTTTCATCGTTACTCCTTGTAAGGTTCTGTTCATTTTATATCTCCTACGGATTTAACACTTGGTCCATATTGGTTAATATGATCGCCATATCGCTGCTGGTGATCGCATTGTCCCCGTCGACGTCGCCACCCGTGAGGGTTACCGGGTCGAGGATCAGGGTTGCGTTCCCGACCGTCTGCGCGGTCAGCACTTTCTGGAGGAACGGATGGGCTCGGATGGCGATGTCATAGGCTCCGGGTTGGACATTCGTGATGGTAAATTGGTTATTGG
>JBAZZQ010000044.1:0-34230 GCA_041658725.1 Phycisphaerae bacterium | reverse complement strand
TTCGCCTCGCCCCCTTCAAGGGGGTAGGTCTTCACCACAGGGGTTTGGCGACCGGAAACCGCGTTGCCGACCCCGCCGTGGCCGAAAAATATTTTTTTCGATCAGCAAAGTGCGAAGGTTGGGCTAGAGCACATTGCATGATTAATCGACGTATCCGCAGGAGAGGAAATAATTGAAGCATTCGTCAGCGGCCACGGCACACAGGGCGTCGCCGATGGCATGGACCACCGCGTCGAAGGTTCCGGCGCCGATAGGTTGTCCATCACCACGATCCGGCCGGGCTTCAACGCGGGAACCAGGCAGTCCTCAACGTAGCTCAGGAACGTCGGGCCATCGATCGGACCATCGAGGGCTGGCGTGGCGTTTTCCAACACGCTCGTGCCTTGAATGGCGCTGATCATCGTAATCGTTTCCCAGCGGCCGTGGGGTGTCTTATCGACGCAACGCTCCCCGCCCGGCGACCGACCATAGAGCCGCGTCATGCCGATTTTTGCCCCGGATTCATCGAGAAAAACAAATCGGCCGGAATCGACGAAGCGACGAGCGATCTGGAAGTTATGTCGATGCCCCATCACATCGGACCGATCCCGTTCCGAGGCAATCAGCCGCCGATCCACCGTCGATGCCACCACCTGGCCGCCACTTGTTCCCGCAGGATCCGGTCATCCGCCGGCGTGATCTTTCGCGGACACGCAGGACCGGGTCTGTCCGGTTCCAATCGTCCTTCCCCGGCTCCCTTTTGCCACTCGCCGGCCGTGGACCTCGCAACATCAAACCTTCGGGCAACAGCCGCTGGGGTTTCGCCACTCTTCAATGCCGCCACAACCCTTTTACGCAAATCCATCGAATAAGCCATGTTAGAGCCTCCTTGCTATATGACTTATCAGCTAATGATGATTATTTACGCAAATTGCTCTAGGTGTTTGGCGGGATGCAGCAACGGCATGTGGTAACATCAATATCAAGTTTTCCAAATACGTTCATTTTCAGCCGGTATCGGGGAGCACAGGCAAACGTTTCTTTATCCCCGCGCCGTATCGGGCGGAACATAATTCTGCCTTCCACCATGTTGTTTCCAGCCGCGGTAGAGTAAAAGCAGGAAAACCATCGATATTAGTTCCAAAGCAAGAGTCCAACAGGCAGCATAACGATAATAGAACTTGTCGCCATGATAAAGATTCTTGAGAAAATCCATGAACAGTCCGGCCGCCAGGACTCCAAATATGCTAAATATATTTATAACTATGCTATTGGCTGAACTAAATTGACCGTAGCGATCTTTGGGCAAGATGGCCATGTACATAGGCAGGGTGGCTGTTTTGTACAGGGCTACAACAGGAATGAGAATGCAGGTCGTGACAATCGTAATATACAGGACTGTCTGAGGGGTAAAATCAAAGAAAAGATAGAGTAGTCCAATGGGGGCCATAATGAGAATAATAATTTTTACCCCTATCATGACCCGAAGCGGATGGAGTCGATCAGCAAGCATTCCTGCGGGATAACACAGGATGGCAGTGATGATGCTTGCTGCCGCAGTGATCTTTCCCATTTGATCCAGAGTTAATCCCAGGTCCAGGTCTCGAAAGACATAGAACATGCCGATGGAGTTCGCTATATTCCAGAAGGCATTGGAAAGGAAGAAGTACCAGTAGTAACGATGGGTGAAACATTCCAAAAAGTAGGTCTGTCCCATAGCCCAAATCCCTTTTTTCCTTCCGATATTTTCTGACGGAGGAGGATACTGGCCTTCCTTGACCTTCAGGCACATTATCGTAAAACCAACAAAATAGAGTATGGCCGCGCCCACGAAAATTTCCTTCATGTGGGTCTGAGCGTATTTGTAAACAAACCAACTGTAAAGAGACAGAGCGCCCATACTGACGACGCGAAAGAGCGCCATGAATCGATTCAGGAAAGCAACGGGTATCACGTCATTAAACAGATAAATATAGATTGAATTGACAAATATATTAAAGAACTCATAAGCGGCCATCAGGATAGCAATGATTATAATGATCGTTGTCTCAGGGGTAAGTGAAGGAAACCAGTGGATCAGCAGTGTGTGCAGTAACCTTCCGATTTGGTCTGAGTATCCCAGCAGAACCAGGACAAGAACGATAAAAGGGGTGCCAAAAACCAGAAACGGGATTCGTCGGCCCCAACGGCTTCGATAGCGGTCGCTACTGAAACTGATATATGGATTGAACGTCACCGTCATAACACCTGGAATAGTGGAAACCAAACAAGTCATCAACCAGTTCGAGGCATTGAGGCTTTGGAGTTTCAGGGGTAAGACGCTGGGAATAATTTTTTCCATGAGGGTGAAGGAAAAGTCGCCCCAGAGCAGCCAGACGAAAGCCATCACCAAGCCCATCTTGGTATATTGCAGGGTTCCCACGCGGTAACGATCAGGGTGATCCGCGTTTTGCGATACTAGATTTTCATTTTCTGTATTGGAGATATTTGAAGTCATATACGCCTCAACGGTTGAAGATGATTCTTACGGCCTATTGGACTTTCTTTATGGTTTACGAACATTTCGTAGGCCCACTGGTCCCACTCCGGCTGAACCCCGACTCCTTGAAGGTCGCCATAATTTTTGACAATCAGTCCACCATGCGCACCCCCAAAAAGCTCAACCATCTTACGGGCTTCGTTCTCGATCAATTCGCGATTCCCCTTAGGCAGAACGGTTTGAATATCCACTGGAGAAAAGAGGCAAACACGCAGATGTTTCAGTTTTTCGGCCAGGCGTGTTATGTCGTAAATATTTGGTTGATCGAATTGAAAAACATTGACGCCAACTTCCGCTAAATCGTCCAAAATCAACCAATTGTAACCACAGGAGTGCATGAAAACATGAATGCCCTCGCTATGCGCGACATCGCAGAGCCGCTTGTAAAGTGGTTTGTATATTTCCCGCCACATGTTTGGGCTGATCAGCAGACGGTCCTGGATGCCCCAGTCTTCACAAAAAAACACCCCGTCGGTGCCGGCGGCCTGGGCATACTGCCTGATCATTTCCTCAAGGAGCGATGTCACTTTGTCGTGCAAATAATCAATATGCTCTCGATTGTTGACCAGGTCCTGGAAGTAAATTTCCATTTTTCTTAAATACCGGCAAATAGCGAATGGAAACCCCGGCAGATTTGCGAGATGGTAATGTTCGTTGTTGTTTTCGAATATTTCTTTGGCGTGTTGATATCGTCCCGGGTCTGCTAACGCAGGGAGGGTGTATTCTTTCAGATGTGACCAATCCTCAATTGCCGGACGGTAGATTTCCCCTCCTTTGCTCATACTCTTCAGGCGATGCCAAATATTACCCCATTCATCATCATAATACTCGATATCACCTTCCACCCACTTCCGTGGGTTCCATGTATTTGAGGGGCTGATATCGGCAATACAAAAGTCGTTTAACCGTCCATCGCTGAACGCGAACCCGATACGATCCGGACCTGAAAATTCAACGTTTCTTTTAATGATCTCACGCGGGGTCATTTCTTTTTTCTTTCCTTTCTCGTTCGATTTCCGAGCCGCCTGGACCCACAAGACCCTTGTCACACAGTAACCTTCCCGTTACCGCGGTATAGCCGATTTGCCTTAGCCTTGCCAGCGCACGGTTGAAGTTTGACTCACTCGTACAGACGTTAATTTCTTTCAATGTTTTTTGTCCAGCACTTTTACTCCCTTGGGCGGGACGGTGCTTTGCATAACAAAGGCTTTACCGGATATGCCGAATTCTTTCGGTTCGACAACCACGCCTTTCGTAATGGGAACCGTATCTTCATTCAAAAGAATTACGGTAAACATTCCCTTATCCTCGCAAATCAGCCAGGTATCGTCGGAACTAACTTTTCCGATGAGTTTTCCCTTCCAATCGTAGATCGTGCCATTATCCATATTTTCCGGCTGAACGTCCCGGGCCCGACTGTTCAGGTTCGCAACCACCTGAAGGATATTCGAAAGGGCTTTTAATTCATCAGAGGTGGGTTTGCGCATATCACCATGAAAATGCTCCACATTGAAAAAGATCGGACGGGCCACAGCGCTGCGGAGGCAATACTTATACAGGTTCTTGAAATGGATATGTTCGTCATATAAAGCGGGGACGCCGGGACAGATCACACTGGCCAGCTTAACCCGGTTATTGTAAACCGTGTAATCCTGCTCGCACCAGTCCCAGGCCCGCAGAGAATCGGTATAATCAGAAAAGAAAGGATTGCCGTTTTCGCCGTCGATCCGACAGTCCGGTTTGAATTCCTTGGCCCATGTATAGATCGCGGCATGGGCGTTCAGAATGAAGCGGTGCCCCAGTCCCCAGCCGGGGTTATAAAAAGCTTTTACCCGTTTGGCGTTTGGCGCGCTGCCGTAAAAGTCGAGTTTCAATCCATCACCGTTATAGCAGCCTTTTTCCGGCGAAAGCATTCGTCGGATATCTTCCCGAATAAATTCTCGAACCTTCGGATGGGTATAATCATACCGCGGGCGGACTTCGACCTTAATATCTTTCTCCAGAAAGAGTTCCTGTCGGACGGTTTCTTCGACAAAGTATTCGGGGTGCTGCCGGAAAACGGGAGCAGCTCTTTCCGCTTCGAAAGGACAATACCAGAAGATCACCTTATATCCTCGATGATGCAGTTCGTCCACGAACTTTCGCATGTCAGGAAATCGCTCCAGGTCAGCCCGCCATTCGCCAATCTGGGGGCACCAATAACCGTCGATGGTAATGGTTTTAAAAGGCAACTTATTTTTCTCGATAATATTGAGCCATCGGCGAACCGTCTCTTCGGAAAGATTTGTTTCCGTCTGTCGATAGGTCTGTGTCTTTTGGCCATTGGCATAAACATGCTGATCGCCCCACGTGACGTAATTCAAGTCGGCCCACCAGGACGGACGGTTTCTGTGGTCACATCGTATTTTTCCTTTTTCTCGGAGAATATCCGTATAAATCGGCCAGGGCGCAAAGGGATCGTCCGAGTTCATAAAAAAGCCGATCCAGCGGGGGGAGGTAATCGTTTGCCCTTTTTTAACGGCCACATGAGAACCATACTCCAACCGCCAATCGTTAATGACCGATCCTTCATAGCCAAGCGTCCATTCCGAGAAATCATAAACATCATCAAGACCAAGAAACAGCAGGTCGTGGTACGTACCGAGGATATAATGAGTGGGAAGGGGAAAAAACCACGAAGGAACGCCCAGCCCCATTTTGTGGGTCACCCGCGTCATCTGGTCGCCCAGCCGTAGTTTATCGAACACATCGGCGGTCATTCTTCCCTTGATGTTGACATTGGCCACCGCGATTTGGTCGAAACCCGCCCATCGATGCCGCATACCAAAAAGATTCCATTCCGTCAGGGTAACATTTTTCCTTAAATCGGCCTGGGCATAAACTTCAAAGTAGGCCTCATGACGGACGATGAAAACCTTGATTTTTTCTACCGGACCCTGGTTAAAGTCATAAACAATAGAGCTCTTCCGAAAAAGAACTTGAGATGGTTTGAAATACTTTTCGCCTTTGAACGAAGGAACAAAAAGAGGATCCGCGGTTTTTAGAAAGTCGGCTCCCTTATAGTTGAATGAGACAATATTGTCCTTGTAATCGATACTGCCCGACGATGATTTTGTCATTCAATTCCTTTCAATAATTTATATAAGTTTATTTTTGTAAAATCAGTTCTGTGTCCGAAAAGGCGCGGTTGGGAGACCTTCGCGATTGTAGAGGTTGCATTCTGGGTTATCGGCCCAGGCATAGCGAACAGCAACAGGTTTGGGAACCTGATCGGACCAGACAATAACACGGTCTCTTTCGATTCTAGCTTCGGCCCAGACAAATTTTCGATCTGCGCCACAAAGGGCAAAACCGGTGAGTTTATTTCCGTTTCCAGCGACCAGTCCGCCTCCGACAGAATCAAAACAAATAATCAATTTTCCGTTTGAAACTTTTATTGACTTGAACATCGGCCCGGAGGCGATGATGTTACGATTGTAGGCGATCTTTTCCGCCAGCAGGGCCAGACGACGACCGACTTCCTGTTTGTTGGGGGGATGGATATACTTGCCGTCGCCTACGTCGATAGTAACGGCCAATCCGGTATTGGGCAAATTTAAAGCGGCCGTTTGTGCCTCCCGGAGTCTTGCCCAATTGCTATCAACCGGCCAGGGGACCAATGGCATAAAATTGGGCAACTGAACCACCAAAAAGGGGAAATTCCCCTGTTTCCATGCAGATCGCCAACCTTGAATAAGAGCACGCAACAAGTTTGGATACTCGTGCGCCCACTGAGTATTGCTTTCGCCCTGATACCAGATCACTCCGCGGATGGCAAAGGGGACAATGGGATAAATCATTCCATTAAAGAGTGAGGCAGGTCCATCGCGAGAACCTGGAAAGAGTGGTGGGGATTCCTCCGGCACATCCTTCCGCCATTCGATTCGATATTGCCACACACCGGAAATTGGTATTTCCTGCCCTTGGGGCGCCCAGACAAGATTCATGTCGTTGGGTTCCGGTCGAAATCCGCCATCAAGAAAGGCATCAAAAACTCGCACGGCCAGAATATTTCGTCTCGGCTTTACGCATGCCCCGGGAATTTTATAAACGCGGCGAGCCGCCCACCAATTGGGGGTATCGGCATCGGTTTGTCCAACCTTGACCCCGTTAAAGTAGGCCGTGTCGAAATCGTCCACCGCGCCAAGATGAAGGTCGATATCCTTGCCTGTCCATGCCGTGGGAACTTCAACAACCCGCCGGAACCAGACGGCGCCGTTAAACTGATATCCCGATCCATACCGTTCCCAGCAACCCGGTAGGATCATGCGAGACCAACCGGAAGCATCATAAGAAGTATCCGCATAACCCCTGGAAAAACCCACGTTGCCAGGATCTTTTGCCCGTGCCTTTTGTTCCCATTCGGCATATTGCCGATCAAAAACTTTCCGTGCTTGTGCCGAGTCCCGATCATATAATTCCACCAGACCGAGTCTCTGTTTTAATTTGGGATCCACCGCGTAAGCCGAGCGAGGGATCCATCCTTCGATCCTGGAACCACTGACGGAACTATTGATCAATCCCACGGGCACGTTTTTTAAATCCTTGTGAATCTTCCGTCCAAAAAAATAGGCCGTCGCGGAAAAATCTTTTACCGTATTCGGATAACAGAGTACCCACTTTCCCATTACATTCGTTCGCGGTTGAGCGGCATTTTTGCATGAAACAGTGAACATGCGAAGGGTAGGATACTTCGCCTGGGAGATTTCTTTACTTGCGTTGTCGGCCTGAGAGACGGGCATGGCCATATTCGATTGCCCCGAAGCCAGCCAGACCTCCCCGACCATAGCATCTTTCACAAAAAGGGAATTGTTTCCGATGACCTTCAACTCGAAAGGTCCGCCGGCCTTCAAGGGATTTAATTCCACTCGCCACGTTCCATTCCGCTCGGCTTGAGTGGCTTTCTTTTGATCTTGAAAATACACGGTGACATTTTCACCCGGTAGCCCCCATCCCCAAATAGGTACGTTCTTGCCTTGTTGCAGGACCATGTGGTCGCTGAAAATAGAAGGAAGAGTAACCTCTGCTCCAACAGAAGAAACAAATACCCAGCCAACAACAAATAATATCAATCGCGCCGCTTTAACCATTGTCATTTTCCCATGCATCTGCAGCCGGTAAATATATCGCGTATAACGATGCCCGATCGATATAACAACGGATACGAATCGCTTGCCTGAAAAGAGTTTCATTCCTGGCTTCGGATATTTTTTTATTGTTCCAACGCACGATATACCTAAGATTATCTTCAACTACGGGAGTGCAATTTTCCTTGCCGAAACCTTCAATAGTGTTCCCGTTAAAATCGCAAAGCTCCATCAATATATTTCCTTGTGAGCAATCGGCATTGATATACAAGTCGCCATCCAACAGATACACCGGTTTGGTTTCCAGGACGGCAGGGCGACTTTTATCCAAAGGTTTCAAGGCCTGGAAACGGTCAAGAGGTAACGCCGCAACCCCGATTTGATAACGATGCCCTTCACTGCGTTTTTTGTCGGTAGCGGCATAATAAAACAGCATCCGGTTCTGATCGACGACAATCTGACTGGCGGTCACGATCCATTGGCTGTCCCATTCTCCGGGTAATCCCAAAGGTAAAAATAACTGCCGGTCCGCCACCCGATGCCAGTGCATTCCGTCACGACTGACCACAAGCTGGGTATCGCATGTCCCCTCTTCCATCAGTAGTGGCTTACCATCGTCATCCCGCATCTTAAGGAAATCATGGATATGAAACATCGAAAGCAGACCGATAAATTGCCCGTCGCGCCACGTTACGCTCAATTGATGGATTTGATGATTTGGATCCCCATCCTGATTGTCGGCACGAAGAAGTTCTATCGGTGATGACCAGGTCCGAAAGTCCCTCGAAACCGAAGCGCGGACATACCGAACTCTTTGTGTCTCTCCGTGGGGACTCCCGAAGGGATCATGCGGACTACGCGTACCTCGAAGATACGCGATGTATCTTTTCTTAATCGGATCCCATACCACACCCTGACCGGTGTCACTTTTTCCGGGTATCGCAGGCCGGCCTGTCGGGGGAAACCAATGAAGCCCATCCGGGCTTGTCGCGGTATAACACCAGCGACCGGAACCCTGGACCTCCGTCAGATCTGGACGGTATCGGGAATATGAATCGTACAAAACCAGATAACGTTCATCGGAAATCTCGTCATGATAATTATGTAGAACACAGGGGCCGTGAATATTTGGGTTCGGGCCATATACGATGTTTGTCTCGCGGTCCTGACCATAGGGGTGTTCCCCGGAAAATACTTTGCGCCATGCCAACCCGTCATCACTTTCCGCCAGACACATCGTCTGGTCTTTGCCGTGATTTCCCGCGGCCATGTACCACATAAAAAATCCCCGCTCGCTTTTTTTCGGTAATATACTACCGTATAAGCACACATAAGACTCCTCCCACGGATACTCCGGTAGAAGAACGGGGTTCTTATCATATTTTACGGGTTGACAAAGTTCCCGCTGAATATTACGTTCCCAGCTGATTTGAGATTTATCCAGAAAGAGTTCAACTCCAGACATGTCCGTCAGTCTCCAAAGTCATAGCGTCTAGCCTGTTCCATGGCCTCGATAAAGGCCCGTACATTTTCCACAGGTGTTTCCGGCGGCAGCGGTTTGCAGGGTTCCATGAGATATCCTCCATCGCGGGAGAGTATTTGCACGGCATGAAAAACATCGCGCTTTACCTGGTCCGGAGTTCCATAAACCACCGACCCCTGGACCCCGATCCCACCGCGAAACGTCAAGTCCTTTCCATATTCCCTCTTGATTGCCGAAATATCCATGCATTCCGGCTGTAACGGATGAAAAACCTGTAATCCGATTTGCACATAATCACGCATAATAGCAGTGTTATCCCCGCAGGAGTGAGCACCTACCACGAGTCCCGCGGCGCGAACCTTCTCATACAAAACGGCCAATCGTGGTCGAAAATATTGCCTGAAGCTGTTGGGGTTGATCATCAGTCCCCGCTGGGTACCAAAATCATCCCCAAAAGTTATTCCATCAATCGGCAACAAGACAAGCGTCTGCAAAGCCTCAAGATGCATGGCAAGCAATATATCCAACGATTCATGAATAAAACCAGGATTTTCGATAAGGTCCGCCAGGTATTGCTCCAACCCGCGCAATGCCCATAAACGCTCACCGAACGTCATCGTAAATTGGTAATAGATAAATTTATCGGGATTGGCCAGGCGGATATCACGTATCCGCCGCTCCTCTCCTTCCGGCAACAATTTAATGCGGGGAATCTGCCCGGCCTCGGGTTCCTTAAGCGGAGGATCGATGAAACAGGCGGATGCCCGATTCCTTTCCCAACGAACGCCAAAGGGATCGCGGAAAACATGGGAATCGATCTTCTCTTGCTCGATCTCCCAAAGGATACGAACCGTATCATTTACAAAATCTTTCCCATATAGGTTTCGGATTTTTTCCTCCACGTAAAGCGTAGCCGGTATCGTATCCGGCCTTTCATGAGAAATCGCTTTTAGAGCCAATTCACGGGAAGTCATCATGTGCTTCGCCCCACAGAGATGGTGTCAGAGGTAATTTGCCGTTTGCCGGCCAACGTATAGTTTCTGATACCTTCAAAAGGTAATTCCGGGCCAAAAAGGCTACCCATATACCCCAAAATCATTGTCATCGCAGCACCCAGGAAACAATACATATACGGGTGGATAATGAAGCTCTTTCTGCCTGATTGATAATAGTTCAGGGCAAACAGCAAGGCTACCGTGAGTATACTGGCTAGGACAGTCGGTAGCGCTTTTGTCCGGCGGGTAAAAACTCCCAGCAAAAATATTCCCAGGAGCGCACCACCGAAGTAACCCAGATATTCGTTGGACTTATCTATAATACTCTCAATACCGGTCCGATAGAAAAGCACGGCCAGAATGGTAATGGAAACACCCAACACGAAAGAAAGTCCCTTCGCCAAGACAAGATATTGTTTATCTTCCTGTGCCGGTTTTAAAAGGCGTTTATACCAATCGACAGTAAATGTGGTTACAAGACAATTCAATCCGGAACTGAAACTTGACATAGCGGCAGAAAAAATAGCCGCGATAACCAGTCCTGAAATACCCACCGGCAATTCATTAATGACAAAATACGGAACTATTTTATCATACTCTTTGGGGTCCAGTTTGAGTAAATGGGGATACTCTTTATAAAATGCCCATAAGGCTACTCCCATTCCAAGCAATATAGTCATCGAGGGGATTTTCCAAAGGGCATTAAAAACCATACTGATCCGAGCCCGCCTTAGATCCTTGGCCGCCATTAATCGCTGAACCGTCAATTGATCGGCTCCCAGATCTGAAAGGGCAAGGGCACAGCCGGCGATAAGCATCGTCCAAAAGGTGAGCCGGGAGAAATCAAAATCCATGCTAGGCAACTTATCGCCGCTGGCAAGACCCACTCGCCATATTTCTCCAAACCCTCCATCCAGTTTTCCAGCCACAAAACAAATGATGATAACCTGACCGGCCATAAAAATTACAAATTGAATAACGTCCGTCCAGATAACGGCGCTGGTCCCGCCAAGACTGGCATAAATCGTGGCAATGACCCCGATAATAAGGATACAATATTCAACTTTAATTCCCGTCATGGCACTCAATGCCAGAGAAGGCGCCAAAGCGACCAAAGCCATCCAGAACAATCGGCGTAGGATAAATAGGGCGCTTGCTACAAGTCGAACGTTTAAACTAAATCTTTTCTCCAAATATTCGTATGCGGTTGTAACGTCCAGTTTGCTATAAAAAGGTAAAAGAACATAATTAACAATGGGAGTAATCAGAATAACCGAAAACGTAAAGGCGATTAACGCCGTATCATATCGAAATACCCTGGCCGGCTGACCGATGAATGATACTCCGCTAAACAGGGTTGCAATCACCGAAAGCGAGACCGGAAACCAGTGCATTTGCTTGTCGGCTTTAAAGTATTCCTTTGTGGTTGTTTGTTTCCCGGCTAGTTTTAATCCGATCAGGACCATACCCACCAGATAAACTATCAGGATGATCCAGTCCAAGAAAAGAAATTGTCCTTTTTCCATTCGCCAACCTTTCTATTCGTGTCTTTATTGTTTTACTGTGTGAGGGTGACTTTGAGGCAGGTCGTTCCCGGCGCATGCAGTGCCTTTAAAATCAAAACTTTGATACGAACGGCAGCATGGATATCCGTCGCATAGCATAAATTTTCTTTGAACAATATCCGCCACCCAAGACAAAGCCGTTTGATACACCTGGTCCTGGTGCCGACAAATCGACCCCTTATCCCGATGAGCGGATAAAATCCGTTGCACGTATTCTATCGAGGGCTTTCTCTCCGATTCGCAGAATTCCTCAATGACCCGATATCGCTCCCTGGCATCCCGAAGATATTCCACATCGTTCCGGTGTTCGATCTTTCCAGACACGAAATAGTTCGTGGTGAAAATCGCTCCCTTGTCGGGTGTTCGTATCACTTTGTCGTGGGGCGTGATTTCCACTACCCGAATCTGACCGGTCGCGTCCGCCAGAAGAAGATTCCCAGAATCATTTATCGATTCTATCTCCATGATCAAGTCAATGGCCTCAGCCACCGTTCGGCAACGGGAGAGAATCAACGGAGGCAATAAATACATACCGACAGAAAGAACCGGAGGATAATTGTTCAAGGGATAGGCCGCCGTTCCAGCCGTGCATAAACCCGACTCATTCATTCCGTGTCCCCACACCCGTCCAACATGACCATATCCGATATAGGACAATCCCTTTTGGGGGAGAATCTTCTTAACGAAATAACGGTCGGTTACAGGCAGGATAATATCTTTATTCATTCCCACCACAATCGAATCGGACTCACATATTCCCACCTGGGAACACTGTTCAAAGGTCGTCGCGTCAACTATGCCTCGATTATTGTACAGGAATACGGACTCGAAAGAACAGTCCGCGCCCTCGCTTATTCCCCGAATCTCCTGAACAATATCCGGAAAACGCTTTTCAAGAAAAGGAACTGTTTTCGCTAATGCCTTCAAAACCTTGTTATTAATGGACTTCTTCCAGAATTGATCGACTCGCGGTCGAATGTCGGACGCGAACGCTCGTCCATGTTCCATTCCGATCTCATGGTAATTTCCGATCAACGTAATATCGATCATTTGTTCCCTTCATTTCTAAACTGAAAGGCAAACAGCGTTCCCTTTTTTACGATAAAACGCAAGCGGATCGGCGATTTTCCCGTAACATCCTTCAAAGTCTTTCCGCCTTCCCAGGTTATTCTATGGCGGGTTGATCCGTCGGCGGCGCAACGGCACTTATTACGCTCAAATCCCGGTATGATAGTTCCCTTCTCATCCAGTATTTCCACCCGAATATCCCCATCGCCATTGACGATTAAATCGCCTCCTGAAAAATGAAAGGGAACCGTTTCCAGAATTCCCTCTTTATTTGTATCCTTTGGACGTAAACCGACAAACCGATCCACCGGCAACGTCGCCAAACCGATCGACGGTCGGTTGAATTTGTCACCATGTCGATTCTGTGTTCCTGTATAATAAATGTAAACCTGATCATCCTTTACGAACATCGTGGTCCCCGGCCAGACTCCCCCCTTATCCCAGGTCGAGGGGGTTGGCTTTAAAAAATTCGCCCGGTCCGCTACCCTATTCCAGGTTCTTCCGTCCCGGCTGACGACCAATTGGGTTTCATCGATAATTCCATGTTTGTTATTTCCTTGCTTCTGATCCAGGCGGATCAGCCACACGATCCCTATCAGTTGGTCCCCGTAAGGCGTTACCGCCATTCCATACGGCTGAGCCCACGGGTATCCATCCTTCTGATCGGTTTTGAATACGGTCCGCTTGGGCGTCCAATTCACGAAATCCTTGCTGACGCTCAGACCCACTTCCCGCATCACACCATTTTCCCACTTGCCCTGGTTTCGAACGTAGGCCAGGTATTCCCCCTTCCATTTGACCACGCAGGAACTGGTGTCATTTTTCCCCACCACCTTCCAGGGCTTAATTTCCCATCGCACGCCGTCCGGTGAAAACCCGAGAATATTCCCTCCCAAACCTTTGTATCTTTTGTTCGGATCCGGATCGGCCGGATCTTTTAACACACAAAATCCTGATCCACCGACGACAACGACGTTGTGTTTTTCATAAGGACCGAATTTACCCGTCCCAACCATCGGTTTGACCCATCGAATCCCGTCGTTGGATTCCGCATAACACTGGTAATATTCCACTGTTACCGGTCCTTCCGGCCGGTCGATGACCTTACCTTGATCCTCACAGCCCAGATACCAGCAGCGGTATTTCTTTAATTGTGTATCGAATAGAACGGTCCCGTAAATCTGGAGCATCCTCTTTTCCCATGGCTGATCCTGTACGATCAACGGATTGGCGGGATTTTTAACGGGCGTCACAATCTCCCGTTTCAGATTATCCATCCGCGAAACAAGAAAATTGTCGAGGAAGAGTTGGGGGTGGCTGGACAATTGAATTCCTTCTTTTCCCCAACCTAACGGGGCAAAAGAGAGGATACACGTCATAAAACAAAGTGCTTTCACGCCATACATGCTTAATTAATTCCTTTCTATTTGGTTTTAGTCGTTGAAACAAGCCGGCAAACCCGACTCGATTCGTCCCATAGTCCGCAACGACGAAAAAGCGTCTCGGCCATCCAACGATGACCGTATTCATTCGGATGAATAGCGTCATTCATCAACGTAAGTTGATCGGAGATCGGACCCGGCCACGCCGCCCAATGATCGATCAATGGAACCTTCTCATTCGAGGCCACTGACCGTGTGGCATCGACATAGGCAGGCAGGAAATTCAGTCTGCTCTCCAGTCTCTGCATGTCTGACTTTTGAGCGGACGTATCCGAACCCGCAACTCGTTTTATATCCAATGGCACCAAAGGAATTGTTGTCTGTACGACAATTAAGGTTATGCCCGCCTGCCGTGCCTTTTTGATAACCTCAGTGTATTGTTCGGAAAAAGGTTTCAAATTTTCTGAACCACTCACCGCGTCATTGGTCCCCAACATCAGGATTAAGACATCAGGGCGAAACCGGCCTATCCTTTCGTCAAACCGCGAATTCAGCCTTCGTATATTAAAACCGCTGATCGCGGTATTAATCACCACATCCTGTTTTCGTTCTATTTCATACAGCCGTTCTTTAAACAGCTCCGTATAGTCGCGCCACCCATGCGTATGCACCGCGCCCTGCGTTATGCTGTCTCCAGCAAACAGCCATACGAGCGGCCGGTTTTTTGAGAGAACAGACGATAAGTCAATAAAAACCGCCTGGGACGTAGCCTTTGGAATTGTCTCCGAATAACAATTACCAACACTCACCAGGAAGATGCAAGCCAACACGCAAACATAATAGTAGTTTCGCATAGCAGATGGTTCCTTGTTTGTTTTACCACCAATAATGACACTTATTCGCCGACATACCCTTCCAGTAGACCAGGGCATTTATCTTTGTAGATTCCACCGGGTTCCACGCGACATGAAAGTCGGCGTACAAGACGTTAACGCCAGCAGCTGGAGTTCTGAATTCCAAAGGATTTGTCTCTTTGAAGTCTCCTTTTAGGTGATTGCTGTATCCAACCTCCCACATAGGACCGCTAAGATAAACATTCCAGTCTGACATACATGCGGTCCGGCTCGGATCGTTCACGGTACTAAGCCTATCAAGGTTTTGCTGACTATTGTACCAAGCTGCAGGACTACCGAGCTTATTCATAAAAAACTGGTAGTGTGTAAGGGTTCGTGCTGTTGGTTGTTCTGGATCCACAAAAGCCGCACGGTATACCATGTTACTGGGACAATCCAGAATACCCACCATCGCGTTGTCGGGAAGGTAACGAGAAAGAACCTGTGCCGTTGAGAGCGGTATATACTGAAATACTTCGCTAGTACCAGCTCCTCCTGCCGCGCGGGAAATACCGCAGATGGGAAACCATTCACTATTTTCCTGGGAGTACATCATGATAGTAGATCCCCACTGGTGCAGGTTATTTGAACACAGGGCTCGTCGTGCGCTTTCCCGGGCCGCCGACAGGGCCGGAAGCAGAATTGACACTAACACGGCGATAATCGCCACCACCACGAGCAGTTCGATTAACGTGAACGCTCCTACAGTACGTCGGACTCTACATTTTGAATTACGCATGGTAAACATATTAACTCCTTCATTTAAATTATACCAATTTTCGCAATTAAACGATCCATTGCGATTTTCTTTTTGTCATAACATCGATGTATTCATCAATCTAAACTTGCCTGGATGTAGTTTCTTAGCTTGCAATTTTTCCAAAACCCTTCCATGTCGAGCCGCCTACGCATATCCATCCGATATATCCATTCGCGACTGGCTGAATATTCCATACGATATCCCCTTGATTTCCAGCATACGTAGGAGAGGCTGTCCCGTAGGCCCTTTTAAGCTGATTGCCGACCCACTGTTCGCCCCTGGAATACTTCTCAACCAAACTTGTTGTCGGGATGCCAGACATATCCATTTCCGAATTGATGATCCGCAGACCATTACAACTCGAGCCGGCGAGGACCGTGGGGGTCGATTCGATAAGATTAACCGTTCCGCTGGTCCGTAAGGAGATATCCTTCGTTCCATTCCGGTCGCAGTCCAGTTCAAAGGACGCATTCTCGATCAGACAGTTTTCAGGCTGCTGATCGGATACCTGAGCGAACACAAACGCGTCGTCATGGATCGGGTCGCCCGGAGTGCTATAGTAAAAGAAGTTCTTCAGACTCACATTCGGACACGTGACCGTCGCCAGGTTGTTCACGAATTCCGCATGGACACCGTTGATTTCGATGCTTTTGCCCGCCGTCCCGGATCCGGTCAGGATAAAGGCCCTGGCGGGGGTGGTCGTAGTCGCTACCGCCAAGACGTTATTGACCATCACTCCGCTGCACTGGTCCAGGTACAGCATATACTCGTAGAACGGTTCGCCCTCGATGTGCTCGATAACGACCGCGTCGGCACGCTGGAGGTAAATGCACCGGTTGATATTGGCAAACCGGATGTCCCGGAACGCCATCCCGTCCGCGTCCCCGGGGAAATAAAATCCGCGCTTAAAATTATTTATCTTGAGGTTCTCAAAAGTACATTTATTGACATTACCGCCAGCAATATCGGCGCGTACGGCAGTTTGATCGTTTTGGACACCCGGTCCTTCGAGTTGAATATCCTTAAGATTGAAGTTAGACATCGGTCCATAGAGCTTGAAAAGATGCGTAGCCCCTTCGTATTTAAGAACGCTTCCTTCTAAGTTAAGGTTGGCGCTTGCGTGGCCCACGCCCATGAAGGTCAGAGGGGTACTGGAGGGTTTATGGATGTTAATCGTGCTGGTACACCGGTAAAGTCCGCCCGGAAAGAAGATAATACGACCACGGCTGGAGTCCATATTATCGACAATATCCTCGATCAGGGGACTCCAATTGCTACTGGCAGGATCGTTGATGTCGATATCCTCCGGATACTCTGAGAAATGTTCCATGTAATAGGTTATCACGTTGATGATGCTGGATCCGTTGCTCGAGCCAATCGCATCCTCTATGGCATGGACAGGCGGCGCCAATTGACCTACTTTTAGATAACGATAGGAGTCCGTCGAGCTGGCGGCATCCGCGTCCTCAAGTTGAACGCTGCTCAACGTGTACACACCATGACCAAGCGCAATGTTGCTCGCAAGAAGATTACCGTCCATGTAAATATCCAGGCGTTGAACGTCAGCTTTATAGTGAGTCATAAAAGTGTGGTAAGAGCTTCCCAACACCAATCCCGAAACCTGCGCGGTCCATCCGCCGCTGCCGTTTCCGGTTCGAATACTCCAGGACGTAGTGTTGTCATGCCACAGGCTGATGACTCGGTTGCTGCCCGCGTAAGTAAACCAGGGAATCCCGCCGTTATAGCCGCCGACATGCTTGTATGAGATTTCCATTACCCAGTCCTTGGTGCCAGGCATTGCGACCTCGGTTGTATTGTCAGGTTGGGTTGTCTTATACAGCAAAGACGCATTGAGGGAGGACGTTGAGGCCGCATCCGCATCGTATGTCCACGTTCCGGTTACGTTCATTAGCTTCCCATACGTCGAGGGATTCGAAGTCGTGACGTTATCGAGGGGGACATGAATCCCCGGACCAGGGGCGATAAAAGTTACCTCTGGAGCGCCCCAGACACTTCCCGCCATTATCAGAATTCCTACAATCACCATCCATTCTTTTCGCATGACATACCCTTTTCATAAACAGGTGTTAAAATAAACAATTCTACAGAATGCCCCGATAAAACTTGTGAAGTACCGGAGGCATTCACGGCATACTATTATGTATTAATTTGTAATTTCACAAAACCCTTTCCATGTCGAGCCGCCTACGCATACCCATCCGGCATATCCACTTGCGACCGGCTGAGTATTCCATACGATATCGCCCTGATTTCCAGCATACGTTGGACAAGCTGTCCCGTAGCTCCACTTACGCTGATTTCCGACCCACTGTATGCCCTTGGAGTACTTCTCAACACCAATATAACTGCCGTAATACAGCGTGGTCGGGATGTCAGACGTATCCAATTCCGAATTGATGATCCGCAGGCCGTTACAACTCGATCCGTAGCCGGCCGTTGGGTTTGTTTCAACAAGATTGACCGCTTCTCCGCCGGTCCGTAAACTGATATCCTTCTTTGTGCCCCGCGTTACGCCTGTCAGTTCAAAGGTCGCATTCTCAATCAGACAGTTTAGTGGCTGCAGACTGCCCAAATTAGCGAATATAATAGCGTCGTCAGTGACCGTGTTCCCCGAAGAGACATGATAATAGAAGTTTTTCAGACTTACGTTTGAACACGTAACCGTCGCCAGGTTGTTCACGTCTTCCGCATATACGCCGTTTATTTCGATGCTTTTTCCCGTAGGGCCGGATCCGGTCAGTACAAATACCCTGCCGCTCATATTCGATTTTGCCCGGATGTTATTGACCAATAACCCGGAGGCCTGATACAGATATAGAACATATCCATAGAATGGATCTGCCTCTATATTTTCAATTACACTCGTGTCGGAATGCTGGAGATTTATACACCGGTCAATGTTAGAGAACCGGATATCTCTGAATACCATCCCGTCCGCATACCCGAGGAAATAAAAGCCGCGCTTGAAATTATTTATCTTGAGGTTTTCAAAATAACACCGGGCGATGTAACCGTTATTCGAATCGCCACGTACCGCAGTCTGATCGGCGTCTCTGCCCGGTCCTTCGAGTTGAAGGTCCTTGAGATTGAAGCAATACGCAGGGCCATAGACCTTGAGAAAGTCCGTACTTCCCGTGTATTTAAGGACGCTTCCTTCAATATTTCCGTTGGCTATTCCACCTCCTACGCCCATGAAAGTCAGAGGGGCACTGGCGGGTTTATTAATATTAATTGTGCTGGAACACCGGTAAAGGCCGCCCGGAAAGAAAATAATCCGACCGCGGCTGGCGTCCATATCATCTACAAGATCCTGAAGCAGGGGGGTCCAATTGCTATTGGTAGGATTGTTGATGTTGATCTCCGGATACTCCGAGGAATGTTCCTTGTAATAGGTTACCACGTTGATGATGCTGGACCCGTTGCTCGAGCCAATCGCATCCTCGATGGCATGGACAGGCGGAGTCGCTTGACTTACATTATCTTCGACTTGAATATGAACTTGTTTTAAAGTATATACGCCGTGACCAAGCGCAATATTGCTCGCAAGAAGATTACCGTCCATGTAAATATCCAGGCGTTGATTGGCGGCTTTATATTGAGTCGTGAAAATGTGGAAAGACGATCCCAAATCCAATCCGGAAGCGACCACGAACCACCCGCCGCTGTTGTTTCCGGCGCGAATGCTCCAGGACGTGGTGTTATCGTGCCACAGGCTGATGATTCGGTTATCACCCTCGGCATAGGCTATCCAGGGAACTTCCCCGTTGTATTCACCGACATACTTATATTTAATCTCAAACACCCAATCCTTGTTTGCGGGCATCGGGGTCGAGGTTCCGGAGTTCGTCTGGGTCGTGAAATACTCCAAACACGCATTGCTGGATGAAGTTGACGCCGTATCCGCATCGTAGGTCCACGTTCCGGTTTCGATCGTTCGTATTCCATACGTCAGGGGATTTGAAGCCGTGATGTTATCGAAGGGAACATTGAGACCCGGACCAGGGGCAACAAACCCCACTTCCGGAACGCCCCAGGCGATTCCCGCCATCATCAGAATTCCAACAACCACCATCCATTCTTTTCTCATGATAAGACCTCTTCCATATATATTTTTCGCGTTGGTGTTCTTATATTTTCAAAACCGCTTACTCTGAGATTATAAATCTGCCTGCATATCCATATTGGCCAGTAGGATGGAAACATCCATACTGGTGATTTCACCGTCACCGTCAAAGTCCCCGCCGAACATGCTGAAGTTGACCGTCGTGGTGCCGGGAAGATTCACGCTTTTCTGCGTTTGCCTAAGCCACTGCCGCTGTGCAGCCTGGGCGGAAACATCATGAAGACTATTCAAAGCCGTCGCAAATGAGTAACTACCGTCGGTAGCCAACGTTACCGTATGAGTCTCCAGGGCCGTGGTATTATCCACGTCACGTATTTCGATGAAGATGGGAACTGTGGTGTTATCGCCGGCAAAACCATTGAGCGTCACAGTACCCTGAACGGTTAGATTAATCTGCCCCATCTTTACATAACCATACGAGTCTGTTCCTACGGCATCGGCGTCTTCAAGTTGAACCAAGTTCAAAGTATATTGACCGTGCCCGAGCGCAACGTTCTCCGCCATGAGGACGTCATCCACATAAATGTCCATGCGTTGATTGGCGGCCTTATAATGAGTGGTAAACTTATGGAATATCGCTCCGAGGTTAAGACCGGTCACCGCATCAACCCACCCGCCACTGCCATCCCCGACCTTAATGCTCCACGACGACGTGCTGACCTGCCATAGGCTGATTATTCGGTAGTCGAAAGAGTTATCACTAGCTGTATATCTGGCAAACCAGGGGACACCGCCATTAAACCCGCCGGTATGCTTATAGGTAAGCTCGAATCCCCAATCCGTATCCGCCGGCATGGGCGTCGTCGTTGCCGCATCATTTTTCAAGGTGGTTGCATACCGCAGCGTGCTATTGTAATTCACCGTCGGACTGGTAACTTTTGCGGAAGCGCCGTCGAAAGTCCAGGTTCCGGTGTTTACCGTCCGTCTTCCGTAAACTACCGGATTTGAGTTAAGGTCCAGTGGAACATCCAATCCAGGATGAAGGCCGTCAAAACCAATCGCTGGAACAGGGATCACTGGAACAGGAGTCGTTTGAAAAGAATATAATTTGCCATCTCCCGATAAAACAAATCGTAGAGAAAAATGCATGTTTACCAAGTCGCTTAACGATAAGGTTCTTTCTCCCTCTTGCCAGAAAACACGGTATCGCAAAGAATCCTGGACGCTCAGACGGCAATGATCTCGATCAAAACCGGCCATGACAGTGCCGTTCTCAGCCAAAACTTCCACCAGGAGCTCGCCCGGATCAATGCCCGCATTAACCAGTAGGTCGTGCCCCCTTGTTGTCAGCAGAACGGTTTCCAGAATTCCCTCCTCCGTCGGATCCTCCGGTGTCAGAGCGACAAAACGATCAGCCGGAAGAGTGGCCAATCCGATGCCTACATTTCCGTAACTTATACCGTGGCGGGTATCCGACCCGGTATAGTAGATGTACACCAGATCATCCTTGACCACCAAGGTCGTGCTGGGAAATATCCGACCCTCGTCCCATGTTCCAGCGGTCGGTTCCATGAAAACCTGACGATCCGCCACGCGAGACCAGTTTTGACCGTCGCGACTGGTAACCAGTTGCACGTCCATATCGCCGATCGAGTTGTTACCCGGGACTTCATCCAGGTGAAGCAGCCATAGTAACCCTATCAACTGATCGCCATAAACAGTAACCGACAATCCATACGGCTGCACCCAGGGATACCCATCCGCCGCATCGGTTCGGAAAAAAGTCTGCTTGGCCGACCATGTTTCGAAATCCGTACTGGTGGTCAGGGCCACCTCCCGCATAACCCCGTTTTCCCAATACCCCTGGTTGCGAACAAACGCGAGGTACTGCCCTTTCCATCCAATGACCGACGTTCCGGTGTCGTTCTTGCCGATTCCGGCCCACGTCATCGTCGTCCAGTTAATGCCGTCAGGCGAGAATCCCAGAAGCGACCCTCCGGCGCCCTTATACCGCCGCAAAGGATCCGTATCGCACGGATCGTCAACGATACCGATTCCATGCCCCCCTCGAATAACGACATTATGCTCCGTGTACGGACCGAATACGCCCGGCCCAACCATGGGCTTTTCCCAATGTATACCATCCCCGGACTCGGCATAACAAATATAGTATTCAGGATTACCGGCACTCGATTCGCTGGCCAGATACCACCCACGAAATTTCATTGATACGGGATCATAGTTGACTGTTCCATACATCTGGACAGTCCGTTGTTCCCACGCGAATTCCTTCCCGAACAGCGGATTCGAGATGTGCTTTTCCGGTTTCTGTATTTTTCTGCACATATTAACGTTTCCGTCTATAATGTAGTCATCCAGAAAAAGTTCCGGCTTGGAGGATATCCCAACCACCGCTAAACTCCATAACGGAACGATTCCCTGAATAACCAGAATTATACATAGAGGAATTTTTCCAATCACTTAACATACTCTTTCTTCTTTACATATCTCCTCCCGGATCGCTTCGTAGCGATCCGAGAAATACTTTATTTGCTTAATACGAGTAACATGTACCAGCTACAACGGGCGATCAAACAAGGTTGCTTCGTTCGTTATGTCGGGGTGTCGGGGATAACGTTTTATCCTGGCGAAGCCAACAAACCGTTTTTTGTGATTATGGATCTGCCGCTATGTCCATATTGGCAAGCACAATGGAAAGATCCAAAACGGTAATTTCGCCGTCACCGTCGAAGTCGCCGCCGAACATGCTGAAGTCGACAGTCGTGGTGCCGGAAAGATTCACGTTTTTCTGTGTTTGCCGCAGCCACTGCCACTGTTCCGCCTGGGCGGAAATGTCATGAGCACCATTCAAGAGCGTTGTAAATGAGTAGCCGCCATTGGCAGCCAACGTCACGGTATGAGTCTCCAGTGCCGTGGTATTATCCACATAACGAATCTCGATGAAAATGGGAACTGTGGTATTATCGCCGGTAAAACCATTGAGCGTCACGGTGCCTTGAACGGTTATGGGGTTAACCTGTCCTATTTTTATATAGGCATAAGTATGCGTTCCAGCGGCGCCAGTGACCTCCAGACCCCATACAGAAACGAGTCCCTGGATAACCAGAACTAGACCTAGAAAATATTTTCTATTCATTTAATGTCCCCTTTTTCCCGTTCGCACTCACAGAATCCTCCGGATCGCGATGAAGCGATCCGGAGAAACTTTTTTTCACATCAATAACAAATCAAAATCGATATAGATTATTGATCTGCCGTCTTGTCCATATTGAACAGCACGATGGAAAGATCCGAACTGGTGATTTCACCATCATCGTCGATGTCGCCGCCGGCCAAGGTGAAGTTCACCGTCACCGGGCTTGCCGGAGAGAGGGTAACACTTTTCTGCGTCTGCCTCAGAAACTGCCGCTGTGAAGCCTGGGCGGAAATGTCATGAGGACCATTCAAGAGCGTCATAAACGAGTAGCTACCGTCAGCGGCCAACGTTACCCAACGACTCTCCAGGGCAGTGGTATTATCCACATTACGAATCTCGATGGAAATGGGAACCGTGGTGTTATCGCCGGCAAACCCATTGAGTTCCACGGTGCCTTGAACGGTTACGGGGTTAATCTGCCCCACTTTTACATAACCATAAGAATCCGTGCCTATGGCATCGGCATCTTCCAGTTGAACCATGCTCAAGTTGTATTGGCCATGACCGAGCGCAACGTTCCCCGCCTTCAGGACGTCATCCACATAAATATCCAGGCCTGGAGTGGCGGCCTTGTAATGAATGGTAAACTTATGGAAGGCGCCGTCGCTGAGATCAAGATCGGTCACGGCATTCACCCATCCTTGGCCATCGGCATCACCCACTTTAATGGTCCACGACGTCTCACTCACCTGCCAGAGGCTGACTATTCGGTACTCTGCGGAGTCCGGGACAAAATAATTGGCAACCACAGGGATACCGCCATTATTCCCGCCGGTATGTTTGTAGGTATACTCAAATCCCCAATCTAAAGTATCAGGCATGGGCACTATCGCCCCCATCCCCGGCATCTCTGTCCCCGGCCATACCAGGGTGGTAAACCACCGCAACGAGCTGTTAACATTCACCACCGGACAGTCAATTGTCGCGGAAGAACCGTCGAAAGTCCAGTCGCCGGTGTTTGTCGCCCACATTCCAACATCTACCGGGGTTATGTTATCATTCAGCGGAACATTTATTCCCGGATGAACCAGGTCAAAGCCAATTACTGGAACAGCGCCCCAGGCATTTCCCATCAACATGAGAATTCCTACAACCATTACTAACCATTCTTTTCTCATCATCAGCTCCTTTGTCTAAAATTAAGGACACGATTTAATACCAGACCCGGACAATCCAGATCTTTTTACATATAATCACTCTCCGCAATATCTCATCCCGGATCGCGTTAAAGCGATCCGGGACAAGCCTTCTCTTACACTGACTAAACATGACGTACTAAACTACAAACCACTATGCACTTCGTCTGCGGCGAAGCAGGAGTCCGCCCAGACTCATTAGCACTAACGTCATTGGTTCAGGAACAATCTGCCCGATCTTTACATAACCATAAGAATCTGTTCCTGCGGCATCGGCGTCTTCAATTTGAATGAAGTTCGGCGTATAATGGCCATGAACAAGCTGAACGTTCTCCGCCATGAGGACGTCATCCACATAAATGTCCAGGCGTTGATTGGCGGCCTTATAATGAGTGGTAAACTTATGGAAGGCGCCATCACTGAGATCAAGACCGGTCACGGCATTCACCCATCCATCGCCAGTGGCATCACCCACTTTAATGGTCCACGACGAGGTGCCGACTTGCCAGAGGCTGACCATTCGGTAATCATAAGAGTTGTTCGGGGCCGTATCTCGGAGAAACCAGGGTATGCCGCCATTATATCCACCGGTATGCTTGTAGGTAAGCTCAAAACCCCAATCCGTACCCGCTGGCATTTGCGTTGCCGCCGCTTCCATCGGCATCGTTTCACTATCCTCCCATAACGGGGTGGGACTAAACCGCAATGCGCTGTTAACATTCACGGTCGGACTGGCAATTGTCGCGGAATCGCCATCGTAAGTCCATGCGCCGGTGTTTACCGACCATCTTCCATAATTTACCGGGACTAGGTTATCGTTTAGCGGAACATCCAATCCCGGACCGGGGGCAACAAAACCAATCGACGGAACACCCCAGGCATTTCCCATCACCATGAGGACTCCTACAACCAAGACCAACAATTCTTTTTTCATCTTCAGCTCCTTTTCTAAAATTAAGGACACGATTAAACACCAAGACCCGGACAATCCAGATCTTTTCACACACAAATCGAAACTATCCCGCCGATTCTCGCCATATAAACTCCATCGCGATCGTTTCCTGTCTGGGCGGAATATCACGTTTTTCCAGACGCGAAAACAGCAGATGTTCGATAATATTTGCCACTTCCTGATCCTTTCGGGCCACGCTCGCCATGGGCGGAATCATAAATTTTGAGGTTTCATTGTCGTTGAAACCTACCACGGCGATATCCCGCGGTATCTGAAGCCCTTTGGACGCAAGATAGGAAATCGCCATCGTTGCCAATTCATCCCCGGAACAAAACAGGCAGTCAAATCGAGTTTTGTTCTCTTCGTACTTCGACCGTAAAACCTGAAGCAATCGTTCACCCGACAACTCTTCCTCAAACCCGATATCGATGATGGCCTGGGTTCCAGGGTCGATTCCATACTTCCTGAACTCATCCAAATACACATCGATTTTAGGTTGTGAAGTCTTGACCGGAACCATAATTCCAGGCCGTTTGCGCCCACTCTTGGCAAAATGCCCAACGACTGCCCGTATCGCGTCAAACCGATCATGAACAACCTGATCGAGTTGGGTTTCCCGATGCGAAGAAGTTACAATCACCGCTGTTTTAAATCGATTTAAACATTTCTCTAAATCCGATGTTAACGGTATTTGATTGCTCAATTCGACCACCACCGCTTCCACTCCACGATTGATAAAGTCGGTGGTGACCCTCTCAATAACATTTTTGTCTTTCATGTTGTCTGCAATATAAGTTACCCACCCGTGTTGCTGAGCACGCATAGCAATGCGTCGGGCCATCTCACCGCTCTGATGGGGAGTACTTAGAGTCCATAGAACTCCCACGGTGTGCGTTCCATTCCCGGCAAGCCCTCTTGCTAAGATGTTCGGAGTATAATTCAACTTAATGGCCGCCTTCTGGATTTTGTCGCGGGTTGATAAGGCAATTTCGGGATTGTTCCGCAACCCTCTGCTAACGGTCGCGTGTGATATTCCTAATTTCTTCGCAATGTCGTAGATGGTTGCTGCCATGTTTTTGCCCAAATCTCTTTTGTCTGTAACTCTGTAACCGAGTACAAAAGCCATCGTACTCGGTTACAATTAAAAAGTCAAGGTTTTTTTTATTGACATTTTTAGTTAATTCTTTTATTTTAACATCATGCTTCTGCGAATGAAGGCGAATATGGAATCAGCAGGAGCAACGTGGTTTGATCAACATTTACATTAAACCACCAACCGAAGAAGATGCAGAAATAATGGTTATATATTTACAGAATTTCTTAAAGCCAAAAGTTATTCAAAATAAATATTATGATTAGAAGTACACATGGCAATCCAACAGTTTTACTTTTACCGCCGGAAAATATCCCAGCGAACCGGATAGTCGTTTCCTTGTATCCACTCAATGAACCGATTTGGATCAGCCATTCGTTATTGACTATTGAGGATGCCGTTCGAGTCGATGTCTGGCATGGGGAGTTTGAAAATCATCTTTCCGGCGGTTGTATTTTGCCCGAAGGCGAATATGTCGCCTTTCTTGAGTTGGTGGATGGAAGCCAACGACAAATCGAAACATTTCGCGTCGTTAAACAAGTCTTGTTTGATGGTCACTTTTTAGACGAAAAGTCTTCCTGGTTTCATTCGCAAGTTCAATGGCACCAAGATGGCCAGTGGAAGAGTGAAAAAAATGGAATTTATTGTCAAGGCGGACATTCCTATTTGTTTGTAGAAGGAGAAATGCACGGATGCCTTGAAGGTGTTTTTCAGCTTGAAAAAAGTCACACATCCGAACAAACCTGGGGGCTGATTTCTCGTCATTATAACGCATTTCACCATCTTCGCCTCCTGTTTACCTCCAAACAGGATGAACTGACCCTCCGGCTTGTTCGGAAAAGCACGGATCCATCGCATCGAGAGGAATTTTCCGTGATTGCCGAAACGTCTTATCCTTTGCATTTCGGCACTCCCTATCGTGTCGCCTGGCTGTTGAATGGAAAACGGCACGACATTCTAGTTAATGGCCATCCTGTTCTGGAAGCACAGGACGCGTATATGGGTGGCGTTACAGTCGTGGGTTTGTTTTCAGAATCCGAGGGCGTGCTCTGGAACGGGTTTTCGATGCACACCACCCAACCGGTCCCTATGGGTGAGATAATCCAGAAACAATATTACGCGAAAATACGCCCCGGGAATATTCATCAATTACGGTTGCTTGAAAGCGGAAATCCAGATCAAAATATTTGCTGGGAGAGCGGGATACAATTTGGCCATATCGGTGGCTCTGAAATTAAATTTTCCCAGGGAGCCAAACTTACAACTACCTATAAAGGCGCCTTGCTCACTCAATTCCGCTGGGAAGGTCCGATGCCGAAATTCGTTGAGCGGTCGGATGACGTTCGAGGCCAGGCCCACGGCATCGCCAGTTTTTTCCCGGATCGCATTGTGCTGGCGGATTATGTCTTAACGTGGGTGAAACGGAGTATGGGTCCCGATTTCGATCTTCTGGGTCGTTTGATGAACGGTCCGGCCCGCGTCGCCTTCCAGGATAGCGACACTTTTCAAGAATGGAGTTTCCCTGCGGATGGAACCATCGTTTCTCTTGGAAGTAAACTTTGTTCCCAAATCTATCCGGTTGCCATTCTTTTTCCGATATTGTTGGGAAAAGAGCAATGGTGGCTTAAAGCGGTTGTCGGTAATCTTCTCCATTTAGACGACCAACGATCGGCAAGTATTTTCGGATGGCAATGCCCTCACGGCTTGACCGCCAGTCACGATTTTCGGGTAGCTCCCACCGAACCCGGCATCGAATATGGTTTTTCCATGGTTATTTGTTGGCAAAGATCGGACAAGGTTGAAGAGGTGGAAGCGGATTTACAAAATCTTCGAGAAGATTGGTACCATCCTGTGGAAATCGAACCGGTAATCGGATCATTGCTTACTTATTCCGGTGAAAAAGAGAAACCGGCAGAGGCCATTGGTTTTGATGGCTGTTTTAACCGCGCCCAAGGCATTTATCATACCACCGCCCAAAACGGACTTTTATCTCTACGTTTGGAACCTGGTAAAATTCAGCGGCGTTCTATTACATTCCTCATTCGTGAATTTCCGTCGGATGTTCCGGCGCAGTGTATTTTAGATAACAGGGAACTGGAACCAGGGGTTGATTATGCAGATCAAGCGCTCCATCATACGACCCGCCTGGTAAGCATCATGAAAAGAATCGATAAACCCGTTCACCTCAAAATCAATCCGAAACAAACATAATCTTTTTCTACTTTTTCCGAATTTGATAGGGAGAAATTTAAAAAATGCAATCATTCAAAGAAATCTTGAAAAGTAAACCCCAATTAGGTCTGTCGATTATGTATCCTGCCCCTGGAGTGATTGAGCGAATCGGCCCGGACTGGGATTGGATATGGATTGATGGTCAGCATGGCCAGTTGGACTATCATGATATTTTAGCTATGGTGCGGGTCTGCAGCTTAATCGACCGTCCGGCAATCGTCCGTGTTCCGTCTCACGAAAGTGGTTTAATCGGTTTAACTCTGGACATGGGCGCTCAAGGAATAATGGTCCCAGTGGTTGATACGGCCGAACAAGCTCGTAATATTGTCCAGGCGGCAAAATTTCCTCCTTTGGGCTCCAGGTCCTTCGGTGGTCGCAGGCCGATTGATTTATGGGGAAGAGGCTACTGCCATACCGATCGGGGACAACCTTTGCTGATTTGCCAAATCGAGACGGAAATTGGGTTGGAAAATGCCTCCGCTATCGCGGAAGTGGAGGGGGTCGATTTACTTTTTTTCGGTCCCGACGATATGGCTTTGAGAAATGGATTAATCATGGATCAACCTCGACCTCGTGATTATTTCGACTCGGCCTTGAAAAAGGTCGCGCAAGCGGCCCATTCCCACCAGAAGTTGACCGGTGGAGTTTTTACGAATCCAGATGCCGTGCGGCAAGCATCCGTTTTAGGTTATCGGCTTTTGGTTGGAAGCGGAGACGTTGGTCTTCTGGCCGAGGGATCGAAAAATCAGGCGAAGGCGTTACAGCAAGCGATTACCTCCACGCAAGAAAAATTAAACCGGAACCCCAACGGAAGCCCTGGTATATATTAATGAGAAATGTCCTCAGGATTTTGAAATGAAAAAACCAACTATTATCTGTGCCGCCGACTTAACCTTTGCTCCCGAAACCAAACGCGTTTTGGAATCCCAGGGATTGGTAAAGTATATTTCCCCGACTCCTCAAGCATTGCTGGAACATCTGCCTGATGGCGACGCTTACTTCGCTTCTCTTCATGTTCAGCTATCCAGGGAGTTAATTGAAATTTCTCCGCGTCTTAAAGTAATCGCTACTCCTTCAACCGGTTTGGACCACCTTGATCTTCAGGCCGCGGCGCAACATGGTATTGTGGTGTTAGGTCTTAAGGATGATCGGCAATTGTTAGACCGGATTACCGCCACCGCGGAGTTAGCGTGGGCGTTGTTATTAGCTTGCGCCAGGTCTCTTCCCGCGGCCTGCCAGGCTTCCCGCCAGGGTCATTGGGCGCGAGATTTATTCCGAGGTCACCAACTGGCTTACAAAACCCTGGGTATTCTCGGTTGTGGAAGATTGGGAACGATTATCTCACAATATGGCCAGGCTTTTCGTATGCGGGTTCTCGGCTGCGATAAACTTCCCGTTACCATTCCCGGTGTTCAAATGGTTTCCCTCGACCAATTACTTCATGAAGCAGATGTTCTGACTATTCATATCCATTTAACCCAGGAAAACCACCATTTAATAAACGGTAACATCTTGGCGAAAATGAAACGCGGCGCGATCCTGATCAACACCAGCCGCGGCGCAATTCTTAATGAAACGGACTTACTGGAATCCCTGGAGAGCGGCCACGTGTCGGCTGCCGGTCTGGATGTCCTCGATGGAGAGTGGAACGATAATCTGGCGGAGCATCCCCTTATCGTTTATTCCCGTTCACATGAAAACCTGATTATTACACCTCATATTGGTGGCGTAACCTATGAATCTCAAGAAATGGCTTATACCGCAACCGCGCAAAAGCTTGTTGAATTTTTCAAGAACCTTTGCTGATATGGAAAAAGAATGTATAGATAAATACCCGTTCCATTTACCAGGAGGATTAATTTATTTGATTACGCTTTTTGAAAAACAAAAAAACACTGGGAGTATTTATGGCTGAGATTAAAACGAATCTTGATCCGTTAAAATTAAAATCGGGCCTATTACTGGCTTGCGATTGGGTTACGGAAATCGCCCAATTGAAGACCGAAAATTTCCCACCCGATACAAGGGATACTATCGGTCACCTCCACAAATCCTGGAAAGGAGCGATACGGGGAGAATATTCTGTCGCTCAGAAACAGTGGGATTTTTTCTGCCCGGTCTGGCATACCGGTCAGGCGGTCAAGGCATTGGTTCTGGCTGCCGAATATTTCAAGAATGAACGATATCAATCCGCAGCCCGTCTGGGAGCTGATTTCATCATCAACAACCAAATTTGGAACCCAGAGAACCCTGATCATGGTCTGATTTTGGCGTACGAGGATTATGGCGATAAGGTAACTACTTCAGCGATTTTAGAAAGTATGCACGGGTTAATTCTCCTGGCAGATACAGAATCCTCTTCTGAATTATGGTCCCGTTTGACCACAGCCGGAAACTTTCTTATTGATAAACTTTATATGCCCCAGGAGTGTCTATTCCGTGACTTATATGATCCGGCCATTCACTGTGCCGCGCCCAATCCCTATCGAACTAAAAATAACATCGGCGGTCGTCCATTGCTCGATGACAGCATCATGCTTCGCCTGTATCATAAAACAAAGGAAAAACATTTTTTGGATGTTCACATAAAGATATCCGAAACCCTGGTGCGAGAGCAAAACCCAAAAGGGAATTGGATCGATTACGGTCCGTGCAATCCTAAGACAGGCTCTTTTCATCCCCGACACACTTACTGGTGGGGATTGCCTTTACTTGGTACATACCGTGAAACCGGGCGCGAGGAATTTCTTCATACAGCACTGGCCTGCGGGGAGTTTCTGAAAAACGCCCTTCGCGAAGACGGTGGATACTTCAGGGGGTATTATTTAGACGGGAAAACCGATTCTTTCGGTCATGCTACTTCTGGTTCCGCCTGTGCCGCTATTTTCTGTTTGGAACTTTTTAAAGTTACGCACGCCCCTGAGTGGATGGCCCTGGCCCAAAAGGCTCTGAGCTTCTGCCTTTCCATGCAGTTTACCTCTCCGGAGGACCCGAACCTGAAAGGAGCCATTTTGGAGAAAGTCTTACCTCCCAACGGAAAGGACCTTAGCCCGTATCATATCCGGGACCTTGGGACTATATTTTTCATTACCGCGGGATGTCTGTATTTGAAAGAATTTCAATTATAAGGAGTTTAAAATGATGAAATGTGCCTGTCAGAGATTTATGTTTTTAGTTTTATCTTTTCTTCCATTTTGGGCGGTCAGCGCAACCGTTGCATTATCAGCGGAGAACAAAGACCTGGTATCGGAATCGGCACCCTACCAGGGACCTCCGAACATTATTCAAGTTAGCCCCAACAATGACAACATCGAACGGTGGAGCAAATTTGAATTGACGGTGACTCTAAAGGCGGAATATAGCAATCCCTATGATTTCGAGGACCTGTCCCTGCAAGCCGAATTCACCACGCCCGGCGGGAAAAAAGTCCTTGTCGATGGTTTTTACTATCAGCCTTATCAACTCTATATCGGCACCACGAGAAAGGGCGATTGGATAAAACCCATTGAAACGCCAATTTGGAAAATCCGATTCACGCCTACGGAGATCGGCCGGTATGAATACGTGGTTATTGTAAAGGACAAAAAAGGAAGATCCGCCAAAACTCCTGTCACCCAATTCACTCCCACAGAATCGGACCGTTCAGGGTTCCTTCGAGTCAGCAAAACCGATCCCTATTATCTGGAATTCGATAACGGCAAACCGTTTTTTGGAATCGGATATGGAACCCATCTCTGGCATACAACCTCCACCGACATCATGCAATACAAGCATTATCTAAATCAGCTGGCGTACTTCGGATGCAACTATACCAGCGTGAATCTTCAAACCGTGGGCGAATGTCCTTTCGAGATTGAAACCAACCAAACCGGCTTGGGCCGGTATTCGCAGCTGAGCAGCTTCAAGTTCGATTACGTCGTGGAAGCGGCAGCAAAGCGCGGCATCCACATCATCCCATGCCTCAATCAAACGGCAGTGGCACAAAGTGATTTCTGGAATGGCTGTCGATTCAACCAAAGAAATGGAGGGCCTTGCCTACGCCCGGAAGATTACTTCACCAATCCGAAAATGATGAAACTCACGCGGCAACGCCTCCGATACATCGTTGCGCGATGGGGATATTCTCCGAATATTCTTGGGTGGGAATTATTCAATGAAGTGAATTATACCGACGGCTTCCAGAAGAATATAAAATCCGTCCGGGAATGGCACCGCGACATGGCCGCCTATCTTAAGAAGATCAACCCGAACAAACACCTCGTTACAACCACTTTCGGGTCATCGCTTCTGGTGGAAGATCCGGAAATATGGAAACTTCCTGAAATCGATTATATCGTTACGCACCGATACCCCCAAGTCATGACCGGAAACCTGAGAACAATGCTTCAATACAAACTTCAATATAAAAAACCCAATCTTGGAGGAGAAGTCGCGTTCAGTGCTTCGCTGTGCGGACAGGCCCAGACCATCGATCCGGAAGGCATCTCGCTCCATAACAGCATTTGGGTGTCGGCCTTTTCACACGCAGCCGGAACAGTACTTTTCTGGTTTGCCACGGAATATCATGACCCGTTGGACCTGTATGATCACTACCGTGCCTTTGCCAATTACGCTGAAGGCATTCCCTGGACCACGCAAGGATTCAAAGACATTGTCCTGAGAGCGATTCAACCAAATCAAAATGATCAGTGGCTGGACCTTCGTCTTAACTGTAATCAATCATGGTCCAAACCCGAGACCGGCCAATTCCGAGTTGAAAACGGTTTGATCTGGGCCATTACCCGTCGGATTAACCCTAAATCCGTCGATCCAAAACTGTTTGATACGTCCAACGAAGAGCTGGTCAAAGAGATTCCGGGCATTCTTTTTGGTCAGGATAATCTCTCTCTTAAACAGGATTTGACCCTCTCCATCGATAACCCGCACCATCCTACTACCGTGGAAGTTCAATTATCCGCCGTGGAAAAAGGAGGAACCAAGCTGGAGTTCCTTATGAATGGTCAGGCTATAAAGACACTGAACCTTCAGGATCGTGACCAGAAAAATAATCCATCCGCTACTGAGTTAAGCGAAACGGTTATTTTGCCTCTTGTTGTCGGCGGCAATGAGTTGACCATCCGAAACCAGGGTCGAGGGTGGGCAAGTCTGAAATCAATCATTCTGAAAAAAGCCACCCGTGAAATCGCGGTCGAGAATGTCATTATCCTGGGGCTTCAGGGTAAAACGACGACACTATTGTGGCTTCAAAACGCTCAAAACGCCTGGTATTTCCGCTGGAAAGACAAAACGCCCCTGCGAACCATCGATAATATTTCAATTTCCATACCGAACATGCCGGATGGAAATTACCAGATCGAATGGTGGGACACATATAAAGGAAAAACATTTAAGAAGGAAAGCGTTCATTCCAAAGACAATACTCTTATAGTAGTTCCTCCGCCGTTTACCAAAGACATCGCATGTAAAATTAAAACGGGCGTATTTTAACCTGACCGCCCCATTTGAGATTACGGTATGGCGGTTGTCTCGGATGGGGTTTCGACGTGGACATAATAGACGACTTTCAGGAGTTTTGATATGAGGAAGCACTAGAGCAATTCGCGTAAATAATCATCATTAGCCGATAAGTCATATGGCAAGGAGGCGCTGACATGGCTTATTCGATGGATTTGCGTAAAAGGGTTGTGGCGGCATTGAAGAGTGGCGAAACCCCAGCGGCTGTTGCC
>JBAZZQ010000043.1:0-34507 GCA_041658725.1 Phycisphaerae bacterium | reverse complement strand
CCCCTTTGACCGTTCGGCAGACCCGGTCAAAATGATCGAGATTTTCCGCAAACACTTTACTGGAAGGGCTGACGGTATGCGGTTTAAGAGCCGTGAATTTGATCTGATTTTGGCAAAAAACGTCCATGATGGAAAATTTTCCGCAAAAAGCGTCCCGTCGAGTTTCCGGCCCCATTTTCGTAAACTCATCCGGATACGCGTGGATAAAAATGGGGACGTTCACTTCACCTAGCGCGGCAACCGCTCCGGTTTCATCCCCGAAATTCGGAAGGGACAAGATCACCCCGTCAAATTCCTTTGCGTGCTGCCGCAGAAAATTCGCGCAGACTTCACCTTCCGCCGGTGTCTCCACCGCTCCATACCGGGTCGCCTCCACAGGCAACATCAACACCTTGTGGCCGAGTTTCTTTAAGACTTGCGAAATTTCATCTCGCGCCTGGGCAATTAACGAACCGGGGAAAAAACCACGATTTCCCAATAAGACCGCAAAAGCTGTTTTGTTGGATAACATCATTAATCCTCTTTCATGTATATTAGTTTACGCGGAAGAACGTTCGATAATAGTAGTTAGTTGTTTTGCCTTGCCCGCGACCTTGAGGGAGTCGGTCAAGATTTTGCAGGCATGGGTGTATACGGCCTCCTGTGCCGCCTCCTGTGAGGTTTTTAGGTTTGTTTCGTAGGCCTGTCGAAGCTCCATACCGATGTTGATTTTGGAAATGCCGTTGCGAATCGCCTCCCGAATATACTCCGACGGAATATTCGAACCGCCGTGAAGGACCATCGGAATATTTACCGCCTGCCGAATCTTTCGCAAATGATCAATATTCAGTCTCGCGGCTATCTTTTTCTCGTTGCGCTTGGCCTGCGAGACCGCCCCATGTATGTTGCCGAAGGCGATGGACAACCAGTCCACGCGCGTCTCGCGGACAAACTGGACGGATTCCTGAATATCGGTAAATCCTTTTCCCGTTTTATACAATTCTTCATAAGGGGGCACGGGACCGGTTTCATGTCCGGCGATGGCTCCCAGCTCCGCTTCAACGGGAATCCCCGCCGCATCAGCCAGTTCAACGACACTCCGTGTGGCTGCAATATTATCCGCCAGGGATAAACGCGACCCATCCACCATGACCGAATTATAACCCAGATCGATCGCTCGGCGGATAATCTTTAAATAATCGACCTGATGACCATCTTCATCGATCACCGGGACATGATCGAGGTGCAGGCGGGTGTGCCGCTCGTCTTTACACGCTTCATAGGTTTCCCTGATCGCCTCAAGACTGTGGGCTTGAAATTTTTCCCATTCCAATTTAGCCACCTCGATCAGGCCAAAACTCTCGGTGTCGCGCAACGCCCGGACAATGGGTTCCATCATAGGCAGATAGGGAATATTCAAACCGGGAATCACAATTCCATCTTGATAAGCTCGCAACATGATTTTACGCATATATCTCCTCATATAAAACCGTTTGGTACAGATAAAAAATCTTACACTATTTGGTATGATCCGGGATTTACCAGATAAACTTGTCCTGCCACGTAGGGCCATATTGTCGCCGCCATTATACGACGTCCACTCATTTGGGTCTATCTTTTTTTCGTTTTTTTGGAGCGTCGGGGAGCAACATTCGCCCGGCCCCACCCCAAGGCGGCGGGATTGGGATTCCGACGGTCAGGGCCACATATAAGTCATATAGCAAGGAGACTTTAACATGGCTTATTCGATGGATTTGCGTAAAAGGGTTGTGGCGGCATTGAAGAGTGGCGAAACCCCAGCGGCTGTTGCCCGAAGGTTTGATGTTGCGAGGTCCACGGCCGGCGAGTGGCAAAAGCGAGCCGGGGAAGGACGATTGGAACCGGGCAGACCCGGTCCTGCGTGTCCGCGAAAGATCACTCCGGCAGATGAAGCCCAGCCGGATCGTGGTGATGGACAACCTATCGGCGCACAAGGTTCAGGGCGTCAGCCAAGCCATCGAGGCCGCGGGTTGTGACCTGTGGTACTTGCCGGCGTACAGTCCAGATGAACCCCATTGAAAAGCTCTGGAGCAAAGTCAAGGCGTGGCTGCGACGGGTCGGCGCCGGAACCTTCGACGCGGTGGTCCATGCCATCGGCGATGCCCTGCGTGCCGTGGCCTCTGACGAATGCTTCAATTATTTCCTCTCCTGCGGATATCACGTTCCATATTCATCGGCATGTTTTTTACCGTAGCAAATCTTCATACCGCTTGACCGCGGCCCGGGTGTTTTCGTCCGAATTCTGGAGGTAGTATTTCTCTGTGGTGGTGATCGAGGCATAGCCCATCAAGGCTTTCAGCGTGGCGGAGGGTGTGCCGCAATGAGCATGGTTTTGGGCGAAAGACTTTCTCAAGGTGTGGATCGTCAATGGTGCCACCGGTTTGATCCCCGCCCTTCGGGCATGGCTCCGGATGTCCCGCAGGGCATTGTTGACCAGGCAGCGGTTCTCCCACTCGGCCCATTCGGTTTGTCGTGTGGCGGGATTGTATCTCCAAGGTTTACCGGTTCGGCATAGGTTGCATTTTTCCCGAACCCGATGCCATCGATCTGCCGTCAGCAAAACATACGGTACGGATTCCGGGGCTGCCTTTCGCCGAATCGAGCCCGGTGGTGTAGGCCAAAAGGTAAAACACACGCCAGCGCAAATCCTCCATGCGATTGAGGATCGCTTGGAACTCGCCTGGTTTTGGGTGGAAGGGAGATTCTGTGATTTATGCCATGCTGTTTTTTAACAACCGCGATCCTACGTGCGCCCCCACGAATGGTTGGTTTGCATTTAAACTTAGCCCTGCAGAATTAAAACAGCCATATTTAAAGGAATATGCCTATTTACTTGAATCGGGTAGCCACAATATGTCCAGGATATATACTCTGAAACGACCCGAACACCACAATATATAGGGTCAACCTGAGTTAAGTAAATACACATATTCCTGAATATGGGTTTTGGCCTGATGAATCCAAGATTGTTGGGGAATAGAAATCATAATTTCACCGGAGCATACCGTTGGTTGGCTTCGATTAATTCATCACCCATCCGCCGAATTTCCTGGGGTTTTAAATGGGCGCACTGCGGGTCGCGGTAAAGGGCCTGCAGTAACAGATTCTTATTTCCCTCCAGAACGCCTTGTGTAATCCACTTTTGACAGATCGCCTGCGGACGCATCACTTCCAGCAGATGTTCCGGAATACGAGCCACAGTTACAGGGCGAACGCCGAATCCGTCCACCATCCCCATTGTTTCCACACAAGCCCCCAGGGGCAGGCCGGGAATCTGTCCGATATTCAGGACATTGACGGCATCGGTCATCGGCTTGTTATTCAGGTAGGCGCGAACCATTTCCGCCCCCGTCTCCCGACTCTTATGGGGATTGATTGGTCGTTTTCCACTTAAAAAGTCCTTTAACATCTGCTCGCGATCCGCCATGCTCGGGCGTCGCTGGGCCACCGAGGTTCGCTTGATATTGTAGTATCGAAATGTCTCCATGTTGAACCCGAAACGGTTCTTGAGCTTGTATCGTTGCGGGCCTTTTCCAGATCCGCAGAGAACGAAGGAAATAAACTCACAGGTGTGTCGATCACCGGGATATGGCAGGTATCCAAATGCATCGAACAACTCGACGCACAGTTCGTGCCCGGAGAAAAAACCGATTTCGTCGGCGCTTTCCTTTGGCAGAACCTTACGCAGCGAGCCGTTGCCGATTTTCTTTCGCAGCAGCGTATAGCCATCCTCATGGCCAATTTTGAAATCGACCACCCACGTAAAGTGATTCATCCCGGCAAACGACATCGAAATCTTGTCCCAATTCGGTAAGCCGAAGATTTTCTGAAGGACATCCTTGGTCTCAAAATACGCATGGCAAAGACCGACGGAAGGGTTGGGGCATAATAATTGCAGGGTTGCGGTCAAACTCGCCATCGGGTTTGTGTAATTGGCAATAAATGCCTGGGGACAATATTTACTAATGTCTGCGGCGAAGGCCTGAAACACGGGAATATTACGGATGCTCCGCGACCAGCCGCCGGGACCGGCTGTATCGCCAACCGTTGCGAAGATCCCATACTTTTCCGGGATATTCAGGTCGTGTTCCATCGCGTCCAGCCCGCCAGTGGAAATAGTGATGATGACTGCGTCAGCACCCTTGAGGGCTTCGCGCCGGTTGCGGCACTTTCGAATTCGATCTTTCCTGCCAAGATGTTGGCTCAAACGCTCGCAATAGGCTCCGCTCAGATCCATCTGCCGAGTCTCGATGTCATTTAGCCGAATTTCCAGCGGATCGGGAAAGACCATCATTAAATCCGTCACCAGGGTTGGCGTCCAGCCTGTGCTGGCGCCAATCACGCAAATGTTAATCATGTCGTTTGATCTCCTCGTTACAACCATGCAAAATATTGCCAACCGTCATTGTTCCTGTGTTGACGGCTATCATCCGCACTACCGCGACCTTCATTGGCATCAATCCATCTTCGTCATCACGGTATATCTTCGATCCAAACGGTGTCAAATTCGACTCGAGCTTGGGAGGTCGATACCTCCTCGATTTCCTACACCCATGTCGTGTTCAGCGGGTGATCGGCTCATACACGAATTGCCCTTCGCCAGCCATAACATTGTTTGAGTAATTGTGCCAAACAGGGAAATATCGCGTTCGATTTGAGGTGCCGCCGGAATTGTTGGTTAGGGCCAGATACACCAATTTAGGCTTCCCGTCCCAATCCACCTCCATAACTAATTGCTCGATCATCGGCTAATTCCCTTTGCGTGGGACTTGATAGCAAATTCAAAATAACCATTTTCGATATACACCCATTTTTTAAAAAATACTGAGTACAAAGTCATGCATAGGTTTTTGCTCATGTTATCACCAAACTGATGAATAAGACAAGCGTAATATTTCTGGACCAGAGCAACATCAAAGCGAAAAATATCTTCTTAAAAGGATGGATTTTTATTTAAAGTTGACATAATATTTTTAGTTTAGAAAGAAAAAAGTTTTCCCAAAAAGGGTATGTATGGTCCAAGTGCTATAGTCATGAGCGAAGGTGAGGCATTTGGTATTCTGACAACCGATGCCAATTGCTAGAGAACATTGACCGTAAGGGTGAAGAATGGCCGACTGGAAGCATCAAATCGTTGGACCAAGCTAGTATGTGGATCCATCCGCCGACCTTCAGAGGGCTGTCCAAGCCGTATTCACGGCCAAAATGATGTACCTGAACGAAAGGAGTTTGTGCCCTGATGACAGAGTTTCAGTTTCTGGATCATCCGAAACCGGCGTGGCTGGACGACGGTCCCTTGATTGTCGTCGGTTCCTGGGAAGGCTGGCACCACCTGGCCCGTAACAATTTTCTGCGTGACGATCAGGCCCCGACTCGGTACCGCACAGCCCATACCCGCGAATTTGCCCAAAAGTTGGCCGATGCCGGCTGTACCCTCTATATCGGCAGTTTCTGGAAAGGATTGGGGTTGGAGGAGGAAAGCGAAGAAATGGCGATGGCTGGCCGCATGGCCGCGTATTGCCACGAGGTGGGCATGAAGATGGGCGTCTACATTGGCGATACACTTTACTTCGAATCGTTACGAGAGGAAGTTCCGGATTGTGAGCAATGGGCCATGCGCGATCCCGATGGTGATCCGATTACTTACGGCACACAGTACTGGCGATACCGGGCCTGCAAGAACAATTCTGACTACCGGACCTACCTCAAGAATGTCCTGCACAAGGCCATCGTGGAAGCCAAAGTGGATATGATTCACTTCGACAACGTCTTTGCCGAACCCTTTGCATGCTACTGCCGGCACTGCGACGAAGGATTCCAAAAGTGGATACAGGGTAAATACCCGGACCCCGAAGACCGCCGCCGGCGTTTCGGTATCCGTCGATCCGTTCGGTTTGCCCTACCGCGATTCTGGAAACAAGGCCGCATGCATCATTCGGTAATCGTCACGAAGGACCCCGTTTTTACCGAGTGGCTGGACTACCGCTGCCATGCAATGGCAGGCGCGGTCAAGGATCTTGCCGATTACATCCGTTCGCTGAACCCCGATGTGGCTGTAGAAATCAATCCGATTGGAATCCTTGGACACAACAACGCTCTGTTCCACGCCGTCGATCACGACCGACTACTGAAGAGCACTGACCTCTTCTGGAGCGAAGAACCCGAACGCCCAGGCATGCGCGACAGCAAGCTCATCACCAATATCCGTTCCTGCAAACTTTCCCGGGCCACAGGCAACTCGATTTTTCTTTATTCTGGGGTCAACCCCCAGTCCCCTTATTCCACAATCTCCAAGGGCGATGCCCGGATCAAACTGGGTCAGATTTTGGCTTTTGCCCATAACAGCGCGGGCTGCGTAAGCTTCTTTCATGAGGACGAGTTTGACCTCGACGACGCTACCCGGAGGTATATTAAATTCTACCGCACACATGCGGATATATATTGTTCCCCCCGGTCATTGGCCAAGATCGCGTTATGGCGGTCCAGCCGAAGCTTGGCTAACGACTCCCGACAGCCGCATCTGTCTGCAGTGCTCTGGGAACAGATGATGCTTCAGCGGCATATCCTCTTTGATCTTGTCCTGGATTCCCATATAGGCCACCTTGACTCGTATGCCGCCGTGATCCTACCTTCGGCCCAGACCATCAGCGATAAGCATCTTCGTATTTTGTCCGATTACGTCGACCGAGGTGGAGCTCTCGTCATCGAAGACATGAGCGGCCTTCGCAATGAGGAAAATATAGTCCGCTCTGCGTTTCCCGCCGATACCTTCTGGTCCCGCCTCCAACCCCAGCCAGGAACCCCATCTCCGGTCTTTGCACCGTACGGTCGGGGAAAAGTCGTCTGGACCCCTCCGCCGGTCCAGCATGGAGGAGTCAAACCCTCCAACGACCTGTTCTGGTACGACTACCTCTTTAATGCCTACACAAACAACTGGGAAATCCCCGCCAACGAAGGGGAACTCCTGACCGCCCTGGACTGGGCCGCTGGCGGACGCCAATTGATTACCACCGCCGACGAGTACACTGTTTTCGATCTGACTTCCAACAGCCACGGCAATCTTCTTCTCCATGCCGTCAATTTCAACCCTGACAAATCCCATACCATGCAAATCATCCTCGAACTGCCCACCAACAATCCCGTTCAAGTGGTGCAGGTTCTTAGCCCCGACCGCGCTGGCCCCGTCGAAGTCCAATGGCGACAGGATGATAAGACGCTGACCGTCAACTGGAGGGACTTTGTCGCATATGACGTGCTTCGGATATTCATTCCCTAATCCCTTAGCACAGGAACTATCAGTTCACAACCATATCCCTTACGCCATTACCGGCCAACTGGACGTTGTCCACCTTCCAGTCGGTTCGGTCGTGCATGTAGTTGTAGATCTCCAGAGAGGTCAGGATTAGGGGTTCCGATACTTTCGGGGCATGGGGAGCCTTGAAGGCGTCGGCCAGGTTGACCTTGATCTTGACCCACACATCCGGCTGGACATAGTCCGCGCTGATTTGAAGGCTCCGAGGATACGTGCCCAGCCACTGGCAGTAAGTGTTGGCGTCTGGTCCGACAATATTTTCCATCGAGTACTCCCGCCCGTAGATGGTCTTGCCTCGCACGTTCCATCCACACACTTCCTTACGCATCAGGTGTTCCCATTCCGAAGAACCCATGTGTTCAATGAAGTACACGAACTGATAAACTTTGCCTGCCGCATCCGTGGCATGGACACGGGCCCAAAGACAAAAACCGACCACTCGGTTTTCACCGGCCCCACCGCAAACCTCCAGCGACAGACGGCAGTCCTTGTCGGGTTCCCAAGCGGCCATCGGATCGATCTTGATTCCCGACCCGGCGTAACGCACATTCCGCGCAGTCACGGCCAGACATTGCCCTTTGGTATTGCCCCGCGGAACGATCCGATAAGAAGCCTCAGCTCCCATCGTTTCCCAACCTTGCAGTAACTTCGAGCCATCGAAGCCGCCGTACAAGTCGAGCACCTTGCTTCGACCGGTCTTTGATCCGGTTGATTTCGCCGGCTTGGCCTTCTCCGGCAGAGAGGTCTGCAAATTTGAGGCTGCTTGTGGTTTACTCTGTGTGGCCTTTTTTGCCTTCTGCCGCTGGATCGCTTCCTCCATCTTTTCATATCGCGGTCGTTCCTGTTGAAGTGTGGCCAGCGCCTTTTCCAGTCGGGCTTTTTCCTTACCCGTCGGCGGTTTAGGGACCGCACGGTCTATCACTCCATCCTTTTCCAACAGGCGGTGGGCCTTGGCGAATCCTTCAACGTAATAGGGCTTTTGGTCGGCCAGCAGGTCTTTGGATGCATCACGAGTCCCGCCCCAGCAGATGTTACCGATGGCCGCCCGGCACATCAGGTAGTGCTCCCGTCCTGCCCGTTCGTAGGTGTACGTCGGGTAACTGGCGCTGCCGTCCGTATTGCGTTCCGGGGAACAATAAGCGATACTGGCAAGATAGAATGGTTCGTAACCAAGCATTTTGATCGTCCCCTGTCGAACCTGTTCCACATACCCCGGCTTGCCCGTCCAGCCGGTCCAGTAGGTCTGATCGTCCATGGCGATACCTGGAGCTTGCCGAGTCGAAACACCATCAAGCACAGCTTCCGTGATCCAACTCATCTGATAATGATATGGATAGAATCCAAACACCAGGACCGGCACCTTGGCCCGTACAGGAGCAAGTTCTCGACGCAACAACTCCGTCACCGCCCTACGCTGCCAGGACTTGTAATCGTCAAGTTTGTTATTTAGCAACAGCCATTTTTTTCGGTTCACTGCCGACAGCGTGGTTTTTACCCCCGGCCGCGACTCTGCGTAGGTCTTCCAGCATACGTCACAGAAGCAATAGTCGTGAACGCCGGCCTGCGGCTCCATGTCAAACATGACGCCGAAGAATAAATCCGGGATATTCAGGCGTTTGGCTTCCTCCAGGGCATCGAGCGTGGGATGGACCAGATTCTCCCTCCACGGATATGGTTCAAGCGGGCAAATGGCAGTGGAGTCCATCTTACCCTCGCCCGACACGTACCAGCGAAAGTTTATTGCCGGATCCGACCACTTCGTCCAGATATATCCGACATTAAACATCGTGTGAACCCCCGCCAGCCGCACATGGACCATGCCTTCCAGATTACACCAAAAGTCCATCGGGGTCCGATCCTTGGTCTTGCCCGTCTCGTTGGGAATGATCACGTTAAAGCCCGATGCCGCGATCACATTCACTACATCCTGGAACGTGTGCCGAAACTGCGGCTCACGCGAGGACATACGGGCATGCGTCAACCAACTCCAGGCGATCCGCAAACGTTCGGTCTTTATCCACGCCAGCGACGGGTCCAGTTCCTTCGGCAGGTTTGCCCGGTAAACCGGCGGAAGGCCGAACGGATACTCCCAGCCACCGGGTCCGGTTTTTGAATCTATGCGTTCTTTGACCCCACCGAAATTCACTTCAAAAGGCCCCATATCACCCCATGTCGCCGGCTTGTGGTGCAGTCCCTCCATCAGGTAGCCTTTCCATACGGCATATCGGGGTTGCAAAAGGTCCAGCCGTTGATACCTTGCAATGCCCACGTTCCACGTCGGCGCAAGCTTCTGTTGCGAAACGGGAAATTGCGAAAAGGGCATTCGAATTTCCAGACTGTAACCATCGTTTCCAACGTGGGATTTGATCGACCACTCGCCGGCCATCGGTTGACTGTTGCCCGGGGTGGGACAAAAGAACGTCATATATGTCCCACCTGCGGAAACACCCAGTTGAAGGTAACTTGTCTTGTCGGTGTCGGTATCGAGAAACAGTTCCACCGCATCGTACTGAAATGGATCGCCCAGGCCCGACGACCCGGTTTTCAATTTCTTCGTCTGAGGCTCTGAACAGGTAAAGCCAAAGTACACGGCATCCCGTGTATACACGCATCGGACCGTCGTTCCTGGAATATCCCGATCCATCTCCCGCATTGGACTCAAGGAAACTTCCCGAGCTTTCCGCCAGCAAGCCTCATCGAGCCGCCCATCGATCGCCGGTCCCTGATTCGTCCACAACGGAACCATTTGCTGACGTTCGGCAAACGCCGGCATCCCAGAACCTATCACGATTAAAACCACCAATACCTTATTGAAAAGCCTCATGCAGCGATCCTCCAATAATAATGGTAAACAGACAGATGACATCTTCGTCAAGAGATACAATCTCAAAATGCCGATCAAACCCTCTCTACTATTTGGCGATATACCGTGTCGTTTCGGTCATGTCCGCCACGGTCAATGGAAACACAACTGCAGCCTGGCGTTGCTCGGAGAGCACGGTGGCCACAACCATTTCCGTAGCCTTGCGGACGTTGTCATAGTGCCAAGTCAGGTCCTGGTCCTCCTCGATCTCCCGCACGAACTGCTCCATTTGCGGCCCGACCGCCTTGACGAACTGGGGCAGGTAGATCGTCTCATGCCGGGCTGAGCAACTGTACCAGATGTGGATGCAATCCTCCATCACCCCGCGAAACTGAACACGCTCGTTGGATCCGGCGTATTCAAAGAGGATTCGACCCTCGGTGCCCAGAATCCACATGTGAATAAATGGTTCGGTGCTGGGCGAAAAGCAATCCTCCAGGGTCAGGATCGTTCCATCCTGCATGGTGAAGACCGAATGGGTGAAGTTATGGGCTGGAGAATCGGCCTGTAATTTAGCCCCCCATGAGGTTACGGACTTGGCATCACAGCCCAGGAACCAGCGCACAAGGTCGCACTTGTGGATCCCGCAGTCAACGTTCGGGGTGACCCCGCCGGCCATCAGGTTTTTAAAATAGCTCCAGGGCGCAAGTGATTGATGGTGCTGAAAGTTAATGGTTACCGGCCGACCGATGGTCCCGCCGTTGAGCAGTTCCTTGAGCTTGTGGAACATGGGCCGGAATCGCTCCATCATTCCCACTCGCAGCTTTCGCCGGTACTTGTTGGCCAAGGCCACCAAGCCTTCCACCTCATCCAGGTACACGCTCAGGGGCTTTTCCGACAGTACGTGCCGGCCGGCCTCAAAGCAGTCCTTGATAATGGCAAAACGCCGGGGCCAATGGGTACAGACCAGGACGATGTCGAAATCGTCCCTGGCCAGTTCGGTTTTATAGTCGGTGCCTGTCCGCTCGAAGCCGTACTCGGCGAGGAATGCCTTGGCCCGCTCGATGTCCATGTCCACCGCCGACACCAGGCGAATACAGGGCAGTTCTTTTAACGCCGTGCAATGCACCCGCGCCATCGCACCGCAACCGATCAACATTACTCCATGTTTCATGATTCTTTCCTTGATATAGTTAGACCGCGAATTCATGTTTACCCGGCGTCAGCGTAATGGGCTTTTCCAGGTATTGGCCCAGTACCGACACGATCATGGTCAAACACTTGGCGGTTTCAGCCAGGATTTGCCGCTTACCCGTCGCCGGGTCCCTACCCCGGCACACCAGTGAGACTGTCCCGCCGTTGAAGGCCAAGTTTTCCACGCCGTGGACCCCGGGCGTACCGATCACCCAGGTAATCCGGTTTTCCCCGGCATCGAAATCCATTCCGAAGATGTGTTCTATGAGCATAGCAATAGGTCCCAATCCGGTCCAGCCGACAAAAGCGGGACGCACCAGTTTGCCATAACCATTGGTTGCCGGCCGGGGGCGCTCCGGCGAGTAACACTCCCAAATGCTCTCATAAGTCTCGCTTCGCATCACTTCGACCATCGCATTCAGGTGCCGCACGGCGATTTCCCGAGCCAAATCGTGCTTGTGCTGTTTCTTAAGTCCCGCCGCAACCATGTAATTGGTCGGCGCCCACACTCCCCCCAACCAATATCCGCCCAGAGGGTTGTAATTCGGATCGTCCTTCGCGAGGGTAGGTAAAGGATGCGGGGTCCAGAACTCCTCGGGGTTAACCAGGTGCTCGATCAACCGACAGGTCTGTTCTTCATCGGCAACTTCGCTGATCAGGGGCCAGAACGAGGCCAGGGTCTTGTGGTTAAGAAAATTGTGGCGGGATTCCGGACGTTCACGGCCGAACAGGTCGAAATAAAACCCGACTTTCTCGCTCCAGTGGTAGTCGTTAATCAATTTCTTCAAGGCGGTGTGTTCTTCGGCAAATCGATCCGCCAACTTTGTCTGGCCTAGATGGCGGGCCATGCTCTCCAGACACCTCGCACTCAAGGCCTGCTGGCAGGCCAAGTCGATAAAGCATACGTCACTGCCCCGCAGCGTTTCCGACAGATACCCGCTGCGCGGGGAATTATCCATTCCGCTCGATCCGCTGTCCTCGAACCAGTATAACCCACTGACGCGGGTGCGATTGGTTTTGAGCCAGTCGAAATAGCGGACAAGCCGGGGCAGGACCTTTTCAAATCGCGAATCGTCGCCGGTGAGCCGAAAATACTCCCACTCCGCCCAGGCGAAAAGCGGGGGGTTGATCCGCTCACCGAAGGCCGGCAGGCCTGTCGCCATTTCGTAGGCCATAGCCATAAACCCATCGTCCCGCTGGAGCCGATAGAGATTGTCGAGATTGTTCATGCCGGGTAGCAAGCCGTTGGAAAAGCGGGCAAAAAGCGTCATGAAACAGGAGTCCCACTGCCAGAGGCGCCCGCTTCCGGGCATGCACGTCAACTGTGGTTTCCATCCCGGTTGTGTCGGGTGCTCGATGTTCTCAAATCCCATTCGCCAGGCGGTGTTGAAAATATTCACCCACTCCGGGTGTTTTTCGCAAATCACCCGGGGTAGCTGCTGTGTTGGTAATTTCAGGTCGCTCATAAGGCCCTTTCCGGTTTATTATACATCGTTAGGGGATGATCGGCGGGACCGGGCGGCGTGTAATTATCAGCCCCGCCGCAACGTTTCCACTCCCGGTACAACAAAAGAAGAAATATCAACGTGATGGCATAAAATGTCACAGACCAGACTGGCGCGAAACGGTAGTAGAAGACATCTCCATGGTAAATTCTTTTCATTAGATCCATAAACAGCCCGCCCAACAGACCGGCAATGACGGATCCGGCAGCCATCACCATGGCGTTAGCGGAGCAGAATTGACCGTAGCGGTCTTTGGGTAAGAGACGCATATACATGGGCAGGATGGCCGCGCTATAGAGGATACCCGCGGGGAGACTGATCACCATTATGGCGATGTAAATACGAAGGGCCGTGGCCGGGGTTACATTTAGGAACAGGTAGACCAGATTGAGCGGGGCCAGAAGGGTCATCACGATCAGGGCGATCATGGCCATGCGAAAGGGATGGTAGCGGTCAGAGATCATGCCCGCTGGGTACAACAGCGCAATAACGACCAACTGGGCAATTCCACCAACTTTGCCGATCTGGTCCAACGACAAGCCCAGCGAATAGCGGTACATAAGGAGGGAAAAGAGGCTTGCCCCGGCGGTCATGGCGTAAAAAGCATTGGTCAGGAAAAAGTACCAGTAGAAGCGGTGAGTGAAGCATTCGTAAAAATAGGTCTTGGCGGCAGCCAAGGGGCCGGTCTTACGGTCGAGGGTTTGCGGTGGCGGAGGGTACTGGCCTTCCTTGACTCGCCAGCACATGAGCATGAATGCCACAAAGTACAGCAGTGCCGCTCCGACGAAAATCTCCCGCATGTGCGTTTCCCCGTACCGGTAGATGAAAAAACTGTAGAACGAGCCGGCGGCTCCGCTGATGATTCGTAACAGGGAGATAAAGCGGGCCAGGAATGCCTCGGGTACTACATCATTAAACAGATAATAGTACACGGACCCTATAAACAGGTTGAAAAATTGAAAGCAGACCATAAAAACGCCGATCAGGATCACGATGATCGTGGTGGGCGACACGGCAATAACTTGAGAAAAGACCAAGCGGTGAAGCAAGGGACCGAGGTCTTCGGAAAAGCCCATTAGAATCAAAAACAACGTAACAAAGGGCGTGGCGAAAAACAGGAAGGGAATTCGTCGTCCCCAACGGCCGCGGTGACGGTCAGACTTGAAGCTGATGATCGGGTTGATCATGAAATTCATCATCTGCGGAATTGTGCTGATCAGTAAGCTCAAAGTTATGTTGGACGCACCCAGGTTCTGGAGCTTAAAAGGCAGGACACTCGGAATAACCGTCTCCATGAGGGCCATACAAAAATCTCCCCAGAGGACCCAGGCGAACAAACCCGCCAATCCGAGCTTGGTGTACTGAAGCGTGCCCACGCGATAACGCGGGTCGACAGGAAGGGACAAGACACTTGAGTGTTGTCCCATCGCTGGTGTTTGGTTTATGGACATTTCCAGAAATCCTCCACCCACTTGCATTCGCCGGTCAGCAACGGCAACAGACCCCGCAGGGCAAAGATAGTCGAGATGTCCCGCAGGGACTCGTATTTGTGGCCTTTATACTCCACTACACCCGCGTACTCAAAGGCCCCGGCGAACTCCGGGCCATAGTCGTCCGGGTACTGTTGGGTGAGAGCAAACCCCACGGCTTTGCGGATGGCATTGAGCCAGCGACGATCGCCGGTTTGATCGTACATCTTGCCCCACACACGGATCATGGCGTAGGTGGCGGCGCCGTCCTGGGTCCGCTCGTGGTCGCCGTCCGGTACGCCAGGCGATTTATACCGGAACCAAAGCACGCCGCTTTCCTTTTGAGCAAAGAGCGTGTGTTCTGCCAGGAAAGCCAGCTTGGCCATCGCCAGCCCGAACATCTGGGGCACCTGATCGACCGCGTACATCAGGGCTGATGCGTCCCAATACATATTGCGGATGTTGTTCTGGGCTCGAAGGTCCAAGCCCAGTTCGTTTAATCTCTGGATTTGTTTGATGAAGGTGTCGAGGAATCGCGGTTCACCGGTATACTCGGCCAAACGACCGTAAACCGCGTCATTGGTCATCCCGGAAATGGAAAAGTTTTTCGTCTCGACCTGCATGAACACGTACTGTGGCTTGTGTTCCAGAAAAAAGACGGCGTTGTCGCAGGCCACCTTTAGGTATCGCTCGTCCTTGGTCCGCCGGTAGAGTTCCAGCGGAAATAGGTCCGTTTCAATGTTGTCGTAACTGGCATAACTGTTGACGGCGTAGGCGCTGGTGTGGCCGAAGGAAAAACGATCCTCCAGAGGAAATTTCAGTTTTTCCGGTCCGGCCTCGACAAAGACGCCTTTGAAGGGACCTTCCTTGATCTGTTGACGGTCAATAAATCGCCAAGCCAGGTCCACCGAGTTTCGCACCGCCGGGTCGTCGTCATAGTCCAGGTATTCCAAGAGGGCCACGCCCGCCTGAGCCGTATGCCAGGTGTTGTAGTACTGGCGGCGGACCTCGTTGGCCCGAACGGCCCGGGGATCGTTGCGGACCAGGTTGGCGTAGTAGGCTCCCACCAGATATGTAGGTGTGGGAATCTCGTGCCACGGCTCGTCATCGCCCTTTTCCCAATCCAGCATATCGTAGGTCTTAGTCGCTTCAGTAATTTGATCGCGAAGAAGCCAGTCTTTTCCCCGTTGTACTGCCTGAATGATCGAATTTAGGTCCATGATTTCCTTTCCGTTACATTTTTCGTTGTGGACGCCATCCTGGTGAGCCAGCCACTCTGTCTCACCGTAGGACGACGTCCGCGATTTTGGGGCGAGATAAAGGCTGGCTTATCTTCGATATTTAATGATTGTAGCAACCTTCATTTCTCCACACGTCGAGGATCAGTTCGTAGCGGCTCAGGCGCATGCCCGTATAGATGCAATTGCTGGTGGAGAATATGTACCCGCCGCCAGGCATGCCATGCTTGAGAGCATAGCGGGCACTGGCGACGCACTGTTCGTCCGTACCCGTATCCAAAAGGCCGCAGTTGACGTTACCAATCAGGCAGACCTGACGGCCATATTTGCGTTTGACTTCCGCGATATCAACACCGCCTTGAGGATCCAGGCTATGCAGGGCATGGGGCTTACACTGCACCAGTTGATCGAGAATGGGCATGATGTTGCCATCGGTGTGCTTGATGGTGTACAAGCCCATCTGCCGGTAGCCGCGAATCAACCGATCCAGGTAGGGAGTAATGAACTCAGAAAATTGACTTGGCGACAAGAATGGCCCGTTGTTAAAGCAATAATCACTGCACAAAGCAAAACCGTCCAGGCCACTACCCATCAGGCTTTCCGCTTCCATCAACGCCCGATCAACCATTGATCGAGCGTCTCGGTGAACACCCTCCGGATCGTCCGCGATCCGGTAGACCAGTTGCTCGATGTTTTTAAGCTTGAGCGTCGCGTCCCCATGTTTTACTAAAAAAAAGTCCCGGCCGCTTTGTTCGCGAACGACCTCGATCAGCCGACGATATTCATCAGGTTTTTCCAATTGACTCGGCAAATGAAGAAAAATAGCTGAGTGCTCGTAGTGCCGGGCGGTGTCGATATAAAGTTGGGCCATGTCTTGCCGATGAAGCTGGCGTTCCTTTTCCTCCATCTGGTCCCATTGGTGGTAGGACCGGTGGGTCGGGTGGACTTTTCCGAAAGCCTCCATGGTCAGAAAGAATACCAGCTCAAAGTGCGGCACGCGGCCCGGAGGCTGTCGGCCGTCCAAGGCCATTTGAAATTTCTCACGGGGTGTCATGGTAAGCAGCCCTCCCCGCTGTGAATCGACACGGTGGCCAGTCCGTAAGGATCAACAGTGGAGTTTGCTGAAGGGATGCCCGGCTGCAGTTCTTCCAGGATCGTGTGGCGAGTCCTTTTTTTCGAAGGCAACTCCAACGGCAGAGGCTGCGGGCGACCGGTGGGGTTAACGCACCTGGCGACCACGGTCCGGTCGTTGTCCTCAGCCGGTTTTAACACCGGGGTCAAGACCTCACTTTGCCGTACCTTCAGAAACGCATGCGATTCCGGCAACGTTGGTCTTTCCGGCTCGCCCTCCGGCTGAACGAGCCACGGACGGACGTTAAAACTATAGCCCTTGGCTAGAACCTTGCTTGCGGTAAGGCTGTCCTGGAAAAGCTCCAGGCCATAGCAAAATTCGCAAGGCCCTTGATCGGACACCGGATCGGGGTACGTTGCGCAACGAACAACGGACACGGTCAGTTCATTTCCATCGAACGAACACCCGTAGCGTCCATCGTTGTAAACTGCCAATCCACCGCGCAGGCCAGCAGCGGCGCAGAAAAAGTGCATAGGCTGTTCGCCGTAGGACGGGATTTCCGGTAGGTCGGTCTTTAGCGGGGCAACCCGGTAGGGTCCGTCGCACCAGCCCCGAACCTCGGAGCCCAACGATCCAACACTAAAGATCAAGCGGGCCAAGGTTTCAACCTCTTGCCAATCGACGGCGACGTGAACGTCGATCCGCGAGCTTTGGCGACGAATAAAAAACGTCTGAGTAAAGGTCGATTTTCCCCACTGATGGACGGTAATAACTTTGTGTCCGCCTGAAATCGGGGTCTGCGTGATGTGAACCAATCGGGCAGAGTATTCCTTGCCGTTTGGCCCCAAGTACCAGGCCCGCTGCTCAACGTTGTAATCCAGGAAGTATTTACCTTCCCCGCAGAGCCGCCAGGCGGTCAAGGGACCCACCAGAACCAGTTTCTTATTTTTTTTTGAGACTAGAGAACGGATCCAGCCGTTTTTCGGATCGAACTCGACCCGGTAAATGTCGGTTTCAAACGTCCATCCACGGTGGGGTGCGATTCGTCGTTTCGGTCGGTGAACCAATCGAAAGGTCTTGTACCCAAAGGCCGGCAGAGCCTTAGCCTCAAACGACAGGCGGACCGGAAATATTTTGTTTTGCCAACAGTCGATCTCCTCGATGTCCACTGGCACGGTTGATCCCCCATCGTCGATGGCGAACCAGTCGTCGTGGCGAACCTGCTCGGCGGTACGCCCCAAGTCCACCTTACCGACCACCCGCGCGCTGCGGGTCCAGCCCAGGCTGTTAAAAACCGCGACTCGAACGTCTGGATTCTTGGGGCCTTGAATCCGTCGGCCCAAGCGCCAAGCGGCGGCGGCGCGGACAGTTTCGGCCAAGTCAATGGCCGTGCGGTAATCGCATTCCGCCTGCGCTTGGACGCAGGCGGATCCGCAGCCGGTGACCACATCGTGGAACTGGTTAAAAAGCACCATTTCCCATGCCCGACGCAGGTCTGCCCGAAATGCCTCGGTGTCCTGCCCGGCCAGAACCAACGCGGCTACGGCAAACTCGGCCTGCTGAAGGGTTGCCTCGGCCCTGCGATTAAGAGCTTTCATCTCCACGTGAGTTGTCAAACACCCCGTCATGATCGGCCCCATATCGCCATGATACTCCGTCAGACCCTTTAGGGCAGCTTTCGGCAAGGAATTATAATAGCGGCTTGGCAGTCCGTAAACCTGACGCCAACCCCGGGCCGACCCGGGCTTATAATAATGGTTGAGGCCGCCGATGTCGCCGATGCCCAGGGGGGCCCAAAGTTGATGGATTCCCACGGCTGAAAATGCCTGCCCGACCTGCTCCAGCCCGCCGGGTGTGCCTTCCGAAAGCACCGGCCATCCGGTGCCCTTGTTATTCGAACGCAAAGCCAATATCTTTTGGCCGCTTGGGGATATCCACCAGAAGGGTTCAATGGGCAGGGAGTAAAACTTTTCCCGCGGCCGCTTAAAAACAAAGATATTCAGACCCGCCTGAACCATCAAGTCCACCAGGGAATCTGGCTGGCAGGTAAAGCTGTCGGGGCACCAGCCTACCCTGGCGGTCACGCCAAACTTTTCCTTTGCGTATCGCTGACCAAAGAGGAACTGCCGCACGTGCGACTCGCCGGAGGGCAGGGCATTGTCCGGCTCGACCCACTGACCACCGACAATCTCCCACTGGCCTTTTTTCACCAGATGTTGAATCCGGGCAAAGAGGGCCGGGTCGAATCGCTCGACCATCGCATAGGCCGCCAGTTGACTTTGGGCGAAGGTGTATGAAGGATTCTTTTCCAACACCTCGACATGCCGGAGGAAGGTCGAGAGAACCATCTTGCGGCCGTCCTGCCTGCTCCACATCCACGCCAAGTCGATGTGGGCCTGGGGGATAATGTGGATGGTAAAGTCGCCGAACTCGACCAGGCAGTCCAAGTCCGCCGGCTGTGTAAGCGATGAGCCCTCCAATGCAAAATCGGGAGTTCGTTGTGGTTTAAGTTTTGTTTTTGTTTCGGGCATTGCCGGATAACCTTATAAATATCAACCTGCATACGGCATCACGTCGGAATTAGAGATTATGTACTCCACATTACAGAAATCGACGAAACCAATCAATCCCCGCCTCCCGAAAAACCGGCAGATAATCGTGCGGGCCTTCAGGACCCAAGATTCCGAACTGATCCGCCTTGCCGTAAAGCCGGTAGATTTTTCGACAATACTCCGCGATGATCCGCGGGCCTTCTTCTTCCGTGCCACCGTCCTGGCGCGAGTGACACAACAGCAGCGGCCGCGGTGCCACCAGGGCCGCCACCACGTCGTTGTCAAAATACCGCAACTGACCGGGAATCAGCCCATGGCTGTTCAACATCGACGAGCGGTGAGCGATGAGCGTCCCCAGATGATAATGCCCCACACACGAGACAACCGCCTTGATTCGTTCGTCGAATACCGCCGCCAGAACCGTCAGGCCTCCGCCCATCGAGTAACCCGTCGCCCCGATCCGGTCTGCATCCACCTCGGGGCGCGTCTGCAGGTAATCAATCGCCGACATCAGGTCACGAACAAGAATACCCGCCACCGTTTCCCCACGCATCGCCTGATACATTCCCGCGATCTCGAACCAATCGTTCCGAGGCCCGGAACTGATCGCGTTGTCGATCCGCCGGTCCCCGAATCCGAAGTGGTCGTGGATGAATACCGGAAATCCCGCCCGCACGAAATCCGTTACCCAACTCTCGTCCTTCTGACACACTCGGCCTTCCCAATAATGCCCGCCGTGGCAGTGAATGCCCAGCACCGTCGGCGCAGGCTTTTTCATATCGTGCGGAAGGTAAAACTCTGCCGCCGTCCGCTCTCCGCTGGCCACACGGTAAGTCAAAGTCTGGCGAATAAAATATTGATTTTCCATCGTCTCAATGATTCGGGCCTCGGGATCCACCGGTCGATGCGGAAACCCGCCCGTCAAATCCTCGAACACCTTCATCGCCCGACCCCGCTCACGGTTCCAGGTTGCCAATTTCTCGACCTTAGTTCCAATCGGTTGACACTTAAGGCGGTTTCCCAACGAAACCGTGGAAGGCTTTTGTCGATGCGGTAACTTTAAGCCGGTCAGCCATTGACCAAATTCTCGAATTGCTTCTCCGGTGAGAAATTTTCCACGCCCCACCGTCTGCAGACAAAGCGCCTTTTCCACTCCGGCCTGGATGTATGCTCGGCGAACCTTTTTGAAAAATGGCAGGACCATGGTCGGGGCTAAAAGATCATCGCTTCGCGAAAGAAACATCGGCCGGGGGGCCACCGCTCCCCCTAAGTCCGACAGGTCAGCAAACTTGAGCAAATTCGGCACGTATTCAGCCCATGTGTCGAAAACGTGTTGCTCGATCCGGTCCCGGTAATCGCCCAGACACCGAAAACAGGCCAGAAAATCCACTTCAGAGTCAAGCAGTCCACTGCAAATTGTTGCCAGGTTCAATCCCTGAAACCCTACCACCCCCATCGGCTTGTCCCGCAGTGTCTCCTGCCCGCGAAAGTGCTTCAGCACCCGCAACACGTCGAGAACGATTTGACCCGTCAGAGTTTTCCCAGTCAGCAACAGATCCCGAATTCCCCGGCCCCACGGGTCCATATATGTGGTCTTGTGGTTGAGCGGAAACTCTCGCTCCTCGAATCCTGCGAACACCGGCGCAATCACCGCCCATCCATGCTCCGCCAGCCAATGCCCCAGGCTTCGCCGAACCTCCAGCGTTACCGCGTAGGTCCCATGCCCCGCATCCGCCCGCGAGAGCAGAACCATCGCACCTTTGACCTCGCCTTGCCGGGGTGAATGGTAAAACACCGGTAATGGATTAATCCCATCCGGCCGTAAAACAATCTTTCGCTCAACAACAAACTCCCGCACCAGCGTATCCGTCTCCTCGGCCTCGCCAGGAGCAATGGCCTCGCCGGCTATTCCTAGAAGTTGCGGCAAAAAAGTCCGGGGGGATATCAGGACAGGTTGCTTTCGTTGCGTCACGGTAATTTCCTTTGAGTATCTTTCATCTTTGAGCGATTACGATTTGGAAGGCACACGGTCAGGCTGAATCATACCGAAGCATCGTGGATGGTCTTACAAACCGATGTCCTCGGCACGGAACCAGTTACTTCCGATTGGCGCCCACTCCGCGTGACCGTCGGTAAACAGGATGTTCTGACCGGCATCGTGTGGGGTGTATTTATCAATATACTTGATGTCAAAGTGGTAGTAATAGACATCGAAGAATAACGGTGCCACTACCTCCTGATTCAATCCTCGCTTCCATACGTTGTTGAACCCGTACGTTTCCCAGTCCACGTTGTAGGCCGTATAGGACTGGTAACTCCAACTGGGGGGGCTGGTATTCCAAGCGTCGATCCACTTGCCCAATTCCGGCTTCGAAATGTATCCTGGGCAGTAGTAGACCTTGTAATCGCCAATGTATTTGGGACAAAATAAATCTAGAAAATGAGATCGCACTACGCCCATCACGTACTGATAACTGGGCGTTAGCCGTAAAAACCAGGTACTGATGTAATAAACTTCCTGCCCCGATTTGAAAGGATCCTTTTTGTTGACGTATAAATAAGGCCATTTCCCATTAGACTCATTGGCATACATCAGGTATCCAATCCCCTGCTGACGAAAGTTGCTCAGGCAAATGGTTCGCCGGGAAATTTCACGGGCCTGGTTGAGCGCCGGAAGTAGTATGCTGATCAGCACGGCGATAATGGCCACCACCACTAATAATTCTATGAGGGTAAAAGCTTTTCGCTTTGGCTGATCTCTGAATGTTGACCGCCGGCCATTTGTGCATTTTGGATTTTCGGTTTTATTTTTTAGATTAATCTGCATAGCTTTTCTTCCTATTCATCGACATCTATTTGACTAATGACAATTATTCATCATTGCAGCGGTTCACGGTCAGACGAACCGCCACATGAATACCTTAATACAAACTCCTACTCCAGGTTTTCCAACACAATCGCCATATCTGCCGCCGTTACGCCACCGTTCCCATCCAAGTTTCCGCCGGTCAAGTTGATCGGTCCCAGGTTCACCGGTGCGAGCAGTGTCACGCCTGGGAAGGATGCCGCAAGCCACTGGCAGCCCTTCACCGTAACGTCATAGATTCCGTAAAGAGTATCATCGTGAACCGAAAACTGGCCCAGCGAATCCAAAATAACCGTCTTCTTCAATTTACTGATTCCGCTTTGGAAGAATTCCACCGTCACGGCCACCTCGGATTTATCACCCATGTACCCGCCCAGATTTACGGTGCCTGAAACGTTGTTTGCCGGCACACCGGTAATCTCATGGAGTACCTGGCGATATGCCAACGGCACGGTTGGGCTGGTCTGCCACCAACTGGGTAACTGATTGTAAACCCAGGTGTACACCCCGTGACTAGTGCTCCAATCCAGGGATTGGCGAAACTTATCGGGCGTGAAATAATTCAAATAAAATTGACTGGGATCCTCATACCAGATATTGTTTGCATCCAACCAAGTGCCGAAGCCCATGCCTACCTTCGCTAAGTAGCGGGTGGGATCAGTGCTCAAGGTGGCCCCGCCGTTGTGGTACGCAATGGTGTACTGAAACTGGCTTTCATTATAATTGTAATAGGCGTCCTCATGGCCTTCCACCAAGCGGATCTGGTCGCCCGCCTCGTCCAGCAGGCCGTCGAGGAACATCGGCAGCAGGCCATATACGTTTTCCGGCAGGGCAATTCCACTGCGCCAAGCCTCGCTATTGGCCATGGTAAACAGGATGGTAATCACCCGGCCGGGATTTTTCACCTTCAGCGTCTGCGCAATCTGCTGGGCCCGCAGCCGCACCTGCGCCTGATACTCGGCGAAGGTCTTGGTATTCTTGTACTTGGAAAGGCTGTATTGCCAGACCGGTATGTTGCTGTAGCACTCGGAGTCAAAGAGGATATTGGTCACGTTGGTCTGGTACATCCGATCTGCCAGGTAGCCCATGTTCGACACCACGTAGTCAAACCCGCTGTCGAACCAGTCCGGAGTACCTGTGGAATAAGAGCAGGAACTGTAAACCTGGAAGAAGATATTCTCGCGTAATCGAGTAAAGTCGGTGGTGTTGAGGTAATTAACGTCGGTGGTGATCCGCGACCTGACCGAGCTGGGCATGGTGCCCCCGTACCAACCGTACGCTATAAACCCGAGATTAGAGTCGGAGATACGACCCAAATCCACAGCCACCCCATCAAAGGGAACGAGCTCGGCCGCAGCCGTGTTGTCGTGCAACCATTGAATGGTGGGCACGTCCCAGCCAAACTCGATGACCTTACCCCGCTCGGCCCGGACGGCCGTCGAGAAGATCAATCCCACCGTTGCCAACAGAATTCTGTAATCCATTATCCTACCTTTCATCGCGTGCCATCCACATGTACGCGTCGTGTTCCACTCTACGGCGAGGGTAAGGCAGCGAGCCTTGCCCTCGCGAAATCTTTTGGACCTATTTCATCCGTCGCTTCAAACCCAGGACCGACAGTCCCAGAAAGACCAGCAGACTTGCCGGCTCAGGCACCAGAGTGATATCCATTGCCGGGCTGGTGGTCCCCGCGTTAGCCTCAGAACTGTCGAACGCTGCGTCGGTCGCCGCCGCGGCTCCCGCCGGACCGATCGCTATCGTCACGGTCACCGGGCCAGCCGTCGAGATCCGGTCGTTGATGAATTTGGCCAGTCCGGCCGAGATGTTCGCGTCGGTGTAGGCATACCAGAGAGCACCCGTGGGCGTGTAGACCCATTCCTCGCCGGCAAAGACCGTCGCCTGGCTGCCCCAGTTCACGTTGTAGGCGGGCAACAGACCGGCCACAATGTTGTTCGTAATCGCACTATTCCAGGTCATCGCCGACAGGTCCGGGTTAACCGCCAGCCCAGCAAGTTCCAGACGCTGTTGCGGCACGGTCTGGTAGGCCCGCATCCGCAACGTCACCTCGCTGACTGACTGACCAGGGGCAATCTGCGGTAATGTGAACTGCAGAACTCCCGCCCGCGTCACGGTCGAGTGGTTTCGGCAATAGACTCCGATGGTCGCCGTTGAGTAGTTGGTGTCCATCCCCGCCGCGTTGCTCTGGATGTACGTGTCCTCCACCAAGGAGGCCGAGACGATGCTCGCCGACGTGATCGACGTCAGGCCAACCGACATTCCCAACACCAAAAATAGAACCACACACTTTCTCATAAGATACTCCTTTCGAAAACTACATATAACTTTTTGCAAAACGTGCAACACATTGTTACCACAAATTTTGCATGACACCGAATTTTCCCTTTTCCTCCAACTAGAATTCCTATTCCGTCGCTCTGCTACTCCATGACGCTCAGGATGATCGATAGGTCCGTGCTGGTAATCTCATTGTCACCATCGCAGTCACCACTGGTCAGGGTGAAGGCGCCCAGATTGAGCGGCTCAATAGCAGAAACTACAATCTGAGACAGAAAGGCTTTTTGCAGCCAGGCGCAACTCTTAATATAAATGTCATAAGTCCCTGCAGAAACGGGTCCGGTAGTGACAAAACTGCCATCGCTACCGAGCAACACCGTCTCTTTGTGTACGCTAATTCCAGATTGCTTAAAGTCCACCGTTACCGCCACTTCCGATCGGTCACCCGTATAATTGTCCAAGGTTACCGTACCGCTCACCGCGGGCTTGGTCAGGGTGATCTCCAATACCGGGCTGATTCCCTCGGGGGCCTCAGAACTGCCGAACGACGCATCGGTCACCAATGCGGCTCCCGCAGGACCGACCGCGATCGTCACGGTTACCGGACCAGCCGTCGATATCCGGTCACTGATGTATTTGGCCAGTCCGGCCGAGATGTTCGCGTCGGTGTAGGCATACCAGAGAGCAACCGTGGGCGTGTAGACCCATTCCTCGCCGGCAAAAACCGTCGCCTGGCTGCCCCATTCCACGTTGTAGGTGTCGGGCAACCGACCGGCCACAATGTTGTCCGTAATCACACTATTCCAGGTCATCGCCGACAAGTCCGGGTTAACCGCCAGCCCAGCAAGTTCCAGACGCTGCTGCGGCATGGTCTGGGTGGCCCGCATCCGCAATGTCACCTGGTTGACGGACTGACCCGGGGCGATCTGCGGCAAGGTGAACTGCAGAAATCCCGCCCGCGTTACGGTCGAGTAGTTTCGGCAATAGACGCCGATGACCGATGTGGCGTAGTTGGTGTCCGCCGCGTTGCTCTGGATGTACGTGTCCTCCACCAGGACGGCCGACACCACACTCGCCGATGTGATCGACGTCAGGCCAACCGACATTCCTAACACCATCGATAGAATTACACACTTCCTCATAAGATACTCCTTTCAGAAAATATTGATAAAGACTTTTTTTATACAAACCTACTTGCAAAACAAGGCTTCTCTTCAATCCAAAATCTAAACACTGGAATTTCTATTGGTCGCCCTGCTGATCTATGTTGTTCAGAATGATCAACAGGTCCGTGCTGGTAATCTGATTGCTGCCATCGGCGTCACCACTGGCCAGGTTGAAGGCACCCAGGTCAATCGGCTCGGAGATCACGGTCTGAGATAGAAAGGCTTTTTGCTGCCAGACACAACCCTTGACGTATATGTCATAAGTCCCTGCAGGGATGGGCCAGGTGGTAACAAAACTACCATCGCTGCCAAGCAACACCGTCTCTTTGTGTACGCTGCTTCCGCTCTGCTTCAAGTCGACCGTTACAGCTACTTCCGATCGGTCACCCGGATAATTGTCCAAGGTTACCGTACCGCTTACCGAAGTTCTGACGAGGTTCGAAAACAAAGCTTCAAAGTCGGCTTTAGTACCCGTGTAATTGTCATAAATCTGGAAAATATCTATTGAGCCATCAAAGGCATAGTCGCCACCCGTTGTGATATTGTACCGCATGCCGACATACACGCTTTGACTATTCCATGAGCTGGGTTCAGCGGTCCAATCAGTTGTCCAGCCGCCGAAGAGTGCATTAGTTCCGGTAGTGTCTGAAAGTTTACGTATATATAGCTTACAATCTATCTGGGTTCCCAGATCACTCCATGACGCCGCACAAAAGTAGGTTGCATTTGGGTCAAACCAGCTCTCGTAATTTCGGATATACCACGACTGGGTTACCCAGTCCCGACTAAGATCCAGTCGAACAAAGTCCATGTAACTGCCACCGGCTTCGCTGCTAAAATAGAATACCATGCCCTTGTATACAGGATCGGAATCGTACGGCCCGCCGCCCACACAGGCGATGGCCGCCGTCTTCTCACTCGACCAGTTGGGCTTCACGATCGCCACCATTGTATTCTGGCCCCACGTTCGATTATCGGTGTCCCCATAATCCACTATGTTAAAGTACTTATTGGCGTTGCCATTCGGGCCCCCGTAGATCACCCCACCGAAATCAATCGGAACATTAAGATTGCTGCCGGATACGGTAGTGCCTTCCAACAAAACCCCGTCCCACGGGGCGTCGACGGGACCGATTGTCAGATTCTGATCCTCATTGTAGTTTGCCTCCGTCTTAACCGTCGCTCCAGCAGTCGCTGACACCAGCAACATCACCATCCACAGATACATCGCGTTCTTCATTTGTGTCTCCTTTATATAAACTCCTGCCACTCTCCGCCGCGGGACCATCCCGCGACGGTTGTTCTTGATTTAGTATGATAAAATCTGACGGGAAAACACGCCCGCCTGATTTTGAAACAACGATATATAATTGTCATACGCACGATCCACAGATGCATCCGGGTCGTTCAACACTTTGCAAGCGGCCAAGGTGAATAAATCGAACACGGGTGAGGGGTACGGCAGTTCCGGCTCGGCGAATTTGAAAATCTCTTTCCGTGTCGATTCATATTCCGGATCGTCCGGAACTCTCGGACAGGCCTTGATGAAGGAATTGGAGCGATGGTTGAATTCCCCTTCTTCCACATGCCGGATATCCAACTCGTATTCCGACTGTGGGTTCACGTATTCTTTCAAGAAACTCCAGGCACATTCCTTGATTGCAGGCTCCAGGTGATTATTGATGATCCAAATGTACGAATTGAACAACACGAAGGGCCTGCCTTGAGGATGCAGCCGAGGCACCGCGAAACCCAATGGATTGGGCATCTTGGCGTGATACAAATCCGAATTGCGCTTGGGATTTAGTTGCTGCATGGAGATGGGAATCAATCCATCAAAAAAATCACGCAAAATCTGTTGTGTCAAAGATAGGTCTAAGCACTCATGGGGAGTCGGAATGTATGCACGCAACTTCCATTTTAGTTGTTTCAGAAGGTTCAAGGCTTCGATACCGACAGCTCGTTCAATGGGCGGGGCCTGGGCCGGCGTCATTCGGGCCGATAAATTTTCGTAAAAACCATGGAAAAAGAACATTAAGAATGAATTCAGCGGTGTCCCTAAAAAGGAATACTTAACGTCCGGCTCTCGAGCAACACGTTCTACAGTTCGAACAAAGGCATCCAGGGACGAAAACGCTTCTTGCGGTTCAATCTTCAACTGCTCGAATCTTGATTTGTGGTAGACCATGCCGGATAAGATGGAATGAAATGGCAGTCCGTAGATTCGGTTCTTGACGGTAGCCGCATCGACGGCCACTTGGTACAGATTGTCCTTCTGTGGCCAAGACGCAAGCCGGTCGGTCAAATCCTCGCACATCCCCATGTCCACCAACCCCTTCAGATCGTTCATCGTCGTTTCAAAAAAAGCAGCCCGCTGGTCCCACGTAAACAATCGAACAATCAGGCGGTTTTTTGAGGAATTGTCGTGGATATTCTCATGCAAAATCTGCCGGAGAATGATTTTTTGATGATTTTTATGGGAATGTTCAACAATTTTCCCCCATAAATGTTTCACCAAAATTTTCTTGGGGTCCAAGATAGGCACATGAATAGTTATAGCGTCTTTCTGTTTTATGTTAACATAAGTGCCGCTTCCGCCTTTTCTTATAACTATATTTTCATTTGCTAGATCATTAAGAACTTCCCGCATTGTGCCAGGCGAAACCCCCAGCTGATTCGCAAAGCGGGCTTCGCCCATGAGCTTTTGGCCGGGCTGATATTTTCCGCTGGTGATTGCGGTAATCAGTTCGTTTTTGATCATTTCTTTTTTTGTTTGTACCGAATTCGCCATAAAAGATACCGCCTTAATTTTATCACTCTATTATGTATCGCTTAATACCATAATACGAAAACCACTATATAATACTTTATACATAAAAAAATATCCTGTCAATGTTTTTTTTAAAATTCTACCGATTCACAAATTCAGAATTCCGCCGCGGGCTTCGACGGATTTGCGGATTTCAGCATAATCCAGGGTTTTTATGTCGCTACCGTTTCTCAGACTTAAAGCTGCGGCGATGCCGGCGGCTTGACCGAGCATGGCACAGGTGGTCGTCACCCGGGCGGAGGAAAGGGCTAATTGATCGGCAGAAAAGCATCGTCCGGCTACGAGCACATTGACAGCATGGCGGGGGACCAGTGACCGAAAGGGAATCTGATAGGGAGGAACCATCATAGCCTGCTGATCCAGAACGTAGGTACGTTTGTCGTCGTCCGGCTTATGGGCATCAAGATAGAAGGTGCCGCGGGCGATCGCATCGGAGAAAGTGCGGCCTGCGCGAAGATCGTCCACCGTCAGGACATACTCGCCAACCGTCCGGCGTCCCTCGCGGATACCGATCTGGGCGGCACAACCGTCGAACCGCCAGGGTTTTCCTTCCACCTGTTGATAGTAATCCAGCACCTGCATCATTCGCCGCCGGGCAGCAATCTCAGCCGCAGTAATTTCCTGAGTGTCAGTCGCATCAAAACCGGGAATCTTGATTTTGAGTGCCTTGCCGCGTTCCCCATTGGGCCAAATGCTAACCATTGGCAGGTCTTCCCGGTTTCGGATGGGCGTAAACCACCCGTCCGGCATCCGCCCAGGGGCATCCACCTCGCGAACAAAACCCATCATAGACATGGGCAGTTGAACGTGATCCGCTTCGCGGCCTTTAACTGTTTCCAAATTTGCGGCATGAACAAGTTCCGCCTCCCCCGTGCAATCAATAAATATCTTGGCCCGAACCGCCTCAGGCCCGGATTTGCCACAGAGAATGGCCCCCTCCACACGTCCATGACGAACGACGGCGTCCACAAAACGGGTGTGCAACAGCAACTTCACCCCGTGTTTCAGAAGCAATTCCTGCAAGACGAAGGCCAGGACATGGTGATCGAAAACACGGGCCGCCTTATGCGGCGTATTGGGAACATAAGGGGCGATGGCTTGCCACTGCTCCAGATCGGAAAGAATCCGATCGAAAATTTGACCCTGTCCGGCCGTTTCACCGCAAAAGGAGGCTACGCCGCCGGTCGTGGCATTACCGCCCGTAATGCCGAAACGCTCGACGAGAAGGATCTTGGCCCCGGATTCTGCCGCGGCGCAGGCCGCACAAACGCCCGCAATGCCGCCCCCGACTACGGCAATGTCGGCTTCGTATCGCACCTGAACGGAACGGTTCCAGAGCATGGTATTAGGTGTCGCTATCAAATCATCCATGTGTTTGAGCTCCATAACGCCGATCCAGACTGACTCCGGCAAAAGATTTCATTTCGACTTTGCGCCAAAACACAGGCGGCCGCGTCGCCCAACGTTCCAGCAACTCGCGGTTCCCCGCCCGGCGAAGGATCGACCATTCGCTCTTTCGCCAGAAGCGGCTATAGGTGTCCCAGAAAGAGATGCCGGCGGCCCCGGCGCCATAATAGTCCAATATCCTGGGAATCATCGTCTCAGGCGGTAGGTGCCTGGGGTATAAATCAGGACAAATGTCCACGGCAAATCCCTCAGCCAGGCACCGATATTGGGCGACGTTCTCCGGGGTAATCCAGGTCCCGTCAAATGCCTCTGCGGAAAAACAGGGATGAATGATCAGTCGATCGACCAATCCCTGTCGGATCCAGGCTTCCACGTCCAGCCCGAAGTACAGGGACTGGCGGGGGCTATTCATGACCACGGCCGAAACGCCCAACCGTTTACCTCGCCGAGATCCCACTGTGTCCACCAAGCTCCGCAGGTCACGCATAAATTCGGTGACATAACCGGCCCGATGCCGCCAGAGCCGCTCGTCCATCCGATCCAGGATTCGGGGATCCTGACCGTATTGTTTCTGAAAAGATTGGATTACCGGCTCCTCGAAAAGCACGAACGGATACGATCTATTGTACAAGATGTTCACACCATCGAGATCATAGCGAGTAAGCTGCTCTTGAAAGAGGTCCAAAAACAATTGACGTACCGGCGAATATGCCAAGCTGAAGTGAGGCATGGCCGATCCAGTTTCGTCCCGAGTCCAGAATTGCCGGTTTTCAAAAAAGAACCCACCGTCGCCCGGCCAGGTGAAAAAACTGAAGGGAAATCGTGTGCCCATGAACCTCAGACTGGCATAGAATTCCAAGCCCAGATCGTGGACGCACCGGGGAATCAATTCCAAGGGATCGGCTTGGGCCATGAGCTGCCGCAGGTCGCGGGGAATGTAATTGGGGTAAAACCAGGAATTCTCGCATGGGGGCAAAACCCGGCCGATTTCTGTTGGGTAGTAGCAATTCTCACCCTTGACGGTTTCCCAGCACATCACCCGAAAATCACTATCGCGGAAAGGTTCCAGCAGTTCCTGCAACTCCCCTTTGTTCCTCGGCCAACCGCCCCAGAAGGAGCTGTCAAACAGAGCTATAGATCGCCGACATGACGCTTTATCCTCGCTCTCCGCCGGCACCAACCGGACATAGGCCAGGACAGCCAAAGTTCCCGCGAAGGCCTCGTGGGGCAAGTTGGCTACGATTAGCTTCTCCCCCCCATGTACATGCGCGGTCTTCCAGCGAACTTCCAGAATATCATGAAGGGGATCGACGTTTTTTTCTTTCACCAAGCCGGATTTGGGGCCATAGTGCTCGTCGCTGAGGGTATCGAACACCGGGTCTTGAGTAAGTTTCGCTCGCAACAGAACCTGTCCGCCCTTGCCGCCCCACTGGGGGCTAAAGGCCCAGAAACTAGAGGGGGTATGACCGGAGTAAATCCCCAGAAAAATGGTATACTCGCCTGAAACATTCAAGGGAATATGAACGGAACTTACCTCGGGTTGACCATTGGAGCAAAAGATCAAAGTGCCGTTACCAACCTCACTTTCATACGGCAGAGCCCCCCACTTCCCAGCAGCGGGCCGGTCACAGGAATTCGCGGGGGTAAGAAACTGGCCAAGATTACAGACCCTTTCCTCTTTCGTGCGCATCGAAGTCACAGATTACTCCATTATATACTGCTTAATGTGATTACATATAAACCACTATGTATTTTTTTATATATAAAAAATCATATCCTGTCAACATTTTGGTATTCAATTAAGGCCAAACACATCTTGCTTATACCGATATTTAATTAACAATATTTCCTTCGTGGCAACATACCGGAATACCAAAATCAATTTAAGATTTAAAGGAACATATGCTTTTTTCTTGACAGTATGAAACTTCAAAACTACACTATACCACATAATCAGTATAACAAAAAACAACTATATAGCAAATTGATGTGTGAGATTGTTGATCGTTCGTATTGGATTAACGCTAGCGGCCGCCAACTGACAACTACCGCCAACGAGTATACAGTCTTTGAGATGGTAACCGTGCAACTACCGGCAGGGCACAGAATCGGTGATAAAGTTTGAGAATTTTGAGGATCGAGACTCGATAAGTTATTTGGGTGATGGATAATAAAGGAAAAATGAAACCACGTGAAATCATTCAACGCAATCTGCAACTGGCCGATCCGGTACGGATCGGATTTGCTTTTGGTGAAAATAGAATCGACGATTTTCTCGGTGGCGGCGTGGAGCCGTCTGTCACATGGAAACGTCACGTCTGGATCGAAGACAACTTCGAGTATTCCGAGGACGAATGGGGCAATGTCTGGCATCGCATCGTAGGCAAAAGCGTCAGGGGGGAAATCCACACACCCGTCTTGGACGATTGGGCGAAGCTCAAGAATTATCGCCTGCCCGATCTGGACGATCCGAAGCGGTATGAGAAGACCCAAAAGGCGTTCGCGCAGGAAACGGAACGATTCCGGCTGGGCTATCTTCCCGGGTTTCCCTTCGCCATCTGCCGCTACATGCGAAAAATGGAAATTTACTTCCAGGATCTTGTTCTGGAGCGTGAGCATGTCGATGACCTGCACGAGCGGGTGACGGGGTTGTTGGAACGGATGATTTTCCGATTGGCCGATGCAGGCGCCGACGGGATATTCTTCGCCGAGGATTGGGGCATTCAGGACCGGCTTTTGATCAGCCCGACGATGTGGCGGGAAATCTTTAAACCCCTCTATAAACGTCTCTGCAAAGCGGCCCACACGCGGGATCTGTTTGTGTTGATGCACTCGTGCGGGTACAACTGGGAAATTCTCGACGACCTAGCCGAGGTCGGCGTCAACGCATTTCAGTTCGATCAGCCGGGGCTTTATGGTTTGGAGCGGTTGGCGGAAAAACTCCAACGGTTGAAAGTCTGCCTGTTTTCGCCAGTAGACATTCAAAAAATCCTGCCGACAGGCGACCGGGCCTGCATTGAGGCGGAAGCGAAGAAAATGGTCCAACTGTTCGGCCACCACGGTGGGCTGATTGCCTGCAACTATGGGGATTTGAGTGGAATTGGCGTAAAACCTGAGTGGGATCAGTGGGCCTATGAGACGTTTGTTCGGGAAGGGAAGGGAGTAGGGTTGGCCTTGGCCTAGTGGAAGACAAAAGAGAACGTACCAGTAAAAGCCAGGCGACCGATCACACAGAAGGAGTTTGACAATGACAGAACCGTTGTGTCTGCGATTACCGTTCAGTGGAATCATCCCTCCAATGGTTACGCCATTGCTGGATAAGGATCGATTAGATGTGGAGGGTTTGGAGCGGTTGATCCACCATATTCTCGACGGCGGCGTACATGGTTTGTTTGTGTTGGGTACGACCGGTGAGGCCCCAAGCTTGAGCTATCGCCTTCGTCGCGAATTGATCGACCATACCTGCCGTCAGGTTGCCGGAAGGGTTCCAGTTCTCGTGGGAATTACCGATACCTCCTTTGAGGAATCCGTCAACCTAGCCCGTCATGCTGCCAACGCCGGCGCGCAGGCCGTGGTCTTGGCCCCTCCGTATTATTTTCCCGCCGGCCAACCAGAGCTTTTAGAATACCTCGAACACATGGTCCCACAATTAACGCTCCCGCTTTTTCTCTACAACATGCCCAGTCACACCAAGCTCTTCTTTGAACCGGAAACGGTGCGAAAGGCAGCGGAAATTTCCAATGTGATCGGTCTCAAGGACAGTTCCGCAAACATGATCTACTTTCACCAACTCCAACTGCTCTTTGAGAAATGTCCTAAGTTTTCCCTGCTGGTCGGGCCGGAGGAATTGCTCGCCGAGACCCTGCTTTTGGGGGGGCACGGCGGTGTGTGTGGCGGGGCAAACCTGTTTCCGCGATTATACGTTGATTTGTATGAGTCCGCCCTGCGACACGACCTGGAAAAAGTGGTCGCCTTGCACCGCAAGGTAATGCGAATCCGCGCCACGATTTACAGCGTGGGCAAGTACGGTTCGAGCTTCCTCAAGGGCATCAAGTGTGCCCTGTCGTGCTGCGGGATTTGCAATGACTTCATGGCTGAACCCTTCCACCGGTTCCGCGATGAAGAACGAACTCAAATCAAAAAATACCTTCAGGAACTTGGGTAACAGCAGTTTTCTAACAGCCTGCGGCGACATGAATAGGAACAATTCATTCAAGGTAGTGGGAGACCACTGCTTTAAACATCTTAATTGGCGCAACCTCCTATTTTTGAGATACTTGACACGGCAGGTGTGTATTTTCAAGGAGGTTGGGACATGGATCGTCCTTCGGCGGAGTTATTGGCACGGATGCCTTTGGCACAGGCGGTATTGGCGTTGGGGCAGTGGGCGGTGAATGATGACCATTTGGCCTCCTTGTTCGAGCGGCATCGGGGACGCTGCTACGAAAAGGTGATTTCCTTTCCGGTCATGGTGCAATTGATCGCCGATGCCTTGCTGGAACACGCGGCAGCGGCCACCAGAGCTTTTCCCGGTCTCGGGAAGCGGGTCAGTTGGAGGCCACCGTTCAGGCGGCGTATGGAAAGCTGCGTCGGTTGCCGATTCCCCTGAGTATGGCCTTTCTGAACGAAACGGCGGACCGCCTGCGCGAGATTTTTCCAGATGAGGCCCGTCGCTTGGGTCCCCCGAGCCTGCGGGGGATGCAAGTCGTTATCCTGGACGGCAAGGCGATCAAGCGGGTGGTCCGGCGGCTCAAGAAACTGCGGGGGGCGTCGAGCGGCC
>JBAZZQ010000042.1:0-34624 GCA_041658725.1 Phycisphaerae bacterium | reverse complement strand
GGCTGAAAAATAGGCAGCTAACAGTTTAGACGCTGCGAAACCTTGTCGTTATGCAACCTGCAGGGCTTAAACATATATTAGGAAACCCCAAAGCCGATCGAAAAAAATCAACATCGCAAAAAGCTCTTGTTGAAAATCCATTGACTCCCCGTGAGAAGAGAATTAGAATGACCATCAATTGTTCTTAAACGGTTCGAGACAAAGCGCGCTTTTCATTCATGGAGGATCTATTATGTTCAAGACTCGTCTTTATGTTGCATTGATTGGGATGGTATGTCTGATTTCCTGCTGCCTGATGCTCGGGTGTCTGGGAGGTGGGTCAAGCACTGGTATTTCGGCGGTGAAAAATGTTTTCGGTGGTGAAAAGAGTTATCTTCGCGTCAGCCTGGACGGTATGGAAGCAAAGCAAAACACTCTGAAGAAGGCGGCGACGGGACATTCCAATTGGGATATTAAAGAGCAGGTCAGTGGTGATAATCTGAAACTCAGCTATAAGATAACCAATCCGGAAAAGCTTGGTCGCATCACCTTTACCAACGTGAGTATTTATCAGGAATTCAAGGGCAATTATTCCACTCAGCCGGAATTTGTCGTATTTGGATGCGACAATCGTCCTGCGAGTCTGATGAAGGAGAATGTGATGTATGACCTGGGCAATCCGCCGGCTTCTTTAAAAGTAATAGATGTCAATGGCCAAAAGGTGAAAGGCGTGAAGCTTGTTCCGGGGATGAAATACATGCTCCAGTTGACCATCAAGGCCGACAAGAGCGAAACGGCTTGCGTTTATTTTAAGGCCAAATAGATAAAACATGGGTTGGTTGCCTTCAATTGAGAAACAATTTTTTTTAAAAACTAATTGACTCTCATGGAGAAGGGATTAGGATTTATCCAATTGCTCTTAAATGTTTTAACGCTAAACAACTTTTCATTCATGGAGGATCGATTATGTTTAAGGCTCGTCTTTCTGTTGCATTGGTTGGAATGGTATGTCTGGTTTCCTGTTGCCTGTTTTTCGGCTGCCGTGGTGGTGAAACAAGCAAGACAATTGCGGTAGGGAAAAAAGTCTGCGGAGATGAAAAGAGCTATCTTCGCGTCAACCTGGATGGTCAGGAAGCCCGGCAAACCACGGTGAAGCAGGCGGAGAAGTGTGTTTCCAACTGGGATATCGAAAAACCGGTGAGCGGTGATAATCTAAAGCTCTGCTACGCGATCACCAGTCCGGACAAAGCCGGTCAGGTTACATATAACCATGTGCGCATTTACCAGGAAGTCAACGGCAATTATTCCAAACAGCCGATATTTATCGTGTCCGGACGAAACAAAAGCCTGCTGAAAGAGAAGGTAACGTATGATCTGGGCAACCCCCCGGCCTTCTTGAGAGTGCAGAGCATCAATGGCAAAGACATCAAGGAAGTCAAGAGTTTGAAGCTCGTTCCCTGCATGAAATACAAGCTTGAGTTGACGGTCCAGGCCAGCCACAGTGAAACGGCTAGGGTATATTTTAAAACCAAATAAAACCGTGATTATAATGAGGTCTGCGGCATGACGTTTCCGAAACTGGTAACGCCCAAGCCCGCCTCCAGGAAGCCGTTCGTATTACTGACCGTCGGAGCAATACATCAAGATATCTTATTTATCGTCGAAAACCGCATCGAAGTGGACGCTGGAAGACGCGAAATTGATTTTCTTGACATAGGCGCAGGCTTCTTTGGCGCCGAATTCACGCTCCATACCGCAATCCTCCCATTCAACTGAAAGCGGGCCGGGGTAGCTGGCGTGATTGAGCGCGCGGATGATTTCCTCAAAGTTGACCCCGCCATGTCCGAGGCTGCGGAAATCCCAGCCGCGTTGCGGACAGCCGAAGGTCAGATGCGATGCCAGAATTCCGCTTGTTCCGTCAATACGACTTTACTTTTTGGGAGAAGAACTTGTTTTTATTATGGCATACTTTCTTCATTTACGAGCGCATTAATTAATCCCCATTCACATTATGCGATTTTTGGCCCGAAAACAATCACCGCAGGTAACCATTTTCGTACGGAATTGATCATAAATATTTTTTTCGCTTGTTGTAAATCTTGAACTTTGATGATTTTCTCGGCAATTTCGCCGCGTTCCAGTAAAAATGCCCGAAACGCCCCTGCCAGTAACCCGCATTTGACCGGCGGAGTAAGAAGCTGACCATCCTTTTCTATGACCAGGTTTCCTATTTTCGTTTCCGTCACTTCCCCGTGTTCGTTCCAGAGAAGGATATCGTCGCAATCCGTGCAATTCGTCGCCGCGGAATTATAGACGGCGCGATTGGTCGTCTTGTGATAAAGAAATGGGTCTCGCCAATCAACCGGCTTAATCGCCAGCCCAAGTTTCCAGGGCGACGAGGCAGGTCTGGACATTATTGGCGTCGATTCAAGAAAAATATTGCCTGTGCGATTCACGCAAAGACGTACTTTATGTTTCCCTAGACCGATCTGTTTCCCGAATTCCTCCAAACGGGTTTTCAACGCATCCAAATCTACCGCAAAATTAAAATACTCCGCGGATTCGCCGAGTCGTTTCAGATGCCCATCCAAAAGAAAATAGCCGTTTTCTCCGTCCCATAGAAGCGATTCCAGCAATTCAAACTCCGGCCGGTCGGAAAATAGAACCATCGCCTTGGTCTGACACTCGGCATATTCTTCCGCTCCGACCGAATCCCAGACGATCCCCCCCCCACTGCCGTATTGGGCCTTTTTATGCTCCCGATCAATCACCACCGTCCGAATGGCCACATTAAACATCGCCCTTCGCCCTGGAGCCAGATATCCGATACACCCGGTATAAATACCCCGCCGATCTTTTTCCACATCCCGAATAATTTCCATGGTCCGAACTTTCGGCGCGCCCGTGATTGACGCGCACGGAAATAACGCCTTCATAATTTCGGTAAACGAAGCGGATGTTGTACACGTTACCGTCGAAGTCATTTGAAAAACCGTGGGTAAACGTTCGACCTTAAACAAAGAAGATACCCGCACGCTGCCGACATCGGCAATTCGTCCCATATCATTTCGGACCATATCCACGATCATGGCGTTCTCGGCCCGATTTTTCTCTGAAACTTCAAGTTCTTTTTTGCGGGCATTATCCTCGCTGGGCGTCAGACCCCTCGGAGCGGTTCCCTTCATTGGCTTGGAAACCAGGTCCCTTCCCTCCAGAGTGAAAAAAAGCTCCGGTGAGGCCGAACAAATCGCGTACCGTCCGGTATCGACAAAAGCGGCAAACGGCGACGGTTGGGCCCGGCAAAGCCGGCAGAACAACTGCCACGGATCACCTTCAAACAGGCTGCGCAATCGCAGGGTAAAATTAACCTGGTAAGTATCTCCGCTTGCGATGTAATTTTTAATCCGATCGAAGGCCGCCTCATACTCCGCAACGGAAATCGAAGGTGTCCACTGGCCGAGGGAAAACGTTTCAGGCGTCATAACGCAAGGTAACTCTATCGGCTCCATCTTGCGATATAATCCGAACCACAGCAGCGGTAAATCTCTGCCATGACGCGTCCGAAAGGCAGAATCGATTCCTTCAGCCGCTTCATAAGCCACAAACCCCGCGGCGTACAATCCCCGCTCCACCAAATTTTCCACCTGTTCCAGTTTCAAGATGATCTGCCCAGGCTCGCGGGTCTGGACAATCTCCACCGGATCAAAAAGACCCTGCCACCCGAACGAGCCTGACTCGCTGGCCTGAAGCACTACAGTTCCTGGTTTGGTAATTATAATATCATCTCTCCGTCAAGGATCATCATTCGGAACTCCGTCACTGTGCCACGGCTGGCTTGTCCAGCCGTGTCTTAAGAGCACGGTCGGACAAGCCGACCGTGGCCCAATGGAGGAGTCTGAACGATTACCGTTAAGAACACTCCCTTACGGTCGTGCCTCTTAAAGATTTTGTTTTTGCTTTTTTACGTTGAACGCCTTATTAATCTCTATTATGGCAAATGTACGCGAAGTTCTTCCAGTAAAATTATTCGTCGCTCAACTGGTCGCTCCCGACGGACAGGACAAAATTGACCTGATCGACCGCGCCCTGGAAGAACGATTCGAGACCATCGACCTCAAGAGTCAAAACTGGCCTTTTGAGTTCACCGATTATTATACTCCGGAAATGGGAGCGAATCTAATCCGCCGGATCGTCAGTTTTGAAAAACTCATCGATCCTTCGTTCCTGGCCGACGCCAAATTGATTACCAACGACATCGAACAGGACCTTACCCGTCAACTTCGAAGCCACGGCAGTGGAAGAATCGTCAATCTCGACGCGGGCTATTTGTCTCTCGGACAAATTTTGCTGGCCACCACCAAAAGTTACTCGCATAGAATTTATTTAAGCAAAGGAATCTGGGCCGAAGTCACCTTGCGATTTCATAAAGATAAATACGAAAAATGGGATTGGACCTATCCCGATTATGCAGATGGTCGGTATAATGACTTCTGGTTGATGATGAGAGAAAAGTTGAGGAACTTATGAATCCACTGGCATCTTTCTGGCAGATGGCGTTGTTATTGATGATCCCTTCCGTCGTCGGCAGTTTTCTGCTGTGCTGGCTGATGCGTTTCTTGTCCCCCAAAATCGGATACGTGGATCGACCCGCCGGACGAAAGGCGCATAGCAGGGTCACTCCGATGGGCGGAGGCATCGCCATATTTTTAACGTTCGCTTTTCTAATTCTTCTGGGTGTCTATCTGGCGGCCACGGACAAAATCACCCGCCTTTCCTCGTTCACGTGGCTTGGCGTTCACGAACCCGGTGTCTGGACGCGGTTTAATCAAATCGGCGGTATTCTCCTGGGAGGTTTGATCCTGGTCGTCCTGGGTCTTTTCGACGATCTTAAAAATTTCGGCCCGTATTTCAAATTGTTCATCCAATTCGCTGTCGCCGCCCTGGTCGTTATCGGGTTTGATATTCACTTATCTCTTTTTGTCCGAGTCCCCGCCTTTGGCTGGATCATTTCCATTTTATGGCTTGTGACCCTGACCAATGCTTTTAACTTCCTCGATAACGCCGACGGCCTTTCCTCAGGAGTAGCTCTGATTTGCGCCATGGTCCTGCTCGGCGTTTCCATCGTGGCCGGACAGGTCCTCGTCACCGCCTTTCTGGCCTGCTTCGCGGGCACTCTCATCGGGTTCCTTGCTCATAATTTTCCACCCGCCAAAATATTTCTCGGCGATGCCGGAAGTCTGCTTATCGGATATCTCCTGGGCGTCGGAACGCTTCTGACCACCTATTACAATCAACTAAACCCAGCCACCAGTGAAACCGCCGTTTTGATCCCCTTGGTCGTCATGGCCATTCCCCTGTACGATTTTCTTTCCGTTATCTGGCTGCGATGGCGATCCGGGGTCAGTCCGTTCGTCGGCGATCATCGCCACTTTTCGCACAGGCTATTGAAACGCGGCCTGACCCCTCGGCAAATGGTCCTGACCATTTACCTGGCCACCGTGGGAACCGCCGTCGGCGCTTTTATGCTTCGGCACCTGACGGGATTACCCGCCATTCTCATCTTTGTCCAAACGCTCTGCATCGTCGCAATCATTGGCATTCTGGAATATCAACCCACAAAAAATGGAAACAGTTCGTAAACATTTATCCGCGGTTCTCTGGGTTCTCCTGCTGGTCGTCCTCGGAGTGGCTTCGACCAGTTCCATCCGATGGGTCAGCCCGGCCGTTCATATCGAAAGCTCATTCGGTCCGAGCCGTGATCTGACCTGCGCGGTCATCCTCGGCCTGTTGATCCTGGTCGCGGGAACCCTCGCACCAAAAACCCAAAAATATTCATGGTCGTCCTGCCTTAAATTTTCCGTCGTTTTGCTCGTCGTGGGAATTTCCATTTCGTCCTTTCTAGCCTCTGATAAAATCCTGGCCTTCTATGCCGGCAGCGGTCTACTCATCGGTCTGGTTCTGATGTTCACCACATGCCGTCTCGCCGATCAGCCCTGGAAAATCCATCTGGCCCTGGTCGTCGTTACTTCCCTCGGAGTAACCTTCGCCGCCAAAACATGGATGCGGGAACGGGTTGAAATCGATCAAACCTTACAGCAGTACCAGGAAACAAAAACCGAATTCTGGGCCAAACAGGGCAAATCCCTCGATGACCCGTCGGTCAAACTTTTTGAAGAACGAATGGCAAGCCGCGACAATGGCGGATTCTTCTTTCACGGTAATCTCGGTGGAATGTACCTGGGATGCGTATTTTTTGTAAGTCTCGCCCTGGTGGCCAAACGCTGGTGCGAAAGGCATCTTCCCTACGGACGCCTATGGCTCGCCGGATCGATTCTGTTAACTCTTTTCATTCTCTCCGCCCTCATCCTAACCCAGAGTAAAGGCGCCATTCTGTCGGTCATGCTCGGCATCTTCCTCCTGGCCGTGATTTGGCTTGCCAGGGATAAAATGATTCGACATTTTCGATCTGCCGTATTAGCCGTCACCCTTTTACTGATCCTCACCGCCGCCGCGATCATCGGTTACGGTCTGACCAAAAAAACACTCCCAACGCTATCGATGGCCTATCGCTGGCAATACTGGACTGCCGGCTTTCACATGTTTATGGACCATCCTCTCACCGGGGTAGGCTTAAACAACTTTGGCCATTATTATCTACGATACAAACTCCCCCAAGCGGAAGAGGAAATCACCTCCCCCCACAATTTCATCGTCGAAGGATTTACCGAACTGGGTTTAATCGGCGGCCTGGGTTTAACTCTACTACCCCTCGCCATTTTTTATCAACTAGCCAAGAACTCGAAACTCGAAACCCGAAACCCGAAACTAGAATCTTCCCCACCTCCTTCCGCTCCTCTCTTACTCTTAATCACCTGGGTAGGAACTTTTGCTCTTTTGTTTATCTTCAATCAATCGGGACTCCCCGGTCCTGTTTACCTCGTCGCGGAATATCTCCCATACATGATCGCCTTCGCCCTCGCCTTTGTCCTATGCACTCTCAAATCCGACCGTTTCGAGTCGATTGACAATTCCGCTCCAAATTCACTGATGGTCCTTTGTCTGACGAGTTCACTCATTGTATTTATTCTCGGCGACCTCGTTAATTTTTCGCTGGAAGAACCTTCCATGCAGTTCCTGTTTTTCTTCCTGGCGGGTCTGACCCTTGCCGCCACCCGACTCCCAATGGAAAATAAACCAAAATTTGATCTGCAAAACCTGACATGCATGATCGGCCTATTTATTTATCTCTTCTTCCTGGTCATCCCTGCCATAAAATTTGAAAACGCCGCCGTCCTGGCCGAAACATCCTCTCCCGCCTCCGACCCATCGTTCGATTCGGTTTACCAGAAATTTTCCGCGTTGACTGATAAATATTCCTATGACGCTCATCTGCCCGCCCAAGCCGGCAAACGGTTAATTCAAATTGCGCAAACCCACCCTCAACCCGTATCTGTTCTCGAACAGGCGGCCCAATGCTTTGCTCAGGCGGCGCAAAAGGCAAACGCCGTGTGGGAATTTCGCTCCCGTCAGGCGCAATGCGAGTTGATGCTGGCCAAAGTGGAGTCAGACAAAAGATTGATACACTTCGCTAAAGCCGAGGATCTATTCGAGCAGGCAAGAAACCTGGCTCCAAGATCAAAATCACTGGCCCTGACCCTGGGATTGCTCTATGTTCAGCATGTCCAGGACTTGCCCGCGGATCAGAAAAATGAGCGAACGAGACTATCCGTTCTCGCCAGAAAAAATCTAAATGACGCGTTAAATCTCAATCAGGCCTTGCCGGCCTACTCGCATCGGCATTTAACCAATCAACAAATAGACGACGCTCAAACGGCGTTGAAATGTGTGAAACCATGAAAACCAGACGAACGGTAATTTTACTCATGATCGTCCAGTTGGCCTTCATCATCCTCCTGCGGGCGGACTTCCTAACCGACTGGGATAGTTACCTCTACACATTTGGCGCCTTAAAACTCCACCCGGTCGGACTGGCGGGCGGGCGATGGTTTTTTACCGCCTTTCTGGGATCCATCTGGCGATTTCTTAATCTATTCCATACGATTTCTCCCGATTCCGCATGGCTCGTTTTTTCCTTCACCACGATTATCTTTGCTCTTGTAAACGTCTGGCTCTTCTTCTCCCTCGCCTGCCGATGGATCGAGCGCGAAGCGGCTCTGGTCGCCACCGCCCTCTTTATCAGTAGCCCGCTGACGGGTATGTATGGTTCCGCCGTAATGACGGAAACCGCCGCACTCACTACCCTTTTGGCCACGTTACTCATTCTCTTCAATCAACCCCAATCCATTTTGCAAATCGTCCTCGCCGGTATCATTTTTGGTCTCGGATGCGCCATTCGTGAACCACTTGTCTTGCTTGCAATTTTACCTCTTGGATTAATTTTTCAATACCCGCTCCCTCACGGCTGCGTCTCTTTTTTGTCGAAATGGGTTCGAGTTTCCGTTTTTCTTTCGATGATCGGCGTTGTGTTCCTTTTGAATTTCTTATTCGTGCTGCTGACCGCCGGGGACTGGGATCAAATTTCCCAAAGCTGGGCGATGGGAATGGCACGGGAGCGGATGCAAATGATCGGCTGGCTGCCCAGAATGCTCGTCGTCAACTTTTTCTGCCTCGTCTGCTGGCTGGCAATTTTCAGCCCGGTCCTACTGATAACCATACCCGAGCAAATCCGCCTGTTCCGGGCAAAACGAACGTTCTGGATGATACCCACACTCGCCGCCGGCGGGCTGTATTGCGTCGGGTTAATCGCCAATCACAGCCTGGTCTTCAACCCCCGCTTCATACTCTTTCCCGCCGCGCTCCTCTGCCTACCCGCCGCCCTGGGCCTATGGCGGAAAATCCCGGTTAAATTACAAAACCCCTGGTTAATTGGCGGACTGCTCGTGGCACTGCACTTTTCTGCCATTACGCTTTTCTGGTCCGTATTCGAGGGTTATTACTTCGATAAATCCAACGCCGCCCGCCAAACATGGCAAACACTTTCCTACGCCCCAAATGACGCTCTCTTTATCCCTGGAAGGCTTACCCCCGCCGTTGAACTTTACAAAAACCTCCATAATCCGGACTGGCATATCATTTATGCCGGGTGGGACTTTTCCGACAAGGAACTCATGCAGGAAATCGAAAAATCGCGGCGGGCAAATCGGCAAACATTTATCGTCGAACCTCAATATTGGGCGGAAAAAAGATTTCGTGAAACTCAGTATATGGCCTTGGAGTCCGTTTGGAATCGCTATCCCCATCATCCATGCAATATCGCCCATTTTTCGCAGTTAGACCTTCCTCCCAATCAAGCTCCCAGGGAATTTTTCCGCCGACTGATCAATCTTCTTTTCAGTTAACGACTTGATGCAAAGTAGACAGGGCAGCTAAGAAAGGCTTCCCATCTTACGCAACCAGGCGCGGGATGGGTTTCAAATTTCGCTTCGTCGGCTGCCTAAAAGCAGACCATAACGACCTTTGTATTTTCAACTGCCTTCTTCTGCCCTGCCTACATTTAATTATAGGCTCGCAAAAATGAAAAAACATAAGGATTTAGAACCATTCCAGCCGATAAGTGGATATGCTTCGATTCGCCTGCATCAATAATTTTTCAAAATAATGCTCGCAAATCATAAACCGGAAGACTAAAATATTGGGCGAACACGTTTGGACAGGCTAGGACTGATGAGAGATATCCGCTTAAACTTGCTTTTTATGTTTTGGATTTGTTGAACATTCGGCGTAGTAGAATTCGAAAAGAATGAAAAAAATATATATTGCACAAACATCGTTGGTATTTTGCCTGGCCGCAGGGTTGGTCATCGGAATTCCAACTTTTTTAATGCGAATGAGTAACTCCAGCCGCACAGGCGTACTTTTGGTCAACGGCAGAATCGAAGGAGTCGAAGTCGCGATCGGGACAAAACTTCCGGGGCGGATCGCCAAGGTGCATGTCCACGAAGGCCAGGAAGTCCGCGCTGGAACTCCGCTCGTTGAACTCGAAGCCAACGACGTTCAGGCCGCCTACGAGCAGGCACAGGCGAATGTCAGGCAAGCCCAGTCAAACATGGAAAGTTCCAATGAGCAGGTCTTCAGAGCCAGGGAACAACTGGCCAAAACAAAAATCGGCCTGGAATATATCAAGCGGCAGACCGACCTGAACACCAGGCAGGCATCATCCGCGGTCAAGGAAGCTGAAGCCGCCGTCGACCAATCCAAAGCCCTTCTCAACAAGGTGCGAACCGAATTCAATCATGCCGCCAAACTACAGAAGGAAAAAGCCGCCAGCGACCTGGAATACGACAACGCACGCGATGCGCTTCGGGCCCAGGAGGCTGGCGAAAGAATGGCCGAACTCAAACTGGAACAGGCACGGGACTCCTTGAGCCTGGCCGAAGCGAGAAAGTCCGAAATCAAAATGCAGGAGCACGATCTGGCCGTCATGGAAAGCTCCGTCAGGCAAGCCACATCCGCCGTCGGAATCGCAAAGGCCCAGGTCCAAGCCGCCGAGGCCAGCACAAAGATGGTCGAAATCCAACTGCGGGATACGAAAATCGTTGCTCCGTGCGACGGAATCGTCGTTACCCGAGTCGTGGAACCGGGAGAAGTGGTCACCGCGGGAGCCACCACCGTGGTTATCGTCGATTTCGATAAATTATATCTGAAAGGCTATCTGCCGAATAACCAGGTCAGTCAAATTAAACTCAACGATCCTGCCCACATTTTTCTCGACGCGTTTCCCGATAAAATCTTTGAAGCCAGGGTCACCAGGGTCAATCAGCAGGCGGAATTTACCCCAAAAAGCGTCGATACCCCTCAGCAGCGGGTGAAACTCGTCTTCGGCGTTGAACTTCAGGTCAGCAATCCGGCCCGAACGTTCAAGCCCGGAATGCCCGCCGACGCCGTGATCAAAGTCGTTCCGTCCGCCGAGTGGTGCCTGCCGGCAGATTTGCGATAAGTCCGGTTCGGCCTTTGGCTGTAATCAAAAGATATTTTAAACCGCAAAGACCGCAAAGTTCGCAAAGATAATTCTTTTATAAATTTTTTAACTTTGCGTCCTTTGCGGTCTTTGCGGTTAAATGAGATATGAAAAACAAGCAAATAAAGCAAGAAATTGGTGGATTGTATTACGTATGAATTCGACGGGCGAAGAATTTTCCGGTCAAACGCCTGCTATTGTCGCAAAAGGACTCCATAAAGCCTATCGCGGAGCGATTGCGGTTGAAAGCATCGACCTTAGCATTCCCTCCGGACAGATATTCGGCCTGGTCGGACCGGATGGTGCCGGTAAAAGTACAATCCTTAAAATCTTTTCCGGTTTAACCAAGCCGACCCGAGGCCAGTGTCATGTCCTCGGAAAAAATGTCATTGATGATCCCGAATCCATCCACGGTCACGTGGGGTTCATGCCCCAGGGGCTGGGACTCATCCTGGCCGGGAAATTGACGATCCGACAAAATATAGATTTTTTCGCCGATCTCTACCACGTGGAGCCACACCTGGTCCGTCAGCGAAGCGAGCAACTGCTGACCGCGACCAACCTCTATGATTTTCAGCAAAGACTAGCCAGTCAGCTCTCCGGCGGCATGCAGCAAAAACTCGCCCTCTGTTGTACGCTGATCCATCATCCGCGAATCTTAATCCTGGACGAACCGACCACCGGCGTCGATCCTGTTTCCCGCCGAGACCTCTGGACGATCATAAACGACCTGGTCGTCAACGAAGGCATCACTGTTCTGATCGCCACCAGCTACCTCGACGAAGCGGAACGCTGCCATCGCGTGGCCATGGTCCATCAAGGAAAAATCCTCCTTGATGGCGACCCCATCCACTTGCAATCCCGAACGGGAAAAAAAGAATTAAGCGAAATCTTCGTCGATGTCCTGGCCAAACAGTCCGAGCAGCATCACGTCCGGGCGAACCTGGATCGCCTAATCCAAAAATCAGTTCATCTGGCCGTGCGAAAAGACGAGCCGGTCATCCGCGTGGTGGAGCTTTCAAAAAAATTCGGAAATTTCACAGCCGTAGATCGTATCAGTTTCGATATTCTCCCCGGTGAAATCTTCGGATTTCTAGGCCCAAATGGCGCGGGAAAAACCACAGCCATCAAGATGCTCTGTGGAATTTTAAACGCCACCGCCGGAGAGGCCTACATCGCCGGCTTCCATATTCTCCATCAGCGCCGAAGGCTCAAAAACCGCATCGGATACATGTCGCAAAAATTCTCCCTCTATCGCGACCTGACCGTTCGGGAAAACCTCGAGCTTTATCGCAGTATTTACGGCAGGCAGGACCACCCGGTCCTGGATACCGTCGAACTCCTGGACATGGTCGGTCTGGAAGGATTTGAAGACCGCATGACCGACGAACTCCCCGGCGGACTCAAACAGCGCGTCGCCCTCGCCTGCTCCATGGTCCACCTCCCCGATGTCCTTTTCCTCGACGAGCCAACCAGCGGAGTCGACCCCCTGGCCCGCGAGCGATTCTGGGAAATCGTCCGCTTCCTCTCCCGTAAACTCGGAATCACTCTGCTCCTAACCACCCACTACATGGACGAAGCTGAATTCTGCGACCGCCTGGCCATGATCGACGGCGGAAAACTCGTCGCCCTCGGAACACCCGACCAATTAAAACATCAAACAGAACAGGAAAAAGGAATTTTACTCCAGGTAGTGTGCGAACAATACCTGCCAGCCAAAAAAGCCATCGAGCAAAACGTCGGTCCCGTAGTCTTCTTTGGCCGAAAACTGCACCTCTTCAGCAAACAACCCCAGCAGGACATCGAAAAAATACATCAAACCATGAAAACAAACGCCTTCAACCCCTACCAGGTAGAACCAGTCCCCGTCCGCCTAGAAGACGTCTTCATCCACTTCGTCCGCCACGCCCCTGCAAAATAATGACTACGCCACTTCCGCTGGAGTTTACCCCCGCGAAGGCGGGGGCGGGAGTGACAAAGAAAAACCGGTCAATTTGAGTTACTGACCAATTCCTCACGGCGAATTCGGCTCGATCAGGTCTATGCTGATGGAGTTGGTGATCTTTTGCTGCATGTGGGTAGGAACATTCTTTAACTTTGTGCCGTTGTCGCCGGGAATATTTTTCATAGTTATATCCATATTCATACGTTGGGTCTGATGAAGTTGGACCACTTCGCGATTCTGATAGTCAAGGTAAGCGATCCCCTGACCATCGCTTCCCGCCACATTAAACTCAAACGAATCAAAAATGCTTTTCGCTTGACCGGAATTTGCTTTATGTGGAAGAATCTTCATCGTCTGTTTAATCTCTACTTTACCGCACGGCCTGCCGCGGAACTCTTCGATCCCAACCAGTTTGTAATCCGACCTGGTTTGAATAAGCATATTAAACATGGGCATTTTCATTTCCGTTTCATCATGCCAGGTCTCGCCGACCCGAACCGTGCCCGTGGAAGGAAAAATTGAGTAGCGAGACTTCGTCTGGTCCAGCATTGTGTCATCGTTTGACATCGCTTTCAGCATATCGACAAAAGCCTTTTCCGGTGCTGATGCGTTATCCTGGTCCTGTAAGGCTTTTTTCAGACTTTCGGCGTATCGTTCCACCTTGATGGGTTTGCCGTCTGAATCGACCGTCATCGTGTATTTAATCTTGGTCATAGCGGAAAGTATTTTTGTAAAACCGTCCGATTTTCCGATCTGCGTTTGAGGCATTATCTTTACCACATTATCGGGTTTTGAACTATCAAAATGGAACTCGCTCTTAAATCCTCCCGCGTCCATCTTCATACCGATAACCGGCATCGTCATTTCGTAGACGGCGGTCCCGTCTTTGTTCACTTTTACACATACGGATTTTAATTCCTGCTCCATCGTCTGTGAGAACTTCTGTTCCGGCATGACCTCCCCCATTTTCATGGATCCGACGTTCTTGCTGATCAGGTTGAGACGGGTAACTTTTCCGAGTTTAGGGGTAGACTTGAACTCAATCCTATCAGGCAGAGTTGCCGCTTGGCCAATCATCGTCGAAATACCAACCAGTACGCCCGCGATTACCATTTTTTTCTTCAATGTCATACAATACTCCTTTCATTGAGTGTTAGAATTCTATTTTTTCTCTTTCGCCGCTTCGGCGAGGATTTCATTGATGCGTTGTTGATGATTTTTAATCAGATTTTGTTGGGCATCGGTCAGCTTGACCGGCTGACCCTCGGCGGTGATTTGTGTCTTGCCGTCTTTATCAATGGTTACTTGATACGTGGTGGAAGAATTCCCGCCTGCCTCGGCCTTGGATTGTTCCTCGACGACAATGCTGACTTTCTGGCTGGTACTGACGGTCTGCAGCGAGGTTCCCAAGGGTTGGCCTGGTTTTCCCCATCGCTTTTCCATCTTCGTGACATCGGCGTCCAGATCGTCGGCCAATTTCTTAACGGTGGTAAAATTCGGCGTCTCGAAAATGGTTGAGTCGGGTCCGCAGGCAGTTTGAAATGCCGATACCGCCTCCATCAATAGCGTCCTGGCCCTTTTTTCTAGAGCGCGGCCGAGTTGCAAATTAGCCAGATATCGGCTTTGATCCTCCACCCCGGCGGCGGACCTAAGCGAATTAATCAAATCATCGGTGATCTCGCCCGCCAAGGAAAGTTCGATGATTCGCTGAACTGCCTGCGGCCCAAGGTCAGGATGAAGCCTACCCGCCAACTCATAAGCCGCTTTGGCCTGGTCGATGCGTTTTAAAACCGCCAAACAATCGCCCACCGAGAAGGCGACATACCCGTCTTCGTCCAAAACCTGATCCCTGGCCAGTAATTCCTGGAAAATTTCAAGCGACTGGTCCGTCTTGCCCGAGTTGTAAAGCTCCGTCGCTTTCAAACTCTGATCGACAAATCGCATGGACCGTTCTACCGGATCGTTGGCGTCGGTCTGGGCAAAAGCAGACGCACCTGTGAGAACCGCTCCAAGCACCAATACCTTGCACAACATCAATCGGAATAAAGTTTTCATGTTAAATCTCCTAAAGTCTTTGAATGTGCGACAAAAGGGCCATCTTAACGGTAAGCCACTCCAACCCGGATTCGGGAGGCTCGGATTTTTCCGGCTCCTGGGAAGCAAACATGATCGGTTCGGGACTCTCATTAAACCGCTGTGTCAATTTTTCCATTCCCTGGGCCTGGGCCAAAATTGCACCGGGATTGATCATGCCATGCATGGCCGTCGACTGGACCATACCCGCCATCAGCCACGAACTTACCACGATCCTGGAATTATCCGGTTCCATTCCTCGGGTTCGAGTTAGCGAAGAAAGAATAAAACTACCCGCGAGAAACAATCCTATTGATGCCGCAACAGCCGTAAACCGCATCGGCCATTTTCTTGCTCTGATCACTCTTGCTGGTTTCATTACCGCCGTGATAATTCGCTCGTCAAGTCCTTCGGGAACGCAAACATCCTGTCCGGCAGAGAGAAACTCAATCAAAGGACCGTAATGCCCGCGACAGTCCGGGCAGGCAGCCAAATGAAGTTCTACTTCCCGGGCCGCTTCATCTGAAAGCTCCCGATCCAGATATTTATCCATTAACCGTTCTATTTTTAAACATTCCATATTCATTCTCCACGATTGAGCCGCGCGTCAGCAATTCCCGTAAGCGAAGGCGGCCTCGCCGAATAAGGGTTCGCACTGTATTGATCGGTAAATTCATAACCGCCGCAACCTCGGTATACGGCATTTCCTGCAGGTGAAAGAGCACGATGGCCGTCCGCTGGTCGTCAGGAAGCCGGTCAAGAAGTTCCTCGCACCACCTCCGATCATCCTCGCGCATGAGTGGTCCTTCGACAGTAACTTTTGGATGTCCCGTTTCCGCCAGCCGGCGATAAAAGTCGATACGGCGACGCCGGGAACGCAGATGGTTGATCGCCAGGTTCGTTGCCATTTTCAATAACCAATTACGAAACGAAAAACGAGCATCATGCAGTTTTATTTTTTCCAATGCGCACAGAAATGTTTCCTGGGTGATGTCCTCGGCATCGGCTTCGTTTCCAAGCACTCGAAAGACGACGGCGTAAACGCTCTTCACCTGCCGCCGGATCAGAAGCTCATAAGCCTCCGTCTGCCCCGAGCAAACCAACCGAACCAGTTCGGCATCATTATAGTTGTCATACATCTTGAACACCCTAGCCTCGCTGCTCATTTCCACCCATACTACACTCGCCAGCCATAAAAAGTTTCAAAAAAAAAGGGCAAATTCTGGGGTGGCATGGGCAATTCCGATTGCCCGTGTCTTGTGAAAGACGCATACAATGCGTCTCTACATGACGAAAAGAGAAGACACGGCTGGGCAAGCCAGCCGTGGCACAATACCGATACAATATCGTTTCACATCAAACTTTTGACGTTGTCTTTTTTTCTTTCGGCGATTTTTTCTCCAGCGATTGTTTGATGGCCAATTGAGCGCGGATGACTTCGGCGACGGACCAGGCCTGGGCGATACAGCCGCGGGGTTTGTGCGGCGGGTCGCCGTCGAAGATTTCGCCGAGCGTGCCAATGCCTGCCTCGTAGAGATTGTCGAGCAGGGGTTTGAGGTAATCCTGGGCGGTGGTCGCAGCGGCGGCTGAATAATTGTTGACTTTCAAATACGCTTCGATGAAGGGACCAATCAGAAAGGCCCATACGGTTCCCTGGTGATACGCGCGATCGCGCTGGAATTGATCGCCGTTGTATATCCCCTTGTAATTCGGGTTTGTTGGAGCCAGAGTCCGCAGGCCGTATGGAGTGAGAAGATGTCGTCTTACGCATTCCACGGTCGCGATTTGCTGATTTATCCGCAACGGGCTATGCCGAAGACTCACGGCGTAAATCTGGTTGGGCCGGATCGTCGGGTCGCTGCAATCATCGCGCACGCAATCGAAAAGATACTCTCCGTCGGGATACCAGAATTTTTTCTGGAAATTTTCTTCCGCTTTATCGGCCAGTTGAGCCAGTTCCGTGGCTAGTTTCTTTTTTCGTCCGTCAAGCCGCGAGGAAACAATTTTAAGCGCATTATACCAAAGGGCGTTGATTTCCACGGGTTTGCCCCAGCGGGGAGTAAAGACGGTATTGGCGCACATCGCGTCCATCCAAGTCAATTGCGTGCGATCGTTTCCCGCCCAGAGCAGGCCGTCGGTCGGATCGACCTTGATGTCAAATTTTGTCCCTTCGATGTAACTTTCCACAATTTTCAAACAGACTTTCTGGAGAAATTTTTTCCAACTGTCGGTGTCGCCGCTGGTGCGGATATATTCATCGGCGGCGATGATGAACCACAGGGAGGCGTCAACCGTGTTGTATTCGGGTTCCCCGCCGTAGTCGTCGAATCGATTCGGGATCAGTCCGTCGGATTCAGCCGATCCAAACAATTGAAGAGTTTCCAGTGCCTGTTCATATCGTCCGGTTGCCAGAAGCAATCCGGGCAGGGAAATGAATGTGTCTCGGCCCCAATCGCCGAACCAGGGATACCCGGCGAGGATCGTACAGCGATCCTTACCATTCAAATCTTTTCGCCTGACGGAAAATTGCATGGCCGCCTTGCGTAACGTGGTTTCCACAGGCTCATTAAGGGGATTATCGCTGGTGCTGGTGATGGACGCGGCAAGCGTGGAAGAAACTTCTTCGACGATGGTCAACGGTCCCTGGGCCGACTGCAAATGGTAATTGACCCGAGTCAGCAATTTATCGAGATCATGCTCGCTAAGACCTTCTGTGTCCAGCCAAAGCCCGAACCCCGCCCGACCCTGGCCGTGGATTTCAAAAAAACCCGGCATGTATAAATCTTCCCCGCAATCCTGTCCGCGTTCCGCTTCGACCCGATATCGGAAGTTGAACCACCAGTCAGGGATGGCGGTAAAATCAGTTTTGACAGGTCCGCGAAGTCCGGTCGGCGTCAAATACAGGTCATAGGACTTATTGATCTTGTCAGCCCCGAAGGCGGGCACTTGCAGATGCAAGGTCTGGCCCATCTGACGGGTATCGAAGATATGCCCCGCCGATTGTCGGCGAAGGGAATGGAAATCACGCATCGCCACGAGAGGATGAATTGCTATCCGCAACGGCCTCATGCCCTTGCCATCGACGGCCAGCCAGTACATCAACGCGGTATTATGATCGGCAAAGAGCCAAAGGGTTCGGATGAAAGTAACGTCGTCAACCTGATAAACAAACGATACGTTAGAAAGGTCGTCCTCGATCTGACGCTGGAAAGAGGTTTGCCATTTATGGCCTTCCGGGTAAATCGCTCCGTTGAACTCAAAATTGCCCAGATGATGCTCCACACCATCGACGACCAGCCGTTCAAAAAAATTATTAACGGTAACGATCCTTCCCAGCGGAGGAATATTCGCCGAGACCAGTAAACCGTGGTACCGGCGGGTATGGCAGTTGATTACCGTCGAAGAGGCGTAACTGCCCAGTTTATTGGTGATCAGCCATTCGCGGGCTAATAATGTTTCCATATCACCGCAGAGCAGCGAATTCTTTGCCGACGGACATACGTTTGTCATTGATTTTTCCCTCTTTGAAATAGATATGCCAAAAATAATACAATAGGTCATCCATGTGTGCAAATAAAAAATGGATGTGTGCTTTCCCGGGGGTGTGCCAAGATTTTCAGGCAAATTTTTATAAATCGTTAGGCGACAGAAAACAACATCTTCTACCCGCCTACTCTCTTCTGGTATAATATGGTTCAGAAACGAATAGAGAGTTTCGATATTGAAACACGGCGGTTTCGGCGGAAAACTTTCCAGCTTTTGGCATGGACGGCTAACCCTTTATTATCACAAGCGTTACATGATTTTATGTTTGACATGGGTTTTGGCATGGTAATTGCGTTTAAGGTATACCAGAGTGAGAGACCTTAAAAATTCCGGCCAAAGGAGCTAGAAGAACATGGAAAAAATTGAAAAGAAAGACACGATCCAAACCAAGATCACCGACCTCATCGCCCAAATCCAGGGAATGCCCGAGCCGACACGCGCCCGACTGATGGAGCTGGCCCAGGAAACCCAGACCCGTCATGAACAAATCAAAGCCACGTTTTCGCAGCTCCAGGAGGGGATTGATTATTTACGGCTTCACGTTAAATATCTCTTGTTCGATCTCGAAGCCACGCGGCGAGAAAACGCCGAACTGAAAAAATTGCTCGGCGGAAAAAGTTAAACCCCAGCCGGCAGAATTTCCACCCGAACGCGATTAATCTTTCGTTCCGTCGCGTCGAGAATGGTAAAACGCAAATTTTTAAATTGGAAGGATTCTCCGGTTATGGGGATTCGTCCGAGGCTGGCAAAAAGGAAACCGCTGACGGTTTCATAATCTTCGCCTTCGGGAACGTCCAGTTTGTATTCCTCATTTAATTCATCGATTCTCATTCTGCCGTCGGTTTCCAGAGTTTTTGAATCAAGCCGTCGGATCAACGGCGGTTCAGCCAGCTCGTATTCATCGGCGATCTGCCCGACGATTTGTTCAATAGCGTCCTCGAACGTAACCATACCCAGCGTTCCGCCGTATTCGTCGAGCACAACGGCGACGTGTAATTTCTTCGTTCGGAATTCGCGGAAAATCTCTCGCAGATTTTTAGTCTCCGGGACAAAATAGCATTGGCGCATAATTTGATGAATATCGAAATTATCCGGTTTTTCCCCGATAAACTTCAGCAGGTCTTTTACGTATAACATTCCCACGATGTTATCGAGATTTTCATCATAAACAGGCATTCGGCTATGGCCTTGCTCCATTATGACCTGCTTGATCTGATCGAGAGTCATCCTGACCTCGATAGCCACAATTTCCGTCCGTGGGGTCATAATATTACCGACGGTCATCGAGCGAAGCCCGATCACCGATTCGATCATCTTGCGTTCCTGGGGATCGACGACCCCTTCGTCCTCGCCTTCCTGAACGGCTTCCAGAATCTCCTGCTGCGCTTGCGTTTCTTCATGCTGCAACTGATCGGAAACTCCCAGCATTCGCCGGATAAAAATATCGACGCCCCCAATCAACGCCAGCAGCGGCCAACTGACTCTTTCGGTGACGTAAAGGACCGGTGAAATCCTCGCCAGAATCGATTCGCCGGCATATTTTGCCCAGGCATGCGGAACAGCCATCGAAAAAATTGAAAGCAATAAAAACGAAATCGCAAAGGCCTCGATGAGAAAAAAAGGTGTAAACTGATCGTGTATTAAAATCCAGACAATCACGCAAAGGAACGCCAGGTTTGCCGCCATCCAAAGAACGGCGCAAATCAGCAACAATTGAGCTAAATGTTCCTGCAAATACTCGAAGCGATGAGTTTTATTTCTTTTCGTTAATATTTCTTCCAGCTTGACGCGTGAAAAAGCCCCCAACGAAAAATAAGCAGCGGCATAAAAACCACTGACGCCTAAAATAATGATAACAAAACCCAAAAAGGACCAATTAATCATTCGATCTCCCGCTATAATCTTATCCACAGAATTATAACGCGATCGTGGAGGATTTATCCAGTCAGAAACAAAGTTGAGGGGAACCATAAAATTTATATCCGAAAAATAAAAGAGACGCGACCGTGAGGGAGTGGGTGATATTGGTGCGTGGGCAAAAAGTCCCGCCTGCTGCCGGATTTCACCGCCTACAAAAAGAATCTGTCGGTAAACAAACACTCTCGTCCCATTTTCCTATTTTTCTTTAGTTAAGGCCATTTTTATTTGTGGCCAGTATGGGGTACACTCGACAATCGCAGCAATTGTGTCCTCGTCGATGTCGCCTTTTTCGTTGAGGGGCAAGAAGATTTCCGTTCGAGCGAATTTCTTTAAGTAGCATTGCCGGCCATAAGAGTACCGCCATTTCTGGTGGTTGAGCACGAAGGCCAAAAAAATCAGAGTAGATTTCCGTAATTTCTTTTTCGGAGAACAAATAATGACGTTATCTGTTGCGATGAAGTCGTCCAACTGTACAAAAGCATCACCACAAACAGTGCTCACGGTGAGCTTGCCACGTTCATAAACTTTCGCGTCATTCGGACGATCAAAATAGCCGACTACACCGTTGTCTTCAGTAACTCTGGAGACTGTCATAAATGAACCAGAGTCGAGATCGTCAATTGCGTGGAAATCACCACGGTCGATGTCGAAAACCGTGAGAACGTTCGTTGCCTTCCACTTTAAGGGCGTGATCGTTCTTGTGCGGACATTCACTTTTTTAGGAATGAAGGCGTCGATGCCTTTAGGAAACATTCGCGAGATGGCGGCTTCGTCAATCTGTTCCATGCCACTCACATTTCTAACAGGTACGGGAACTTGTACGTATCTTAATTTTTCCTTGAAGCATTTTCGTCCATAACTGTACCGCCATGTCATACGTGTGAGCATAGCTGCGATGTAAAATAGGGTCTTATTCTCCAGTGCAGCAATTGGACACAGGACAGCAACATCATCTTTCGCACCAAATTTATATGGATGAAACTTGGCAGTGAGTGGCCATGAGCCGTTGTAAGCGACTGTGATGGCGCGACGATAGATCTTGCTATCGGGAATGTCGAAATAACCGACGAGGCCATTGCTCGTGTCACCGCAGGAAATTAATGGCGTCGCACCAAGGTCGAGTTCCTTGGTCGCATGGAAGTCTCCGGACTTCACGACAAAAAGATCACTGATGCGCTTATTTACTAGAGTAATCATCTTCCTTTTTCGCTCGAATCAAAAAAGCAACAGAATCGCGGATAACTTGGTCGATTCCTTCACGAATTTCATCGAGTGTTGGTGGCGCTTGGTCCAAATAGTTTTCTGGCACCAATTCAAGCAGTGGATCAGAAAAATCGATCGGGCATAACTTTTGAAATCGTTCAATGTTCGGTACCTTCAAAGCAGGATTACTCAGGAATGCTTTGACCACATCCCGAATAGTCTCATAGTCGTTTGCCTCTCTCGCGTCCAGCAATCTCTTGCCCTTGCTCTTGAGAAGCCCATCATGAATGGCTCGAATCCAGAGGACATTCTGCCCTCTCGGATGCGGAATACCTTTCTTAACAAAGATTCCGAGTGTGTGTACACCGACAGGGTAAAACAAATCCTGAGGGAACGTGATGACGGAAAGAAGGGAATTGGTGCGTAGGAGTTCCTCTCTCCATCGCTTGTACGCGCCTGGTTTAACCATTGCAGAATATGGAAGCACCGAAAAAAGCAATCCTTCCTGCTCCATTTGACGTAGTGCATGGTCTACAAATTTATATTCCTTTTCATCGCTTCGCTTCAACGCAAACGGTGGATTCATCAGTACGCGAGTGACACCTAGGTCTTCGTCGGATGGAGTTACGTCAGAATACTTCAACTTCCCGCTGGCCGTCCGCACAAGGTTTTTTTGGAAACAATTTCCCTCGATGATGTTGTTTTTGCCGTCACCACGAAAGATCATGTTCACTATTGCCAATGCGACAACCTCAGCCTCTTGATCAACCCCCCAGAGGTTGTTCTTTTTAAAACGTTCGACCTGCGGGGCACTTGAAATCTTCCTGACCGAATCAAAGGCCGCGACCAGAAAGCCGCCCGTCCCGCACGCTGGGTCGAAAACAATATCGCGGTCAGTAACGCCGATAACGTCGACAGCGAATTTAGTCATATGTCGTGGCGTTAAGACGATTCCGATTTCCTTTGCGCCATTGCCGTACTTTAGAAAAACCTCATAAAATTTGCCAAGAACATCTGCTCCCGAATTCATAGCTGATCGGATGTTAAGATTCTTTAGTTCGTGTAGCGTCGCGACCAGCGCATTCTTGAATTTAACGTGATTGTCTTTGCTCGCCGGTAACTGTAGCGATACGAACGGATAAAATTCCTCTTTGTTCTGACCTTCCAAGACTACTTTCGCCCTGGTGTTGATGTCCTGAATCAGTACATGGGGCTTCGCATCCACATCGATATTCGCGTCTTCGATCACCGACAACAATAGTGCGGCCATAACGCGCGCTCGTTGGTTCTTATTAATTGCTCCCAAATGCAGAATCTGGTTAACAGTCTCAGCTGTCTTTAGGAAAAGACCCTCGTCAATCACGAGGTCTCTGATTTCATGGCCATCGTCCAGAACCAGTCTCGCAACGGAAGGCGACATCAAAGCAGAGGCTTCCTTACCGTTGATCGTTATTGGGTGAAAGTTATTTCCGTCAAAGAAGTGGGTCTGTACGCGGTAATTGTCTATTTCGTTACCCGCAACGCCAGATATGAAAAGTGCCTTAATGACCTTGCTCTTGTTGATCTCGTGAGCATAGTCCTGCGCCTCAGAGACGGCTTTCGCAAGCTCTCCGCGCCCAGACTTTGCTTCGATCACCCAGAAAATTGAATCTGTGACTTTGACGATGTTCTCAGGGCGGTCCTGTTTCAGAAACTTTTTGATCTCGGGATGAGAGAGACATTCGTTTTGCGTGTAAACCCGTCCCGTCGAACACCGGTCGGGATTGCGCACATCCCATCCTAACCGCTTTAAATCCTCGCGGATGAAACCGTAAGCGTGCACCTCGCTATTGCGTGTTTTTCCGGTCATGATACCCTCACCTTGCGGACGTGTGTATTCTGACAAGCAATTATTTTTTTTGCAAGATAAAATTGTAAAAGTTTCAGAAGGTGGGTTTTCCTGCGATATGAAGGCGGATTAAAATATATGGCGTGTCTTGACGTAGATACGATTTGTATATACAATGCGTACGATGAGATACGTGTGGGATGAGCAGAAAAATAGAGACAACCTACGGAAGCACGGTATCAGACATGAAGAGAAAATCTACACAGAAGAAATCGGGAACTGACTGGAAGCGGCTGAGCGGGATGAAGGATCAGGAGATAGATTTTTCCGACATCCCACCCGTGGAGCGGGCGGCTTTTCGAAAAATGGAGATACGAATGCCGCAGAAAAAGTCCGTCGTTTCGATCCGCCTGGATCCCGACGTGATCGGATGGTTCAAGAAACGAGGTCGCGGATACCAAACGCGGATCAATGCGGCGCTCCGTTCCTACGTCCAGTCGCATTCTCACTGAGTACAGCATTTCATAAATAAGGTAACAAAATCTCATCGCTGGGGTGGCATGGGCAATTCTTATTGCCCGTGTCTTTTCCCCGAATCTGCCAGAAAACACGGGCAATAAGAATTGCCCATGCCACCCGATGTGTTGCCTTTATTGTGAAATGCTGTACTAAGAAACAACCAGATTGCCCCGATGGTTTTTTATCAAAAAGTGCAAAAATGGTGCAAATTTGGTTTCCATTCGTTTTTGAGACGTTGGATTTATGAGAAGCAAGGTCGCGGCTGATTGAAAGAGGGCACAGCAAGCAGTGCCCCTACAATTAAACATAACACATTTTTGGCAAAAAGCAAATTTTGGGTAAGAAATTCAATTAATAACCAACATTCAACACGCACGAGAAGAGCGAAGAACACTCCCTCACGGTCGTGCCTCTTTAAGGTTAGAAACGATTACAATGTAAGTTTCCGTTGCGGGCTTCGGAACTCACCGATACTTGTTACGCGAATGGCAGGTAAATCTTGAACGGGGCAGTTGAATTGGCAGGCCCCGCAGCCGATGCAGGTTTCGGAATTGACATACGGTGTGAGAAGCTCGATGGTTTTTCCGTCGTTGGTGGTAAACATTTGTTTTTGGTGATAAATTGCCTTCGGTGAGACGGGGCAGACTTCCTGGCATACCAGGCACGTCTTGCCGTAGGAAAACGGCAGACATCTTCCCCGATCGATGTAGGCGATTCCGATTTTGCCGTAATTTTTTTCATGCTTTTCTTCGAGGGTCAGCGGTTTGATGGCTCCGGTGGGGCAAACCTGTGAGCAGAGGGTGCAATCATACTCGCAGTAACCGCTTTCCATGTTGAGAATGGGAGTCCAGAGTCCTTCGGCGTCGACTTCGGATTTGGCGGGCTGAATGACGTTGGTCGGACAAACATTCATGCACGCGCCGCAGCGGATGCATCGGGCGAGAAAATCTTCCTCGGCCAGCGATCCCGGCGGACGAATTCGCTTTTCAAAACCCCTGCCGAGAACGTTTTTGAAATTTCGCAAAACACCCAGCGAAGTCAACGCGAAAACTACGGAATACACAAAATCACGCCGTGTCAGGGCCATGCCGAGTTGCGGTGCGGGTTTGTTTTCGACTTTGGTAATCGGCGGGGCATTTTTAAATTCGATGGCCCTCACCGGACAAATGTCGATGCAGTTCATGCACATCAGGCATTGGGACGAAATTAAATCCTTGTCGATTTCACAGGCGCCTTGGCATTGCTCGCGGCATAGGCCGCAGTGAATACAGGTATCTTCGTCGCGGACCATTCGAAATACTGGTTTGAGAGAAAATAATGAAAGCAGCCCGCCAAGGGGGCAGACCGTCCGGCACCAGAATCGCGGCTGAAGGGTATTCAAGAAAAATGCCGCCAGGAAAATAATGCCGGTTAATAGTGAGACATTAAAGGCAACGGTTTGAGAGACACCATGATGCGTAAACATATTGATTAAGGGAATCACGACGGTTACAGAAAATCGCGTAATCAACGAAATCGGGTCAAGCCAGCCGGACAGAACCAATCCGAAAAACGCGGAGAAAAGAAAAACAAAAAGTACGATGTATTTTACGAGATGATATTTCGTAAAGGCGTTTTTGGCATAACGGATTTTTTTTTGATCGTCTTTAAAGAGATAAGTGGCAAAATGCTGGCAGGAACCCATGGGGCAAATCCAACCGCAAAAGAATCGGCCTAAAAATAAAGTTGCCGCCGCAATCACAACACCGAGCATCATTCCGGAGGCAAGGTTATGCTGAGAGATGATCGTCGTCAGGCCCGCCAGGAATGACATATTGAGAAACATTTCCATCAGCCCTTCCGTGGCGACGCCGAGCAGGAAACAAAACAGGCTGAAAAATACTATCTGGTAAATAAAACGCGTTTGCCGGTAAGTCAACTTTGAACCTCCTTAAAGCCGGGGAGCTTGCGGTAATCGGATGTTCCCAATCCTCTTTCCTCGGCCAGTTGGATGTATTGGACAGATTTTTTATCCAGACCCAGCATTTCCACGCCAAAGGCATCGACGGCCACCTGATCGGTGGAGGCGACGACGGTATTGCCGACGGCAACGTCCGCGGCGCTTCCGCCGGTGGGGCCATTTTGAGTGAGCATTCGTGTGCCATCAAGGATCACCAGGGTCGGAATGATGAACTGAGCCAATTCGGTAATGACGTGATGGATATCCTGATGAAATCGGCTTCGCGATCCGCCGATAAATCCGTACCAGTTTTTCATGCCCAGCGAGGCTCCGCAAAGGTTGTGCGTTTTGACGGTGGGAACCCCGATGAGTTTATCGCACCATCGCAGTGGTTCATGGAAAACTTCCCACGGCCCGATAACGCCCCTGCTGACTTCGACCACGCGAAAATCGGAAGGATTGGGCAAAATGATTTCCCCGCCGGTGTCGGTTACCGCTTTACGTATGCCGGATTTGAGGAAGCATGATTTCGGGTCGCTGATGGGATTGTCGGTTACTTTTACAGCGGCGGCGCCGGCCTCATAACAGAGTTTAACGATTTCACCGGTTACCTCCGGCGAGGTGGTCGCGCCCATCCACGACGGTCGGGCAAAAGCGCAGTTGACTTTAATGAGGACTTTGTCGCCTTTGGTTACGAATTTTCCGATTCCCCCGACGCCATCGACGGCCCGCCGGACAAGCAGACTCGGATTTTCGCCTTTGACCACGGAAAATAATCCGCCGGTATTGGCAACACCGAACGAACGCACTTTAAGAAGATTGGCCTTGCGGGCAGCGGGATTACGATCCATAAAATAGGCGCCCCCCGCGATGGTAATTCCCGCCAGGGCGGCGGATTTCAAAAAATCCCTTCGCGATATTTTGTCATTATTTTCGGCCATCCGGTTGTTCCTTCGTTTTCAACATCAGCAGGTCGAGTTTGCTTTGGGCCTGCTCTATAGAAATATCTCCGTAGATTCCGCACAGGAAATTGTTTTTATGAGTAAGCAAAAGAGTCTTACCCATAAATTCACCGGCAAAACTTTCGGGTGGAACATCGTGTGTCTTGCCGCCGAACTCTTTTACTTCATCACGAACTTTTCCCAGAATCGTTTTTCCTTCGGCGGAAGAAATTTTGCGCACCAAATAATCGAATTGTCCCTTGCCGTCGGTATAGGTCGCGGAAAACGTACCGGCCAGAGATTTTAATCCGAAGGCATTTTCCTTGTTAAACGCGAGAGTCCCCTTCTCGCGGCCGGTTGTGGGCAACATTTCAATGATGCTGCCCCCTGTCATATTTTTTCGTTTGATGCCGGACAAAATACTTTTTGCCAACTCTTTGGTGAACTTGCCATCGGTATTTTTTTCCTGGGGTGCGATCTCCAGATAGGTTGCGCCTTGAAAAACCCGCACCTGTCCACCGGAGATATCCGACATAGTGCCTATATTCAGTTCCTCATAATCTGAAGGCGCCTGGGCAAGGTAAACCCCGAGGGCACCGTCGGGATCGTTCATCTGGTAGACATAAATATCGAAGCTGAGGTTATTGATCGAGGCACTGGCGCAATCCAGCCGGTTTACGCCATATTCATAAAAGATGGTTTCTTGGCCGTCGATTTTTTCATAGAGTTTGCCGTTAGGATAGGTTTCCCAGCTGCCTTCCAACTTCCACTCGGCAGGAAGTTTGTATGAAATCGACGCCGGTTGAGCGGGACGGGTGGATGTGGCCAAAGATTTAGAACGAAAAACTTCACAGACGATCAACGCACTGACTACCACAAGCCCCGCCGACAACAGCAAGGATATTACCTTTTCACTTTTAGGAGTTTTCACACCCATTAAACAAAAATTTCTCTCGCCCGTTTCACCAAATGCCGCACGGGCACTTTATTGGGACAGGCGTTTTCGCATTGTCCGCAATTGGTACACCGGCTGGCATCTCTTTCGCTGCCCAGAGCGGCGTAGGTGGTTTTTCCGGTTTCATAATCATTGGCCGCATCGACGTAATAGTCAACGCATCGGATCATATCGCTTACCGCCAATCCATTTTCGCATACACCGTTACAGGTTCCGCACATGTGGCATCGGCCAAGGTTCGTAAGGGCGGCCAGCTTGAGAATAGTGACCGCGTCAGCGTCCGTTACTTTTTCTTTGGAAGCTTCGATATATTTTTTCACGGAACTAAGCGATCTTAAACTCTTGCAAAGGGTGGTTACGGGTTTGTCTTTCAGCATGACCGGGATGGTCTGGTTTGCATTGTCTTCCGAGAGGTTCGTCTTCATGGCGATAAAACCGACTTTTTGCTGCTGACATTTTTTAAAGATGTCCGCGTAGCTATCCCGTAAATCAAGCGTGTAGGTCGGCATCAAACAATCATACCAGCCGGTCGCCAACGCGCTTTCCATACATTCTTTCATTCCGCCATGCGTGGTCAAACCCATGAACCGCACTTTGCCCTGTTTTTTCCATCGCTCGAAAGTTTCTTTCGCTTCCGGGGAAGCCACCAGTTTAGGATTACTGTGGATATTAAAAAATAGAATATCGACGTAATCCCGGCCAAGTATCTTAAGGGACTTGGCCAGGTCATCGTCCGTCTTCCAATTCCAGGTAACCTTTAAACCCACATGCAGGGAATCTTTTTTTGCTCCCTTGAGCGCTTTTCCGACTTCAGTGATCGCCTTTCCGCTGTTATAGTTAAGGGCGGTGTGGAAAAAATTGATTCCGTTGTCAATCGCGTAGCGAACCACATTTTGCGTGGTTCCAATGGAGCCGACGCTGATAACGGAAATCTTCAGGCCGGTCCTTCCCAGAATACGCTTTTCTATCGGCGAAGATGAGTTTTCCGGTTGGGTGGTGGTTTTAGAAGATACCGCTTCGGCAATTTTATTGATGGCGGTGGAACCGACAATGCCCGAAGCGATCAGCATAGCCGATTGTCCTAGAAATTCTCTTCTCGTTCCTTTCATAAGTTACTCCTTTATCGTTAAACGATTTTATTCAGTATTTTACCATTTTGGGGCAGATATGGAATATAAAATATTTTTTTTCAGGATGAGGGTGCATTGTTGGATTTTTCAACCATTCTGACTATGAGGATGGATAGCTCATAAAGTCCGATCATGGCGGCGATCATCAGAATCTGTGAAGAAACTTCAGGAGGAGTCAAAAGAGCGGAAACGACCGCCATGATAAAATAGGCATACCGCCGTTTGCCCGAAAGCATCTTGGTGGTGATAAGATTGAATTTGGCCAAAAAGGCGGACAGTACCGGCATTTCAAATACGACCCCGAAGGCGATTAAAAGCATGGAGACGAATGAGATATAGTTGTCGATGGTCCAGTCCGGCTGGATGTTCATTTTGAGCGAAAAGTTCCACAAAAATGTGAGGCAAATACGCAGGACCAGAAAATAGCAAAAAAGCACTCCGAGAATGAAGAAGATAATCCCGCTGGCGAAAATGGGAAATACCATTCGCCGTTCATTGGATTTCAGTCCCGGCAGGATGAAACACCAAATCTGATAGAAGATCATGGGACTTGCCAAAATGACGGCGGTGATCATCACGACCTTCAGACTGATCATGAGGGCATCGGCGGGATGCAGGGCGCGCAAAAGATTTTTGCTGACTTCCTGGGCCTGGGGGGAGTTTTTGGAGAGAGTCGTCAACGGCCATTCAAATATATGTATGATATCATTGGTAAAATAGAGGCAAACGGCAAACGAAATGCCCACGGCGATAATAGATTTGATGAGCACACCGCGTAAATCTTCCAGGTGCTCCGTAAACGGTTTGACCGCTCCCTCACGGTCGCGGCTCTTTTCTGTGTTTTCCTGTTCCATCGGAATTCTCTTTATTTTAATAAGGTAACAAAATCTCACCGCTGGGGTGGCATGGGCAAGTCTTCTTGCCCGTGTCTTTTCCCCGCATATACCATAAGACACGGGCAAGAAGACTTGCCCATGCCACCCCAGAATTCGGTACCTATTTATGAAATGTTGTACTTGGTATCGATTATAAGTGAAATATTTTATATTTGGGGATTTTTTAAAAATTATCTTGAAATGTTCGACGGGGTGAACTATATTTAGATAGGTGAACAATGGTTAAAGACATCAAAAAAGAATCATTCGATCAGCACATCAACCAACTGAGTGCCTCGCTTGAGGACTATTTGGAAGCCATTTATTGGGTGTCGCGTGAACATGGGGTGGCTAGGGTCAGCCAGATCGCGGATAGAATCGCGGTGGGAAAGTCATCGGTCACGGCGGCATTGAAGTTGCTTTCGGAAAAGGGATACGTCAATTACGACCCTTATCAATATATTTCGCTGACCGGGACGGGGGAAGCACTGGCATTGGATGTCGTGTGGCGACATGATGTTTTGAAGCGGTTTTTCATCGAAGTTCTAGGCATTAACGAAACACTGGCCGGGGAAACCGCCTGTAAAATGGAACATCACATCCATCGGGAAGTCCTGGATCGTTTATTGAAATTTGTTCAATCGGTTGGAAAGGAAGTTGTCAAAAAATGAAATCACGAATGGAGTCGGTCCCGGTGGTTAAGAAAGAGCCGGGAAAAGTTAAGGATATCATCAGCCTGACCAAAGGCCGGCAGGGACAGCATTATAAAGTAGTGAGTATCGCCGGTGGTGGCGATGTGCAGACGCGGTTGGCGAGTCTGGGGATTCTTCCCGGACAAAAAATCCGAATGGTGCAGCCAAGCAATTTCGGACCCGTGATGATCACCGTGAAAGGAAGCAAATTAGCGTTGGGACGGGGTGTAGGTTTTAAAATTATGGTTCAGCCGATTTCGGCTTAAAAATACAATGGGCATAACGACCATCAAAATAGCGCTTACCGGCAATCCGAATTCGGGCAAGACAACGATTTTTAATGCGCTAACGGGGGCCCATCAGCACGTAGGAAATTATCCGGGCGTGACGGTTGAAAAAAAACAAGGGCATTGCCATGTGGACGGCATCCGATTGGAGATTGTCGATCTGCCGGGAACGTATTCTCTGACGGCGATTTCGGAAGAGGAAGTTGTCGCGAGAAATTATATTATTGAGGAATGTCCTCAAGTCGTCGTTGATATCGTTGACAGCTCGAACCTGGAGAGAAATCTTTACCTGACCGTTCAATTGATGGAACTGGGAGCTCCGATGGTTCTTGTTTTGAACATGTTCGACGTGGCTACCAGGCAAAATATGTCGATTGATCCGGACAAGTTATCCCGAATTCTGGGGGTTCCGGTAGTAACGACGGTTGGTCATAAAAATAAAGGAATCCATGAACTCAGGCAGGCCATTCTTGATTTTTCGAGGAATAAATCCGAAAGTTTCCAACCACAGATTGATTATGGTCCGGAAATTGAACAGGCTATCAGTGAGTTGGAAAAGCATTTGGACCTTCCCGGTCCGGTGGGTCTGCGAAAGCGTTGGTTGGCGATAAAAACACTGGAAAACGATCCGATTATCGTCAGGAAGGTTCATGAATATCTGCCGGAAAATCACGTGATTTGGTCGAGTCTAATTCAGGTTCGGCAGAAACTCCAGAAACTCTACGGGGATACTCCGGAAATACTGATCGCGGACAAGCGGTATGGTTTTATCTCTGGAATTTGGCAGGAAGCAGTAAAACCTGGGGTGGAGTTCCGTCACGATTTGTCGGACCATATCGACGCGGTGTTGACCCACCCGATTTTGGGATTGCCGATTTTTCTGGGATTGATGTATCTGGTTTTTTCCCTGAGCTTTTCTTTGGCGGCGTATCCGACGGGGTGGCTGGAAAAAGGATTCTCCTGGCTCGGAGGGTTCGTGGGCAGTTTCTGGGGTCCGGGGAGTGAAGACCTGCTTCGCAGTTTGCTCGTGGACGGAATTATCGGCGGAGTGGGCGGAGTGATTGTATTTTTGCCGAATATTTTACTTTTGTTTCTCGCTATCGCTCTTTTGGAAGACACCGGTTATATGGCCCGTGCCGCTTTTATTATGGATCGGTTCATGCACCGGATCGGGCTTCACGGTAAGAGTTTTATTCCCATGCTGATCGGTTTCGGCTGTTCCGTTCCGGCGATTATGGGGACACGCATTCTTGACAACAAGCGGGATCGGCTGACGACGATCATGATCATACCGCTGATGAGCTGCGGGGCGAGGTTGACCATTTATTCACTTTTCATTCCGGCGTTTTTCGCCAGAGAATGGCAGGGACCAGTGCTTTGGCTGGTGTATGTGATCGGGATTGTGCTGGCGGCCGTCCTGGCCAAAGTTCTTCGGGTATTCGTCCTTCGCGGTGAGAGCGTGGGTTTGGTGATGGAACTACCCCCCTACCGAATGCCGATGGCGCAAGGCTTGCTCATTCATACCTGGCAGCGTGGATGGATGTATGTTCGCAAGGCGGGAACGGTGATCCTAGCTTTTTCAATCATCCTGTGGGCACTGGCGAGTTTTCCGAAACCGCCGAAAAATGAACTCGCCGGAATCACCGATCCGGTGATGAAAAAATCCGCGGAACTTCGATATTCGTTGGTCGGCCGGATCGGCAGAGGCTTGGAGCCTGCGATTAAACCGCTCGGATTCGACTGGCGGATCGGAACGGCCCTGGTGGGCGCCATCCCAGCGAAGGAGATTTTCGTTGCACAGATGGGAATTATTTTTTCCGTCGATGATAGTACCGGGCATCAGAACCCAGCCCTTAGCCAAAAGTTGCAGAAAAATTATACGCCCCTGACGGCTTTTTGCGTAATGGTCTTTTGCCTGATCAGCGCACCCTGTCTAGCCACGATCGCAGTAACCAGAAAAGAAACGGGGTCCTGGTCCTGGGCCCTCGCGCAGTTCTTTGGCCTGACCGGTTTGGGATATATGATCACGCTGATCATCTACCAAACGGGGACTCTAATAATGAGTCGGTAGTCATAATTTAGCAGGTGATATTTTTGCCTTGTTTAAGCTGCCAGCGTTCCTCCGCCTCCGGTAGACGGATGTAGGTTGGAGTGAAATTGTCGTAAGGAATGAATTGATTTTGCCTGGCGAGTTCAAAACCGAGTTTTAAGACGTTGCGGGCCTGGCCCAGCCAATATGCGCGATCGACCAGCCTAATATCGTTATGGACTGAAAAACTTTCGTTATGATAGTCGAGACCTTCACCGGTAATCCACAACGGTCGGCCAAGAGGTTTTAATAAATTTTCCGGGGTTAAAACAGATTCCGTGAGAATTTTTTCCATTCGACCCCCCTGCCAGCGGAACCCGGCGGTATAAACTTGCTTACGCTTTGCGTCGAGAATCGGAGCGATATAAATCGGACCTGATTGATCCATCAGCAAATCTTTTAAATTCTCGACGATCACTTCGGTGCTTGGAACGGCGATTAATTTTGCGTTTGTGACCTGGGATAAACACCTGGCAAACGTAAATCCGACCCGCAGGCCGGTGAAAGAACCGGGACCGGATGAAACGCAGATTATTTTGAATTGGTCCGGTGTGAGATTTAATTGGCGGGTTAATTTGTCAATGGCGGGGATCAGTTCCGCGCCATGACGCACTTCGGCGGTGAGTTCCGACTGGGCGAGCAAGTCCGATCCGCGTCCGACCGCCACGCTGCCCGTTCGGGAGGATGTTTCAATCGCCAGGATGTTGGAAACATTTAAATTCATAGAAAGAATATATCCGTTTAACGGAACACATTCAAGAATTGCTATGTTTGCTTGTTTGGGATAAAATTAAAACAAATAAGATTTTCAGGAAATTTATGATGAATAGCGACATTCGACCCATAATTGACAACTGGCCTTATCGGGCGGGGAAGATATCCGTTCGAAAGATCACGGGTGATGACGGTCGGCCAAAGATACAAATGCGGCTTGATTTGGGTTTATTGCAAATGGAGGCCGTTGGTCGGCCTGATGGGCAACATCCCAATGATTGCGATACTCTTTACGATTTTTATTATCAGAAGATGGAGGAGTACAAACGGCAGCATCACACGGATATTGGTTTTGAATTGAGCGGCGACGATTGCCGGCAATTGCGGGATGAAGCGTTGATGTACTATCATAGATATCTGGCCTGCTTCATTCTGGAAGATTACGAGCAGGTTCTTTACGATACCCAGCGAAATATTCAAATTTTCGATCTGTGCAATAAATATGCCGCCAGGAAATCGGACCGAATGGTTCTGGAGCAGTATCGGCCTTATGTGATTATGATGAATACGCGGGCCAAGGCGCACCTGGCGTCGAAGAGTCGCAAGTTTCCGCTCGCCCTTCGGCATATCAAATCGGGGCTGCGGGCGATAAAAAAGCTCTATGACGACGTGGATCAACCGGAGGATTTTCCGTACAGCCCCGAGGCCGACATTCTGAAACATCTTGCCCAAAAGCTTCGAAAGAAACTTCCCGGCCATCCGCTTAGATTGCTGGAAAAGAAACTGCAACGCGCGGTGGAAGCGGAACAGTTTGAAGATGCGGCCCGGATACGTAATCAGATCGAAAAGCTTAAAAAGAACCGGACCAAAAAGAAAGCTACTGATAATTCCGACGCGGGCGAAGACCGGCCGGAATAAATACCACCGTTCATAATCAAGAGAATTAACTCGGGGTGGCATGGGCAATTCTTATTGCCCGTGTCTTTTCCCTGCATATGCCGGCAGACACGG
>JBAZZQ010000041.1:0-35446 GCA_041658725.1 Phycisphaerae bacterium | reverse complement strand
GGCAATCGCCGAAATCGCTTGTTCCCCGCGATCACATGCCGCCACGATCCGTTCCCGTAAATCCATCGAATATTGTTTCATTCCCCTTTCATCGGACAAATGTACAATAATTCTTGAATTGCTCTAGTCATACGGTTATGAAACCGCTTTTCGTCATCATCCGGCTCGACCGGATGATCCAGATATGACACCCTTGCCAAGCGTTATGGTGTTTGCCTGAAAGTCTTGGCGCACGCTCGCCGGAATAACACTCCCTTACGGTCGTGCCTCTTATAGCCAAAAAATTGCAAAATGCAAATATCAAAGTGCAAAATTGAAGAGGAATTTAGTACCAGGTCATTTTTCTTTGGGCGGGGGCCTTTTGGAGTTGGGTGGAGGCGATTTGGCAGGCTAGTTTGATGGCTTGTTTCATGGAGCCGGGGTTGGCTTGATTTTTACCTACGATGTCGAAGGCAGTGCCGTGGTCTACGCTGGTTCGGGCTAGCGGTAAACCGAGGGTTAAGTTCACTGAAGAGTCGAAGGCTAACAGTTTTACCGGGATTAGGCCCTGGTCGTGGTACATGGCTACTATTCCGTCGTATTTTCCGTTTACGGCTTGGAGGAAGAGGGTGTCGGCGGGGAAGGGTCCTTCGACGTCGATTCCGGCTTCTCTGGCCATGGTGATGGCGGGTTTGATTATACGCTCTTCTTCGTCGCCGAAACGGCCCGCGTCGCTGGCGTGGGGATTCAGGCCGCAGACGCCGATTTTTGGTCTGGCGATGCCGAACCATTCGGTAAGTGCCTGATTCATCAAGTCGATTGGCTGGAATACGCAGCCGATAGTAAAACGATTTCGAACATCCATCAGGGGGATGTGAATGGTGGCCAGGGCGACTTTGAGTTTGTCGGCGGCGAACATCATGGTAACACGTTTGGTGCGGAACTGTTCGGCGAGGAATTCAGTGTGGCCGGGGTATTTGATACCGGCTAGTTGCCAGGAGATTTTGCTGATCGGACCTGTGACCAGTGCGTGAATAAGGTTTCGCTTCCAGGCATCGACGGCGTCGAGCAGAAATTGATAAGAGATCATACCGCCTTGCTTGCTTGATGTGCGAAGGTCAGTGGTCAGAATGTTAAATTCGTCGTAATCGGCGACGACAACTCGGTGGGTATAGGGTTGAATGTGCTCGTGCTGATCGCGCCACCAGAAGACATCGACTTCGGCCATGTCTGCCACGTAGGTGATGGCTTCATTCATCCCGAAGATGATAAATCGGCCTAATTGACGGATTTCCGGGTCGGCCAGGGCTTTTACGATAACCTCCGCGCCGATGCCGGCGGGGTCGCCCATCGTGATGCCGATTATCGGCAAATTTTCGTTCGGCCGAGGTTCCATACATTTAATTGTACCAGCGGATTAGAGATAATCCATCGACAAATAAATCATAACCTTCATTTTGCCGGGCGTGTCGTCGTGGTTTTCATGATTTTGCCGATTTGTTTGTTTGGATGAATGACCGTGATTTTGGTGGGGTGTAAATCGGTGCCTTTTTTGAACCCTTCGACGACTACCGGATCATTTTCTTTTAGCTGGCTGATATCTGCCAATTTTCCGTCGATATAAATTTCCGTATCTTTATAAATAGGCGAAGCCAGGGGCATGCTTTTTCCGACCTTTTCATTAAAAAAGTTCATCGTTACGATATTATTGCCTAGGTCGATAGTTTCAATAGTGCCTTTAATAACTCGGCTTTGTTTCTTTTTGTCCTTTGACTTGCAGCCGTTGAACACACCAGCCAGAACCAGTAACGCCAATACAGCCACTAACAATGTTTTTGATCTTTTCACTTTTATTCCTTTTCAAATAAGAGCAACAAAGAAATGAATCTATCCATGAAGGATGGGTCAAGTCAAGAGGCAATAAAGTCCGATATTTAAAAGTATAATGGTCGTGGTATGCTTACGATTTATTAATTTTTGGAAGGTTACTTAACTAATTAGAAATAAAGAAGATAACGCGAGCTAAGGACATGGAAAGAACAAAGAAAAATAGCGGTGGTGAGCAGATGACCAAGCGGGAAGTTTTTTTGGCCATTGCCAAATTTGCTTTTTTAATGGTGGTCTGTGTATTTTTGTGGATCAGCGTTTTTAGTTTCGATACGGGTGATTTTCCGAATCCCAATGTTTTTCCGCAAAATGAAGCGATACAAAACTGGTGCGGGTTGACCGGATCGTGGATCGCGTATCATTTTTTCCATTTTTTGGGTCAGGGCACATGGGTTTTATTGCTTTTCATTACGCTTTTTTCTTTCATTGTGATTAGCGGCCTTTCGATGGTGGGGGCATGGCTTCGGTTGGCGGGGATGGTGATTTTAGTGGCGGTAAGTTCCGCAATTTTATCGTTGGTACAAGGCCTGAATCCCACGGGTATGCCGGAAGGAAGCGGGGGGGTAATCGGGCTGGCGATTACCTCTTATTTGAAACTGTATTTTCAAACGTTCGGGTCTGCGCTCATACTGCTGCTTACGTTGGCGATCGGTTTGATATTGGCGGCGGACGAGTTGGTGGTTTATTTACCGTCGTTTACGAAAAAAGTTCTGGCCGGGATCAGAGTGCTGGTGATGACATTTGCCTACCCGAAAATAAGGATACCTAAACGAATCAAAGCCGTTCCGATACCTGTTAAGGAAACGTCGAAGAATAAAAATATTGAACCGGAGGAAATGACCCAGCCGGAAGAAAAAACATCCGACGAAGTTCCGGAACCGCTGGAACGGGTGGAACCTAAGGTTTTTGTATCCAAGGCGTTGCCTCCCCCTAAAAAGGAAATTAAGAATACGGTGGCGAAGGATTTGGGGGATTGGCAATTGCCTCCGCTGAATCTTTTGAACAACGAAAAGAGCGATCTGCCGGATGACCATGAAGAGCAGGTCCGCGACAAGGCGCGCATTCTGGAGCGCACTCTGGCCGAGTTCAAGATCGAAGCTGTCGTGGTGGAAATCGACACCGGTCCTGTGGTTACGATGTTCGAAATGCAGATCGGTCCTGGGATCAAAGTCAAAAGCATTATCGAGCGGTCCAGGGACCTTGCCCGCGCTCTTAAATCACCCTCTGTGCGCGTGGTGGCCCCCTTGCCTGGGAAAAATACCATCGGCATCGAGGTTCCGAATCTTGAAAAGCAGGCGGTTCGCCTTCGCGATCTGATTGAGCTTTCCGGGTCGGTCCCGCAGGGGATGGAAATTCCGCTATTTTTGGGTAAAGACGCCAGTGGTAATCCACTGGTGACGGACCTGACGCGAATGCCTCATACGCTGATTGCCGGAACGACGGGCAGCGGAAAAAGCGTTTGCATTAACAGTTTGATTCTTTCGGTGTTGCTGACGCAGCGGCCCGATCATGTAAAAATGATTCTTGTCGATCCCAAGATGGTCGAATTGAGCATGTTCAAGGAAATTCCGCACCTGATGTGCCCCGTGGTCCATGATGTGGACAAGGCGGAGGCGATTTTGGATTGGCTGGTGCAGAAGATGGAAGAGCGGTATGCGATTTTGGCTGAAGCCCAGGTCCGGGACATCAAGAGTTACAACAAACTGGGCAGCGAAGCCTTGATGGAGCGTTTCAAACCCTCGGATGATGAAGAAGCCAACCGGATTCAGACGCGGCTGCCCTATATCATTCTGGTGATCGATGAATTGGCGGACTTAATGATGATCAGCCCGAAGGAAGTTGAATTGTACCTGGCGCGGTTGGCACAAAAGAGCAGGGCGGTGGGCATTCACATGATCCTGGCGACGCAGCGTCCTGAAGCCAAGGTTGTTACCGGTTTGATCAAATCGAACCTTCCATCTCGAATCGCGTTCCGAATGAACAGCCGGTTGGATTCGCGGATCGTCATGGACCAGAACGGCGCGGAAGATCTTCTGGGCCAGGGCGATATGCTCTTTCTTCCGCCGGGCACGAGCAAACCGATTCGGGCTCAGGGAACGCTGATCGAGGATGGAGAATTACGGCGAGTATTAAAACATCTGGCTGAGCGGGCTCAGCCGGAGTTCCATGACGAGCTTATGCAGATCGGAAAGGTCGATCTCTCGATGGCGGAGAAAGACGAGTTGTTTGATCCGGCGGTCCGGTTTGTTCTGGAATCGCAACGCGGCAGCGTTTCTTTGCTTCAGCGCAAGCTGGGGGTGGGATATTCGCGGGCGTCTCGATTGATAGAGCAGATGGCGGCGGCGGGCATCGTCGGCGATTACAAAGGTTCCCAAGCCAGGGAATGCACAATGACCCTGGAAGAATATGAAGCGATGAAATCCCACATGTCGCAGGAAGTGTCGGAAGGAATGACGGATTAGGAAACGGTTTCGAGTTTCGGGTTTAGAGTTTCGAGTTAAATCATCAACACGAAACCTGAAACTCGAAACTCGAAACCCAGTTTCTTAACTGATGATTTGCTCGATCTTTACTCGAAGATATTGCTGCCGGTGGCCTTTGTGGGTTATGTGGCCTTTTCGGCGGATAAAGTGAAGATTGTCAATCTTCGGGGCTTTGATTTCGCCCTGGACTTTGGCGAGGACTTTTGCCCCGGCGACCAGCGGCGCGCCGATTTTGGAATCGGAGCCGACGCCTACGAACAGGACCTTATCGAACTCGACCGTATCGGTTCCTTCCGGAAGGTCACGAATATCGACATCGAGAACCTGTCCTTCCTGGACCTTGTACTGTCTTCCGCCATCATCTATAATCGCATACATGAGTAAATCTCCTGTAAAATATCCATACTAAATTGGAAACCATATATATTACTGAATTTAACGGCATTAGACAAGAGGAAGATTGATGAAATTAACAAGAATTTTTCAAAACCTTTCCACGAAGAAAAAAATGCGTATCGCCGGTTTGATGTCCGGCACTTCGGTGGATGGAGTAGATGTGGTAATTGTGGATTTCGACGGGAAAAAAGCCAAAACTCTTGCCTTTGACATGGTTCCCTACCCCGCGGCCCTTCGAAAACAGATTTTTCAGCTTTTTTGCCCCCAGACCAGGCGAATCGATAATTTATGCCATTTGAATTTTGTGATTGGGGAATTTTTCGCTTCCGCTCTTGTAAAACTGGCTAGGAAAAGTGATATAAGTTTGTCCACAATCGACCTTGTAGGTTCTCATGGCCAAACAATCTACCACATTCCCCAAGGCAGGCGATTTGGCCGTTTGACGGTGCGATCCACATTGCAAATCGGTGAACCCAGCGTCATCGCTGAACGAACGGGGATTACGACCGTCGCCGATTTTCGTCCACGAGATATCGCCGCCGGCGGTGAGGGTGCGCCACTGGTTCCGTACGCAGATTACATCCTCTTTGGCGATAAACGAAAAACCCGAATCCTCCAAAACATCGGAGGTATTGCCAATGTGACCTATCTTCCATCCGGAGGTAAAATCAGCGATATTCTTGCTTTTGACACCGGTCCCGGCAACATGATCATCGACCATTTAACCAGCCTTATCACAAAAGGCAGGCAACGGTATGACGCTGACGGAAAATTGGCGGGGCGTGGAAAAATACATCAGCCGTTGCTTCGCCATTTGATGGGACATGATTATTTAACTCGGACTCCGCCGAAATCCACGGGTAGGGAAACCTTTGGTCAAAAATTTACCGAAAACCTCTACCGCCAAGCCTTGCAAAAACAGATGGACCCTCTCGACCTGCTGGCCACCGCTACCGCCTTTACCGCCAAAAGCATCGCCGATGCCTATCGCCGATTTTTACTCCAGGGAATCGACGAGGTTATCCTCTGCGGAGGAGGAGTATGGAACAACACCCTGGTAAAAATGATTCAGCAAGAACTGCCGCAAACAAGAGTCCGCCTGATGACTGACTTCGGCATCGACCCGGACGCCAAGGAAGCCGTATCCTTCGCCATCCTCGCCTACGCGACCATTCACGGCATCACCAACAACGTCCCTTCCGCCACGGGCGCAGGTCATCCGGTGATCTTAGGCAAAATAATCCCCGGTGGCCTGGTAGGGTGAAACTACGGCACCACCTGCACCGAGGTAATTGTAATCGGATCGACCGGGACGTTTTGAGATTGTCCGATGGTTTGGGTCTGCACGTTTACGATGGTGTCGGCGACGTCCATTCCTGACACGACCGTTCCAAACACCGCGTATCCCGGATTACTATCGTTACTATAATTCAGAGAAGGATTGTCCACGACGTTAATAAAAAATTGGTCGGTCGCGCTGTTCGGATCGCTCGTTCTGGCCATTGCGATTGTTCCGCGAACATTCAACAGTCCGTTATTCGATTCGATGATGATTGGATTGTGCGGCTGCTTTTGGGTCATATCCGCCTTAAACCCGCCGCCCTGAATCATGAAATTCGGAATGACGCGATGGAAGATCGTTGCCCCCAATCCATCTCGACCGTCGTAAAGTCCTTCATTTACATACCGAAGGAAATTGTCCACGGTGATCGGGGCTTTGCTTCGATCCAGTTCAATTGTGATGGTTCCTTTGCTCGTTTCCATCGTTACTTGTGTCAGGTTTTGTACAAACAATGCGTTTACCTCCAAATTCGAGTTCATGGTTATCTGAGTCGTGTTATCCGTTACATTCACCGGGCTACCCCAGCCGATAAAAAACCAACCGTCGGCGGGAGTGGCTCTTAACGTGATGTTGTCACCGCTGGTATAAATCCCATCGGCAGGGTCTACCGTTCCCTGACCTTGAATGGTTGTATGTAGAGTGTATTGCGGGGCATCGGACTGAAAAACAGCAGTAACCGTTTTGTTGTCATCCATAGTAATCAGCGTTTGAGGGGCAGTTCCAGTCGTGTTATTTTCCCATCGCAAAAAATGCCAACCATCGGCGGCGGTGGCCGTTAATGTTACATTGTCACCCACATTATAGGTTGCATTGTCAGGAGGGTCCGCCGTTACCGTTCCCTGGCCCTGAATGGTGGTTGTTAACGTGTATTGCACATCGGATTGAAAAACCGCAGTGACCGTTTTATTGTCATTCATGATAATCAACGTCCGAGAGTTGACCCCAATCACATCGCCTTCCCAATGCAAAAAATGCCACCCTGTCGCCGGCGAGGCATTTAAAATTAACTTGGTCCCGCCGTCAAAGGTTCCACCTGTGGGATCGGTCGTTCCCCGACCCTTGACATTGACGGTCATGGTAACTGGTCCCGTGGTAATATCAGCCGTCGGAATACACCCGCCCAAAAGCAGGCTGCAAATTCCAAAAACCAGCCACCACCGGCCATTTAAAACGTTTTGCATATTATCAACCTTTAAAAGCACACCTAAAAAGTATAGCGGTTTGGTTTTAATAAGGCCAATACTTTTGTATTATCTGACAAATTATTTGACTGGACCGCAAGAAGAAGTAGAATTCATGGAACGTGTATTTTTGATTGGAGCAGACGATGTATAAGATGAGTAGAACGATAATGTTTTTGTCGACGGTGGTTATGTTGGCGGGCGGTGCGGTGTTTGGTTTTCCGAAACCTTCGCCCGTTCCGGTCGATTGGGAATTGAATTTCAAGTTCCAGGACCTTAAACGAATCCGGGTCAGTGTTCCCGGTCAGCGCGAACGAATTTACTGGTATATGGTTTATACAGTGACCAACAACTCCGGTCAGGACGTTGTATTTCATCCGGAATTTACGCTGGTAACCAATACGCTGGCGGTTCTCCCGGCGATGGTCGATGTGGAGCCGGAGGTTTTTAGCGCTATTAAGCGGGAATACAAGGCGACGTACCCGTGGCTTGAGCATCCCAGCAAGGTGATTGGAAAGTTGCTCCAGGGTAAGGATAATGCCCGGGACTCGGTGGCTATCTGGCCAGATTTTGATCGCAAAGCGACCACGATTGATGTCTTTGTCGGCGGTTTGGGTGGAGAGATTGTAGCTGTTCCGAATCCGCTTTTTGTCGGGGGAAAGTCGAATCCCCAGAAAGTTCCGCCCGAGTTTGTGCTTCGCAAAACTCTGCAAATTCATTATGCGCTACCGACCGATCCGGCGAGTCGAAATATGACCAGTCCGAGCCGCTTAGGTCAAAACGCGGTGGAATGGGTGATGAGGTAAATCAGTTTCGAGTTTTGGGTTTCGAGTTCGGAATTAATCCGAAACCCGAAATTATTTTAAATCAGGAGTTTTTGATGCGTTCCGATATTGTAAAAAAAGGGTTTGAGAGGGCTCCGCACCGAAGTTTGTTCAAGGCTTGCGGGGTGAAGGACGAGGATTTTGGCAAACCGTTTATCGCCGTGGCCAATAGTTTTTGCGAAGTCGTTCCCGGACACGTTCACCTGGACAAGGTGGCCAGGATTGTAAAAAAGGCCATCCGCGACGCTGGTGGAGTTCCGTTTGAGTTTAATACTATTGCCGTATGCGACGGTGTGGCGATGGGGCATATGGGCATGCGATATAGCCTGGCTTCGCGGGAGCTTATCGCCGACTCGGTCGAAACCATGCTCAAGGCACATGCGTTCGACGGTATGGTCTGCATACCGAATTGCGACAAAATCATCCCCGGGATGCTGATGGCGGCGGTCCGATGCAACCTTCCGACGATTTTTGTATCGGGTGGACCCATGGCGGCGGGGAAAATGCCCGATGGGGCGGTGGTTGATTTGATCAGCGTGTTTGAGGGCATCGGCCAATTCCGGGCCGGCCAGATCGACGAAAATAAATTACGCGAAATTGAAGATCATGCCTGTCCGACCTGCGGATCGTGCAGCGGAATGTTCACCGCCAACAGCATGAACTGTCTGTGTGAAGCCCTGGGAATTGCTCTTCCCGGCAATGGGACGATTCTGGCGGGTTCTACAAGTAAGCTGAATCCGGCCCGTGTAAAACTCTTCAAACAGGCGGGGAAAAGAATAATTGATTTGGTGAAAAACGATATCAAACCACGCGACATTATCACCGAGCGAAGCATTAATAACGCGCTGGCTTTGGATATGGCGATGGGTGGTTCGACGAATACGATTTTGCATACCCTGGCCCTGGCGAATGAGGCGGAAATCAAATACGACCTGGATAAGATCAACGAAATTTCCACACGGACCCCGAACATCTGCAAAGTCTCGCCATCGTACAAATATCATATTGAAGATGTAGATAGGGCGGGGGGTATACCGGCGATTTTAAAGGAGCTTAGCCGTGTGGATGGATTGCTCGACTTAAGCGCGCCGACCGTGACGGGCAAAACGCTGGGTGGAAATATTAAATCGGCGAAGATCAAGGACCTGGACGTGATCCATACGCTGGAGAACGCCTACAGCAAGCAGGGCGGGTTATTCGTCCTGCGCGGAAATCTTGCCCCGGACGGCGCGGTGATAAAAGCGGCGGGTGTGGACCCGAAAATGCTGCGGCATGAAGGGCCGGCGGTTATTTTCGATTCCCAGGAAGAAGCGTGCGAAGGGATTCTTGCCGGCAAGGTTAAGGCCGGGGATGTTGTGGCGATTCGTTATGAAGGGCCTCGAGGCGGACCGGGGATGCAGGAAATGTTGTCTCCGACCAGCTACATAATGGGTCAGGGACTCGGGGATAAGGTCGCGTTGATTACCGACGGGCGATTTAGTGGGGGAACCCGCGGAGCGTGTATTGGGCACATTAGTCCGGAAGCGGCTGAAGGCGGACCGATCGGACTGCTGCGAAATGGCGATATCGTTTCCATCGATATTCCCGCCCGAAAATTAGAGGTCCAACTGTCGGACCAGGAATTGGCCAATCGCCGAGCGACGTTTTGTCCGAAAGAACCGAAAGTGAAAACCGGCTATTTGGCTCGCTATGCCCTCCTAACCAGTTCCGCCAGCACCGGAGCTATTTTGCGATCAACGAAATGAATTTTAACTTATGAATAAATTATTTGGATGGTTCGTTCTATTATTATCGTTGGCTTTCCTTGGCGATGGAGCGTTTGCTTTATCCGAATCAGCCGGCAAGGTGGAAAACCTCTGGGTCTGTCCGACGGCGGCAGATTTGTTCATTGTGGAACAGATTTCGGAAAACAATCAGCCGCTGCTTCGGATTGGTCGTCGTCACGGTAGCCAATTAACATGGGACCAACGAAACGGTAAAGCCAAGTCGGTGGTTCCTTTCGACAAAGCCCTCTGCCTGGCCTATGAGGATGGGATGATTATTCAGGATGGGGGTCAGTCTCCTCCAATTATCCTGGGAAAACTCCCCGATCAGATGACTCCGGAACGGTTGTTTGCCGATCAGAGTCAAAACCGGTTACTGGTTCTGGCCCGTCGGGGGAAAACCATCAGTACCGCACCATCGTCCGTCTGGCAAATATATGAATTGATTTCCGGGAACTGGAAACTATTACCGTCTTTGCCCGGTGAACTCGGCATTGCCTCTGGTCCAATGCTTTTGGCAGATAATGGGCGATTGGATTTGTTTGGAATAACAGGTCAATCCGAACTTCGGCATTGGATTTACCAGAACAAAAATTGGGTTAAGCAACCGGTCATTACTCTTGATGTGAATATCCATCAATATTGGCCATTGTCGCTGGACGGTTTTTCCTGTCTGGTTGTTTCCGTGGCGGAGGGAAAAGATGAACAATTATTTGTCTATCACCTCCTTGCCGCGGGTGCGGTAAAAAAAATCGGTCCCCTTATGGTTGATAAGGGCAAGTTGGCTTTGCGAACAAAATACGCCGTTACCGCCCAAGCCGATCATATCCTTGCCGGGTATCTTTCCGAGGATCAAACACAGGTGAAACTTGCCCGCTGGTCGAAGGATGGTGAACTGACGGGTAAAGTGGAAAACATCAGCCAAGCTATCTCCTCCAAGGGGCAAGATCATTCCATCTTATTCACCCTGTTCATGATTTCCATTCTGCTTATGGTATTTTTCACTTTTCGCCGACCCGGGTCGATCAATCTGGAATTACCAGCCGGTATGGTTTTCTCCCAGGGCTGGCGGAGGGGGTTGGCCTTTGGATTAGACCTTCTCCTGGTGAGTTTCGTCGTCGTTTTTTTGATGTGGATATTCTGGTACGACCAAATGCGCCTATGGATGGAAAATGCGGCGGCGACCAATTTTTTTGACTCTGGCCAAGTCGATCAGCGAATGTATGTAATCAGTTGGATCAATAGTGCCGCGTATGCCGGGTATTGTATGATTATGGAAGGTCTTTTCGGCTGGACCATCGGTAAATGGATGTTTCGACTCGAAGTTCGGCAGGCTCGGCGAACGGGCGACAGGCCTACGTGGGTACAAGTTTTTCTCCGCAATATCGTTAAGATTTTGGAACTGCAATTTTGGCCGTTATTGTTCATATTATTTTTAAACCGAAATCGTCAGCGGATCGGGGATATGCTAGCAGGAACGATCGTTCTGCAGACGCAAAATAAAAATGACTGAAAATAAATTCATAAAAAATATTTTTGATATAATTCTGCCCATTGTGGACGAGGCCAAACGAAGGGGTGTGCAATTTTCGGATATCCGGGCCATGTCAGGCCGAGGCAGTTCGATTCTGGTTCAGGATTCCAAAGCGGAAAAAGTATTTTATTCGCAAAGTTCCGGAGTCGCCGTTCGGGTCCTGTATGGCGGAGCCTGGGGTTTTGCCAGCATGGACGGATGGGAGCCGGGGGCGATTTTCAACTGCCTGGAAGAGGCGATTGCCCTGGCCAAAGGTTCCGCCAAATATGTGACCGATCCTGCCATAGTGGCCGGGTTCGATCCGGTTCAACTTCAAATTTGCGCGTTGGGCAAGCTCGATCCCGACGAAATTCCATTGGCTAAAAAGCAGGCGATATGTTTGGACCAGGAAAAAATGGCGTTGGCGTCGGGCGGTGGGAAAATTGTAAATTCCGTGGTTTCCTACGGGGATGGTCTGCGTGAGCAATGGATCGTTAATACGGTCGGAACGCAGGCCTACAGTAAAATTTCGCGGTCCAGGGTAAGCTGCCAGGTTACAGCGATGGAAGGGGATATGCGCCAGAGTAATTACCAGGGTCTGGGCCACCAGGGTGGTCCGGAAATATTGCTGGAGATTAATCCGGAGGAGTTTTCGGTTAAAGCGGCCAAAAAAGTTTTACAGCAATTAAAATCGAAACAAGCCCCCGCCGGGGAGTTTCCCGTGATCTTCCACCCAACCATCAGCGGCCTCTTGGCCCATGAAGCCCTGGGTCATAACGCGGAAGCGGATGCGATCTGGTCCGGGCAATCGATTTTGCAGGGCAAAATGGGACAGCAGGTGGCAAGCCCGCTGGTTACCATTGTCGATGACGCGACCCTGGCGGGAAAATACGGTTCCGAACCTTTCGACAGCGAAGGAATTCCGACCCGCCGTCGTGTGGTCTTGAAACATGGAGTCCTGAATGAATTGCTGCATAGCCTGGAAACGGCGGGGAAATTTAAAACCGCTTCCAACGGCTGCGGCAGGGCACAGGATTACGGTTCAATGCCGCAGGTTCGCATGAGTAATACATTTTTCGAGCCTGGAACATCATCGGTGGACGAAATGATCAAAGGGATCGACCGGGGAATTTACTTGCGGGAAGGGCATGATGGTTATGTTTTCACCGAGCGTGGGCAGTTCGTGTGTCATGCCTCGGAAGCCCAGATGATCGAACACGGCAATCTCGGGGAACCCCTGCGGGACGTCAGCGTCAGCGGATTGATCCTTGAGACCTTGATGAACATCGACAGGGTGGGCAGCGATTTTGAAATGATTTTTCCCGGTACTTGCGGGAAAGGCGGCCAGGGGGTTCCGACCGATTGCGGGGGACCGCACCTTCGCGTTTCCCGAATGGTCGTGGGAGGAGTTGGGGAATGATAAGTGGATCAAAATATAGCGAAATTGAATCGCCGGAACAATTTTTACCGTTGGTTCAGAAAGTGGTCATACTGGCTAGGCGAAAGGGCGCCCAATTTGCCGACGCTGTAATTTCCGTCGGTCGAGAGGTGGCGGTGGATGTCGAAAAAAGTTCCATAAAAACCTCGGAAGTCAGTTGGGGGAAAAGCTTTTCCATCCGTGTTTTTATTGACGGCGGGATGGGCTATGTATCGACTAACGGTTTTATGGAACATGAATTGGAGGGGCTGGTCGATCGGGCGGTCGAACTGTCCCGCATCGCTACTCCGGACACGGATTTCGTCGCGTTGCCCGATCCGGAGACTGCCGAGAAGAAGCCCGTGGTCTTTGATCCCCAGATATTGACTGTGGGGTCGCATCAGGTCACTGAGTGGGCGAGCGAAAACATCCGGCAAGCCCAGGCCGTTTGTAAAGACGTGATCGTCAGCGGGGATATCGCGTTCGAGGCTTCGGCCTCAGTGCTGGCCAGTTCCACCGGAATCGAACTGACCCGCAAATCCACGCGAATCCATACCGGATATTTCTGCGTTATTAAGAATGGCCAATCGGTGGGCAGTTTCGCGGAACACGATAGCGCGCGTTTTTTAAGCGACTTTGTTCCCGGCGGACTTGGTGAAAAAGCCGCCCGCCGGGCACTGGAATATCGTAATCCCCGTAAAATCGCCACGGGTCGGACCACCATCGTTCTTGGGCCTTTGGCCGCGATCGGATTGATCTCGGCCCTGGCCTCGGCGGCCAATGCGGAATCCATCCAGCGAAAACGGAGTTTGCTCGCCGATAAACTTAACAAAGTGATCGCCCCAGATTTGCTCACGATCACGGACAACGGCCTGATTGATCGCGGACTGTATTCCGGAGCCTACGATGGTGAAGGGGCGAAAAGAAAAGTCGTTACCATCATCGACCGTGGGCGTTTCGTCAATATGCTCCACAACAGCGCGACCGCCAATAAAGCTCATGTCCCCAACACCGGCCATGGTTCGCGCACGGGAGGAATCTCATCTTCCAATCTTGAAACCGCCCTGGGCGAGCTACCCGCCGCTAAATTGATCAGTCAGGTCGAGGATGGAATTTACCTTGAAATGGGAGGCCTGGACCCGGACCTGGTCAGCGGCGATATTTCCACCAGTCTGGATTTCGCCTTTAAGATCGAAAAGGGAGAATTGGCTTACCCGGTCGCCAACGCCATGGTGGCGGGGAATCTTATGGAAGTCCTGCGGAACATCGACGCGGTCAGCAGCGATTTTCGATATGAGCCGGGAAATCCCATGCCGACCATTCGCATTCGAGACGTGCAAGTCTCTTCGAGTGGAGACTAAGATCAAAGGATTCGCACTCGCTTTCCGATAATTTGCAATCGGCCTTGGGCGAATAAATTGATGGCGTGGGGATAGGCGATTTTTTCTTCTTCGAAAACACGATCCGCCAGGGTGTCGGCGGTATCCTCCTCAAGCACCCGGATCGCTCGCTGAATAATAATCGGACCATGATCATACACATTGTCGGCAAAATGCACGGTACAGCCGGAAATTTTACATCCGGCATCGAGAACGGCTTGGTGGACAAAATGCCCGTACATTCCCTTGCCACCGAAAGCCGGCAACAAAGCGGGGTGCACGTTCATCACTTTTCCCAGGTACGGATCGGGGATCGTATAAAAACACATAAATCCAGCCAGGCAGACAAGGTCCGGTTTGACATTATCCAACTCGGCGGTAATCTCCCTGCTAAATTGATCGATTGTCTTTCCGGTTTTTGAAATAGCGCGAGCTTGAATTCCCGCGTCGGTGGCCTTTTTCAGCCCCATCGCGGTCGATGATGACGAAATGACCAATTCGATCCTGGCAGGCAATTCCCCCTCGCGGATTTGGATGATCAAATTATCCAGGGTCCGACCGCCGCCGCTTAATAATACCGCCAACCGGATTGATTTTACTTCGTTGTTCGACATGATTGTTTCCTAAATGATATCAATATCATCCAGGGATTCAATCGAATATTCAGGTTTATAATTTTCATCTTTAGGCGGCAAATGAAAGTAGATGCCGGTGGGTCTGGTTACTTTTACCGACCGCCAACCGAGGATGTTTGGCGCTAAGAAATCTTTTACTTCATTGTCGGCGATGTAAATACACCGGGAAGGTTCGACACCGAATTTATTCATCAGGATTTCGAAGCAGTGGGGATTAGGTTTGGCAAACTCCGGACCATATTGGCCGGTGTAAATGATTTGATCGAAACGTTTTTCCAGGTCCAGGAGTTTGACTTTTGTTTGCTGGGATTCGGCGGGGCCGTCGGTGAGTATGGCCAGGATTAGTTCGTTTTGTCGAAAACGATCTATGGCTCGTTCGGCGTCGGGGAATAAAGTCAACGGTCGGTCGGCGGTGCGGTAGTTTTTTACCAGTTGGGAAATCTGTTCAGGCGTCGGTTCTTTTTTCATTTCGGCGAGGATGGTTTGGAAGATATCGCGTCGGCCGGCCTTTAAAAGAGAACGCATTTTTCGGACCAGTTGATCGATCAGGGAAGGATCATTTCCGACCAGTGCAGCGGCGACATTGCGGAACCCTCCCTCCACAAAATCGGCTTCGGGATACAATGTATCGTCGAGATCGAAAACGACTAACTGAATATCGTCGATTGTTATCATCGTATATCATATAATAGATAACTTACAGGAACAATCAAGGCCATGATATATCCGATATTAAAAAGAATAGTCGATTGTGTCGCCGCGGTGTTGGGGTTGATTCTTTTATCTCCGATCCTTGTTGTCATCGCCGTAGCGATAAAACTGGGTTCTCCCGGCGCGATAATTTTCCGCCAGAGGCGTATGGGGAAAGGCGGGAAAGAATTTACGTTTTACAAATTTCGGACCATGCGGATGGATACAGACCCTTACGGTTTTTCGCCGCAGGATAATTCCGATCCGCGAGTAACGGGCGTGGGGAAAATTTTACGCAAGTACAGCCTGGATGAATTACCGCAACTGGCCAACGTGGTAAAAGGCGAGATGTCGCTGATCGGGCCGCGACCGCTCTTGCCGTGGCAATATGAAAAATGGACGGATCACCAGAAACGGCGATGCGAAGTGAAACCGGGTCTGACCGGATGGGCGCAAGTGCAAGGTAGGGCGGTGGTAACGCATGAAGATAAAATTGAGATGGATATCTGGTACGTGGACCATACGGGGGTTTGGCTTGATTTGAGAATTTTGGCGAAGACGTTTGGAATGGTGCTTCGAGGAGAAGGGACGCTGGAGGTGCAATATTCCAACAAGAAAAATGAAGAAAATGAAAAAAAATCAAAATCGGGGCTTGAAAGCTAAAGATAAGTTTATTATTATATTAGTTTGTCTTTATTTCAAAGATTTGTAACGTATTGGATTAAGAAACAATTCATTTAGTAGAAAGAAAAAGATGGTAACGACGCTTATTGATAAGACGACATTGGCGAAGAAGGGCGAGGTGGTTCAGCGATGGTTTCTGGTCGATGCGACGGGCCTGGTTCTGGGCCGGCTGGCTTCGGATATCGCGACGATCCTGATGGGCAAGCATACTCCGAAATATACCGCACACGTGGATACGGGTGATTTCGTTCTCGTGACGAACGTGGAAAAGATAAAGGTCACCGGTAAAAAACTTCAGCAAGAATCTTTTGAGTATTACACGTATTATCCGGGCGGGCATCGATACGTCAGTTGGGAGCATCTCCTGGAGAAGCATCCGGATCGGCTTTTAATGCTGGCAGTCCGGCGAATGCTTCCGAAAAATAAACTCGCCAGGGTTATGCTGTCCAAACTGAAAATGTACCGGGGAACGGAACATCCGCATCAGGCGCAGTCTCCGGTCGAGCTGGACCTGAAAAACGGTCTGGGCAAGGGAATGGTAAAGTTATCGGGTTAATTTCATCTTAATTTAGGATTAAAAGATTTATGAACGCGGAAACAACTCAAGCGAATGAAACAACGGAACAAATGGGCGGTGCAGTGGCCATCAAAGGTGCGGTCGGAGTGCCTGTAAAAGGGTTTTACTGGGGAACCGGACGGCGTAAATCCTCCGTCGCCCGGGTCAGAATTAAAAAGGGATCGGGAGCGATCACGATTAACAGCCGGCCACTGGAAAATTTCTTCCATCAGGACCGGGATCGATCCGCCATCCGATTGCTGCTGACGGCCACCAAGTCCGAGGGCGGTGTGGACGTTTTTGCGGAAGTGGAAGGCGGCGGGTTTACCGGTCAGGCTGGCGCGGTGGTGCTGGGTCTGGCCCGTGCCCTTTTGAAGATGGACGCGTCGTTCGATGCGCCGTTACGGGACGGCGGGTTCCTTACACGTGATGCCCGTATGAAAGAGCGCAAGAAATACGGCAAACGTGGCGCCAGACGAAGCTTCCAGTTCTCCAAACGATAGTATTAAACTACTGGTCAACGAGAATATTGCCGGCCCGTGGCTTCTTGCTTCGGGCCGGCTTAGCTTATGGGAAAACTTAATGACTAAATCCTAATTCCTAATGTCTAATCAATGACTAAAACCTAATATCTTAAAAAAGGCGTCTTCGTTAGTCATTCGTCATTAGGATTTAGACATTTTTTTGGAGTCAGACGTATGGTAAATGTAGGAATCATCGGCGCCACCGGTTATACCGGGGAAGAGGCGATTAAAATATTACTTCGACACGGGCAGGCGAAATTGACCGCATTGACCGCTCTTCCGGAAGAATGCGGTCCGATTGGAGATATTTTTCCTTCGTTGCGGAAACGGATCGATCTGAAGGTCGAACCGCTGGAACTCGACAGGTTTGTCAAAAAAGTTGATGTGGCTTTGTGCTGTCTGCCGCATAAGGTTTCGATGAGCCTGATTCCGAAAATGCTTTCGGCGGGTCTGAAGGTGATCGACTTCAGCGCGGATTACCGGCTTCGAGATTTGGCCACCTACGAAAAATATTACTGCAAACACACCGATGTGGAAAATTTGGCTAAGGCGGCGTTCGGTCTGCCGGAACTTTTCCGGTCGAAAATCGTCGGCAAACAACTGGTCGCCAATCCGGGATGTTATCCGACCGGCTCTTCGCTTGCGCTGGCGCCACTTCTGGCGGAAGGGTTGATCGAATTGGACACCATCATTTCCAACGCGGTAACGGGCGTGTCGGGCGCGGGTCGAAAAGCGACTTTGGCTTACCATCTGCCGGAGATGAACGAAAATATGTTCCCCTATGCTCCGGGCGGGGTTCATCGGCACAGTCCGGAGATTAATCAAATTTGCGGTGACGTGGCGGGTAAACCTGTAAAAGTGCTTTTTCAGCCGCATGTGGGACCCTTTGATCGAGGGATATTAAGCAGCGTGTACGCCAGGCCAACGAAGCCCCTGACCAAAGAAAAACTGGGTGAATTGTATTCTAAATTTTATGGTTCAGAGATTTTTGTGCGTATTTTAAATTCTCCACCGACGATAAAGGCGATAGCCCGGAGTAACTTCTGTGATATTTTTCCGACGATTTCCGTGGATGGAAGGGCCGTCATTATCTTTTCGGCAATCGACAACCTGATCAAAGGCGCCTCGGGCCAAGCCATTCAAAATCTGAATATTATTTGCGGTCTGCCGGAAAGCGAGGGTCTTCTGTGAGTAACAAGACAATAACTGCCCCGATGGGATTTAAGGCGTCGGGAGTGGCTTGCGGATTAAAGGCCAGTGGGAAACCGGACGTCGGACTTCTGGTCTGCGATGTCCCGGCGGTGGTGGCAGGGAGTTTTACCCAGAACAACGTCAAGGCTGCCCCGGTGCAGATTTCCCGCGAACACATCAAGAGTGGAATTGCCCGAGGTGTGGTGGTGAACTCCGGAAATGCCAACGCCTGCACGGGGGAACGTGGATTAAAAGATGCCGAAAAAATGGCACAACTGGCGGCCATCCCGCTGGGGATTAGCACGCCTGATATTCTCGTTGCCAGCACGGGGATCATCGGTCGTTTTCTGGATATGGAAAAAGTGGCTGATGGAATCAACCGCGCCGTTGCGAAACTGGCGGCGGACGAGCCTGCGGGAATGGATTTCCTGAGCGCCATCATGACGACGGATACCACGTATAAGCAATCCTATCGAGAATTTGATGTTTCGGGTCATACGATTCGCATCGCGGGGGTGGCCAAAGGTTCGGGCATGATTTGTCCCAACATGGCGACGATGCTGTCTTTTATTACGACGGACGCGAAAATTTCGGCTTCGGACCTTCGCGTACAATTGGCCCAGGCGGTGAGCAGGAGTTTCAATCGGATCACCGTGGATGGGGAAATGAGCACCAATGACACGGTGCTGCTGTTTGCCAGCGGAATGGCTTGGCAGGAACCCCTGGGATCGGCTTGGCAAAGCGAGTTCGGCGAAAATTTGTACGAGGTCTGTAATGAGCTTGCCCTGGCCATCGTGGCGGACGGTGAAGGGGCCACGAAGGTTTTTCATGTGATGGTAACGGGAGCGAAATCGTTTACCCAGGCGCACAAGTTGGCTCGGGCGATTGCCCAGAGTTTGTTGGTCAAGACGGCAATTCATGGTGGCGACCCAAACTGGGGACGGATCATTTCCGCTGCGGGAGCGGCCAGTGTGCCGTTTAATCCGCTTCACGCGACCTGTTCGATAGGAAACATCGTTGTTTTCAAAGACGGGCTGGGCACAGAGGCGAATTTGAAGCGGCTTGAAGAAATCATGAAACAAAAAGATATCTGGATCACCCTGGACCTGGGCGATGGTGAAGCCTCTGATGTGGTTCACAGTTGCGATCTGTCGAAGGGATACGTGGACATCAACGCTTTTTATCATACATAGAAATCGCCATACACCCGGCGATATATTGACGAACATTCCCCGGCTTTCTCACTCCCTCATGGTCGCGTCTCTTAAAGACTTGATTAATGCGATACTATTCAATATATTGAATGTTTGTTCATTTAAGGATGGATCGATGGTGAATGATTCGGTCGGTATTGTTGCGACACAATATATGACGGTATTTGAACCGCCCAATGAACTGGAGCTTGATTGCGGTCGGCGGATTGGACCGGTGCAGGTGGCCTATGAAACATACGGGACACTCAGCCGAGAACGGGATAATGTGGTCCTAATCTGTCACGCCCTTTCCGGAGATGCTCATGTGGCAGGGTTCAATGATGATCAGGATCGCAAACCCGGATGGTGGGATAATATGGTCGGTCCGGGCAAAGGGATCGATACGAACAAATATTTTGTGATCTGTGCCAATGTTCTGGGCGGATGCAAGGGAACAACGGGGCCTGGTTCGATTAACCCGCAAACCGGTAAATTCTGGGGGCTTGATTTTCCGGTGATTACGATCAGCGATATGGTCAAGGTGCAAAAGGCATTAATCGATGCCCTGGGCATTAAGCGTCTCCTGGGGGTGATCGGTGGATCGATGGGCGGGATGCTGGTGTTGGAATGGGCGATCCGGTATCCCGAAATGGTGGTCTCCGCGCTGCCGATTGCGACGACGGCCAGACTTTCCGCCCAAGGGATCGCTTTTAACGCGGTGGGGCGAAATGCTATCCTGGCCGATCCGAATTTCAAGGAAGGCCAATATTATGATGCTAAAATACCCGCCCGGGGTTTGGCCATTGCAAGAATGATCGGACATATTACTTATCTTTCCGAACAATCGATGCACCTGAAGTTCGGCAGAACGTTGAAAGACACCCAGAACTATCGGTACGACTTCGACAGCGAGTTTTCCGTGGAAACCTATCTGGATTACCAGGGTCAGCGTTTTGTGGAACGGTTTGACGCGAATAGTTACCTTTATATAACTAAGGCGATCGATTATTACGACCTGACCGCCACTTTTGGGAGCATGGAGCAGGCATTTGCGAATTTAAAATCTCGCTTCCTGATTGCCAGTTTCAGCAGCGACTGGCTTTTTCCGCCCGAACAGTCCAGGCAGATGGTTCAAGCCTTGCTGGCCAATAATACAGACGTTACGTATTGCGACATCCAGTCGCCTTATGGCCACGACGCATTTTTGATGGAGACGCAAACTCTTGGTGCCCTGGTCAGCGGATTCATCGACGCCAGTTATCGATATCTTCAACGAGCGCGGGCGGTCTTACCTCTCGATGAAATGCCCGCCGCCCTTCGGGGATTAAATGGTCCTCGTTATGAATATCCGGTGATCGAAGAATTAATCGATATCAACAGCAAAGTGTTGGACCTTGGCTGCGGATCGGGTAATTTGCTTCAGTTACTGGCGGAAAATCGCGGTGTAGATGGCCGGGGAATTGAAATACGTGAGGATAAAATCGTAGAATGCGTAGGACGGGGAGTAACGGTGATTCAACATGACCTGGATATGAGCCTTCCGACATTTCCGGACAAAAGTTTCGATTATGTGCTGCTCTCACAAACGTTGCCGGAAGTGCATCATCCCGAATTGGTTTTGCGCGAAATGCTGCGGATCGGACGTCTGGCCATTGTCAGTTTTCCCAATTTCGCTTACTGGCGGGCGAGGGTTCAATTCGCTTTTACAGGAAAAGCACCAAAGACCGCGCATTTACCCAACGCCTGGCATCAGACCGAACGGATCCGATTTTTATCCTTAAAGGATTTTGAGATTTTTTGCGAAATTCTTGGCGCAAGGATCATCACCAAAGTTGCCCTGGATAAAAAGGGCAGGAAAATACCTTTCCTTGATAATTTCATGGCCGAACAAGCGGTCTATGTGCTTGCACAAAACGGATAATTTATTGCGGCTGCCAAAGGTACATAAATGCCCCCTGCTGCGGCAGCAAGTCGGGAACCCGGACGTTGAAGAGGTTCGTTTCATTTTTTTGTACCGGCATTGGCTCTGCCGCAGAATAAATACTTCCCCGGTAACCAACCGGACGGTGATACATCACAACCTTGGCGGCTTGGATTCCCGCCAGTTCTTTGGAATGCTTGATGGCTCCATCCAATCCATCTACTTTATCGATCAGAGAAAGCTTCTGGGCCTGCTCGCCCGAATAAACACGACCGTCGGCAAGTTCCCGGACTTTGCTTTTTGATATTTTCGTGCGTGACTGGGCGACGACATCGACAAAGCGATTATAAAATTCATTGATCATGTCCTGAAATATTTTTCGTTCGTCCGGCTGCATCGGCCTGAAAGGGGAACCGATGTCTTTTTTCGCCCCGGATTTAATCGCGTCGGTCGAGACCCCGATTTTGTCGAGCAACCCTTTTGCGTTTAACGTCAGCATGATCACGCCGATGCTGCCGGTAACGGTGGTGGGTTCCGCGTAAATTTCACTGGCGGCGCAGGCGATATAGTATCCACCGCTGGCGGCGACGTCCATCATTGCGGCGACGACGGGTTTTGCGGGAAATCCGCGAGATTTATCTCCACATTTTACCTTTAGGACCTGGCGATAAATAATATCGCTGGCGGTTACTCCGCCGCCTGGAGAGTTGATGCGCAGGACGACGGCTTTGACATGAGGGTCCTCGGCAGCCTTTTGAAGCTTTTCCATGACCAGGGCGGTCGGATTGTCTCCGCTGCCCAGGAGGCTGGTATCGCGGGCGTTTAAGATCACACCGTCGATATCAATCAGAGCGACCTTGGGCAAGAGAATACCGCGATCGCAGGCGACGACCGATTCGTCGAGTCTTTCCGTCATGGGAATGGGAGTTACCTTGTAAGCCATCGGAGTACACCCGAAAAGGGTCACAAGACCCAGAATTGCGAAAAGTTGATGTTTCATTTGTACCTTCCATTAAATACAATTTCTTAAAAGATTAAATTAAAAACAAAGATGCAGGAAAACATACTTATGGTTTTTCTTCACACGTACAGATAATCTTTCCGCATCCCGGGCAGCCGGTGCCATATTTTTCCTGGACGGCCTGATCGAGATCGATGCCTTCCACGTTGGCCAGAGTTACAAGCCAGGCAAAGACGTCGGCGAACTCCTTGGCCTTTTCCTCTTTCGTTCCCTCGCCGATGGCAGAGGCCAGTTCGCCGACCTCCTCGACGAACCAGAGGAAGGTTCCCGCGGGTCCGCGCCGACGGTCCTTATCGGAATACATCCGGTTGATTAATTGTTGAAATTCTCGAATTTCCATCACGCATCCTTTCAGCAAGTCGCAATAGTATATCCGCCGGGGGAGATAAATGGAAGCAGGCATTGCGTAAGGGATAAAAGTAGCGGCCCGGGGTTGGTTAAATCCCGGGCCGTTTTAATAGGTGAGTTAGACCGTTCTTGGCCAGTTTAGTTTCTACGCCGGGCGAGGCCCAGTCCGCCGATCACGAGGAACAGCGCCGAGAGCGGCTCCGGAATCGTGGGCCATTCCTTGAGACCAAAGAAATCGCCAACCGCCAAATGAGCTGCATCGGTCTGAATGATGAACGGATTGCCACCAAAATCGTCGGAATGACCGGGGTTAAAAATGTTATCCGGGAATGGGCTGTTCGGCACCGTGCCGCCCTTGAAGTTCAATACAATCGGCTGGCCGAGATATCCCGCCGGGCTGCTGTCAAAACTGACGCTGGGAAGCAAGTCGCCCCGCGGAAGCGTGGAATTGTCAAACGCAGCCTCCGGGGCAATAGCATCGACCAGCAACTGCATATGGAAGTCTTGCCAAGCTTTATCCGTGCTATTGATGATTTGCTCATCGTTGATGATAATCCTGTTCACGGCACTGGGCGACGTTTTGACGAACCAGACGGTAATGGGACCAAAAAGGTCTGCGCTCATGATCCCTTTAAACTGCTTATCAAGTTGAATCGTCACGCTGTCCCCGCTCAAGTTGACATTGAAGACCGTGGGCAGGAACACCTTGTTGTTCGAGAGGTCACTACTCCTGATGGAAAGTGACCAGCCGGACTGAACCCCATCCTTATCCAGTGGGATCGGGACCGGGATCGGAGCCGCGGAGGCAGGAATTGCGACCATCAGAAGTAACAGAATCAACGCGCAGACGTAACCCGGACATTTTTTCTCTCTCATCGCTCTCTCTCCTTCCAAGCATACGGACAGAGATTCCAACTCCATCCTAACCAGGAACTACTCTCTCACTCTCTAAACCGCAGGAGTAAAAAGGCAGATGGAATTTCTCTCTTCTCACTCCATTCTCTCTCACCGTACATTATAGTGGAATCATATTCTTTGTCAAGCAATTAATTTGTCAAACTTCACAATTTTTTTGAGGGTTTCCTGGACGAGTGATTTTGATCAAGGCGCAACCGATGTGACTAACGACAAATAATAACGATAGTTTTTTTGTAACTCATTACCGCACAGTGAGGTGCATTATTGTCAGGCAGGATGCTTTTGCCGGCAATAGATAAATGAGCGTCTAATAATAACCTTTTCTTCCCAGTATAAAAGATGCTATGATCGCACCGATCATTTTTGAAGAGAGAAACATTTATGTCGTTGCAGAAAGATATCGAAGAAAAATTATTGCAGTTTGTCCAGGGTCCCAGCCAGTATATCGGTCGAGAGATGAATATGGTCCGGAAAGACCGGCAGGCGTGCGATGTTCGCGTTGCTCTTGGATTTCCGGATACTTACAAAATCGGGACATCGTCGCTGGCGATCCAGATTATCTATAATTTGATTAACCAAATGGCCGGCGTGCTGTGCGAACGTGTTTTTTGCCCGTGGATCGATGCGTCGGACCGGATGCGTACGCTGAACATCCCGCTCTTTAGTCTGGAATCCTATCAGCCGATACGCGAATTCGATATTTTCGCCATCAGCGTGCCATACGAAATGCTTTACACCAATCTCCTGGAAATGCTCGACTTGGCGGGTTTGAGCGTCTGGAGTAAAGATCGCAAGGAAACGGACCCGCTAATTCTGGTCGGCGGATCCCAGGCGCATAATCCCGAACCGTTTGCCGATTTCATCGACGCCGCCATTGTCGGCGAGGCAGAATCGACTTTGCCGGAGTTTATCGAAAGCTTTCGGCAATTAAAAAACCAAAAGATTCCTCGTGACCAAATGCTGAAGATCATGGCAGACCGTTTTGAATGGTTGTACGTTCCGAAACATTATCATTGTGATTATAACGCGGATGGAACCATCAAAAATATCGACGGCCGGATGGTCAGGAAATCGATTGTCACGAATCTCGACGAAGCCACCTACCCGACCAAACCCATCGTGCCGTTTCATGACGTGGTTCACGACCGGATTAATATTGAGATCATGCGAGGCTGTCCGCATTCGTGCCGGTTTTGCCACGAGGGCTACACGCGAAAACCGGTGCGGCGCCGGTCGCCGGAGAAGATCATTCAATTGGCCGAGGAAACTTATGCGAACACCGGGATTCCGGAAATTTCGCTGTGCAGTTTATCGTCGGCGGATTATCCGAATCTCGCGGATTTATTTACAAGGCTCAATGAGATATTTGCCCCGAAACGTGTGAGCATCGCTTTGCCGTCGCTGCGAGTCCAGGATCAGTTAAAATTGATTCCTTCGCAGACAAGCCTGGTGCGAAAAACACCATTGACCATCGCCCTGGAGGCTGGGACGGACAGGCTTCGAAAAATGATCGGTAAGAATATCGATCTGGAGAATCTCAAACCTGCGGTGATGGAGGCGTACCGGTGCGGCTGGCGGAAAGTTAAACTGTATTTCATGGTCGGCTTGCCGAGTGAGACGGATGAAGATCTTTTGGCGATTGTGGACCTGGCCAATGAAATCGGTCAATGGCGAAAGGAAGTGGAAAAACGCGCGGCGGACATTGTGGCGTCGATTTCATTTTTAGTGCCGAAACCGCAAACCCCCATGCAGTGGACCGGCCAAAAGAGTCTGGAATATTTTGAGCAGGCGATATTGTTGATCCGTCAGGAAGCGAGGCGATATCCGCACATCAAGATCACCTGGCACGATCGTTTCCGAAGCCGGATTGAAGCCATCTTTGCCCGCGGGGATCGGCGATTATCGCAAGTGCTCTACACCGCCTGGCGGTACGGCGCAAGGTTCGACAGTTGGGACGAAACGTTCCAGTATCAACGTTTCCTGAACGCCTTCGAAGCCGCGGGACTGGATAGTGATTTCTACGCCAGCCGAAATATCGGCCTGGAAGAAATTCTGCCGTGGGAACATATCCAAGCCGGATTTGACAAAGATTTCTTGCTACGGCACCAGAAAATGGTTTTGGGTAATCCTGAATAATTATTATAATACGCCCCATGATTACGGAAATTGAAATTCAACAATATTTGCAATTGACGATTGATTTGGCCTGCGAAGGCGGGCGGTTGGCGAAGAGTTTGATCGGTAAGACTAAATCGAGCTTCAAAGACGACAAAAGCATCGTGACCGAGGCGGATAAACGGGTTCAGGATAGGATTGTCGAACGGCTGGCAAAAGAGTTTCCTTCGCACGGATTGATCGCTGAGGAAAATACCCCCCTGGCCGCGAGCCGGCCCAAAGGTGATGCGGAATTTGTCTGGACAATCGACCCGATTGACGGAACGAGGAATTTCGCCAAGGGGATTCATATCTTTTGCTGCTCGATCGCGTTGCTTCACCAGGGCAGACCGATTGTCGGAGCTATTTACGAACCGAATTATGAGTGGTTGTTCAGCGCAAGTGTCGGCGGACCGGCGGAATTCAATCGTCTGCCCGTCCAAATGCGACCGGTACATTTTGGTCCGGAAACGGTGTTTGGAATTTCAATTAATACCTACGCGAACAGGCCGGTAATTCTGCACCATTTGATGGATTACTGCATGCTGCGCAATCTGGGTTCCACCGCGTTGCATCTGGGGATGACGGCGGCGGGAATGATGGACGGGGCGATTCATTTTGGCGGAAAATTGTGGGACATCGCCGCCGGCGCGCTGATCGTGGAACAGGCAGGCGGAATAATATATCCGATTGATAAAAATGGCCTAATTATCAAAAAGCCGCTCTGGCCTCTGGATTTGAAACAATACAACAATGATGCCCTCCCCTTCGTGGCAGCAAATGCCTGCTTGGTTGACGATCTGCAAAAAGGGTGACCGTTCAGGGGGGAAGAAAAATTCTAATTCAGGCTCAAATAATTCCATGCCATGCGATAATTGATTCTTGGTTGTCAGAAAACATAATTTACAGTATAAAGGGAATTGTGGAGAAAACTTTAATTCACACAATTTATGCTTACGACAAATTAGGATGGCCAGGAGTGGGTTTTGAAGATCGTTTGGATTATAGTCAGTGGTTTGCGAGTTGACCATTTAAGTATTTATGGCAACCGATGGCTTAAAACAGAGGGTTTTGATAAGCTGGGGAAGATGGGTAGAGTTTTTACGCAGGCCGCTTGCGAAAGTGTTCATCCGATGGGGACACGCATAGAACTGCTTACCGGATTGGATGTTGGGGGATTTGTCGATGTGCGGAATTTCTTTCAAAATTATCGTTGGGAATTAACTTTACCGGGTCAATTGAAAGAGCAGGGATACCAAACGGTTTTATTTACGGATAATTTTCCGATGCTGGCAATGTATGAAGCGTTGGATGCTTTTGGAACGGTTTATTATGTGCCTGGGCAGGGGGCGGACAATCATATTTCCGGTAAATTTTTCAAAACGGGTGATTTGATGCCTTCGACATTCGATAGTGTTATCAGCGGGTGTTCAAAACTTCCGGGTGAAGGGGAATTGGATAATTATGTCCGCAATCAATCTTACTATCATCATTTGGGTCATCCGTCGGTGCGGCTGTTTAAGGCGGTAACTGACTTTCTGGAAACGGTGGAAGAAGAAAACTGTTTTCTGGTTGTGGATTGCTTTGGTCTTGGTCCGCCGTGGGATGGTCTGAAGGAATATTCACGATTTCGAAATGCCGATGAATTGAAAATGCTGGCTTGGCCTGTGGCGGGGGGGGTTAGTCCGGGGGATCGGGAGATTCAGGGGCAATTGAATTTTTTGCGTCGAGCTTATGCGGATAGCTGCCTTTTTATCGACCATCTGATAAGCAAAATACCGGCGGACGGATTAAATCTGACGGTGATGAGCGATCATGGGGTTTTAATCGGTGATGAGAATTACCTTCTTTGGGAGAAGGGACAGACATTTCCCGCAGTTGCCCGACAGGTGCTGATTATGTGCGGAGATGGGATCGAGAGGGGCAGTCGGTGCGATGACATTGTCCGGCCGCGGGATATCTTTGCAATGACTAAATCCTAGTGTCTAATCAAAGTCTAATGACTAATTTTCAAAAGGATTTAGTCATTCAAACCGCAGGCTACCAACTAAAATTGGAGGTGGTTCTTATCAGGAAACAATCATCGCTACCGAAGGCGAGGTGTTGTTCTATTTTACCGGGTCGTGGGTCCAGATACGCGGTTTGCTGGAAGGAGCCTACCCAAAAGATATTAAATGCCATCGGCCCGAGTGCGACGGAGTAGGCGACTTCGTCGCCGGGTCCTCCGACGGTGACAGTTGATACGTAGGTCCCGGCGGCGGTGATTTTTGTGGCAAATGCGTCTGTCAGTCCGGCGGAGGTTTTATTGTTGACGTTCGTGGTGAAGTCAAAGTCTACCGTGCTGGAAAAAGCTCCGACGGCGTAAACGTTTCCCGACGAGTCGCAGGCGACGCCGTTGACCCAATCCTTTCCCGAACCGCCGAAGGTGCGTGCCCAGACGAAATTGCCGGATGCGTCGAACTGGGCAACAAACCCGTCGATATCTCCGGCGGAGATGTGAGGGTTGGATGCGGCACCGGGATCAAAGTCCACCGTCTGCTGGAAAAATCCGCCGATGACCACGTCGCCGAATCCGTTGACGGATAAACCCAGAGGCTGGTCCGATCCGGTGCTACCTAAGGTTTTACCCCAGTTTCGTTGCCCATTGGAAGTCAGGCGGACCAGAAAGACGTCCGTGCCGCCGGCGGAGCTGACCAAATCAGTCCCCTTAGGGTCCAGATTCAGTGTGCCGGAAAAATATCCAGCGGCGAAAATATTTCCTCCGTTATCAATTCCCAGGGCGGTGATTTCATCGTTTAGGGTTGAACCAAAGACATCGGTCCAGATGTATTTTCCGTCGGATGAAAAGCGAGTAATGAAGCCATTCAGTTGTCCCTGGGATTCTTTTATATCGGTGCCGTCGAGGAAATTGAAATCGAATCTTCCGGAAAAGGAACCGCCGACGTAGACATTGCCGAAGATATCGGCGACGACGGCCAACGCGTTCTCATTTGCCGATCCGTCGATGGTCCTGGCCCATAGAAAATCGCCATCGGAAGCGAATTTGCAGATAAACGCCCCGGTTCCGCCGCGGCTGACAAGATTTGTGCCGGTATTGTTGTCAACGGTCATCGTGGATGAAAACGATCCGACCACGTAAGCATTTCCGGAACCATCCGCGGCCACCGCATTGCCGATGTCATTATCGTTTCCGCCCATGATCCTAACCCAAAGAAACTCGCCGCTGGAGGAAAATTTGGATAAAAAGACATCTGATTTGCCGGCGCTCGTCCGAAGGACATTTTCCGGACCGGGATCAAAATCCACAGTCCCTGAGAATTTTCCCGTTACGTAGATATTTCCCAGGCCATCCGATGCGACAGAATAGATTTTATCGCCATCGGCTGACCCGAAACTTTTTGCCCAGCCGCTCAGAGCGGGGTCGATCACATAAATATTGACTCTGGCAGAATCGCTTTTGGAATTGTTATCGCTGACCGCATAATAGGTAAATCCATCCAATCCGAGGTAATTGGATGTGGGTATATAGGTTGCGGCTGGCCCGTTGTGGGTGATATCTCCGATTGTGGGCAGGTTCGCCTCGAAGGTTACTGGAAGCCCATTCTGGTTCTGTCCCACGAGTTGGAAACCGGCAGTTATGTTTTTGTTGGTGGTCACCGTCAGGTTAAAGGCTTTGAGGGTGGACGGGGAACTGCCGGCGATAAAGACGGCTTTTATCGTTGTGTCGGAAGTCAGGGTCAATTGTGTCGGGTTAGTATTTCCGGTCAGGGCGCCTTCCCAATGGTCGAACGTCCCTCCGGAGGAAGGATTCGCTTGAATATCAATTTGCCGTCCGTAGGGATAAAGGCCTGAAACGGGTGTAACGGTTCCGGAACCCTCGACGGCAACGGTTAAGGTCACATAACCAGCCGGTGCTGAGCCGCAACCCCAAATGGATAAAGCGCAAATTGTTGAAAGAGCAATGATCGTTAAATTTCGGAATTGGGGATTTCTCATTTTCCTGCTCCAAATTTTCTGGAAAGCAATCACGGGTATAATGATATAAAAATAAGTTTTTAGTTTCAATATATATCTCATTTACATCGTTTATTTTATATGATATACTTTCGGGCTTGTCCTCTGGGTCAAGCCGGGGGACTAAAAATGAATCGGCGGCAATGGGCTGCCGAAAACTTAAGTCTTTTTTACAAGTTGGATGTAGGTTAATTTTTTTATGGTAAATTATAATATTTTAAAGTCAATCGAAATCGATGAAGTCGCGTTGGACAGTGATCTGGCAGAAATCCTGGGAGCGGAGGGATTGGAAAAAACCGTTCAGAGCGCGTCAACAGCGTTCAAGCCGGGAACGATCTTGAAAGGCAAGGTCGTGGAAGTGGTGGGGGACAACGTGATCATGGATGTCGGATTTAAGAGCGAAGGTTTTCTTCCTCTGGGAGAATTTGAAGACCCAAGCGCAATCGATCCGGGTGACGAATTCGATGTTTACCTGGAGGCGGTGGAAGACGAGACGGGAATGATGATCCTTTCCAAGCGTAAAGCCGACCGCATTCGCGGATGGCAACGGGTGATTGAGACATGCAAGGAAGGGGATAATGTTACGGGTCGGGTAACTCGGAAGATCAAATCCGGTTTGCTGGTCGATATCGGAGTGCCGGTGTTTCTTCCCGCCAGCCAGGTGGATATCCGCCGGCCTGGAGATATCGGGGAATACGTCGGTCAGACAATCAATGCCAAGGTCATCAAAATTGATGTTGAACGGCGGAATATCGTTATCTCCCGCCGAAAATTGATCGAAGAAGAACGGACCGAAGCCAAAAACAAACTGCTCAGCGAACTGGTGATCGGCCAGATCCGCAAGGGCGTGGTCAAAAATATCGCGGATTTCGGAGTTTTTGTAGACCTGGGTGGAATGGATGGCCTTCTCCATATTACAGATATGAGCTATGACCGCATTTCCCATCCCTCCGAACTGGTCCATCTGGATCAGGAAATCGACGCGATAGTTTTGAATTTCGACAAGGAGAAAGAAAAAATCGCCCTGGGGTTAAAACAATTGTCGGAAGACCCGTGGGCTAGGATTGCCGAGAAATATCCGGTCGGATCGCGGACGAAGGGCGAAGTGGTCAATATTACCTCTTATGGCGCGTTTATTAAACTCGAGTCAGGGGTCGAAGGGCTGGTGCATATTTCCGAAATGAGCTGGACCAAGCGCATCAACCATCCGTCGGAAGTGCTCAATATCAGGGATATGGTGGAAGTGGTCGTGCTGGACACGAACGCGGAGAAAAAAGAGATTTCATTGGGTGTCAAGCAGGTCGAAGCCAATCCGTGGGAACTGGTGTCCCAGAAATATCCGCCCAATACGGTGGTCGAAGGGACGGTCAAGAACCTGACGACCTACGGAGCCTTCATCGAGATCGAAGAAGGCGTCGATGGCTTGCTGCACATCTCCGATATGAGCTGGACGAAGAAAATCACTCATCCCAACGAAATGCTCAAGAAGGGCGATACGGTCAAATGCGTGGTTCTTGATGTCGATAAGGACAAAATGCGGCTGTCACTGGGCATAAGGCAGTTGACGGAAGACCCGTGGATAAATTCCATTCCTTCACATTACATCCCAGGCCAGATTATCAAAGGAATGGTTACCAAAATCACCAATTTTGGCGTATTCGTCGAGCTTGAGCCGGGCCTCGAAGGATTGCTGCACGTCAGTGAAATCGCCGATCACAAGATTGAAAAGCCCGAATCGGAGCTTAAAATCGGCGATGAAATCGAGGTCAAAATTCTGCGAGTCGATATCCAGGATCGCAAGATCGGCCTATCCAAGAAACGGGCAGAATGGGCTGCGGAATCCGCCGAAGGCGCTTCCCAGGAGGCTGGCGGTGAAAACCGAGAGCTTAAAGGCGGTATGGACAGCTTCGGCGGGGGGGGCCTGGGCAGCATCAGCGCCAACTATACGGTGAATCAACCTAAATCGGATGAAACCGAGGGCTCTTCATAAATATTTTTTAAACCGCAAAGACCGCTAAGTTCGCAAAGGTAATTCTTTTATAAATTCTTAACTTTGCGTCCTTTGCGGTCTTTGCGGTTAAAAAAGGTAATTCTTTTATAAATTCTTAACTTTGCGTCCTTTGCGTCCTTTGCGGTCTTTGCGGTTAAAAAAGGTAATTCTTTTATAAATTCTTAACTTTGCGTCCTTTGCGGTCTTTGCGGTTAAAGGGTATGAAAACAAGCAACGAAAGAGAGGGAGCTTGGCGTGGATGAAAATGCGTTATCCAAACTTATTATTGGAGCGGCTATTGACGTTCACCGGCACCTGGGTCCGGGCCTTTTAGAGTCGGCTTACGAACAATGCTTGGCATATGAATTTTCACTGCAAACAATAGTCTTTGATCGACAAAAAGCAATTCCAGTGATTTATAAAGGAACAAAACTGGATTGCGGTTTTCGGGTGGATTTTCTTGTCGGGGGATTGGTGGTCGTCGAATTGAAAGCCGTAGAGGTTCTGACCGCCGTTCATTCCGCACAGGTACTGACTTATCTAAAACTTACGGGATGCAAATTGGGAATATTGCTCAATTTTAACGAAACACGAATGCAAACCGGTATCAAAAGATTGGTTTTAGACCTCAGCGACTATCGAAAGGACTACGATGAAGAATAGGGGTCCCTTATCTTCTCTTATTAAATCTGCTCTTTGCGAACTTTGCGGTCTTTGCGGTTAAACTCCCCTCTGTCATCATGATAATTCAGGCAATTCTTGCGCTCTGAAGCTGTACGCTGTCCGCTTATAAGATTTTTTTTATTTTTTTTAAAGATTTCAGAACAAAAGCACCCGTTGGAAAACCAGCGGGTGCTTTGTTATTTACCGTCAAACAGCAATCTTCTATAGGCCCAGGCTGGATATCTTTCAGCCTGTTATTGCCATAAACCATTAAAATACAGATTATTACGAAATAATCGCTTTTTTGGTAATCTTACCCTTATCCGCACTATCCTCCTTAAGTCCCAAGGGTGTTTTAACGATCTTTATGGCCAATGGGTCCTATAAAATAACATATTTCAACGTGGATTTTTCTTTACAAAAGGCCTTGACAAAAAAAAATGCATTTGCTATGATTAAGTTAGATAGCACATCGAATAATCTGACTGGCGGTAGAGTTCTAGCTCTTTGACATGAATAAGAGTCTCGGATCTGATTGATTAACATCATTGGTATAGGAATAAACCGATAGGCCCTGTGGAGAAGGCGGATCGGTTAGGTATTTTTTTAGGATAGGGAAAGCCCAGTGGGGATGTAACCCATCGGGTTATCAAATTATGTACTTTACAAAAAAACCTTTCAAAGACAATTTCAAAAGGAGAATGTATTAGAAAGGAGCGGGCATGGGATGAAGACTACTTGAGGTGTCCAAAGAGTGTAATGAAATGAAAAATTTAGTAATGACAAGCCTTTTAGTTTCAAAAGGAGCGAAAAAAATGAAAAAAATGAATAAGATTTTATTTGCGATTGCAGCCATTGTGCTGATGGTTGCCGTAAGCGGACAGGCAGCCACATCAATGTACTTCGGTGATGCCGCCGGCACTCACCTGACTACCATTGCCGCTGGTGGGCACGTTTGTATATGGCTTGCCGCCAACCCGGATAATGGAACGGTCTTTGAAGCTATGGTCGGCTATGACACCACCGCGGCGACTACCCAAGGCCCGGCCGCTCGTGCGAACGCATCAACGATCAACTTGACCAATGTGCTTATCAATGCAACGCTGTTCCCAAACATCGACACCAGTGTTCCCCGTCAAGTTAAGGACGATGTGGCAGCCCGTGAAGCCAGCAATGGAGTTCTCGGCGGTCGGCCGTGGGGAAAAAAGATTATCGGCGGTTTTGCCCGTGGGTTTAATCCCATTCCGGGTGTACCCTCCAAACTGGCTGAGTTCGATGTGACAGCCACCACTGCTGGAAACATAGTCCTGTCCGACAACGGTTCCGGCAACAGCTACACCACCGCTTGGAAGAAAGGCACGACGGCCTATCCATGCAGCGACTCTATAGCAGTTACCGCCTCAGCCCTTCCCGCCCCGACACTTGTGAGTGCGGTTTCCCGTAAGACGCACACTGGTGTTGGTGATTTTAATATTCCACTGGCACTGGCCGGAACGAGTGTCGAATGCCGAACCGGTGGACCGACCAAAGTTATTTTGACCTTTGATCAGGCTGTATCGAAGGCAGCAGGTTTTGCCGTACTAGCCACTAATGCCACCTATGTATCGAGCACGACGGTCGGCAGCACGTTGGAAATCATTTTGAGCGGAGTGGCTGATCATACATGGGTTGCCATTGGTGTGTCGGGGCTGCAAGGTGCGGGTACTCTGGAAGGCACTTACGCTTTGACTGTTGGAGCTTTGTATGGTGATGTCAACTTCAATAAATCGGTCAATGCAGCAGATTCTGGCCAGGTCAAGCTTAAGAGCGGCTTTGCTGTTGGTGCGACGACATTCCAATATGATGTCAATGCTAACGGTTCCATTAATGCAGCCGATGCTGGACAGGTCAAGCTCATGAGCGGACACACCTTGCCCTAGTATGTATGTGCTTAAAAGGAATAGATGTTTTAAGGTATTTCATAGTTGTAAATCAGTAAAGTATCGAAGAATTTGAAAAGTGTTTTTAACCCTTATATTTTAGAAAGAGAGGTAGGTAAAATGGAAAAGAAGATGTTGACAGCGGTAGTGGTAGTTTTGATGATGGCAACTTGCAGTTTTGGAGCATTTATTGTGCAATTTAGCCCGGTTTCTCAAGTTGTCATCAATCCAGGCGGAGCGTTTGATATATCATTTGACGTTGTCGGGGATGGTTTCCAAGGCTTTGACGCATGGGCGGAAGTAAGTTCTGAGGCTTCTGGCAAGGTTACCTTGGCAAGCCGGTCTACCACAGGTACCGTCTTAACTGATTGGCAGATTGGATCGGCTGCGTCCATGACGGCTCAGCTTTTAAGCCCTCAGAGTCCCGGCGACTTGGGTGGCGGAGATTGGGGCACGGCTCACAATGGAACCAGCCATATTTCAAATTTTCACGTAACGACTGATATGTCGATAGCCCCTGGCATCTATACGATTATGCCAGTTAGACTGACGGTTACTGACATTGACTGGACTGAATTTACTGCTATTACAGGTGGCGTTACTGCCCAGGGAATGCAATTTCAAGTTGTTCCCGAACCGATCACGTTGGTTCTTCTGAGCCTCGGCGGTCTGTTCCTCCGCAGACGTATGGCCTAAAGGCAGGCTTTGGGCTATAGACTTTAGGCTTTGGGCTTGAAGTCGAAAAAGTCGGTGGTAGACACTGAGTCGAAGCCGAAAGAGACAATTCAAAACGGCAGGTCGAAAGGCCTGCCGTTTTCTATTTTTTGTAATAATTCAAATCATCCCTCCTCGTCATCATCC
>JBAZZQ010000040.1:0-35758 GCA_041658725.1 Phycisphaerae bacterium | reverse complement strand
GCGAGGATCGGGAATATCGCGAAAGATGCGCAACAATTCCGTGTGAGCCGATTCGTCCATGATCGCCTCCTTCTGATAGAGTGCAAAAAATTTGTTTTTGCGATCCACAAAGCTTTGTTCGCAAAAGCAACCCTATCACAAAAAACACCATGGCGCAAGTCTTATTAAAAATCGGAATTACACGCTATTTCATGCGATTGCCCTGACAGACCTGTTTCAATGTTAGTGTTTCTGGTTCTACTGGGGTAAACTTGACCATTTTTTATGATCGACCAGTACCGATTTAAAATCAAGGAAAATATTTTTCCAGTTCCGCCCGCTCCGCCGGGGTCAATTTTCCTACCAAGTCCAAAATCCTGCGGACCTGTGGCGATACTTGTTTATATGCGTCGGATTTCACGTCAATTTTATTTTGGAAATCGGGTGTTTTCTGTAACGGGTTGGAATTACAAGGCGTTACGTTTTTCGGTTCGAGTCCTTCCGGGCCCATTGTCATAAGTTCAAATCCGTACCGCGTGAAAAATATCCAGACACTGCGTGAGCAACCGCTCCAGCCAGGTCACCGGCAACACTGTCGCTTTGTCGGAAAGCGCTTTTTCCGGGTGATCGTGAATTTCCAGAAACAGTCCATCAGCACCCGCCGCTACACCAGCCCGAGCGAGAAGTGGACCCATCGCCCGGTCGCCGCCCGACGATTTTCCCGCCCCACCGGGTTCCGCGGCGCTGTGCGTGGCGTCCATCAGGACCGGGACGCCTAACTGGTGCATCCATTCGATGTTCCGCACGTCGGCGATCCACCGGTTGTATCCGAAAAAGTTTCCCCGCTCCGTCAAAACGATTTCCCTGGCCCCCCCCGCCTTTAATTTTTCCACCACGTTTTCCATTTCCCACCCGGCCATAAACTGAGCTTTTTTGACATTCACGGTCCGTCCCGTTTTCGCTGCCGCCGCCAGTAAATCCGTCTGCCGGGCCAAAAACGCCGGGATTTGAATAACGTCCAGCACCCTAGCCGCCGGATCGGCCTGGTCGGGCAAATGAATATCCGAAAGCACGGGCACATTCAGCCGTTTTTTAATCTCCGCCAGAATCTCCAACCCCTTTTCCATACCCGGCCCGCGATATGAATCGAGGCTGGACCGATTAGCTTTGTCGAAACTCGCCTTGAAAATAAAATTGATCCCAAGCTTGCCGCAAACGCCCTTGGCAAATTCGGCAATTTTGGCACAATGATCAAGCGATTCAATCACGCAAGGTCCCGCCACCAACACAAATTTACCCTCCCGCCCACCAAGAGCAAATGGCCCAATTTTACCGGCGGGAAGCGTTAACGATGGCAATGAATCATTCATACAAAATTCCTCGTAATAAATCTTCTCTTATACGTGTTTATTCGTGTAATTCGTGGTTAAAGAATCTTATCCCGGTGGTATCAGTACATTCAAGGCGCTGGGAATAACGGAATATTCCGCCGGTAAAAATCCCGCCGGGTCTCCATCGGTTTCAAACGGCACATCCAATGCGGATGTTACCTTTACTTTTCGGGCCTGGCGGTAAATTACGTTCGGGTGCGACAGATGTTTTCCGCGAGTCGTCCGCCACGCATGGCCCAGGAGCGGGATTTGATGATCACATAAATAAATACAAACATCCAGCAGTCCGTCATTAGAGATCGCGTTTTTACAGATGCGAAGTCCCACGGCATAGCGGGAGATGTTGGTAACAAACACCAGCCCCCTGCGGTTTTCAATGAGCGTCTCGCCATCGGCCTGGACGGTCATGGGAGGAAATCGATGTTCCCAGAACGTCCGCCAGATCGGCCAGAAATAGGTCAGATGAGTAATATTGCCGGTTCGGAATTTGTTCATGTGGAGTAAGACTTCCGCGTCGAAGCCCACTCCGGACAGCAGCAGGTATTTTTTTTCGTTGACCTGCCCCATGTCCAGGCAAACGCTTTTACCCCACTTGATTGTCTGGATAAGTTGATCGAGGTCCGGGACAATGCCCATTTCCTTCGCGAAAAGATTTTCCGTCCCCGCCGGGAAAATGGTGATGGGAACATCCGAACCGCAAAGCCCATCAGCAACCTCGCGAATAGTCCCGTCCCCGCCGGATACAAGCACCAGGTCGTAATCCCTGCCGTGGTCCTGAGCGTACTGTCCCCCATCTCCAGGTCCGCTGGTGCTATGTAAATCTACCGTAAATCCTTCCGCTTCCAGCCGGACCTTGAGAGCCCCCGGCAATTCCCGCGACCGGGAATAACCGGAAATCGGATTAAGTATCACCAGTATCTTTTTAAAGTTCATTGCGTATAAACCCAAGCGATTTGCATTTGAGGATTATATGCCGATTTGACCCGTCTGACAAACGGAAACTTTTCGATACTTCGTTATCCCTCAGTCTTTCTGGCCGCTTCTTTAAGAGGCACGACCGTAAGGGAGTGTTCTTCCCGCAGCCAGAAAAGACTGAGGGATTACGAAACTTATGGGTTTCTTCTTGATGGTTCAGGGAGTCTCATTTAAGATCATTTGTAATCGTTCAGGTTCCCGCCGTCATTGCGAGCGCAGCGAAGCAATCTGGCACTCGGACGCCATTGGTATCCCTGGGCCAGATTGCTTCGGCCCGCAAAACCAAGAGCGGGCCTCGCAATGACAAAGGAGCTTGAACGGTTACTGAAAAAAATATTCAAAAAGTTATGGAGGAAATCCAGCAGATGTAACCTGTAATCATTCATCAATAAAAGATTGGTAAGAGCCAATCCGTCAATTGTCTCAGAAGAAAACTGCAACACTTTCTTTGGAATGAGATGGATGGGTTGTGTCTCCCTTGCCTGCGGGCATGGGAGCACGCCTGTCCATTCATTCCAGCGCTGTTGCAGGCGTTCTTCTGAGTGGATTTGCGTCGTGCTCCCAATATTTTTTCGCCGCAAGGAAAATAACGCATGGAAACCAGAAAGCGTATCATCTTTACCGATTCGGAGTGGTCTACCTTGACGGCAGAATATTCCCTCTCCCGCCGCCAAAACCAAATCCTCCAAGCCGTTTTCCTCGGCCTGGAAAATAAGGAAATCGGCACCCGTTTGAAAATTTCCTACCACACCGTTCGCACCCACTTGAAGCGATTGTTCATCCGATTCGAGTCGGCAAACCGGACCGATTTAATCCTGAACATTTTTGCCGTGTTCCGCGCCAAATGCCGAAAGACCCGATGTCCCCTTCGGGGGTGACACCCCAAAAGGCGACTTGAAATCAAAATTTAATCCTGTAGACTGCGAAGGTTAATAAACACCGGAAAGAGAGAGACGGTTGTCCCTTTGTTGCCGGTGTTTTTTATTTGAAACAATTTGGAATTTGTGAATTGACACTTGGGAGAGAGCAGGCATATGGCCTGTTTTCTCCCAGGTGCTTTTTTACGCTGCGTTCAGCGAACCAGAGTGGCAAGCAGCAATTTCGTAGGATGGGCCTTGGCTCACCTTACGCGAGCTACAAATGTTTATTGTGCTGTAAAGATGTGCTGATTTTCTGGGAAAAAATGAAAACCACCTTTTGAAAGGATAGAAAATGAGAAAGACTTTGAATGTACGTTGGATTGCGTTTATTCTAGTTGTGATACTTAGCCTTTGTTCACACTCAAGAGCAGCAATAACAGGCATTTCGCTAATCGATCAAAATTATCATGTGAACGGATGGATGATGGAGCCGGTACAAACAAACGGTAGTAGTTACGCGCAAGACAATACCATTTATGCTTCGGGTTCTGCCTTCTCAAATGGATGGCAGATAAATAGCAGCGCTGGTATATCTTCGTTTCCACAAAATCCAGAGTACGATTCTTTTTTTGCAAATTCGGAGTTTCGTGGTAACCAAGGCAACGCTTCGGGTTCCGGGGTGGTTCGTTTCACAGCAATAAGTCCAACATTAACTGTAACTGTTCAGGAATTTGTTCAGTATTCAGGTAGCAGTAACATTTGGAACCAAGTGAAGCTTACAGATGAAACTACCGGAGAACTTCTGATGTCGCCGCCACCAGGCGGCAGTGCATTTTCTTTTTTCCCTGACCTGAGTCATATTTATCTTCTTGAATTTGGTGCGGCATGCGGAACTGGTTTTTCACCTTTGACAACTTGGGCTCAGTCAAATGTGAGTGTAACAGTTACTCCAGAACCAACATCATTTTTGCTGTTTGGTCTTACCATATTAGTTTTGAGGAAATTCGGCAATCCCGTGAACACCATACGTAATTCCCCTTGAGGGCACATCGGTTGTCTTTCTGTCTGGAAACGCGGCCATGTGTGTTTTTTTGGGGGGTTAAGAGCGGGAAAAGTCTGAATTTCTAATGGTAGTGGAATACATGGGGCAGAGCGAGAGGGATTGGTCTTGTTTCAGGTGTTTTCGTTTTTACTGCGTCTGCGAGCCAATGTGGTGAGCGGCAGTGTATTGGTGATTTTTCGTAATAGGAGATAGTTATGTTCTACAGAAGATTCCCACTCTCGTTTCTTATCTGTGGATTAATGTTGGCAGGGGTTTTACTTTTAGTTCCGGCAGCAGCCGTAAAAGCAGAAACAATTGTTGTTCCCGCTGATGGAAGCACTGTTTTTTCATCTACCCTTCTTTCTGGTATAGAATATAAAATATCTGTGGAGGGAACGTATCAGTTTGGTGAAAGTTCACTGGCCATTGCCGATGCGGAATGGTATTATGACCCGACAGATCAGCTTTGGTACGAAAACTGGACGACACCGGACCTTCCGACTTTCAACCAAAACGTTGTTATAAATAACATGGACTTTGATTGGCTGGGCAGATCGAGCATTGCTGAACCCTTTACAGTTCATACTTTCAGTCCAGATCATGTCTACATGCTCCCCTGGACAGGCCAAGATGAACCTTTGGCTTTTAGTATCTATGATGCTTTCTACGGGGATAATAGTGGATCCTTGACTGTGAGTATAACTCCCGAACCCGCCAGTCTTTCCCTTTTAATTCTCGGCGGATTGGCCTTGCTTCGCCGGCGGAAATAATTTGGAATTTGTGAATTGACCCTTGGGAGAGAGCAGGCGCGTGGCCTGTTTTCTTCCAAGTGTTTTTTGTTTGCGCTGTGGTCAGCAAACCAAAGTGGTGAGCGGCAGCCGAATGGGTAAATATTTAATGAAGGAGACATCGTTATGAAAAATCTGGAGAATCCATGCGTTTTACTGGTTGGCATGGTCGTTATCTTGTGTGGAATCAGCAGTGTGGGCTATGCTTGGGTAACCAATCCTAACAATGGACATCAGTATGCCCTAACAAATTATGGAACGTGGGAGCAGGCAGAAGCAGAGGCGGTGGTTGCCGCAGGACATCTTGCAACAATCAACGATGAAGCAGAAAATACATGGCTGGCTACTTTTATTAAAGATTCTTATACGCAAAACGGGCAATCGCTATTGAACTGGAACTTGGCGTGGATTGGGTTGTATAGAGACAATGCCTTAAGCACAGACTGGCATGATTTTAAATGGGTCAGTGGAGAACCAGTTACTTACTTTGCAGGTACTCCTTGGATAAATGAGCCGGGCAAATATGCTTATCTTCATGGATTAAATCACTATGCTGCTGGTACGTGGTTTTGGGATACTACCATTGAAAATAGCTACCAGTCCCAAGGAATTATTGAAGTCCCCGAACCCGCCACCCTTTCCTTGCTGGTTATCAGTGGGTTGGCTCTTCTTCGCCGGCGGAAATAATTTCGGAAATTTTAATAAACCTTTCGGGCGGGCTTCGGTCCGCCCTTTTTATTTCGGGGGCATATCCCGCGCCCACGGTTTTCAGTTCACGGTGGACAATGGCTTTAAAATCCTCTATGATATGTAACGTGGAGGTCAAGCGTGGACAAAAGTATTTTACGGATTTACGCGGATACGTCGGTATTCGGCGGGATGTTCGATAGGGAATTCTAGCGGTCGAGCAGGACTTTTTTCAAACCGGTATCATGTCTTCCCACAGTCTGGCCGATGCCCTGCATGTCGCATTGGCCACGGTCCATCGGTGCCCGATTTTGGTGAGTCGAGTAGACATATATGATCTCCTCATTCAAGCCTGATTTGTTTTTTCTGTTTCTCTTTTCTTTCGATTAAAGAGGGGTAGTCTAAACGGTTACCAAAAACCGCATTAAAAAGCTCAGAATGCAGCTTCTTTTCAGGACCAACCTCATCCAAATCGTACAAATTGTCCAAACTGTACAACTCGAAAAAAACTGCAAAGAAGTAGGCGCAGCGAACCAGATGCTTTATAATGATGAACTATTGGTTAAAATGGGTTCATTTCTTTTCAGCATTTTTTTTAGGGAGATCTCGTATGAAAAAGTATCTGGCGGAAATGATCGGGACCTTTTCTCTGGTTTTATTTGGATGCGGAACGGCGGTTGTAGCCGGCGCACAGGTCGGGGTGTTGGGAATTGCCCTCGCCTTCGGACTGACCCTGGCGGCCATGGCCTATGGAATCGGGCCGGTCTCAGGCTGCCACATCAATCCCGCCGTCAGCCTGGGGGTCTTTGCCGCCGGACGAATGAAAGCGGTCGATTTGATCGCGTATATTATTTCCCAGTGCCTGGGGGCCATCATAGCCGCCCTCGTTCTGGCAGCCATCGTCAAGGGTCAACTCGCCGGGTATGATGTTGCCGCCAAAGGCCTGGGGCAAAATGGATGGGGAGCAGGTTACCTGGGCCAGTACGGTATGGGCAGCGCCATTATTTTTGAGCTGGTGGCGACCTTTTTGTTTTTAGTGGTCATCTTAGGTTCGACCCAGGAAGGGGCATCCACCCCGGCGGCAGGTCTGGCCATCGGTATCTCTCTGGTAATTATCCATCTGCTGGGAATCCAGATCACGGGAACCTCGGTCAATCCCGCCCGAAGCCTCGGACCCGCCCTGGTAGTCGGAGCAAAGGCAATGTCCCAACTCTGGTTATTCCTAGTCATACCAAGCCTGGGAGGAATCGCGGCAGGGCTTTTGTTCCGTTTGAAGGTGCTGGGAAAATAGCAGGAACAAAATACCCGTTCCCTCACAGTCGCGTCTCTTTGACGTCGATTCTAGCTTTACTATTGCCATTTTTGCCCTCGAATTGTATATAATAGAAGCGTTCAGGTCACGTGGTAGATACTGTAAAAATGTTTTCAGAATAACAAGGAGTACGGAATGTCGGTGAATGTAGCGGTAGTCGGTGCGACCGGTGCGGTCGGGCGTGAATTTATCAAAGTTTTGGAACAGCGGAATTTTCCGTTTACCAATATCAAATTCCTGGCTTCGAAGCGTTCCGCGGGAAGCCAGATTCAATTTAAGGGCAAGTCTTACACCGTCGAGGAATTGACGGAAAAAAGTTTCGCCGGTATCGATATCGGTCTTTTCAGTGCCGGCGGGTCGATCAGCAAGCAGTACGCCCCCGCCGCGGTAAAGGCTGGGACGATTGTGGTGGATAATTCCAGCGCGTTTCGAATGGACCCCAAAGTCCCGCTGGTCGTGCCCGAAGTAAACCCCGAAGATATCGAAAAACATCAGGGGATCATCGCCAATCCGAATTGCTCGACCATCATCATGGTCGTTCCGGTTTGGCCGTTGCACAAGGTGAACAAAATCAAACGCCTGGTGGTTTCCACCTACCAGGCCGCCAGCGGAGCCGGGTGGAAGGCGATGGAAGAATTGCGAAATCAGACCGCCGCCGTCCTGGCAGGTAAAGAGGCAAAACCCGAAGTATTACCGCATAAATACGCATTTAACTTGTTTTCGCATAACAGCAAGATCGGCCCAGACGGCTACAACGAAGAAGAGTCCAAAATGGTGAGCGAGACGCGGAAAATGTTCCACGACCCGGACATCATGGTCAGCCCCACCTGCGTGCGTGTTCCGGTCCTCCGGGCCCACAGCGAATCGATCAATATCACCTTCTCTGAACCGATGACCGAAGCGAAGGTCAAAGAAATCCTCGCCACGGCTCCGGGCGTAAAAATCGTCGATGACCGCGAGAAAAATTATTTCCCCATGCCCCTCGATGCCTCCGACCAGGGCGATGTTTTCGTCGGCCGCATCCGCATGGACATCTCGCAGCCCGACGGCCGGGGAATTAACCTTTTCGTTTCCGGCGATCAGCTCCTAAAAGGCGCCGCCCTCAACGCCGTACAGATCGCTGAACTTTTACCGATGGTAAAAGGCAAAAGCAAAAAATGCTCCTGCGGCTGTTCGTGCCGATAATATACCAAATTGAAAAAAATCGATGTCTACGAATAGTGAGGTGATGCCAATGATAGCTCTGATCTTGTTAGGTGTGCTGGTTTTTCTTCTCTCGTGGGTTTGCATCGAACTTCTGGACATTAGATATCGGCACAATGAGATAAAAGGGCTGTTGAAGAAAATCCTCGAAAAAGAAAAATAAAGTGATTTCGGGTATTCCCATGACAGAAAAAACTTACAAATACTGGCTGAAATCCGCCGATTTGGATTTGCAAACGGCTCGGAATTTATTCCAAAGTGGTGAATATCCCTGGGCGCTATTTGTAGGGCATTTGACCATCGAAAAACTTTTTAAAGCTTATCATGCAAAATTCATTGACCCCAAGGTTCCTTATCGACACAGCCTTGTTTTGCTGGCTCAGAAATGTAAAATGAACCTGCCGGAATCTGAAATTGATTTTCTTGACGAACTATCTTCATTCAACATCGCCGCACGGTATCCCGATAGTAAATTTCAATTTTATAAAAAATGCACCATGACCTTTACCCGCAAGTACCTCGGAAAAATCGAGGAATTGGCCCAGAGATTAAAGGAGCATATTGCACATGAAAAATAAAATCATCGGCATCGTCAGGAAATACGCGAAGGAACTCAAAAAAAACCGGGTGCATATTAATCAGTTGTATCTTTATGGTTCGCAGGCTACCGGTAAACATCGCGCCATGAGCGATATCGATATAGCCGTAATTTCCGACTCGCTTTCCGGCGATTGGTTTGAGGATATGAAATTACTTCGTAAAGTGAGAAGAATGGTTGATTTACGGATCGAACCCATGCCGTTTCGCCCGGAACGATTCAACTCCTCGGAACCTTTGTACCATCAAATAACAAGCGAAGGGATAAAAGTGGTATAGTCCCGCCGGGGACAAAGTTTAATATATGACGGCTGAGATTCGTAATATCAAATTAACCATCGCCTACCAGGGCACGCGCTACAGCGGGTGGCAGCGGCAAAAAGATACCCCCACTGTTCAGGAAACCATCGAAGAAACGCTTTCTGATATTGTGGGTCATCAGACAAAAATCCAAGGCGCGAGCCGGACCGACGCCGGGGTCCACGCCGAAGGGCAGGTTGCCAATTTTCTCGTCGAATCTTGCCCAATTCCCACCGAAGCCTTCGCCGCGATCCTCAGCGGCAAACTCCCCCCGGATATCGCCGTCCGCGAAAGCGTCGAAGTCCCTTTGAATTTTCATGCCTCCGGCACCGCCATCCATAAGACTTACATTTACCGCATTTACACCGGCCATCCCAAAGACGTTCAGTTGTATAATCTTCGCTGGCAGGTCGAATATCCGCTGGATTTAAACGCGATCAACGCAGCCGCAAAATTTCTGATCGGCACGCATGATTTTCAGGGCTTCACTTCCGCCAAGGATACACGTGAAAACGCCGTCCGATCCATTATGAACGCCCACGCCTGGTGGTCGGCCGATGCCAGTGAATTGCTCTTTATGATCCAGGCAAATCGATTTTTATACATGATGGTGCGAAACATCGTCGGCACGCTGGTGGAGATCGGTCGAAATCGCTGGCCAGCGGAAAAAGTCGCCCAGATCATCGCCAGCCAGGATCGAACCCAAGCCGGCCCCACCGCCCCACCGCACGGACTGTGCCTCAAAGTCGTAGAATATTTGAAAAATTCCGCTTCCACGCTTGACACTCAAGCACGAATCGGCGATAAATAATATAAGAAAGCTGTATGCTGTTAGCTTCCTTTGCGGATGTGGCGGAATTGGCAGACGCGCAAGGTTCAGGTCCTTGTGGCCGTAAGGTCGTGGAGGTTCGATTCCTCTCATCCGCAGTATTTAAGTTCATAATGCCACAAAGTGAAAATAAAAAATCCATTCATACCCTGACGGAGCAGGACCGGCGACTAATGGCCTTGCTGGACGATCTGCCCCTGGTCGCAAAACCCTGGGACGCACTAGCCACGGAAACAACAAGCACAGAGACAGCCGTTCTCCATAAACTCAAAACCTGGTCCGACGCGGGTTATTTTCGGTATTTTCGAGCGTTATTCAACAGCGAAAAAATCGGCTTTAAATCAACTCTTTCCGCCATCGCCACCCCTGACGACCAAGCCGATTCTCTCGCCGCCGTAATATCCGAATCCCCCTTCGTCTCGCATAACTTTTTACGAACCGGAGCGCAATTCAACCTCTGGTTTACTCTCACCTGCCCCGTAAAAGGCCCAACGCTGGAAGAAACAATTGACACCCTACGCCGTAACCTCAACGTGGTCATCCGACGTTTCGACACCATCCGGTATTTCAAAATTTCCTTCAAAACGCTTTTTCAGGACGGCCATAAACCGTCATGGCTGGAACAACCCCCCCCCACTATCGACCTGCCGGACGATATATTAATCCAAACCATCAGCCTTTTGCAAAATGACCTTCCCCTCATCGAAAGACCGTTCCTCTCGTTAGCCAAAAAAGGAAATCTCACAGAGGACCAACTGCTCGAAGCGGCTCGCCTGCTCAAGCATCGCAAAATATTAAGGCGTCTGGGAACGATCTGGAACCTTCACGCGATCCACGAAACGCAAAATGTAATGTGCGCCTGGGACGCTCCGGCGGAGCAATTGGAACCCTTTGGCCGTCACGCCGCCAATAATCCCAGGATCAGCCATTGTTATCAGCGAGTGAATTACCCCGACTGGCCCTGGAAAATCTACACCGTCATCCACGGCAAAGACCGCCAGGATTGCCTATCCCTGATCGACCAGATAGGGGCAGGATTTCCAGACGTCCGGCACATCAAATTATGGACGGCCAAGGAATACAAGCAATTGCCGGTTACGTTCGACCCGGCAAAAATCGTTATTGAACGATGACTTCGCCCTTTTTCATTGCAAAATGCAAAGTTAAAATGCAAAATACAAAATAAAGATGGTGGGTTATAGAAAACCCAATCGGCTTTAAGAAGATTTTCGAGGTTAATTATGTCATCTGAGTTTGAAACATGCAGGCAAAAACTTGAAGACCTTGCAATCTATTATAAAAATAATTATGGCAAAAGAAATGAAGCGACAACACGACTTCAATTGATTGATCGACTTTTCTTTGAATGTTTGGGTTGGACAAAAGAAGATGTGATTTTGGAGGAATCTTACGAAAGAACTTACGCGGATTATGTTTTTTCGGCTCCTCGTAAAATACTTATCTTGGAGGCAAAAAAGGAAGGCGATTATTTTGAACTACCTGTTGGGAAAGAAGAAATAGACTATAATCTTGGTTCCCTTGTGCGAGACTATCCAAATTTAAAGAAGGCATTAGAACAAGTATCGTCTTATTGCCAACAGAGAGGGGTACCATTTGGGGCAGTTGGAAATGGTCATCAAGTTGTTGCATTTATTGCAACCCGAAATGATGGCTTACCTCCTCTTGAAGGGCGAGCCGTGGTATTTGAATCCTTCGATGTAATGCTTACTAAATTTCTTCAACTCTGGAAGGCGCTGTCAAAGCCAGGTATCGAAAAACAATTTTTAAAGTATAGACTTGTCGGTAGCCTTTTACCAGTACTTCCCCCCAAGCTTTCTGCCAAAATACCAAATTATCCGGGCATAAAGAATAGAAATATTTCCCAAACAGATTTACAAATCGTAAGCGAATTAGTAATAGAAGACATAACAAATGTCCAAGAGATTGAATCCACATTTTTAGATGAATGTTATTGCCAAAGTGGAGCCTTATCACAACATTCTTTAATTAGTAAGTCTATTTTAGAGTCTCGTTATGCTTCATTGTTTGATTCGGTTTCTCCCGGCCCATCCACTGTTCCGGCTGTAATGAAAGGAGAGGTCTCTCCTGAAATGCTTTCGGAAGCTGTATCCCGTCGTCCTATTCTTTTAATAGGCGATGTAGGTGTAGGCAAAACTACTTTTATCAGAAACCTAATAAAGGTTTCAGCAAAGGAAATATTTGATAAATCGATTACGCTGTATATTGACCTTGGCTCACAAGCTACTTTTTCAAACGACTTAAAATCTTTTGTTCCTGAAGAAATATGCCGACAGTTGAGAGATAACTATAATATTGATATTGACGAATACAACCTCATTAGAGGTATCTACAATGTTGATATTGAACGTTTTTCAAAGGGTCTTTATCATAATTTGAAAGAAAGCAACTTATCACTTTATCAGCAAAAAGAAGTTGATTTTCTTGAAGAAAAAGTAGGAAACAGGGAACAACATCTTAAAAGAGCATTAGAACATATCGTTAAAGGCAGAAAAACACAAGTAATTATATTCTTGGATAATTCGGATCAGAGGGATGAATTAATTCAGCAGCAAACTTTTTTAATTTCACAGGAAATTGCCCAACAATGGATGGCCACCGTCTTTGTTTCTCTTCGTCCCGAAACCTTCCACCGCTCCTTACAAGTGGGAGCATTAAGTGGATACCATCCTAAAGCTTTCACGATTTCCCCACCTCGTCTTGATCGTGTTCTTGATAAGAGATTAAAATTTGCGTTAAAACTTGCTACCGGAGAAATACAAATTCGTTCCCTTTCAAATCGTACAAAAATTCATTTGAAGAATTTGGCTTCAATTATTAATGTTTTTCTTTACTCTCTGGAAAAGAATGAAGATATTATTCAGTTCATCGATAACATTTCAGGTGGTAATATCCGTATGGGTCTTGACATGGTAAAAGACTTTATTGGAAGCGGCCATGTTGATACGAAAGAAATAATAGAAAAAGACGATCAAAACCGTCAAAAGGGTTTTGGATACGTTATACCCTTACATCAGTTTTTGAGAGCAGTAATATACGGTGATAATGAATATTATGACCCTAATCGATCTCCCTTAGTTAATCTATTTGATGTAAACCATGATGATCCCAAGGAACATTTTTTACTTCCGGTAATATTAGCCCTCTTGGCAGTAATGAAAACAAGTGGACAAGATGGCGGTTTTGTAGAAACTTCAAAGCTTTATGATAAACTTCAAGGTTACGGATTTACACCTGAACAGATCGATTGGGCAATTTTAAGGGGTCATCATAAGAAGCTTTTAGAAACATCTGCGAGACGTATTCCACAGATTGGCCAAAATATGCCGGTATCCTTGCGTGTAACAACAATTGGTTTGTACCATATTATTATCTTGTGTAATAAATTTACATACATTGATGCCGTTATTGTTGATACACCCGTCCTTGATGAAATTTCACACTCAACTATTCATGATGTACAAAATATAATTGACCGTCTTGACCGTGCAGAGATATTTTGTTCCTATCTTGATACACAGTGGAAAACTATTCCAGAAAACATCACCGAATTTGACTGGAATAGCCTTTCGTTTAATTTAAAGGAAGAAATAAGAAATATTAGAAATAAGGCTAAGAGTAGGGGAATAACCTCTACCTCACAATTAGGTTTAGAATTTTAAGAAAAAGATACTGTTGAGCAAGCCAACCGTGGCACAGACCAGATACACTTATTTTTTTGTCAGACTGGGACGCTTATGTCGTTGATGATTTGCGTGATGATGCTGGACGTTGAACTTGAATGGCTTTCGTCGATGTAACTTTTGCTCAGGACCCGGTGGGCGCAGACGGGGACGGCTAAATATTTAATATCTTCGGGGATTACGAAATCTCTTTTTTCGATCAGGGACCGGGCTTGGGCGGCTCGGATCAGGGCTTGGCCGCCGCGGGGTGAAAGGCCCAGGTCCAAATGCTTATGATTTCGCGTCGCGTGGATAAAATGCAGGGTATAATCCATGACCTCTTTTGAAATATGGACCTGATCGACGATTTTTTGCAGGGCGATCACTTCGTCGCTGTTTAATACCGGCTGAAGGTCGGTCATGGCTGCACGGGCGGGTCGTTCCAGAATAATCCTCGCCTCCTGCTCCGGCGATGGGTAGCCGATGGTAATCCGCAGGATAAAACGGTCTAGCTGATTTTCCGGCAGGATATACGTTCCTTCAAACTCGAAAGGATTTTGCGTGGCAATGACCATAAATGGTTTTTCGAGCGTAAACGTATGGCCGTCGATGCTGATTTGACCTTCGTTCATCGCTTCCAGCATGGCGGATTGAGTTCGAGGCGTGGTCCGGTTGACTTCATCCGCCAGGACAATATTAGCGAAAATCGGACCCTTTTTGAACTCGAAATTTCGCGTCTGCTCGTTATAAATGGAAACGCCAAGAATATCGCTGGGCAGCAAATCCGGGGTTAGTTGGATGCGGGCAAACGTGCAATGAATGCTCTTGGCCAGTGTGCGGGCCAGGATGGTTTTACCCACACCGGGCACATCCTCCACCAGCACGTGCCCGCCGGCAAGCAATCCCACGATGAGCTGGTCAACGACCTCGGGCCGTCCGAAGAAAACTTTTGCGACATTCCGCTTCAGACAAGCCAACTGCTCTACCAATTTAGGGTCAAAATCAACTGCCATATCTTTTATTATACCGACCTAATCGATTTTAGTGTAAATATATCTTGATCCGCCCGACACCGATTTTACATGCATGGTTATTCCCGACTTCAGCGGATTCTTCTTAAAAACCTGAACCAATTCTTTGGCGGAAACGATTTTCTGATTCGCCGCTTCGAGGATCAAATCCCCTTCCGACAATCCCAGCCGGGCGCCTTCGCCCTGCGGATCGACCTGAACAATCAAGACTCCTTTCGTATTTTTCAATTTATACTTTTCCAACAGTTCCTGGTTGACTGAGGAAATAACAATTCCAAGTTCTTTAATCGTAACCTGGTTGGCCGCGGTTTCTTCCTGCGGACCGGAATCCATCTTTCCCGCAAAGAAACCTTTGGGCATTTTTTCAAGCGTCACGGGAACTTCGATCATTTTCTTGTCTCTCCAGATCTGAAGTTTGACCGTGGCCCCCGGCTGTTGTTCAGCCACCATGCTCTGAAGGGTTTGTCTATTTCGGACCTCCATTCCGTTGAATCCGAGAATAATATCGCCATCCCTCAATCCAGCCTTGCTGGCCGGTGTGTCGGGATTAACCCCGCTAATCAAGGCACCTTTAGTATCCGTCCGACCAAAATTCCTTGCCAGTGGAACGGTTAAATCAGGATTTAGCTGCACGCCCAAATAACTTCGCGTAACCTCTTCGCCTTTTCTAAGTTGTGAAATCACAAATTTTATCGTGTTCGACGGAATGGCAAATCCGATCCCGGCGAAGGTGGCGGTCCGCGACACGATGGCGGAATTGACCGCGATCACCTTACCATAAAGATTCACCAAAGGACCGCCCGAATTGCCCGGATTGATCGCGGCGTCGGTTTGAATATAATTGCTGTAATTGATGGAATTGCTGATCTTGACTCCCCGTCCGATGTAACTGACGATCCCCTGCGTCACGGTATTATCCAACCCGAACGGATTCCCCACCGCCATCACCCAATCACCGACTTGAACTTTATCCGAATCCGCTAATTCAAGGGCGGGAAGATCATCGGCTGCCACCTTGATCAGCGCCACATCCGTCATCGGGTCCGTCCGCACCCATTGCGGCACAAATTCTCTCCCGTCGGGAAGAGTGATTTTTATTTTATCAGCACCCTCCACCACATGGTTATTCGTAACGATATAACCCCTCGCATCAATAATAGTTCCACTACCCAAACCAACCTGAGGCTCCGGAGATTGCGGCTGGCCGAAACGGAAAAACGGCGGCATTCGATCATTTGGAAAGAAATGTTTGAAAACGTCTTCTTCGGACTCGCCCGACGATTGAGATTTGACGGTTTTTGTAGACGTAATATGCACCACCGACGAACTAACGGTCCTGGCGATATAGTTGGACACGCGGCTGGTCCGTTCCAGCATCGCGAAATCCTCCGCGCTCGGGGCGGCGACAGGGCCTACGGACTGCTTGACCAGCATCACGTCCTTCGCTTGCGCCACCACGGCGGCATAGTGAATAAACAAAGCTATCATTAATCCAGGGACCAGCCTGTACAGACCCAAACGACTTTTCTTCATATTATTTTTCTCCCAATAATTGTTTATCTACCGATATTACGAAAATAATTGTACCGGGTTCTTTACCAGATAAAAGTTTTTTTAAAAATACCGCGTAATTTGGAATGGGAAAAATTTCAAGCCCCCAGTCTTGAGGCGATCAGGGAAACCTATCGATTATGTAAAGATTATCCGCCGGGCGATCGACCTGGGTTACAATTCGGTCATGGTGGACGGGTCGCGATTATCCCTGGCGGACAATATTGCCGCAACACGCAGTGTCGTTGAAATTGCTGACGCGGCGGGGATTCCCATTGAAGCGGAGCTGGGAGCCATCATGTCAGTGTCGCCGAAGGTTTGGAATTACTGGATTATTTCCAGAAATTCATTGACATGCCGTCGATTTTTCTTTATATTATCTGGAAGTATTCCATAAAAAGGAGCCGGCAATTAAAGAAAACGTCAGTCACATTACGGGCAGCCCGGCGGCATTGAAGAAGATCAATACAGCGAGGATCCTTCATTTCCTGCGGTTCACCGGACCGGCCAGTCGGGCGGACCTGGCGAGGCGAATGAACCTCGACGCAAAGACCCTGACCAACGTCAGCGCCCGCCTGCTCGGCGAAAACCTGATCGGTTGCCGCGACGCGGTGGTGGCTGGCCGCGGTCGGCCGGCGGAGATCATTTTCATCAACCCCCATGCCGCTTACGGGGTGGGAATCGATTTGGGCAGCCAGCAGGTCACCGGCGTCGTGGTCGATATGGCAGGCAATGTCCCTTGGCGCATCCGGCGGGAATTTGAATCGCCCCGTGACAAAAATTTCCTTTTAAAACAAGCTGACCAGGTCGTCGCCGAGCTTTTCGACTCCCTGGGAAAATCGGCCGGAAAAAAGGTCCGGGGCATCGGGTTTTGTGTTCCAGGTTTCCTCGACCGCCGGCGCGGACTTGCCGTCGAATCCGTCAATATTCGCGGGTTTAAAAACGTGCCTGTCGGACGATTGTTTCAACGCCGGTTCAAACAACCGGTGTTCCTCGAAGAATCATCCCGGATGATGGCCATGGCGGAACTTTGGTTCGCCAAACGCGATTTCGAATCCCACTTTATTTGCGTGGACCTGGGAGTCGGGATCGGCATGGGAATCGTTCACAACGGAATTATGTATCGCGGCAGCCGGGAGCGAAGCGGGGAAATCGGCCATACAGTCGTGGAACCGCGGGGTCTCCAGTGCCTATGCGGAAAGCGCGGTTGCCTGGAAACCGTGGCCAGCGGAAGCGGATTGGCACGGCACGCCGAGAAAATCAATTTATCCAAACGCGGAATAAAATCCAAAGGCGCTAAAGCGATTTATGAAGCCGCTGTTTCCGGCGACACCCAGGCTCAGGAAGTTCTCACCAAGGCCGGCGAATACATCGGTCTGGCCATCGCCAACGTCATCAATCTTTTCGATCCTGACCGCGTCATCTTGAACGGCGGACTCGTGACCGCAGGGAATCGGATCGTTGATCCGCTACGGCGGGCCGTAAAAGCCCATTCAATGAAAACGACCGGCGGAGGGTGTCGTGTGGAGGTCAGTGAATTGGGTCAGTCGGCGGGGGCGATGGGGGCGGCCATGTTGCCGCTTATGAGTTTTTTTGAATTTGAGAATATAAAGTTCTGGTAAACGAGCAAATTATTTAACTGCAAGCTTTTTAATGAAAGGAAAACAATCATGTCGGAAAAATTGGCAATTGACGGTGGCGCCAAAACCGTAACCAACAAACTGGTCGGTTGGCCCAAATTCGACGAAACGGCCATCAAGGCGGTCGAAGAGGTTCTTCGTTCGGGAAAGGTCAATTACTGGACCGGAAAAAAAGGAATGGCGTTTGAAAAGAAATTTGCCGAATGGCAGGGCAGCAAGTATGCGATCAGCGTGGCCACGGGAACGGCGGCGTTGCACGTGGCTCTGGCTGCGCTGGGGGTCGGTCCGGGCGACGAAGTGATCGTTCCGAGCTATACGTTCATCGCCACAAGTTTTTCCGTGGTGCAGGCGGGAGCGATACCACGCTTTGCTGACGTGAACGTCGACGATCATTGTATCAACATCGAATCCGCGGAAAAGCTGGTGACCAAACGCACCAAGGCCATCATTCCGGTTCACTTGTACGGAAACGTCTGCGACATGGACAAGATCATGGCCTTCGCCAAGAAACACAACCTTTATGTCATCGAGGACAACGCCGAGGCCTTTGGCGGCTCGTACAAGGGCAAAAAAACAGGTACCATAGGTCACATCAATGCTTGCTCCTTCTGCCAAAACAAGACTTTTACCACCGGCGGAGAAGGGGGTATGATCACCACCGACGATGAAAATCTGGCCTGGGAATCCCGTAGCTTCCGCGATCACGGCTACGACGTTAAAGCACGGCTCAACCTCCTCGAACTCGAGCAAAAGCTCCCGTACATCCACAACCGAGTCGGATGGAACTATCGCATGACGGAAATGCAGTCGGCCATTGGTCTGGCCGAGCTTGACAGAATGGATAACTGGAACATGCCCGCCCGAAAGCGAAACGCCCATATTCTCATGGACGCCCTGGGCACGATGCCGCAGATCAAATACATGCCGATCGACACCCCGGAGCGTCAGAACGGCTGGTTTGTATGCGCGTTCACGCTGGACGTCGAAAAAATGAATTGCGACATCATGCAATTCGTCAAGGCCGCCGGAGCTGAAGGCGCTCCGTGCTGGAAGGTATTTTGGCCGCAGTGTCATACCGAAGGGGCGTTTACAAATAAACGTGGATTCGGAAATTCCGGGTTTCCGTTTTCTTCGAAAGAGTATACCGACGCCGCCAGTGCCGATTACAGCAAAGTCGATGTGCCCAATGCCCGTTGGCATGAAACGCACACCTTTACGTGCTTCGCCTATCCAACGTTTACGGAAAGCGACATGAAGCAGATCGCCAATGCGATAGTAAAGGTCATCAAGGCATATGCCAAGTAATTGTATCGAACGATTGATGGGTGGCATGGGCAATTCTTATTGCCCGTGTCCCCCGGTTTTTTAAAAGGATAAATCATGGCAAATTTAAAAGTCGGCATCGCCGCGGTCGATTATACCCCCAAAAACGGTTTACCGTTGATGGGTAATTTCCGTAACGATTACGGTGCCCGCGGAGTTCATGATCCGCTTTACGCCAAGGCGGTGGTTTTTGAAAATTCCACCGGCGGAAAGGTGGCGCTGCTTTCGGTGGATATCTGCATGATCGAACGCAAATGGGTCGGCCTGATGCGGGAAGCGATCTATCAGGACACCGGAATTCCGAAAGAAAATATTCTCATCGCCGCCACTCACACGCACAGCGGTCCAGCCCCGATGGGTTTAGGTTCCCTACCGAAGGCCGACGACACAGATATCGAGCAATTCTTGAAAAAAGCCGCAACGGCTGTCGGATTGGCTAATCGAAATTCGCAGGAATCAAAAATCAGCGTGGGATATTCCTCAGAAGATCGTCTTTCCTTCAACCGCCGTCTGGCTTGCAAGGACGGTCAAACGCACATGAACTGGGAAAAGCTCGATCCCAATTTTGTGCTTACGACCCTGGGACCGATCGACCCTCAGGTGATCGCTGTCAGTGTGCAACAGGGACAAACAAATAAAGCCGCACTCGTTAATTTCGGACTCCATCCTGCCATTCTTGCCGGGGATAATTGGCTTTATTCGGCGGATTATCCGGGATATCTTGCCGAGGCATTACAGCGAATTTACGGTACCGATTTTACCACTGTGTTTTTAAATGGCTGTTGCGGAAATGTCAATCATATCGATTATCAGGACCCCCTCCAGGGCCGGGGGTACAAAATGACCCAACGCTGCGGATATATGTTGGCGACGGCTGTGCAGGAAGCAATGTGCCGTTCCACGGCGGTGGAAGGGGACCATATCGCGGTCAGCCGAGAGTTGGTAACGTTGAAACGGCTTAAAATAAGCGACAAGGATCGGCAATGGAGCGAAACCGTCCTGGAAAAAGCAAAAAAACAAGCCACCGCGGGGCAGGTTGATGGACTACCGGATGAATTTTATGCCCACACCTGGATGGATGTGTATAAAAAACAAAATACCGACGACAACGTCGAAGTGATGGCGATTCGAATCGGAAACCTCGCAATCGTAGGCTTGCCGGGCGAAATCTTCTGCGAGTTTGGAATGGAAATCAAAAAACATTCTCCTGCTAAACATACCCTGGTGATCGAACTGGCCAACGACGCCGTCGGATACATCCCAACCCAAAACGCCTTCGCCGAGGGCGGATATGAACCTTCGACGGGGTCCACGATGTACGAAAAGGGTTCGGGTGAAAAAATGACGGAATCTGCATTGAACCAACTTAAAAAGCTTTTTTAGAAATTTGGAGATTTACCTATGGCACCGAAAGTTAAATGGGGCGCTATTGGGGCCTGAGGAATTGCTTACCGCAAAACGATTACCGGTTTGATCCAGTGGCACAATCCTGCATCGCTTGGGCCTGCCTCCGAACGCATTAATTAATCCATTCCGATTATCTCGGTCAGAACCGGAGCAAGGGCGTCTGCGAGCATTTTAAATCCCAGATCGGTAAGATGACAACCGTCCACCGAGGGATGATTTCCGCCAAGACCGATGACTTTTGTGCTATCGAAAAGATAAATATTTTTATCGCCCTGCTTGATATGCAGATTATAGGTTTCGAAAACGAACTTATTCTGCAGGTCGCGGGAGGCGGTACCGGTATAATTTTCCCGAGAATAGCGAATACGGGTCATCAGCAAAATGGGGCGGCCGGGACGTTTCTCGCGAACCTTGGCCACGAATTTGCCATAACGCGCCTTCATCAGTTCCGGGGGCATGTTGGCCACCGAATCAATCACATAACAGGCCGCGTCGATTTCACTCAAAAAGTCGGCCATCTCCGGCTCACCTTTGCCGCTTCCCGAAAATCCCAGATTAACGACATCCACACCAAGCATCCTGCCCACCAACGGCACAAAACCGTTGGAGCCGCGCGAAGCGCATCCACCCTGAGTAATGGACGTGCCATAAAACGCAATCGGTTTTTTCAATCTAAATGGACTGGGCGGAGCAACCCGTGCCTTTTGATCCAGCCCGATCTCCAATGAGTTAAGATTGCTATAAGTCGGCAAATAGAGTGTGAATTCCCTGGTGGTCCGAGGCAGATTTTCAAAATACCCGCACACGTAGGGATTCACGGCATCACCGGGTGAATTAGACGTCCAAAATATCATTTTTTCCGGCGGACCTTCATACAGGTCGATCCCGCTGACGCCCACGGCGCACATATGATACATCGCAAGAGCCCCCCCACCATGTTGGATTCGCAGTTTCAGACATGTGGAATCCGTTTTAAAACGAATCCGCCCACCACTGGGATTTTGGGACAAACCCCAGACGGCGGGAGTAACCAATTTTTCCGCCCGGCGGGGTAAACGGAAAAATGCTCCTTTATTCTCTTTAATCCAATACAGACCGTTGACGGTGAAAAAAATAGAATTGGCGGGAACCCATTTAATGTGGGAATCCTGACCGCTATTCACCGGTGCTTGAGATTTTGAAGACATTCTTTTTCTCCAATCCGATAACTCGATAAAGGGGACCTTGTGAAACAATTTTGAAATGATTTAAAACCCACGCGGGACAATACCCCGGATAGGGTCTGATGATCCAAATTTGTCGTTGGGTCAGTTCCTCTTCCAATTTCTTAACTTTCCGGGCAACCGGCAAATTCCCATACAAACTCGAAACGATCTTCAAGTCCGTACGCTGTCCCTTGGCCAGTTGATAATATTCGAACGGTCGGGCGGACGTGTCATCGGCGATAATAATGGCATTCGGGCCGATTTCGGCGAATACCTCCTTCACCAGCCGATCTGGACCAAGATAACCCGTCTTCCAGGGCCAGAGGAAATATTTCGCTTCATCACGATAGGCTATTGGAGCATATCCAAACCGGGGGTAAATCCGATGGACAACGGCCGGAAACCGGGGAATGGCGGCATAAACCGCCGGCGGTATCAGCGAGAATAGTATTAGAAAAACAGCCGTCCGCCATGACCAGCGCTCGATCAGCCACGCCGCGCCGATTCCCATCCACAGCGACATAAAGAAAACCGTCATGATAAAAAACGTGTATTGATCGGAGACCGGATACCGCATGGCAAAGATAAAATGAAACAGCGTGGCCATCAGCAAAACATTAAAAAGACCGGCATTGACAAACTTTTTCCCGGTAAACCACCCGACCGGAATAAGAAAAATATTGAACGTCGGAAAATTAAGGACGATCACTCCCAGCGTCATCACCCTAAGGCCAAAATCAAAATGGACATTCAAGACCTTCGACTGAAACTGCCCGAAGAGCATCGAGCGAATAACCTGGGCGAGGGTTTGGCCATCCCGCCACGCCTGAAAACCAAGATACTCGTACGGAAGGCATCCGACAATCCACAAAACAATCGCCGGCAGAATCCAGACAATTTTGACCTTTCCCGTGGTGAAAAGAAATATACTCCAGATGAGAATCGCCGCCAGGGTAATCAAAGCCAACACGTGATTCGAACATTCCACTCCGTTTAAAAACCAAACCAAAAGCCACCAGCGAACCTGCCCGCAGTTAATGAATTTCACCAGGGCCAAAAGTTCACAGGTCAAAATAAATGTACTGACACTGTAAACTTCCGCCAGGGATGCATGTTGCCAAAACGTATGGGCCAAGGCCAGGCTCAGGGTTCCGATTACGGCGGCTAACCGGCGATGATTACTCCCGATCAAAATACGGTTCAGGAGGAGATACACATTGACCGTCGTAAGAGCGGCGAAGACCGCCGCCACCAGATTGGTTTTAAACGCGCTTTCGTGGAACGGAAGAAATTGAAAGGCTTGACCCATCAGATAAAACAGTGGATGGGAAAGAGCCAAACCCAGCTTGCCGACATAATCATGCGTCACCACGCGTATCTGGGCCAGCCCATTGTCCTGCCAGAGCGGTCCCGGGGCCACCGAAATAAAATACAAAATCCCCACCGCAATTAAAACGAAAAGATATTCGAACCAGGACATGGAATTCTGTTGGGTTTCTTTATTGTTCAACCCTTCGTTTTCAATCATCCTGACCTCATTATCAAATGATGGCGCTAACCGCAATTCCCTTCTTAAAGAGGCACGACCGTAAGGGAGTGTTCTTCCCGCAGCCGGTAAAGGCAGAGGGACCACTTCTAACGATCTTTCTACTTGCCTAACCTGATTGTACAGGTAAAGATATAATATAAACGCAAAAAGGAAAGACAACAATTAAAAAGGAAAATAGTCAAGCCACATGAAATCAACGTATCTGCTTTACGATCAGAATCCGCTGGAATTAAAAGTCCCGGATCATTGGTCCATTCTGGAACCACAGGACCCTCCGGCCATCGGCGATCTACAACCCGCCATCCAAAGTGCCTTGGAAAAACCGATTTCAGCCGATTCCCTTTTGTCCATCGCTCAACGAGCGGATAAAAACAAATCAGCGGTCATCGTAATTTCCGATATCACACGGGCTATTCCAAATAAAAATTTTCTGCCGGAAATTGTCCACGTTCTCCAACAGGCCGGTTTCGAGGATCACAAAATCGTCATCCTGATCGCCACCGGAATGCACCGGCCGAGCACTCCGCAAGAACGGATCGAATTACTCGGACCCCAACTCAGCGAAAAATACCGTGTCATCGATCATCACGCCGATGATCCGAAAACGCTCACCGATTTGCCCCATCGAACAACTTCCGGCACCTCGGTGCGAATTAATTCCGTCTATTACAACGCGGGCATGAAAATCCTGACCGGCTTTATCGAACCGCACTTCATGGCCGGATTTTCCGGCGGAAGAAAAACCATCTGCCCAGGCCTGGTCGATTTATCCACCCTTCAACAATTTCACGGGTTTAAAATTCTTAACGATCCCCGGTCCCGCATAGGAAATCTGGAGGCCAACCCTTGCCACCAGGAAGCCCTGGAAGTGGCTCGGATGGCCAGACCGGATTTTATCTTTAACGTAACCGTCAATGCCCACGGCAGGATCACGGGCATCTTCGCCGGCGACCTGGAAAAAGCACACCAGTCCGGTGTCGAGTTTATCCGAAAAAACATGACCGTTCGGGTCGAGCGACCGTTCGACGTGGTATTCACCAGCGGCGGCGGATATCCTTTGGATACGACCTTTTATCAAACTGGTAAAGGGATGGTCGTCGCCGGCCAATACGTCAAACCGGGCGGAAAAGTCATCATAGCCAGCGGCTGCAAACATGGAATCGGATCGAAAATATTCCGCGATATTTTATTCCAATACGACCACTACAAACCATTTTTAGCGAATATCTCAAAAAACGATCAAACGCAGTTAGACCAGTGGGGGCTTCAAATCCAAACGAGAGTTTTGGAAAAAGTCGGTCTGGAGGGTTTGATTGCCGTCTGCGATAATATAGATGTAAACGATCTTCGCCGATGCCACGTTACGGCCGCCGAGGATATCGTCGGAGCAGGCAACGCCCAGGATCAAATCAATCGTCTGGTCGATTTATTTGCGGCTGGGGGCCAAAGCGTCGCCGTAATGCCCCGTGGTCCATATATTTTACCGGATGTTCAGACGCTATGAAGACCCCTATTCCCGACATCTGGCTGAAGAATCTCGAAGCCCTTTACAAGGCCGACATGCGATTCGCCCAGGAACTTGACGATCTGCCCAAAGATGATTGCCTCGTGATCGAGCCAGCCCAAAACGGCTCGATGACAATCAAGGCCCACTTGCCCGACGGAAAAGAAATCTATCTCCACAGCAAATACAACCCCCAAAGCGAAGCCAAGAAATTCGTCGACGGCCTGGACCTGAAAAAAAATCTCGTCGTCGTCCTATCCGGCATCGGACTAGGTTACCATGTCCGAGAAATCTTCGACCGCACCAGCAGCCAAACGATCGTGGTCGTCCTGGAACCCCAACTCGGTGTGATCCGCGCCGCCCTGTGGAATATCGACTTTTCCGAAGAACTCAAAAAAAATCGTCTGATCTTTCTTCATCGCGTGGACAAAGGACTAATGCACGCGAAACTTTCCGCCGCTTCATCGAGCATGATCCTCGGCACGACCCTGGAAACTCTTGTGTACAGCAAAATGTGGAACGCGGATTTTCACATCCAGATGCGTGCCGTCTTCACCGAATTCATGTTCTATTGCCGAATGTCGTTTGTCACCCTGCTCAGTAATTGCAAACTGACCCAGCAAAACGTGGCCAACAACCTCGTCAGTTACGTCTGCTGCCCTCCGATTGACAATCTCCGCCGGCGATTCGTAGGATATCCAGCGATCGTGGTTTCCGCAGGTCCGTCCCTGGCAAAAAATATGCACCTCTTAAAACAGGCCAAGGGAAAGGCGGTCATTATCGCGGCCCAGACTGTTTTAAAACCTCTGCTCAATCTCGGAGTGGAGCCGGATTTCGTTACATCCCTGGACTACAATCCCATCTCGCAAAAATTCTTCGAGGGTATCAAAGATTTCGGACAGGTCCAGTTAATCGCCGAACCCAAAGTAACCTGGCCCGTGGTCGATGTCTTTACGGGCAAAAAAAGGTTGTTGTATAATGAATTCGCCGAACAGTGTTTGGGTCCGATGCACCAAAAACGAGACGGTCTGCGGGCGGGAAGCACCGTCGCACACCTGTCCTTCTATCTGGCCGAATATATCGGCACCGATCCGATTATCCTGATCGGCCAGGACCTCGGATTTTCCGACAATATGTACTACGCCCCCGGCAACATCGTCCATGACATGTGGGCCGTGGAACTCAACCGCTTTTGTACCCTCGAAACCAAAGAGTGGGAACGAATCGTCCGCAACCGCGACATCCTGCGGAAGACCGTCGATATCCACGGCCGGCAAATTTTCACCGATGAGCAAATGTTCACTTACCTGCAGCAATTTGAAAGGGATTTTGCCAATACCGCTTCCACCGTCATCGATGCCACCGAAGGCGGCGCTCGAAAACGCGGCACCACGATTATGACTCTCGCCCAGGCCTTGAAAAAATACGCAACCTCGCCAATCCCCCTTGAAAAATTCGACTTTTCCCAAACAACTCAGTGGTTTGACCCCACCCCCCTGCCGCAACTCCAGCGGCAACTCGAAAAACGCATCGAAGAAGTCCGGGAATTTCAAACCTTGTGTAAAAAAACCGCGGGTCTGCTGGACAAGCTGGAAACCCTGATCGACACCCCCGCCGAATTTAATAAAATTATTATCCAGGTCGATGAAATCCGTTCCCTCGTCAACGCCCACCTCAAAGCGTTGCAAATGGTATGTTCGGTTTCCGCCCTGGCCGAGTTACGACGTTTCATGCACGACCGGCAGATGGAGGCCAGGGAAACCCAAGGAAAGGAACGGGCAAAAAATCAATTAACCCGGGACACCGAATACCTCCAGGCCCTTGTCAAAGGCGCCGACGAACTAATCGAAATCCTGGACGGCGCTCTGGACCGCGTCAAAAAATCCAAAGAGGAAAATAGATGTGTCTGTGAATGAAACCAAAATACCGATCATCATCTGGGCTGATTTGCAAACCGCACCGTTGGGTCAACCAAGTAAGTTACTGGCCGATTTTGCCGGTCAACCGCTTTTACGGCAAACCATGCAACGAGTCTGCCAATCCCAAAAGAGCGGTAAAAAGATCGTCTTTTGTCTGCCCGATCAACAGGGAAAAATCAAATCCATCCTGACCGATTTACCGGTCGAGGTCCTCGGTATCCAGTTCGACCTTCCCGGCTGGTGGCCCGGTATTCAGTCTGCCAGAAAATGGGCCATGGACTGCTGGCGAGGCGGATTGCTCGGGACCTGCGCCTTCGACGAGGACCTGATCCCGCACGTCCTGGCGGAACTCGTCCGGCGGCTGGACGCTCCTGCCGTCATGACCGTCCCCGCGCACGCCGCATGGATCGATCCAAAAATCCTCGACCGTCAAATCGACCAATACCTGGAAAACCAGGAAACCATGAAAATCAATTTTTCCCAGGCTCCGCCGGGTCTGTCCGGGCTTATCCTGGAAAGGAACCTGATCGAGAACCTTCCGCGTACCACAAAGATTGCCGGTTCGATCATCGGCTATCATCCGGATAACCCGCAAATGGACCTGATCTCAAAACCCTGCAACCTGCCGATCGATTCGTCAATCATTCAGACCGGCCTGAGATTCACCTGCGATACACAACGAAGCCTGACTCTCTGCAGGCTGCTCGCGACCAAGCTTAATCCGCAATCCGCAAGCATTATGGAAGTCGCGGAGCTGGCTCGGACCATTTTCACCCCATATCCAAAAGAAATCGAAATCGAATTCATCACCGGCTGGCCCTGGGAAAAAGGCTATCGCCCGACTCCACAGATTTCCCGTGGTCCTATCGATCCGGAAAAAATCATCAGCCGCGTCGCCGAACTTACGAAGGAATGCGACGATCTGGTGATCCACATCGGCGGGTTCGGCGAACCGACCCGTCATCCTCAATTCGAGGAATTGATCCACGGGTTCAAACAATCCGGAGCCTGGGGAATCGGCCTGCAAACCACAGGTCTTTTCGATCCGGCAATGACTGAAACGCTCGCAGAGTTGCCAATCGACATCCTCTACCTGCTGATCGACGTACCGCATCGTGAACTCTACCAAAAAATAATGGGAGTCGATTGTTTTGAAAAAGTCACGGAAAATATTAATCGGCTTATTCACACCATTCAAACTCAGAACCACCCGATTCCGCTCCTTGTCCCTGCGATGATCAAGACCTGCGACACGATGGAATTGATGGACGAATTTTTCGATGGATGGATCAAGAAGGTCGGCTGGGCCGTGATCGAAGGTTTCAGCGATTACGCGGGTCAACTCGCCGACCTGTCCGTCACCTCCATGGCCGGTCCGAAACGGAAACCCTGCCGACAAATCACCGGCCGGCTCACCATCCTCGCCGACGGAACCGCCGTCATCTGCAACCAGGATTTTAACCGAACCCTCCCCGCCGGATCGATCCACCAGCAATCGCTCCTGGAAATCTGGCAGGGAGCTATCGCGTCCAATTTACGTTCCGCTCACGCCACGGGAAATTTCTCACCTAATACACTCTGTCAAAATTGCCGCCAATGGCATCGCGCATAAAATTTTTCCTCTTATGATGACAGGGCGTGCCTCGGAAGTATAAGACCACACGGAACGGCGGCTTGAATAGTCTTAAAACTCATTCTATCATTCTTGAGAATGTTAGAATGATTATTTGCTGCTTCAGCGTCGGTTTCGGGCGGTGCGACTTACAACTACATAACATAAAACTTACCAAAGGAAATATTGACATTTGAGAGCAAGAGGGGTATTGTAAATTGAAGGGGTTGCTTTATCAGCGACCCTGTTTGTGATGAGGATCGATCAAATGGAAGGGTTTTCCTCAGTACTGGATGCCAATGTATTAGTGCTGAATAAGCATTACATGGCTCTTCGCGTCGTGTCGGTTCGCCGAGCGTTTTCGCTATTGTTTCGCGATTTGGCTCAAGTCATCTCCGTCGAAGACGGAAAGTATCAAACCTACGATTTTCAATCCTGGGCTGAAATCAGCCAGGTCCGACGGGAATTTGAACCCGATGCCCATGAATGGCTCCGAACCGTTCGTTTTGAAATCGTCGTCCCGAGAATTGTCCGGCTGCTCTTTTACGACAAACTCCCCCGACAGGAAGTTAAATTCAACCGGCGAAATATCTTCGCCCGCGACGCCAATCGCTGCCAGTATTGCGGAAAGAAATTTTCACCTTCCGATTTGAGTCTCGATCACGTCATCCCCCGATCCCAGGGCGGAAAGAGTACCTGGGAAAACGTCGTCTGCTGCTGCCTGGACTGCAATATTCGCAAAGGCGGAAGAACCCCCGACCAGGCTGGAGTAAAACTGACCACGCTCCCGCGGAAACCCCGCCGATCTCCGCTAATCGCCATGAAACTCAGCAACGCCCGCTACGCATCCTGGAAGGAATTCCTCGATCAAGCCTATTGGTCGGTGGAGTTGAAGGAATAGTAGTCGATTACTCGTCTACTTCTTCATAATTTCACGAGCGGCGAGCTTACCTGTTTTTCCGGAATATTCAGCGGCAAGGTAATGGAGAATGTTGCCCCTTCGCCCGGTTTCGATGCCAAGCTGATCGTCCCTCCGAGCATGTTTGTCAGTTCCTTGGAGATCGCCAGCCCCAATCCCGTTCCTCCGTGGGCCCGGGCAGCCGATCCATCGGCTTGGCGGAACTTTTCAAAAATCGTCTCCTGTTTATCAGGCTCGATGCCCGGTCCGGTATCGGACACGCTGATGCGAATCTGCTCCGGCGGAACCGCCTGGGCGCAAAAGAGAATTTTTCCGCCTTCCGAGGTGAACTTAACAGCATTGGACAAAAGATTGTAAAGTATCTGCTGCAGTTTCCCGCCGTCGGTATCCATGATCGGAATATTGTCTTCCACGTTCAAGTCAAACTGAAGCTGCTTCTTGTCCGCCAGCGGTTTGACGAAATTATACAAGTTTTCGCACAAATCGGTCACCGAGACTTTTTCGCTGTGCAACTCCATTTTCCCCGCCTCAATCTTCGCCAGGTCCAGAATTTCATTTATCATGGACAGCAGTGATTTGGCGGACGTGAAAATATTCGTGGCAAACCGGCTGGTCTTGGGATCATCCTTCAGGGCAGGATGCTCCATGATCAATTCGGCGAAACCTATAATCGAATTAAGAGGCGTCCGCAGCTCATGGCTCACATTGGCGAGAAATTCGCTTTTGACCCGGTTGGCTTCATGCAGCGACACGTTCACCTGAGCCAGTTCACCCAGTTTGGTATCCAGCGATTTATTGATGGTGTGCAACTGCTGATGAGATTCTTCCAGGTGGTCGAGCATCTGGTTAAACGCCTCGGAAAGCTCCTCGAATTCATCACCCGTTTGAATTTCCACCCGCGTCCCCAACTGACCCTTCGAGACCAGTTCCGAAGCCTGCCGAAGCTGGCCGATCGGGGCCAAAATCAACCGATGCGTAATATAATAAAACACCCCGATCGCGCAAAGCGTCGCCAGGGCGACGGCGGCGATAATGGCAATCCGATTCCAAAGCAACTGCTGATCGGTCGGATCGGACGCGATCGTCAGGCTCACCACCCCCACCAGTTCCCCCAGCCGGTATTCCTCACCCGGAACCACCTGCGCATGACACTCCAGACAAGAAGCAGTAGCCCGAATCGGCTCGAGGTAATGATAATTCCTCCTGCCTTCCGAATCATTTTCCATTTGCCAGACCTGGCTGAGGGTGGGGTCGCGAAATTGCTCAATCGCGTTTTGCGTGAACTTATCTTCCGAGATCGGCTCCCGTGAAGGTTTGCCCGCTATTTTCAGCAAGGTCGGCAGCGGATAATTATGCCCACCTTCGGAACCAAAGAAATATCGCAGAAACTCCGGAGATATTCCGGCATGTTTCCGGTGCACCTCAAAAATCATAAACGCGTCGGCGATGGCCCGGGCCTGCTTTCCGTTTTGCTGTTCCACCAACCGTTCCATCCGATACCACGGCATCGACAGGGCCACACCGATAATCAGCATCACCGCCAAACCAAACACCATCCGGAACTTGGCGGCCAGGGAAAGATTGAAAAACCGCCAATGCGCCAGTGCGCTGGTTATCGTCGTCCGAAGTCTTGCTTCCAATGCATCCTGAGGCATACCATTACTATAAAAAGTCTTTCCTCAAAAGTCGATAAAGAATTCGTTGCATGAGTAATGTAAAAGAGACGCGACCGTGAGGGAGCGGGAATTATTCTTTCAGGACGGCAGCGAGTTATGGCAAGTGCCACGGTTGGCTTGCCCAACCGTGTTTTTAGCTTTTTGATCTCAGGAAAAGACACGGTTGGACAAGCCAACCGTGGCACAACCGGAATTTATCACATGACCCGGTCAAGCCGGCGATACTGGATCGCTTCAGCGATATGTTCAGATTTGATGGCGGGAATACTTTCCAGATCAGCGATGGTGCGGGCCACCCGCAGAATTTTGTCATGAGCGCGGGCTGACAGTCCCAGTTCCCCAACCGCCGACCGCAAAATCGCCTCACAAGTAGAATCAAGCTGACAATGCGTGCGAAGCAATCGAGGACCCATCCGCGCATTAACACTCTCGGGTTTATTCTTAAACCGCTCTTGCTGAATTTGCCGCGCCTGCAAAACTTTTTCCCGCATCTGCGAAGAAGACTGTCCGTTGGCCGTCGTCCGAAAGCGATCCAGCGCCAGGGCGGGCACTTCCAAATGAATATCGATCCGGTCGAGCAAGGGACCGGAGATTTTCCCCATGTACTTTTCCACCTGTCCGGGAGTGCAGCGGCATTTTTTTCTCGGATGACCGTAATAACCACAGAAACACGGATTCATAGCCCCGATGAGAATAAACTTCGCCGGAAATGTCATGGACGATTGAACTCGGGAAATGGTCACCGTCCCATCCTCCAGCGGTTGACGAATCATCTCCAGAGTCGAGCGTTGAAATTCCGGCATTTCATCCAGAAACAATACCCCGTTATGAGCAAAACTCACCTCCCCCGGCTGGGGATTGCTTCCTCCGCCGACCAGGGCAATCGGCGAGGCGGAGTGATGCGGCGTCCGAACGGGACGAATCCCAACCAACGCCTGGCCTGATTTAAGCAAACCAACCGCCGAGTAAATTTTAGTCGTCTCCAACGCTTCGGTCAGGGATAACGGAGGAAGGATCGTCGGCAGCCTTTGAGCCAACATCGTTTTACCCGATCCCGGCGGACCAATCATCAGCATATTGTGCCCACCACCCGCCGCGATTGTCATGGCGCGTTTCGCATGCTCCTGGCCACGGACCTCGGCGAAATCCAAATCGTAATGACTGACCTGGCTGAACAATTGTTCGGTATCCACCCTTGTCGGTTCCAGCGGCAGCCGTTGAGCGAGAAACCCAACCGCCTCGGTCAGACTGCCAACCCCAATCGCTTCGATGTCCTCGACCACAGCCGCTTCCGGCACATTCTCGCGGGGAACGAGAACTCCGCGATAATTTTTTTCTGCCGCCAGCAATGCGATGGAAAGCGACCCCTTGACGGATCGAAGCCGACCGTCCAGGGCGAGTTCCCCGATGATCAGAAAATTTTTAGTTAGCTCCAGACTGATCTGTCCATCGGCCATCAAAATCCCCAGGGCGATGGGAAGATCAAACACAGGTCCTTCCTTGCGAATATCCGCCGGGGCAAGATTGACCAACGTTCGATGTTTGGGGAACCGGTAGCCGCAATTAATCAAGGCGGCTTTGATTCGGTCAATGCTTTCTTTAACGGCTGCGTCTGGAAGACCGACGATATTGACCCCGGAAAAACCCCGCGACGAGACATCCACCTCGACTTCGCATTCAATGGCTTCGATACCGCTCAGAATCACGCTGTGTACTTTGGCAAGCATGGCTATTATTAAAGTCACCCATAAATGAAAATACAACCATAATGTTTTTTTATGGGGATATTACGGATTACCCATCTGATCCATAGATAATAATACGATAGAGAGGTCTGCACTTGTGATATTCAGATCGCCATCCAGGTCGGCTGTGGGATCCCAATTCGGACTGGGGGAAACGGTGTCCATTGCCGCCAATACGACCGACAGGTCGGTGGAGGTAACTTCATCATTCCCATCGCAGTCGCCGTTGATCAGAGTAAAATTGACGGTATTGGAACCGGCGAGAAGATCGACATTGGTTTTAGTTTGCCTTAACCAGGGGGACTTTTTGACCGACAGGTCATAGAGGCCGGGAGGTAGTCCCGTGGTGACGGAATACGTGCTCCCGGAGTCAAGCGTGGTCGTCTGGTTGTCACGGGAGACAAGCGTGCCGGGGTCGCGAAATTCGATAGTCGCCGGCATTGCAGTTACGTCCGCGATGTAGTCGCCGAGAGTAATAACGCCAGTCACAGTGAGCGTCGAAGTCAACGTCCAGCTTCCATATCCCGCCGCCCGCTTAATTACAAGATAGCTCGTCTCGCTGACGCTGGGCATAAAATTGATGGTTTCGCCCGTTCCGTTTCCGGCGTTGGTGCTGGAAGCACGGATAATGGGATTTCCCTTGCTGTCGGGGGTGCTGGAGTAAAGGTAAAGATCAAAGTCCCCGGTGGAAGGGACATTAAGAGTGAATTTGACGGGGGATCCGGAAGTCAGAGTTACTTTTCGTCCCCAGGCCCGGCGGTTAAAATATCCCCCGTCGGTCGAGCCGGTTGTTCCGCTGGAATAAACCAATAATACCGCTTCGACCGCGGCGTCGGGATTGATCATTCCATACCCTTCATACAAATCCTTGGGACTAGCTGCGCGGCCGAGAGTGGGGTTCGTTCCCGACGAAACTTCCCGATTGGCATTCGATTCCGTGCAGGTGGCACAGAGAAGCATCTTGACCAGAAGGGGGTGAGAACTGGAATAAAAATTCCAAGTAACCCCGCTTTGCTCCAGAGCTTGAATCACCAGGGCACAGGCCCCGGCAACACACGGACAAGCCATTGACGTGCCTTCCATATTGGCGTAGTCGTTGAGCTGCTTATCGGAAAAAGTCGTGCTGTCGGCGTCCGAGTCGTTTGAGTCGACCGAGAGTATCTTTGAGTAGTAATCCGATCCCCCGGGAGCCATAACGTCGGGCTTATAGTCCTCGTCGGAACCCGGGGAGGAAAAACCGCTACTGGTGTATTCCGTTAGCTGGTTGATGTCATTGGCGGCGGCGACAGTGATCGCCTTTCCCGCACGCCCGGGGTCGTCCACTACGTTGGACCCGGCGGTCCCAGGTCCGTCATTTCCGGCGGAACAGACGGCGATGATCCCATTGTCTACCATGTTGTTGACCTTGGAGCGAAGCGTCGTGTCCAATCCCGGATTCCCAATTATCCCCAGGCTCATATTTACGACCTTGATGTTGTGTGTGATCCGCTGGACTACCATGTCATCCACGGCCTCCTGAATGTCCAGGCTCGACCCGCTTCCATTGTTCAGAAAGACCTTTCCTACCGCCCACCGGCATCCGGGGGCCACGCCGCGAAGGGTGTTGAATCCGTCCCCCACGCCCGCATATGTCACCGCGTTGGCCACGGCGTAAAGACCAACCTTCCGAGTGGTATTCTGGATCAACCCCGCCGAATAATGGTTTGCCGAGGATGCGATGAAACTATTGCTCTCGTTAAGGGGAGAAGACCCTGAAGAAGCCGCACTTAACGCGGAATAACTTCCCGCACTGCCGTTTGACCGATAGAACCCATATAAGTTGGTGGTTCTTCCACCCACCCAATAGGCCGTACTGGAGAAGGTTACATTTAGACCATTCGGGATATGGATGGGTGAGGGATAATAATAATTATTGTTCAGACTCGACATATTTCCACTATCCGTATAATAAAGCAAGGCATTTGTGCCCTCTGCGGCCCCGGTACCCAGTGCAATACCGGTAACGTGCGAGCCGTGCTGGCCGATGTCGCGGGGGGAAAGTTCCTTATCGGAGGTCCAGTCCTTCCAGTATTCCTGTCGGCCCGCCAGGTCGGTGTGTGAATCATCGATGCCGGTATCAAGAATCCCGATCGTGGTGGTGGCGCTTCCGAAAAGGCCAGACGAGGATCCTGCAAACCCGGGTACCCAGACAGGCCGTACCCGACCGGTCCGCGTGGCTTCATCCAACGTCGGTTTTGCGGGCTGGTCAGCGACCACCGCGACAAAACCGATTCCCATTTGCTGGGGAATCTTTTCCACGACCCCTACCGGGAGGTAGGCATTCCAACCATAACTGACGGCCTTGTAGATGTATTCGATCTGCCCGCCCAGAGCCTGGAAAACGTCAATCTGGCTCCGGGTAATTTGACGGGAAAAAATCAGTTCGACACGAACCGGCTCTGTAAGCAGGTTTTCCAGGGTTCTTTTCGTTTCCGGGTTGCTTTCCTTAGCGATCTTGGTTCGGATTCGCCGAAGGCCGGCATCCAATTTATCATCGATTCCGTTTCCGTCTTTGTCCAGTTCCTTAGGTACCATAATCAATGGTTTTACGGCCGGCTCAGAAGGCGAAGCAATAACCGAATCCTGCTTGTTTATCATTGCGAACGGTGGAGCGGTTACAATTCCGATTTCTTTCCTTAATTGTTCAAGAGTGGAATCCAATGCCGCGGTTGGTATATCATTCGATGCCAGTACGGTAAATGAAAAGCAACTGAAAAAAAGAAAAAACACCGCCTCAAGAAAAACGCTTCTACCCGTTTTCCCCATTCGCTTTTCCCTTCAATTTAATAATTTACACAACGGTATATAGTACTAAATTTTTCCTATTTGGTCAATGGACGGTCTATGAGAGCTTTTTGCGATGTTGATTTTTTTCGATCGGCTTTGGGGTTTCCTAATATATGTTTAAGCCCTGCAGGTTGCATAACGACAAGGTTTCGCAGCGTCTAAACTGTTAGCTGCCTATTTTTCAGCC
>JBAZZQ010000039.1:0-35903 GCA_041658725.1 Phycisphaerae bacterium | reverse complement strand
GCAATCGCCGAAATCGTTTGTTCCCCGCGATCACATGCCGCCACGATCCGTTCCCGTAAATCCATTGAATATTGTTTCATTCCCCTTTCATCGGACAAATGTACAATAATTCTTGAATTGCTCTAAAATATTCTTATGTTGAATATTCTTATGTTGAATATTTTTCTGTATTATTTCAACATAGTTTTCCCAACTAAAGTTCGAAACCCACTTTAAGCGGTGCAACTTCTTTTCGGGCGTATTTTCTTTTAGGGCACGTTCAACTTGAACGACAAATTTACCGGGAGTGTCAGCCAGATAAACAAAATCGGCATAACTTTCTACTACTTCAGGAATTGGAACTGAAACAACTGGTAAACCTAGTGCAAGATATTCTCTTAATTTAAGTGGGTGACTATAACGTATCCATTCATCAAGAAACCAGTTCATGATACCAACATCAAAACATTGCCCGTACTGAGGAATTTCTTCCAAGGGTTTGAAGCCAAGAAAATGAACATTTGAGAATTTCATTAATTCAGCCCAATCACCTCCGGTAATTCTACCGATTAAAACAATCGACCATTCAGGATGTCGCTTAGCACATTCAATTAAAATGGATTGATCATTCGAACCACTAAGGGTCCCAAAATACCCAATTATCGGGTGTGGCAAATTTTTTATATCATCAGGCGGTCCTTTTTCTATTTTGGTGTATTGTGATACTTGGACTGCATGGGGTAAATAAATAGCGTCGGGACGTTGTACCTGGACCTCTCGCCATAATTTACGACCACAACAAATAACAAGATCGCATTTATTGATTAAATCATGAGAGTTTCCTGCCATATTTTTTTTCGTCTCGGCTGATGCGTAACGTGATAATTCATATTTATCAGATAACTGATATACTTTGACGCCCAAAAAAAAATCCAGCGCAAAACGTGCGGCAGGAGTTTCAAACCAGATTAACGGATTATATACACGGATTAACTTTTCTATGCATTTAATTTGGAAAGAAATAATACTTTCATTCCAACCATTCCCACGCCCACCTCCCCGAGCCGGCCATGCAACGGGAGAAAATGTGTAAAATCCACTCCTAACACGCCTAAAAGGTCTTGAGTAGGACCGAAGCCGCCGGAATATTCTTTGCCATCCCCCGTGATTACGCAGGGTTGGAATTCCCACCGGCATCGGGTTAATCCAAAGTATTTTATAGCCCGCTTCCCAAAAAGCATGCATAATATATGTTGTACAACTCGGCGTAAATTGATGGTAATCACCTGGTGCAAAACAAACTACCCACTTGCAGAGCTTCTCTTTAGTCATAAACAAATATTCCTTCAGCTACGTGAGTAAGCAATAACATATGAATGTTTGCCGCTTTTGGGTAAAGGTATTTCCTTGACGTCCTCAAAATATATCTTTAGATCATCTTTACACATCTTTCTTAAAGAAGAAAGTATATGGTTTTTAGTAGATACGGAAGGTTGGTGGTTTACCCAAACAATTCTAATACATAGCTCGTTTTTGTTTTTCTGTTCAACCTGGTACTGGGAAATATTATTTGATTTTCCAATGGTTACCGAAAAATAATGAACATTCAGCCGAACTCCATTGGGTAATGTAATAATTTCGCTCACCCTGCCATCGATTCTTTCAAGAAGAGGAAGTCCTCTGCCACATGAACACTGTCTTGTAGTAAATACGGCGGCATCGCCCGTTTCATATCTTATCAAAGGCCACCCAAAATTATCGAGCGTGGTAACAATTATTCCGGTAGATTCTCCGGTATTCACTTTACCGGGTTCAGTGGGTTCTACAATCAGATTTTCAACATTAACGTGGTAACCTTTTTTCATTTCACATTCTGCTGCCACATGAGCGCCTTCCCCGCCTAAACCGTAATGATCCCATACGGGTACTCCCAGTGAATTCTCTATAAATTCACGTTCTGATTTTGTTAATAAACTTCCCGTACTGAGAACTGCCCTTAAATAATTACCGACGGGAATGGATTTAAAGGCACAGTAATCAGCAAGCATTCTTATCGTTGTTGTACAGCCGGCCAAGTATTTTATAGAGGGTAGTTTAAATAATTTTAAAATATGATTAAAAAGTTCTTCTTGATCCGCATTCTCAAAGATATAAAGATCATGATTTCGCAAAAAGAAATCTTGAATTTTTTTCTTGAGGCTTCGCCTCGCCATATTATAGACGTTGATGTATGGATCGCCTAATTTGTAACCTGCCATACCCCACATTCGATATTTGAGAGCCCAATGCCAACTGTCCTGCTCACGGGTTCGATAAAAAGTGGTCGGTTGACCGGTTGAGCCGCTGGTAGTCCCGATGACCAAGTCTTGGAACCGGGATCCTTTAGCAAGGAATTCCGACGGCTTCGACTTCAGTATCGATTTGGTCACGGTCGGCATTTCACGTAGTACATCAAGCGAAGTGAAATCTTCCGGCTTTAAATGTAAACGCATCATTTCCTGACGATAATATGGAACATTTTCATAGGCTTGTTTGATTAATCTCCGAAGCTTTTTTAGTTGATATTCTTTCAGTTGATCGGATTGCCACCATTGAGAATCCTCCAGAAAATTTATTTTTTTATGAATGTTTCGTTGATTTGCTATATTCATTAAAGGCCAAAGAGCATGATGGAATAATAACCCATAAAATTTACCCAACAAAGAATCGGAAGATATACAGTGTATTTTTTTCTTTTGGGGATTAGGTAGTGAAACTTCCTCAATGGGTGTATAAACAGACTCTACTGGCATTTTATTGCTCCTATGTATAGGTATTTATGCAATTACATTGAATTGAAGATAGATCTCTAGAGTTTCTAAATACCTTCTTCAAGTAAACGACTAATAATAAATTTTCTTTAGAATCAAACATAGATCATTTAATTCTTCTCTTAATTCCTGTCAACTTGAGTCACTGACATTTGCTTCAACGTCCTTCGTAAAATAAAATTCCACCATTTCGATGACATGTATAATGGAATATCTTGATTGATAAACTGCCGGAGAGTGGAAAGCAGTTCCGGTGAGGCGTGTGATCCGATCATTTTCCCATTTTTTATGTCATTAATCTTATCCAATTTTTTCGCCATTTCCTTTTTATCGAAGGCAACCGAGACACACCCGAGTTCGAGAAATCGCTTCGCCGTCGCCACCTGGTGATCGTTTCGGGTCTCCCCAAGCTCTCCCAGCCGTGGCATCACCAGGATCGGCTTACCTAATCCCAGGGCGGTGATGATCGATCCCATCCCGGCATGGGCCACCACCACGCTGGCCGCCTGTAATTTTTTCCGGAATTCCGGCGGATCAAGAAACCGGGTCCATTGAATGTGTTCCGGCCAAAATTCCGTCGATCCGATCTGGGCAAAAATATCGTTTTTTCCTCGTTTTCCGGCCCAATCGTCCACCGCCTGGACCATCCGATCAAACGGCATTTGTGCCCCTACGGTAACAAAAATCATGATCTAATCCTCCTCAAGTCGCTTCCTCAAACCCCAATTTGCTGGGAAATAATTCCAATCACATTCCCGTTATAGTGCGGCCCTTTTTCCTGAGCCAGGTGCGGCCACTGCGTGAGCCACAAATCCGCATACGGCCTGACCAACCGCCCCGACTTTGATAAATGTTCCACATTGGCGATACTGTCGATCCAGATCGTTTGCGCCCTGATCCACTTCCCGAATCGGATAGCGAAATACCCCGGTGCGGCCCCGGTGGAAATAACAACGTCCGGCCATTCCCGAAGAACAATCCATAACATCCGCAAGGCCATTTTGGCCATTTTGAATTTATGCCAACTGGTGGCGTCGTTGACACTGTAAAATTTGAAAGTGGGAACATCCACCTTATAAACCGGATTGACCGTTACAAACGTAAGACTATGCCCTTCCAAAGCAGGGATCATCCGCCGAAGTTGGACCCAATGGCCTCCGCCGGAAGAAACGGCAAGAATTTTTTTTGTTCTGCTACGCATACTCAACCCCCTCCAAGATGTAACTTTAAAAGCTCCTTTAATTCTCTGAACAGAAAAGACTCATCCAGATAAATATCAAATATAAAAAATGACTAAAAAGTTTATTATCGTCCCAAAAGCTGGGGATAGGAAATCGGCAGAAGGTTCCCTTGTAGAGGAGCCAGCTACCCAGGTAAATCCCCGGGGATGTTTACCCAAACTGAAACGGTGTCAGCGATTTGGCAGAGCAAGTGGACATCTTTGAAGTGGCTTCGTTGGCAAGATAAAACCATAGAGTCAGCCATTCCGATAAGCGTTGTTTTGGCAAGCACTTATAGGGCAAATTCTTTGAGGTGAACATGAAACGACCCATGAGAGTATTTTGGTCGATGGCGGACATCCAGTTCTTTGCCCGCTGGGAAGTTATGGAAAAGACCGTTGAGGGCTCGGACAAGCGCGATCCTCTTCTGGATAGCTGATAAGTAACAGACACATGGCTTCCCCAACCTTTGGGACGATACCAAAAGTTTGCTTTACTCTACACGATAAAAAGCTCAACGGAGAATATTTTGCCACTCTCCGCGATACTTCCAGATATTCCGCCACATGACATAATCGTTATGTTTACTGGGTTTTATTACTTGCAAAAGTGCAAAAATAACCATGCGAATAAACACCTTACCATCCAACATAAAAACTCCTAATTGAGCCGATACTTTATTCCAATGGTTTTTAAATAAAAGAGCCTTCGCTTTAAATAAACGTATTTTCTTTTCTGATCTGATCTTTCCCGAAGCTCCGCCATAGTGGACAATGGTAGCATTAGGATTGATCATACATTTAATTTCTTTTTTTCCGGCTCGAAGGCATAGATCTGTTTCTTCCCCATACATGAAGAAATCCGGGTTGAATCCTCCCAAATTGTCCCATATTTCTTTTTTGATTAAAAAAAAGCATCCACTGACAATATCAACCTCATGAGGAATATCTACACCACGACTTCCAATATTTTCCGGATCAAAAATAGGTGAACTTTTAAAAATTGCCGACAATCCAATCCCACTACAAAAAGTACTCCAAAGGGTTGGTTTGTTCCAGCAGAATGTAGGGTTTAATTTTCCATCCTTGAAAAAAGTCCGGCCCCCGAATATCCCTGCTTCCGGATGTTCTTTAGCAAAGAAATAAAGTTTTTGAATTGCTCCATCAAGAATGACGGTATCCGGGTTAAGTAAAAGAAGCCATTCCCCTTTCGCGTGTTTCGCGGCTAAATTATTGGCTGGACCAAAGCCGATGTTTTTATCCAGGCGGATAAGATGGACTTGAGGAAAATGCTTTGATATAGCTTCCGCAGATACATCCTGTGAGGCATTATCAACGACAATAACTTCCATAGGAAGACCATTCGTTTGCTCATAAAGCGACTGCAAACAGCCTAATGTTAATCTTTGGGTATTGAAACTGACTACAATAAGAGTTAAATCTATCGTTTCTATCTTCATGCCATTTAAAGCCTTTGCATTAAGAATATGTAGAATGTGCTTGGATAATTTTTTTATTCAAATAATATTTCTCATAAGCTTTTACTGGTACCGCGGATTGATTCAATGGCGAAAGGCTTCCTACAATGGCTAACGTTAAATACCATACTACAATGATTTGACCAAAATAAGAAACTCCTATGAAATTCATGCAATGAATAAATAATGATATCCCTAAGGCCCATGACATAATTAAAGTTTGCTTATTTGAAGCATTTTTCCATAACTGCCCTATTCGTTGAAAGGCCAAAACGATTACATAGATAAATAAAATTAGAGTAATAAGTCCCCCCCGTATACCCTCTAAAATATATTGATTAGTGACATCCTGAAGCCCCCAGCCCCAATGCGATGTGTTTATTGTACCCAACAAAAACCATTCTTTAAAATTATTTATTGCCTCATTAATTAAATGATAACGGTGCCACCCGGTTGATCCTGAAACTGCGGTAACTCTTGCAATTAGATGCCAAACCGGTGCTTGCATGATTATGTGTAAAGTAATCATAGTTAAAACTAAACCCCATCGGATAATTCTCATTTGATACCGAAAATAGAACAAGCAACCCCCTATAACACCAAAGTTAACGGCCATTACTGGTGTACTGGACGAACAACATATAACAATAATCATGGAATTAAATAAACCTATAAAAGCCCACTTTTTTTCTTTTAGATTATTCCACCAGCAGGTAGCGATTAAAGGCATAAGAGAAGCCCAGAAGCAACCGGCTAAAATGCATACTGTAAAAGGTCCTTGGCAACGGAGACGTCCCTCGCGAACAATGGTAATTGAAGGAACACCTCCAAATATTGAAAATAAATTTCGTCGTGTAAAATGTTCGAATAAAAAGGCCACTGCAACAGGTATACTCAAAACAATTACACCTTTAGCTAAGTCCCTGAAATCATCATAATTCTTAATCAAACATCTAAAAAGAAAATACATCCCCAAGGCGTCAAATGAAAAACCTAAACGATTTACTAGAGCTGAGAATGTACCATTTTGAATTGTATAGACTAACGTTGCTGAACATGCCCAAAGAATAATGGCTAAATCTATTTTCTTAAAGACTAAGCATTTCCATTCATTTTTAAGTAAAACCCGAAAAAGGCCAAATATTACTAAAATTCTCAAAAAATTAAAATCGATAGAAAATATCACGATGCGCTGGGCAGACGATATGAAACAGGCCATAATAAGGAATGAAATTATTGCATATCGTCGCTGTAATGTTATAACCGATAAACCCAATATCACAAGTACTATTAAGCCAAAAGGGTTTATTGTCGTTTGCCCCATATATTCACGATTTGCCCCCGCCATCTGAACTATTTCATTCATAACAACTCTCTTTTATACCCTCAAAAATCTGCAACAAACCAAAAGGCGGAACGAATTGCGTCCGAGCAATAAAATATCTTTTTCCAATTAAGAGATTTTGTTGAAGTTATATTTCTGATTTCTCGTAATGACCAACCTATTCCTTGCTTTAATGTTAATGGAAAAGTTCGTTTTCTTTTATTTAAAATGTCTGCGGCTTTTTCTAAGGCAATAATTCTTTGGGCCACTTTTCTCGGCGATTCATTATGAGAATGATAGACAGAAATCTCCGCATCATATATAATTCGATATCCATTCAATATGGCCCATTTTGCCCATTCTCGGTCTTCTCTAGCCGGCAAAATTTGAAAAGGATGCCGTTCCCAAAGATCACGCCGGACACAAGAACCTACGTTACTAAAGGGTATGTCTAAATTATCAATGTCCAAAGAATAGCATTTTGAAATATTTTGGAACTGTTTTTCTATTCGATTTACCTCATACCATGGTGCATCTGGCCAAGGTACTTGTCGACAAAATACTCCCGCTATTTTCTCGTCCTCAAAATGAGAAATTAATCTTTTCAACCAGAAGTTTTGGCATGGTAAAATATGTGCCGAAATAATAATCAATAAATCACCAGAGCTATTTTCGATACCCAAGTTTAAAGCTTTTGAATAATTGAACTCATTTTTCGGAATACTAATCAACTTAACTGGAAATAATTTTACAATATTAGTTGTATTATCAGTTGACCCACTATCAATAACTATAAATTCATATTTACTCTGACTTTTTTCTGCCTGAAGCAAAAGAGTTTGCATCAAATTACTAATATATTTATCTTCATTGAAAGCTCTAATAATAAAACTTATATTATTGTGGTACATATTTTACTTACTGAACTTTATTGCATTTTCTATTTTTTTGACAAATTTTTTATAAATAACTCGCCATCCAGTGTAAAATTTTGCTTCAAAAGGATCATATAGCAAATTGTGAATTATCTTATCATGCAATGACTTATATTCATTGATATTTTTTATGGCTTTTGTTTGGTATCCAAAGGAATGCTTATATGCATAATTAAAAGACATCTTATGAATATTACAATACTTTGACCTAGGATCATCCATATGTTCTTGATATATTAAAGGAAAATAAAAACCGTTAATAAATCCACGTAAGGCAATTTTTAACCAATACTTAGTTGTTGATCTTCCTTGTATCGGCCCTATTTGGTTAAAAATTTTCCTTTTAAGTAATAATCCTGTCCCACAAGTCCATGGGTGTCGAAATATCTGATGGTTTCCAAAAGATTGGATCTTATGTTTGGCAAGTTCATAATTAAAATCTTCGGGAAAGAAATGCCAGCACGCAACTACTCCAAGTTTATCGATACCCTCATGAGCCTTTGCCAGCACCCGCGTCCATCCTGATGTTACCAAGCAATCATTATCGAGCTTTCCTACTAAATCCGCTTTTGAATGGGACCATATTTGATTAATCGCCGCCACTTGTCCAATGTTTGCTTTTGAAAAAATAATATTTGAAATTCGAGGATCTTTGACTTTATTTTTTAGATATTCAATGGTACCATCCGTAGAACCATTGTCCCAGATGGTCAAAGAAAATTTCTCTTGCGGATCTGCAAGGACAGACTTCAAGGCCAATTTAGTGTATTCCAGACGATTATAAGTGATAAAAACAAGATCAATTTTCATAGTAAATTCCTCACAAAATGAGGCAAATTCAATCTCGACAGCAACCTAATATCGCGTTTTCCAACCTTGCAACTTGCTTTTTAGTATCAAAGTGCTGCATCATTCGAGCACGCCCAGCCTTGCCCATGGCGACACGTAAATCTACGTCATTTGCTAATTTTTCCATAGCTTCTGCCATTCCATCTACATTTTTCTGATCAACTAAATAACCCGTTTGGCCCTCAACCACATGATCCATAATCCCACCGCAGCGTGTAGCCACAATCGGCAACTCCATGGCTGCAGCCTCCATAATTGATACAGAAGAACCTTCACGAATGGTTGAGTGTTGCAAAAATATATGTGCCTCAGCCAAATGCTGTTTAACAACAGGCGGTGGGCAGCTTCCAGAGAATGTTACTTTGTGGGCAATCTCCAATCGACAAACAAGATCCTTCAGTGTATTCATTTCCTCCCCATCGCCTACAATATTCAAATGGACGTCAGGCCTGACTTTAAAGACCTTCAAAAAAGCTTTTATTGTATAATCAATACCTTTTTGCTTATTAATCCGCGAGACCGTAACAAATCGAACAGTGCCATTAGGCCTCACGGCAGTGGGTTCGAATTGGGCGGTCGGTACACCGCAGGGAATGACATGAATGCAGGATTCTGGGATGTTATGATCGAGAAACCACTGTCGCTGGTGATTACTAACAACAACAATGGCGGCAAACTGTTTGACTTGATGAATAAGACTCCATCGATACCATTTGTTTGCTAAATTTGAAGAGATATCCATGCCATGAAAATGGGCAACGAGCGGTATCCCTAGGTCTTTTGCGACAGGCAAAATACGTAAGGCTGTTTGACCAAAATGGCATAAGATGACTTGTGGTTTTATATCTAATAAAAGCCGATGAATATAAGCTTTTTCTTTCCCTATTGATCCATAAAAATTTGCAGATGGCAAATTCCTGAATCGATAGAACCAACGCTTTAACAATGTACTATCTTCTGGTGCCGGTTTAAAAGGTAGTTGATTCACCACAATTCTACCAAGCGGATAATCGGATTGATTTATATAAGCCCAGGTGATTACATGGGCATCAAAAAGAGTCAATCCAACGATTTGTCGCCAAAGCCAAGCTTCACTCCTCTGGCCTAAAAAACGGGCCAAAACACATAGTTTAAGTTTATTACTAATTTCGGTAATTGTGTTCAGTTAAATAGCCTCCCAAAAAATTATTGACAAATAATATTATATATTATTATAACGTTAGGCAATGTTTTCATTCTTAGAGATAGGTTGGTTTCTATATCTTATTACTTTTGCAGGGTTACCGCCAACAATGGCCCAATCAGGTACATTTTTTGTTACAACCGCTCCCGCACCTAATATAACACCATTACCTATGTTCGTATTGCTCAATATTATACACCTCTGCCCAATCCATACATCATTTCCGATAACGACTGGTTCTGAAACCTTATGTCCTTGTTTATTCATTGGAATATCAATGCGATTATATTGATGGTCTTGTGTAAAAATTAACACCTCAGGCCCCATCATCACATTATTACCGATTTTTATCCGGCCTTGAAGCAAACAATTTACACCTATCCCCGAATTATCACCGATTTCAATCTCAGCGCCATCCCCAAAATTTGCACCTTTCTCAACATTGATATTTTTACCACATTTTTTGAAAATTCGGCTGCAGATAAAACGTCTTATTTTTCTTGCACGTAACCGATGACCCCAGCCAGGACCATTCGTCGCTGGCAAATAATATGCAAAATAATAATATAAAACCAGATATAATTTTCTCATTGCAAAATTCCTTTTAAGACGTCTCCCTTAAAAGTCGGAAATTGCGAGATGCACCCTCAGTTTCAAGCCCAAAACCTCGTTTTTAGCCCAGTAGTCGGACTTTTGAGGGAGGCGTCTTTTAAGACTTAATTTTTCACAAACATAAAAATAACATTTTTTACTCCAGTGTGCATATTATCTCTATCAGCTTTAATGGATGGTTTTAAATGAAAGCCATTTGCCTGCCTGCTGTTGAAACTCTATGAAGACTGGTAAACGAGATATTTGGCAGAGCAATATATATATTGTTCCCCCAATTAATATCTGACTAATCAGTAATATTAGTGGATTTTGAATTGACATATAGGTTATCGCATAAACTACCCCCCCCATCAGTAATGCGTTCATCAAATAAGGAAATATGTCTTTGATCTGTTCACTAATTGAATAGTCTAATAATCTTTTATTATAACATGAATTTATAAAATAACTGCCAATTGATATGATAACTTGTCCCGTAATCATGTTCATGATGCCCCATCGCCAAGTTACGGCAATATTGATAACAATTAACATTTTATTGATAATCTGCAACCACAAATACAGATCGGACCGACCCAAGGCCGACAAAATATATAAATTAGTGCCCTGTAAAGGATACATCAATCCTACTATGCATAACAGTTGCAAATAAGGAATGCAGGGCAGCCATTTCTCGGTCAGTAATACAATCACCAATGGACGAGCTACGCCAGCCAATCCAATCATCAAGGGAAAATTAATTAGCGATAAAGTGGTTAGCGCCTTTTTCATGCCTCGTTTGACTCGTTCAGGGTCATCCTGTATTGTGGAAAAGACCGGAAAGGTCACTCTGCTTATGACACGAGACAACGTTAGCGACGGTAATTTCTGCAAATTATCGGCCCGGGTAAAATAGCCAAGGTCCGCAGGTGAAAACACCTTGCCAATGACAATCAAATAAATATTTTCAAAAATCGCACTAACTAACCCTGAAGCAAACAGTTTGGAGCCAAAGCCAAACATATCCCGTAACGATTGCAGACTGAACAGCCAAGCCGGCCGCCAACTGGTTAATACCCATAGCAATGACGTTCCAATAACCGCGGCAGATAACTGTTGTACGGCCAGACTCCAGACACCAAAACCCCGATATGCCATATTCACCCCAATAATCCCCGATAAAAGGCTGGCGACCAACGACACTTTAGTCTGCGTCTTGAAATCAAGTGCCTTCCTTAATAAGACATTTTGAACCAAACTCAAGGCATTAATTACCAGAGTACTCGACATTAACCGCAGCAGTGGAGTTAGAATAGGCTGATTGTAAAAAATGGCCACCCATGGGGCAATGCCACACAAACAAACAGCCGCGATAATACTGACAAAAATATTGAAGTAAAAAATGGAATTAATATCTTTTTCAGTAACATTCTGCCTTTGAACCAATGCCGCCCCGAATCCGCTATCCATAAAAGCCTGTGCCACGGCTATAAAGATCGTGAGCATACCAATCAGGCCAAACTGCTCGGGCAGTAGTAGCCGGGCCAAGATGATTCCGACCACAAACTGCACACACCGCAGACCTATAGCCTCAATAAAAGTCCATGTTACAGCGTGGATTGCTTTTTTTTTCAAGTCAGAAGGCACAATATTACTTTGTTAGTCATTTTAGAATGCATGTTGAATCAAAACCAGAATTTGGAAGCAAAGAATCCACTTGTTTTACTACTTCTGTGGTAAATGTTTTTACCACCCCTTCCGTCCGTTCCATAAGGGATACATCGCTTCCCATGCTGCTGATCTGGACTTGGACTACATAAAAATTCGGGTCTTTCATGAGATTTGGCATTCGCCATTTTACTCCCCAGAAATCGGTCCAGTCGGTGGTGTATCGGCCCTGGAGGATGTAGTAGTTTAAGACCACAACGGCCTGGGGGTCTGGATCGTTTTTTCTGAAGTGGTGGATGCGGCAGTCTAGGGTTTTTCCGTCGGGAAGGGTGATTTTGTCTACTCGTTCTCCGGCTGGCTGCCAGCCGTTGGCTGGGAAGCAGACCTGCGGACGGTGGCTGATCATCCGAGCGGGGCGGGCGGCGTAGGCAACGTAGAGGGTAACGCTCTGGCCGGTGGCCTCGTCGGTGTAGCGGCGGTTCACGTAATCGTCGCAGCCGGCGACTTCGATCACCCGCTGGTCCATGGGGATATCCACGCCCTTCCATGTTCCGATCTGAAGCGGCAGGGTGGACAAAGGCTTGTCGAGTTTGACCGCGCGGGACTCCGGACCGTCGATCATCCGGTTAAGCCAGCGGTTGGCCACACCATCACCGACCAGGAGACCGAGGCAGATCAATCCAACCGCCAGGAATTTTTTATGGCCGGTATTCTTTGGCTCGATACAATTGTTTACTATATTATTGTTTGTCATTTTATTCTAATTTAGATATCGGTAATAAATTATGATCCATTGGCCGAAGAGTTATATTTTGGTCGCGCACAAGATTAAAAACCTATTCGCTTTTTTAACTCACCACTATCTCTTCGGTATCCCTCTGGACCTGCCTTTTCGTTTCGTTCTACTGGGTGCGGGTTATCTGCTCCTCCAGCGTAAGTTTTCCCGCGGGCGGTCCGCCGCGATCTGCATCACGGTTCTTTTGATCAAAGAAACTTTTGACCTTTTCGCCGTTCAAAGGTTTCCCTGGCCTAAACCACCGAACCTGGGCGACCTGGCCGATGTGGTTTCCGGCCTAGCTGGAATTGGGGTTGCCGAAATCATCCTCCGGCTCCGCCGCCGGTGGCCGTGAAGGTCGCGGGTCTAAAATCCGTCGCTGCGAGAGACCCGGAATTGTTCAATTTCGACCGGTTCAGCCTCGGTGTGGCCGTTGATACCGCCAGCGGCAGAATTTTCTCCTGTAACTGTCTGTCCGGAATAATCCACGACAGCGGTACGCTCCGGCGACCGCCTAGAGTTAGCAGGGTAGCCGTAAGAATTTTCAGGTCCATCCGGAACGACATGTGCCGAACGTAGAGCATGTCGTAATAAATCCACTGGTGAAAGTCGCCGGCCTCGCGTTCGTGGCGGCAGATTTGCCACAGGCCGGTGATGCCGGGTCGGACGGAAAGCCTGGCTTGCCGCCAGGGGACGCAGATTTGATTTTCGCGGAACGGTGACGGTCGGGGACCGATCAGGCTCATCTGTCCGAGCAATACGTTGATCAACTGCGGAAGCTCGTCAATATTGGTGGTTCTAATCCATCGTCCGATCCGTGTAATCCTCGGGTCATTGGGCAATTTGAACTGCGGACCGTCCACCTGGTTACGGGCATATAAAGCCCGCTGCTGAACGTGGGCGTCTTTTACCATTGTGCGAAACTTCAGGCATTTAAAAACTTTGCCGTCTTTACCTTCTCGTTCATGCCCGAACAAAACCGGTCCTTTGGAAGTCAGTCTGATCATAATGGCAACGGCGATCAACAGGGGTGACAGCAGTAAAAGGCCCGCCGCCGCAATAATGGCCTCCAGACCCCGCTTAACGGCAGGATACAGGGAAAAGCCGATACCCGGACTCGCCAACGGGGTAGAGAACGGGTGTTGTCCACCCCGGTCTATTGAAAATTCAGCCACGGACGACGTGTGAGAGTCCGATTCCTTCGAGCCGGTAAGAGGATACTGGCCTTGCCCGAAAATACATTGCCGTAAAACCGTATCACCGGGCACTACCGTCTGCGGCAAAACCAGGGTTTGCGCCACAACAGCGCCCTGAGTAATCCTGGACCCCGCGCCCAGCAGCGCAGGACCGATTATATCCGTGTCCTTTTCTATTATCACGTTATGCTGGATAACGACCGGCCCGATAATTCTGGCCGTCGGATGGATATCGCATTTATCACCGACCAGGACATGATCTTTAATCCTTCGATAATGAGATGGCAGGTTTTGGGAAACACCTTCACAAACAAGATGGTCGTTTAGTCCGAGCAGTTCCTGCGGCCGGGACAGATCAATTCCCGCGGTTTCAAGGGCGATATCCTGGCTGGAAATCCCCGCCGAGGCCAACCGTATTCGAAGGTCCATCAGCGAAGTCAAGGTATCCCCCCCCACCATCCTCATTAAAAACGCCGGAACCAGGGAACATACGATGGAGGAAACCCGGTGCCAGGTTACCCCGTGGTAGAACCTCTGGATTCGGCGAATACTTCCATCCGTCTCCATCAGAGCATATTCCCTCGTGCCGCCGACGGTACAGTCCATCGTGGCCAGATGCTTCACATTGAATGGATCACACTTTTTGTGCATCCATTTACTCAGGTCCGGTTCCCGCACAGGAAAATACCTGGCGTCGATAAAGAGCAAAAAATCAGAGCTTTCGTATCGTAACAGGAGCTGATCAATTTCCGAAAGGGGAAGGATCAGGTCCACTCTCGGATTCGCGTTCCGCACGGCCTGCCTGTAGGAATCATGTGCGTCAAAACCGGTTAAAATCACGAGTTTCTCGCTGGAGACCTTTAAAACGCAGGCATGAAGATAGTCCAGGAGTATGCCGGTCCCCAACGGCGTCAGAATCAGGGACGACGGAACGGACCCCGACCGTAAGAATGCCGGACACGTATCAAGTATGATTGGAAAGATGGCCACGATGCTAAACTTCTTTCTGATTGCCGTGGTTGCCGGTGATATACGAGTTACCGGGATAACCGCCGTAAGGATAAGCCCCGTACCGGCTATTTTGTTTGGAACCGATATAGACAAGCCCGAGGAGTTTACCGCCCGATGCGCCCAGGCAGGCCAGGGTCTTCACCACGTCTTCCCGCTGACAATGTTTTTCCCGCACCACAATGATCGTGCCATCCGCATGGCGGGAAAGGATTCTCGCGTCGGCCACCGGCAGGACCGGTGAACTGTCCAGCATGACCAGGTCATAATTTTTTCGCCATCGGCTCAAACAGGCCTTAAACGATCCGTTGGTGAGTAATTCCCTCGATCCATTTTGCGATATTCCCGTCGGAAGGACACTTAAACCCGCGGTTTCCGTCTCAACAATGGCTTCGGAATCGCCCACTTCACCCTTCAATACGGCAAAGAGCCCCGGTTCCTGCCTGACGTTAAAACGCCGGGATAGGCTGGGATTATAAATATCCCCATCAACCAGAAGGACCTTTTTGCCGGTCTGGGCCAAACTCCGAGCCAACATTATGGACAGGGTGGTTTTTCCCGCACCCTTGTCTGCGCTCGTCACGAGAATAACGTTGCCGTGCCCACCCTCGATCCGATGCAGCAGGCAAGTACGGACCATCCGTATGTTTTCGTTTTGATTCAGGAAATCATACGAGCCTGCCTCCTCCTCAGAAACTAGGGGCAACTCACCCAGAAACGGCATTCGAAGGGTATCGGGAAGCTCGTCCGTTCCGGCGATGGTCGGGTTCATACGAACCCTAAACCAGGCCGCACCCATCCCGACCGCCAGGGATCCGAACAGGACGGCGAAAGTAAAGGGAATCCGCTTGTCCTTGGCTGGTGCGGACGGAACAATCGCCGGCGCGATAATGGTAATCGAGCCTGGAACCTTTCCTTCCATTTCCTTCTCATCCAGCCGGGTTCGCACCTTATTAAAAATCTCCCTCCGGTGGTTGATATTTTCGTTTTCAGTGACCAGCATCTGGGCGCTGTTAAAGGTCTGAGCAAAGTCCTCTCTCTGCTTCTTGAGACTCGCGAACACAATATCCCTCCGATACTTAAGCACTCCAAGTTGATGCCCCAGGGAATCCACATCCACTGCCTTGCCCGTTCCATTATCCGCAAAGGCAAGAGTCTGACGCTTGTCCAATAACTGCTCACGAGCCTTGAGAGTTTCCTCCGCCATAAGTATCCGTTTCTGGAGTCCGCGCATTCGGGGATGTATTTCACCAAACTGCTGCCTGTCCACTTCCGCTTGGTTTTTCAACATCCTAAGTTCCCCATACAAGCTGCGCCATTCCAGATCATATCCGTATTTGGCCGTCGAGGTGTCGGAAAAATTCGCCGGTTTGGAAGTCTGCCGCATCATGCCGTCAAGTTTCTTCTGCTGCCACTGGAACACCGCTATGTCCTGGTCTATCGCGTCCAGCTTGGCTTGAGCCTCCTCCAAACGCATTCGCTTCTGTGTAAGAAGTTCGTCCGGAGAACCGGTCCCCAATTCCTTGCGGAGTCGGCTGGTGATTTTTTCCAGGCTTTCGATCTCCCTGGTCATCGAATCTATTTCTTCCGCGATTTTTCTGTATACAAAATCGTTCGTCTGGCTGGAATTTTCATAAGAAAATTTGATATATTCGTCCAGAATCGTGTTAAGGATAAGAGCGGCCTCATCGGGCTTACGGTAGATCATGTCAACCGTTATGATTTCCGATCCCTTCTCGGGCGTAACCACAAGATTTTTCTGCAGCCGTTCGATGGGCAACGCGGAACCGTCCCGAAACCATGCCGTCTTCTTCACTACGGACTGGTCGAGTACCCGTTGGAGCACTCTGGGGCTTAGGAGAATGGATGCTTGTGTATTCTTATAAGAATCATAAAGCGGAATAATACCGTTTTCTTCCGTAGTAAAGACCAGCTTGGGAATAATAGGCCGGACTTGTATTTTCGCCTCCGCCATAAACTTGGGCTCCACCAGGGTCCAGACCAGGATGACCGCGGGCACGGCTACCAGGATGAAGATGGCGGCGATCATCTTTTTATATTGGAGAATTCTTTTTATTATGGCCAGGCTGATCGGAGACGAGTTGTCGAATTCTCCTCCCTGATCCGGGGTCTCCTCGTAAGGCTGGACCGCGTCCACAGCCCCGATCGGCCTTACAAGAGCGCGCCTGTCACTTTTTGCTAATTCCGACCTTCCGGAAAACGAAGAAGAAACCGATTCTGTATCCAGAACTAACTCGGCGAAAGTTTGTTCCTGGGTCTCCTGGTCCTGATATGCCGTGTGATCCACTGGAATGTCGGAAAGGCCCGTCGGATCATGAAAAACAACTTTGATTGTTGAAAGATAAAATACGTCGCCATTATTCAGAACCCGCCATAGGATCGGCAGGTGGTTGAAAAATGTCTTATTACGAGAACCATAATCCTTGACCATCCACCGGCCTCTATCTATCCGTTTCATTTTCGCATGCCGACGTGAGATATTGTCATCATCGATACGTATGTCCACCCCGGGCATCCGCCCCACCACCACCCGGTGTTCGACCAGCTCGAAAATATCAATTCGCCCATCCGGCATGTAGACTTCAAGGTAGGGCAGGTCAAACTTTCTTCGTTCCGACATTAATATATACCTCTTTTTTTTTAAAGTGAAGTAGTGCCTACGGCCCGACCGGTCCTTGCCTGAGGAGGCCGAACACTGCCAAGGTAAAGACTCTCTGACTCCGATATACTCTTGACGGCCGTCCCTTCATGTTGACGGGAAATCCCGCTTAATTTGGACGCCAAACGGCTCATCAACGAAGCCCGCTCTCTTACGGTTGACTGATGAATTGCGCGGGTCAGGGTCGTTCTCGAAGGAACCGCGGCCCCGGTGGTCAGCAGGCATCCGTCGAGTCTGCAATGTTCTCCGATCACGCTTTGATCCCACAAAACACAGCGACCGACAATCGTCCCTTTTCCTATCTCGCATTGCGCCCCAATCACCGTCGGGCCGATTATCGTCGCCTCTCTGCCAATCCGGGTTCCTCGCCCGACCAGGACCGGACCGATAAACTTCACATCCGCGGAATACTGCGCGGTGCGGTGGATATATCCCTCGCCAATCCTGGAGTACTCCGGTAAATCCTCGTTCTGCTCCGATATCTGTTGAGCGACTTTTTCATTCGCCGCCAGGTATGACCAGGCATCGGTCACTCTCAGACAGGGCTCTTCCACCACATACCCCCTGACTCTGTGTCCGCAGTCATGAAGACGGGGGATCAGGACTTCCTTGATATCCTGGTAACCGGTTTCGCGAATGAAATCGAGCACTTGTCGCCCAAATACATAAATTCCGGTGGGCGTCAGGCACGTTTCGGGAGTATATTCACCCTTCTGAGGCTCCCGACTTAAGACGGCCGTCATCACCGCTCCGGAAGCCTTGTGTGCGGCAAGCAAATCAGCCATATCCAACTGGGGTATGGTAGAGGCGTCGGCAACCACGAACACCTCCGCATCGCTGCGGTTACCCGCGTCCCGAACACATCCCGCTGGTCCCCGAGGAACCCAGTCCTCGTAGTAATCCAGTTTCATGCCAAAAGGCGACCCGTCACCCAACCCCTTGCGCACCATTAGGGATGCGCTGTTGGCGCAAATCGTCGCTTCTTGAATTCCAGCTTCTCGAAACCATTCCATCACAAAGGAAATCAAAGGCCAGTGCCCGATGGGAACCAGAGAACGGGGCATAATGCCGTCAAATGAGAATTTGTCCCATCGATGAACCCCGGCGAGTATGATCCCTCTGACACTATTTCCCTGTGCCGATGACATTTAAGCAATTTCCCAAGTTGACTTCAAAAACAATAAACAACGACAAACTTATGCACACAGTTCGAGCAAATCGGCATCGATCTCCATTATGGCACCACGACCAAGAATGCTCACCTCGAGCACGACTCTCGCCCGTTTGTTTTGGCTGATAACCACTCCTTCCAAACCTTTAAGGCTTCCGGCCATGACACGACACCTCTGACCTATGGCAAGTTGCGGGAAAAGGTCCAGTTCCATCTTGGCCTGTAAAGCCTTTTCGATGAATTTTAACTCTTTTACCAATTTCTCCTGATCGACCACTTTTATCATCTGACAAAGGTGTTTTGACCTGGACCGATAACAATCGTCATCATTCCCGCACAAAAAAACATAGCTCGGAAACAGTGGCAAAACAAAATATCTTTTCTTGCCGCCCGATATTTTAATTCGTTCGACCATGGGTAAAAAATACCCGATTTTCTTTGTCGCCAGATTCCAGGCAAAGGCCTTCTCGCACCGCGATTTTGTGTGCGCAATCCACCAGGGACCAGATATCATCGACAGATTTTCCACCTCAGGAAAAAGAACGGGTGGATTTTCATTCAGTTTCAACATAAAAGGCAAATCTCCAACCTCTGCGCAAACCACGTCCCTTTCAGTGCACTGCCACCTAAAATAAAAAAACTAAACTTCGCACGCAGCTCTATATTTTATTTACCGCACAACGCATGAATAAGTTTTTTCAAAAACTCCTCTTACCCACCATAATGTGCCTAAAAAACCAAAGCAGAGCCATCCTTACTACAATCACCTCATTATGATTGTGGTGATAGATATAGCAGTGCCAATAACCATTTCCTTACATAGATGCTTTTTACCTTCTTCCCCACAAAGCATTTTTACGACTCCGACACATCAAAAGAAATTATACAATCTACCTACAATTTCTTTTGATCACTCAGAAAACCCGTCCCTGGATTAGCGATAGCAGCGATCCAAACCTCTCTCTCCATATATGTATGTTAACAAACCCGGAATTGGTTGTCAAGTCCATGGGGCCGAAAAAGTTTTAAAATACCTAACAAAATACAAGTATTGGTCCTATAATATTCAATGCTTTTTCGAGAAAACTTTTCCGCAAAATATGGGTATTTACTTCACTCACACAATCCTCGCAGGTGGCAAAATCGCCCGCTGAAACTACAAACTTTTCGTGTAACCGTTCACCGCCGACAGCATGGCAACTGCCAAAACAACATATACGATTTTCCCACCTTCTTTTCTCACCACGAACCTCCCACAATAAAAAAAGCCGACGTGGCTAGACACCCTAAGGTATTCGACCACGTCGGCTTACTCTTCAACAAGCCCCCCGGCATTCACCGGGTTGCTCTTCATCCAGTCATCCGACGACTGTATATAAATTCCGCTCGGAGCCAACCAAAGCTCCGTAGCACTCAACTACCCCTTATACCGCATTAAATGTGGAATGCAAGAAGAATCTCCTTTTTTCCTTTCTTTAGGCCTTATTGTCATTTATAATCACTGCAAACTGCCTGGTCTGTTCCGCATGGTACCCGTTCAGGCACCCCTTATAGGTGTGTTCTTCCGAGCACAAAAAAAGAGGACTGGATCGTTCGGTCAAGCCGGACGATGACAAAGGAGAGGGAATAATAATGGGATAGGACCGTGGTCTGAACGGTTACCAACTTTTTGCTTCTCATCCTGCAAAGTTGAAGAATTTATGCTACTGCTTTGTCACTTTCGCCGTTGATGGGAGGAACAGTCCGGGTTAAAATCAGATCATGAAAGACAAAAACGACATGCAATTAGTATTTGAAAAATCAATCGAAGATCAGTCGGCGGTAAATTTGCCGGACATTGATGTACCGCAAACCCCGGCCAGAGAGGCGATACCGAAGGAACTTTTAGCCGACGAGCCTCCGCCCCTGCCGGAACTTTCCGAACGGGAAATAACCCGCCATTTCACGCAATTAGCCCAACGGATGATGAGCGTGGACGCGAATTTCTACCCGCTCGGTTCCTGCACGATGAAATATAACCCGAAAATCAATGAATGGGCCGCCAACCTGGAGGGATTCGCCTCACTTCATCCTTATCAGCCGGAAGATGATCTTCAAGGCGCGATGGAACTTTTATACCATCTTCGCAAATTCCTGGAAGAAATCGCAGGCTTACCGGAAGTCTGTTTACAGCCGGCGGCGGGGGCACAAGGCGAAATGACTTCCATCAAAATTATTCACGCCTATTTTAAAGATCGCAATGACCCGCGTGACCATATCCTCATCCCCGATTCCGCGCATGGCACGAACCCGGCGAGCTGCGCCCTCTGCGGCCAGCAGGTGACGGTGGTCAAAAGCACCCCGCAAGGTCTGGTTGATATGAAGGATCTCGCTGAAAAGGTGAATGAAAAAGCCGCAGCCTTGATGATCACCAATCCGAATACGCTGGGACTGTTCGATAAAAACATCGTCCAGATCACCCGTATCCTGCACGATCATGGAGCGCAGCTTTATCTCGATGGAGCCAACATGAACGCGATTGTCGGCCAGGTCCGGCCGGGTGATTTCGGGGTAGACGTGATGCACTTCAATTTGCACAAAACTTTTTCCACACCGCACGGATGCGGAGGACCCGGCGCCGGACCCATCGCGGTGGCTGAACATTTAGCCCCTTATTTACCCATCCCACAGGTAAATTTAGCCGATGGGAAATTTTTCTGGGATTTCAATCGTCCAAAATCTATTGGAAAAGTCCGCACATTTTACGGCCAGTTCGCCGTACTGGTCCGTGCCTACACATATATTCGTTCGCTGGGACCACAAGGGTTGAAAAATATTTCTGATAAAGCGGTCCTGGCAGCAAATTATCTGGCCAAAGAATTACAAACCCATTACACCCTTCCCTACCCTTTGCCCTGCACGCACGAATTCGTCATCAGCGCGGATCGCCAAAAAGCCAAAGGAGTTCGGGCTCTGGATATCGCTAAACGGCTGATCGACTTTGGGATACACCCCCCCACCATGTATTTCCCGGCCATTGTTCCGGAATGTATTATGATCGAGCCGACTGAAACGGAAACCTTGGCCACCTTAAATTACTTCGTAGAGGTGATGAAAAAAATCGCCGATGAGGCCACAACCGAACCCGATATGGTCCAGCACGCACCATGTACAACGCCCGTACGTCGCGTGGATGAAGTCAAAGCCGCCCGCGAACCGAACCTTCGCTGGAAAAACGAAAAATATTAATTGGTTTTTTTGTTGACAGTTGGCCGATAATATACAGAATAGTAGCGTAGTTGTCCTGTCACATTTTTTGTTCATTTTTGGAGGTACTATTATGTTGAAGAAAGTTGGTTTGCTGTCAGTGGTCGGTATGGTTGCCTGCGTCGGTTGCAGCGCTGTGCAGTATGCCGCGATTACATCGGGCATCGTTAACACCGGAGTTATCGCTGGTGGATTGGGACTGGCCGCGGTGCTTCCCAATGCTATCGACGCCATTCGCGCCGCGTTGGGCATTTAACCGTAATGTAATCTTCTGATTCTTTCAGAGATATTTACATTCAATCGGAAATAGCAACTCACGGAAGGCTCATTGAGCTAGGAAGTGGGTTGTTTTTTTTATTCTCGCGATATGTGATTTGGAGTTTCATATTATGCTTAAAAAAATGGTCGCTACTTTGGCTGGAATAACAATCCTTACCGGCTGTAATCCTGTGAGCGTGTTTGCCTTGGCCAATGACATTACAGGGACAATCGTCAACAGCAGTCTTATAGTTGGAGGAGCGTCCCTGCTGGCCAACATCAATAACCTCACCCAAATGATCCAGGGACTAGTGGTCGGAGGCTAATCCAGCGGGAGGAACTTTTCCATTCGCTGAAATTTTCTTGAACCCAGGGACCAGGCGGGAAGTCCTTCCGGCCAAAGGGAAATACTCAGGCTGTTGACTTTTTGGGTTTTGTCAAACCCGGCGTTCAGGGCAAAATTCCATCCGGGCATTTTGCGAATGAGGGTCACATCGAGATTAGAATTTTTTCCGGCATCCAGATCGAATTCTTCCTCAAATCCAATGGTATATTTGGGATTAAGTTGATAGTTTCCCCCGATGGCCATCAGATTGGAATGAGTCAAACCGATGTACCGATGCCCGATGTACCAATTCGCTCGCGGAGTTCGCTCGAAATAAAGACCTAACCCGGAGGACCCCATGCGGCACTCGTCGGTATCGACAATGGCATCGTAGAGGATCGACGCAGTATCGGACAGCCGATAGTTGGTTTTTAGCGAAGCATAGTTGCTGGTGATGGAATTTTCAGGTCTGAAAGTAAAGGTTTCGCCACGTGTGCGGTTTCGGCCGTCGTAGTCCTCAGAATTATCGAAGAACCCGGCTTCCAGATCGAGAGTCAGCCAATCCACGGTCCGCCAATTTCCCGGTCCGCCGCGCTTGGTCTGGAAGCGATTTCGCCATCCGCCGCTAATGCCGTTGACGGCATCAATCGTCTCAATTCCTTCATCGAAGTGGGTCATTTCCGAGGAATCCATATTGGCGGCGGAACCCCAGAGAATAAAATCTTCTTTCATGATATGTTTGACGCGATGCAGATCCCAGAAACGGGATTCCACGTCGTCATAAGTCCGCCACTGATATAAACTGCCACGCACTCCTCCCTGACCATACCCTCGCTGCATACCGCCGCCGTCGGGACTATCGTCCCAGGCATCGCCCCGAACCATGCCAAACGGGACGAGATTCAGTTTTCCCAGCGTCAAAGGCACGTCCAACTCCTGACGAGTATCGGCCCTTGCCACCACATCCGTTTCCGAAAGATAGGGATATTTATAGTTATACCACCAGGGTAAGTCGCTTCCGGTCATGCGCCGGACGGCACCGACGTGGTTCTCACTAAACCAGGTCACCAGGCTGTCGCCTACCTGTTTTCCCAACACGTCGAAGGCGACATCGGGAAGTTTTTCCGTTTGATTCAGAAAATCATTGATCCGCCATTTTCCGAGGACGGAAAACACCGTGTCACCGAAAACCTTTTTCAGATAAAAGAGCGTTTCCTGCTCCTTGCCGTTCTCAAATTCGTCTCGGAAATATTCCTCGAGGAAATTCTGATCGGACAGATAACTTAATTCCAGTGTCAATTCCCAGCCCTGCGGCAGATATTGGCGATGCCGAACCAAAAATCGCCCGCGGTTGTTCTGCGGCGGTTCCAGGTCGTTGCGCATGCCCCCAAGATAATCTGTTCCGGTATCATGAATGTAATAACTTCGCAGTAATCCAAAATACGTATCGCGCTCATACTGGCCATCAACTCCCACCGCCGGCCCATGATTCCCGTAATAATCGAGCTTCAAGGTCGCATCCACTCCTTGCGGTTCCTGGAGTCCCAACAGCGGCAGCAAATACCAACGCGTTTTACCGCTTATGCCATAATCTTTGTCATACGAAAGGGCGAGACTTTTGATGGACGTTTCGCTTTGCTTGAAATCGCCTTGTGTATAGGGCCAATAGAGCAAAGGCACACCTTCCACGTTGAGTGTGGAATTATAAATTTTATATCGCCCTGCCACCAGTCCGACCTGCTGGCCGGTGGGAAGTTTTTCCGTCCGATCTTCAAAATAAACCTTGGTCGCGCCAACATAGTAGCTGGGGGTATAAAAGTCATTGGTGCTGATTTTGGGGTTCCTGGCTTCATAGGCGGTTTCCGATAATTGCCGAACTTCGGACGCCCGAATGTAAATGGGGACATCTCGCTCCATGGAAATCGTTTTGGCGACCACGTTGTAAAGCAAGGCTTTGCTTTCTTCGAAATCATAATAAACCCGGTCGGCTCGGATTTGACGATATCCTCGAGTAATGACCACATCTCCTTCAAGATAAGCCGCCGAAATGTAACGATTGGTCCGAGCTTGTTCGAGTGGAGTCTTTTCCTGCGCGATTTCTTCTTCCGTGGGAAGTTCTTTAAGTTTTTTCCGGGCTTCTTCCACGGTCATGCCGGCGGGCAGGTTTTTTTTATTTTTTTTCGGTTTCGCTCGTTCTTCGACCCTCAGGGCCTCGGATTTTAAGAACAGGACAGCGCTGGCGGCACGGATTTCCGTGGCTTCGCCTTCAGGTCCCGCCGATTGCAGGAGGTAAACACCCTCGGTCCCCATGAGGACAGGCTGACCCGCCAAGTTGGGTCCGACCATAAAATTTCCGCGAATAACGATGGGTCTTCGTTCCTGGAGTCCAGGCTCCTTTTTGGTTTTTCCATGAACGACGATTCTGTCCTCCCCGCCGGCTTCCACCGAGGCCCGGGTCCACAAGAGTTCTGCCCGGTGATAAATCTCCTGTCCGCTGCCGTCCCGGCGGGCAATGGACTCGCCGTCGAGTTCCACTCGTCCGGATGTAAAAACGGTGACGGACAAAATTTCATCCGAAGTAACACTACCCGCCGATTCGATCACCCTGGCTCCGCCTTCCATGAAGACATCCATCTGCTTGACTTTTTGGCCATTTCGTTCGACGATTTTAAGCCAGACGACGGCATCGCGGCTGGTGAGGGTTTCATGGGGCATGCGCAGAAGGAAATCGCCCAAAAGGACCATGGCCTGGGTCTTGTCGGGAAGGGTCCAGACGTATCCCAGTTTGGCGGAAATCTTTGCCGGTTCATATCCGCTGGACTCCGGGGAAAGCGGCTGTTCCAGTGCTTCATATTCGGCATCGAGAATTTGATCCACGGCTCCACCGAAAACGCCGGCGCAAGGAATGGAAAAAAGAAATATCCCGACCACAGCCAGAAATGATGTCGTATTTAAACAAGATTTTTTCACCTTCACTCCATGCTTGAATGTGCTCTTAACGTTCGCTTGATTATAATACACCCAAGCAATGGGTCAAGGAAAATGACTAAATCCTAAATCCTAATGTCTAATCAATGACTAATGTCTTAAAAAACGTGTATGCCGGATTCTTCGCTTAGTCATTAGACATTAGGATTTAGTCATTATGGACCTTATTCTTCCTCGATCATCTGATCGTAGAAGTTGACATAATCATCAGGTGTTTCGCCCGCTCGCATTTTGATGGCCGAGCGTGGGTGGCGGTTAAGCTGTCCGGTGATCATGTACGGAATGTTGTACCCCCATTCCATTTTTTGCTGGAAGGGAAGGAAAACCTTTTGGCAGCAATCGAGGACCGGGCGGAGTCGGAACTTGGGATTTTTCAGGAAACCGATCAAAAGCTCCAGGGGGCAATTTCCCGCTCCCCGTCCCATTCCGTTGATCGTGGCGTCAAGCCGGTTGGCTCCGATGATCAAAGCTTCAAGAGTATTGGCGTAGGCAAGCTGCTGATTATTATGGGCGTGAATTCCGACTTCTTTGCCTGTTCCCTCGACGGCGCGAAGGTAGGTCTTGATCAGGTAGCGTATCTGTTCAGAGTACAGGGCACCAAAACTATCGACGACAATAATCGCATCGACCGGTGTTTTGACAAGCACGTCAAGGGCGTCGGTCAGTTCATGGTCCCGGACTGAGGAAATAGCCATCAGATTTAACGTGGTTTCGTATCCCTTGTCATGCGCGTCTTTGATCATATCGACGGCGGTGGGAATTTGATGAATGTAAGTCGCCACGCGGATACAGTCGATCACGCTTTTGTCCTTGGCAAGAATATCCGTATGATAATCGGTGCGTTCCGCGTCGGCCATGACGCTGAGTTTCATGGGCGTCGGATTATCGCCGACGATCCGGCGAACGGCGTCTTCATCGCAATATTTCCAATCACCGCATTGATTGGGGGCGGCGATTTTCTTAGAGGACTTGTAGCCGATCTCCATATAATCCACACCGGCGGCCACACAGGTGTCATAGACGGCTTTGACGAACCCGTCTTCAAATTGATGATCGTTGATTAACCCGCCGTCACGGACGGTGCAATCGTGAATCTTGATTTCTGGTCTGAATGTTACCCACGAACCCTTCGCGTTATTGTCTTTTTCCGGTATCATTTTTTTCCCGTTCACAAACAGTTTTTCCTGTAAAGTATTTTTTAACAATCCGCACATACTAACATAACATAAAGAGGCCCCTGGGGTCAAGATGCAGGGAGAAAACTTTTGGAAAAGTAAAGGAAATACCAGGATATCCTGATAAAGTGAACCAGGCATTGGTGACCATTCCGCCGGTGATGTCCCAAGTCTTGCTGCCGAATTTTGTCCATGAACAAAAGTTTACTAACAACAACCAAAGTGTATAATGTGTCCCACGGCAAACCTAAAAAAATGAGAAAGGAATGACATGCAGTTACCACAACGCAAGGGCGAGGACCGATTTATTCCGGCAGGCCGATATCGACAACTGGAGGAATCGCTTCGTCGGAATCCGAAATTGGCCCAGGTGCAATCGCTGATTATTTCGGCGTTTGATCGCAGGACGCGCATGCTGCCGTTTGTGACGTTCGACTGGTATACGGTCCCATGCGGGCCGAGATCGATCGCAGGGGCGCTGGTCGAGGCGGGGATGGCCAAAACCCGTTGTTCGCTTCAGCTCTGGAATCCGCGCCTGCGGACGAGCGAAGCTCGGATGGAAGGTCGGACGATCGATATGCTGGGCGTGTCGAGCCTGCAGGTGCATTCGGCGGCTTCGTATCGGGTGGTGGAAGACGCCTGGCGGCTTGGGGACGCACGGCCGTTGATCCTGGCGGGGGGGCCGAAGGCGATTTATGAGCCGATGGATTTTTTCGGGCTGGGTCCGCAGGGGGATATGGGAGCGGACGTAGCGGTGACAGGCGAGGAGCCGGTGCTGTTGGAACTTCTGGCTGTACTGTCGGAGTTCGGGGCCGAGCCTGGCAAGATGCGTGCGGCGTTTGCCCGGGCGCGTCAGGCGGGGGCGTTGCGGGATATCCCTGGGCTGGTCTATGGCGAGGACGGGCGTTGTGACGGGAAGCATTTGATCTATACGGGTGCGCCGCGGCTGCTCAGGGACCTCGATGAGCTGCCGATGCCGATCCTGGGTTTTCGGACGATCGAGCCGGCGCACCACCGGACGACGCTGTCGAGTAAGGCCATGACAGCGGACGCGCTGGGCAAAAGACACGTCGTGGTGGCCATTTTGATCACGCGGGGATGCAAGTTCGATTGCCATTATTGCTCCGTTCCGGGGTACAACTATCACAGTTACCGTCGAAAGAGCGCGGGGCGGGTGGTGGAGGAGTTCGTCCAATGCTATCAGCAACTGCACTCGCGGTATTTTTTCGGGACGGACGATAATTTTTTCAATGATCGGCGGTACGCCCAGGAATTGCTGACGGCGATGGGTGGGGCGACGGTGGAGAACCGTCCGCTGGGTCGATATATAAAGTTCGCGACCGAAGCGACGGTGGCCGACGCTTACAAGTGCCGGGACCTGTTTCCGATCGCTCGGCATGGCCGGGCGGGGTTGTGGGCGCTCTGGATGGGAGTGGAGGATTTGTCGGGGGTGCTGGTGGACAAGGGCCAAGCCCCGACGATCACGCGGGAGGTGTTCGCGCGGATGCGGGAGAACGATATTTGTCCGGTAATCATGATGATGCACCATGACCGCCAGCCGTTGTATTCGCCGGGGAAATTGACGGGATTGATCGATCAGGTGAAGTATCTTCACCAGGCCGGGGCGCTGGGATTGCAGTGCACGCTGGCGAATCCGGCCATTGGGTCGCGCTGGGTCAACGAGACGTATCGCCAGGGCCTGGTTTACGGCCGGATCGGGGGCAAGAAAATCGAGGATGTGGAATGCGACGGGAATCATATCGCGGTGGCGGGGCGGGTGGATCCGTTGCGGATGCAATGGAACGTGCTGCGGGCGTATACGTCGTTTTATAATCCGTGGAACTTGATGATGGCGATGCGGCACAAGAAAGAGTTCATTCGAAACAAGTATGTGCTTTTTCAGTTGTGGGGAATGGTGGGGCTGGTTCGGACGGTGTGGCGTTTAAAGGGGTACCTCTGGCGGCTCTGGTGGGGTCCGATCGAGCGAGTCCGGGGCTGGCCCGAAAAGTACCGCCGAGCCGGGTCGCCGTTTGCGGAATTGATCGCGGGGGAAGAAGCCAAGGCGAGCGCGGTGGCACTTGGAACATCGAAGGCAGGCACCGGGCAGAGGGAAATGGAACCCAAGTCCGTGGTTTGACGGGGTAGGTGGACTCTGGAATTTTTGGGCCATCTGAAGGGAACAAAGTGGTCATGATAACCGCTTTGTTCCCGTCGAGGCAAGCAGTCCGATGGCGGCGAAAATGATCATCGACCCAACCACTACATTCCAGGTAGGAACTTCGGAAAGAAAGACAAAACCGAGGATGGCTGCCATCACCACTCGCGACAGTCCGGTAACGGAACCCGCGACGGCAGTCAGATGGCGAAAAGCGTGGGTGAGGGCAAACTGACCGATCACTCCGGTCAAGGCGCAGCCGATGAGAAGAATCCAGGTACGGGGGGTGTAGTAAGCGAAATTTTCTCCAAAGATTGCGGGAAACGACAGCAACGATCCCACTCCGAGCATGAAGAACAGGACCGTAACGGTTGGATTGTCCCTCCTGGCAAAACAAAGCATGAGGACGGCAAAGGCTCCCATAAAACCGCCCAGAAGACCGATCAGGTCTCCAATGTTTACATGCTGGAAATTCGGGTTGATGACCAGACAGATTCCGAACCCCGCCAGGGCGAGGATAAGCCAATCACGACGTTTGAGGTGTTCCGAGAGCATAATCGGGGAAAGGACGGCGACAAATATCGGGTAGGTCAAATTCAGAAGGTTGGCGTTGGTGATGGTAGTATAGTGGATGGCATAATAAAATAAGAATACCGCCAGCAGGTTGAACACTCCTCGCAACACCAGGACCAAAGGATTACGGTATTCGAATCGCGTCCGGAAGACGCCCATGTAAATTAAAACAATGACAAAACCAATGAAAAATCGAAAAAAAGTAATGTTCGACGCGCTGACATGCTGTTTTTGGGTAAACTTGGCCAGGAGTGTGCTCAGAGCAAAAAAGACGGCGGAAACGAGAATCTCACCGTGATAAAACCAGGCACCGCCATGTTGAATGTCTTGTCTATTCATCGCTGAGATAACGTTTCATTTAAAGTATGCAGGGCCAGCAAGACGTATTCACAGCGTGAGGGTCCGGATTCGGTGAGCCGTTCGGCGCATTCACGGAGGATGAGCACCGAAGGCTCGGAAAGTGATTCGGTGGGAATTTTTCTAACCAGGACGCTGAGCAAAGCGACGGCCTGGACCAATTCGTTTTGAGCAAACCTGGCGGCACAATCTCTGGTCAACGTGATAATCTCTCCATGAACTTTTTTCGCACCGGAAAACTCTTTTTCAAAATGGATAAGGGTTTGAGCCACGGCGGTTCCTAATTCCTTCCGCGTCGCCCGCCAAAGTTGAATGTAATACCCTTCGCGCCCGACGATCCTGGCAAGGGCAAGGGCCAATTCCGAAGCCAGGATCGGATCATGTATATTTTTCAAAAGCGCCAGCACATCCCCCGTAGATTCCCTGGCCCGAAGCATGCCCAGGGCAGCGGCGTATGCCAATCGCAATTTGTCGTTGGGCTCGGTTCGAAGTTTTTCCATAAAATTAGGAATACTGTCCTTGTCGCCCAGTTTCGCCAAAGCCCTGGTGCTGTGGGCTTGAAGTAAACTGAATTCTGAAAGCATGGTTTCCCGCAGGGGCAGGATGGCGCTTTTATCGCCCAATTTTCCCAAGGCCCAGGCGGCTGCTACACTCAGGTCCGGCTCATTTCCAACCAACACCAGGAGTAAGGCATCGATCAATTTCGGGTCGGCGGGCAACCGGGAAACGGAAACAATGGCTTCATAACGCACGCTGAAACTCGGGTCGCCCAGAGCTTCGATCAATTCGTTACCGCTGAGCGGATTTTTGGCGTCGCCCAATCGCTGCGTCAAAGACACCCGATCCGCCTCCTCCAAAGCCCAGCCGTAGCGAAGAAGCGATTCCAGCGCCATCAACGGATTTCCATGCAGAAACATTCCCACAAATTTTCGCACGGGCATGGCTCCGTCGGCCTGAACGATATTCATGGTCAACCAGGCCAGGATAAACAAAAAGAAACTTCCAACGAATAAAGGAGTGAAAGGATCGACCGTTAAAAAAAGAACTTTTCCACTGAACGAATGGCAATAGTCCAAAAGCCTTCCTGCCAATAACGGACCTGTCCCGCCGACCAGTCCGGCCCAGGCGTAGAAAACCGCCAGGTAGGCCGTTTTTTTCTCCTCCGGGACCGCGCTGACGAACAGATATCGCCCGAAACCGGTATTCCAACCCATCACACCCACTCCGGAAAAAAGGGCAATCAGGAATGCCAACGACGGGCTCCAGGCGAAATGTCTCGGAATAATAAACCAGAAAATCGGCAAAAACATCATTAAAAATAAGCCCGAAAGCATAATGGGCTTGCTGCCGTATCGGTCAGAGGCCCATCCCCAGAGGTAACAGGACAAAAGGACTCCCAGGAAACTACCGATATCCAGAAGCACCACTTTTCCCGAGGTCAACCCTACCTGTTCCTTCATAAACAAGGGAATAAAGGAAAACAAAGGTCCTGATCCCAGAAGCACCAGGGCTAATCCGATTAAAAGAAACCGGAAATTCCTGTCCTTCAGCGAAGCCATCATCCCCTTGAAATTGGCCACTTGGGCTTCAGCGGCCTGAATAGGCAAACCGCCCGGTGATTGAGCGTAACATCGGATGGAAACAATTCCGGCCACCGTCCCGGCCGCGATCAGGACCATATATCGTCCCAGACCCGTGTAATGACCGATCACATAACTGGCCACCAGCATAGCCGCGATGGAGATTATGGTCGCCACAATACTATTAACGGCTCCGAATTTTCCCCGGATATGATCGGGAATAAATTCCTGCTGCCAGGGATTATAGGCAATCTCACCGACGGCCCGGCAGAAGGCAAAAAATAAAACCGTTCCCGCCACCCACAAAAAAACTACATTGGTATTGTCATGGGGAAACACATAAATAACATACGGGGTAAGCAGCAGCATTCCCCCCGCCAGATTGCGCAGGCTCCAGAAGATCAAATATGTCCGCTTAAAACCAAACCGGGCGACTTTCGGAGCGATAAACAAGGCGATCAATCCGCACAGCGGCATGAGGGAAAGCAAAAAACCGATTCGTGTCTTGTCCAGATGCAGTTCGCTTAAAAACAAGACGAAGACGGAGCCAAAAAAAGTAAAAAAACAAAAAATAGCGTTCAGGGCGCTGCCCGCCACGTTCCAGCGAAGGCGGCGAATCTTTTCCAAATTGGTCAGTTCGGTATTCATATATTTCCAACGGTGACATCAAAACGTACCATTGTATGCTTTATTTTTATCTTATCAACCCCGCGTTATGCTCTTCTTGTTTTTCCCTTGCAATTTGTAGGGGCACGGCACGCCGTGCCCCTACTCAAGGTCGAGCGGACACAGAGAAAAACGCGCAATCTGAGAAATAATAGTAAACAAATTCCTTTGAACACTGTAATATTAGAATTATGAACGATAACGAACATCATAGCTTTATGTCCACCGTGGGCAAATTATTGTTGGCGTTCCTCGGGCCTATCTGGCTGCCGGTCTATTGGATTTGGCAGTTGCTGATCGGGCTGGTCGGGGTTTGCTATTATCTGGTCATCGAACGAACGCAGAATGTGCTTTCACCCGCCAGGGTGAACTCGCGGACCAGGATCAAAATTCAATGGTTCCTGGTACCGCTTTTGTTTATCGGCTTGGTTCCCGCTCTGGCGGTTCAATTGCTGGTTGCGGTTTGGCAATTGCTGATCTGGTGGCATCGGATTTTAGGGTCCTGGCAAACGGGATTTCAAACAACCATTCCCGCGATACTAGCCGGTGTGCTGACTGAAATCGTATTCCTGATCGTCTTTGTCGGCAGTCAATATCATCCTCTGCCTTTAAAACTTATCGGATTGGAATACAACGCATTGAACCCATACTGGTTTCGCGCGGAAGGAGACGATCCGATTCGCGTCCTGCTGGCCGGACCGATTCTGATTGGCCTTTTCTCGCTGGTCCTTAGTCCCACGATCCTCGCCCGCGTCTGGCCTGGGCTGCGAAAAATCGTGTTTGTTCCCGCCATGATCTTTTCCATGGCCGTCTTGTTTAATACCCTCAAATCGTTCGAACCTTCTGTTAATTTCCGCTGGGTTTATGTCGCAGGCGGGTTATTCGCACTGGTCCTCTTGTTATCGCTGATGGTCCTGTCGTGGCGAACACTGCACCGGTCCACCGCCCTTCGGCAGTTCGTCTGGTTTTCTGCCATCCGGTTACTGGAAAAGAAACGCATCGCCTTGTTCTCCCTGGCAGCGGTAACCTTGTGCACGGCCATGCTTTTGATCATTATTTCCGTCATGGGCGGTTTCGTGGAACAGGTCAAGGAAAAATCCCACGGTCTGATGGGCGATATCATCATCGAAGGCGATAAAGTCCGGGGGTTCCCCTATTATGAGGGATTTGAAAACGATGAAAATCGTCGATAGCGCCACCCCCGTTATCTATACCGCCGGTCTGCTGCGGGTGCAAAACCCCGATCGGACCAATACTGTACGAATCGAGGGAATCGATTTGGCGGGACATCTCGCGGTCACCAAATTCGGGAGCGGACTTCACCGGTATAACAAAAACCCCAAGTCCGTCACGCTCAGTAAGCCGGCGCAACCGCCTGACGAACCCGATGCGGAAAAACTTTATGGTTTGATCTACGGTTTGGATATCAGCGGATTTTCTTATCGCGATCCCGACGGGGTTTATCAGCGGTATATTCACAATTACACTTCCTGTATGATCAGCGTTATTCCGCTGACGATTTCGGGGAAAATTATGGACGCCGTCACTCCGGCTCGCACCCAGAAATTTTACATGGTTGATGACTCGCGAACCAAAGTGTATGACATCGACGCCAATTATGTGTATGTGGATTTCAATGTCCTTCAAAAAATGCTCTATATGGATGAGCAGCAAACCGACGACAACCGGACAATTCCCGCTCGGACGACGCAAATTCATATAAAGGTTAAACCGAGTGTGCCCATTAACGATCAGACGTTAAAAACCATTAGCACCGCATGGTTCGATTATTCCGACGGTCTCGACGACTCCGATAACTCGCTGCTGAAAAGCGTCGAGGTCAACCGCTGGGAGACGTACAACGCCCCCTTGATTTCCGCCGTCGAAAATGAAAAACGGCTGATGATCATGCTATTCGGCATCATCAGCATCGTCGCCGTCTTTTTGATCCTGGCCATCTTTTACATGATCGTCGTCGAAAAGACGCGGGATATCGGAATCTTAAAGAGCATCGGGGCCTCTGCCTACCAAATCGCCGCCATCTTTTTGGCCTACGGCGGAGTTATTGGGTTTATTGGTTCCATCCTGGGCACGATCCTGGGATATTATTTCGTCGAGCATATCAACGAATTTCAAAACTGGCTGATCAACGTCTTCGGCTGGAGGGTGTGGAACCGCGAAGTCTACGCCTTCGATGAAATTCCCAGCCGTGTCGAACCCTGGGATGTTACCATAATTATTATCGCCGCCATTGTGGCCTCGATCATCGGAGCACTGGTCCCCGCCATCCGAGCGGCAAGAATGAATCCCGTGGAAGCATTGCGTTATGAATAACAACATTCTCTTACAAGCGAACAATCTGCATAAGACGTATCAACTCGATATGGTCAGGGTTCCCGTTTTAAAGGGCGTGGACCTGCAGATTAAAAAAGGTGAATTTGTAACCATCGTTGGCGTATCGGGCAGCGGAAAAAGCACGTTGCTCCACATCCTCGGCGCTCTGGATCAGCCTGACCAGGGTTCAGTGACTTTTAATCAAACCGACGTCTTTACCGCCCCGGATACGTATCGCGACGACCTGCGAAACAAAGCCTTTGGGTTTGTTTTTCAATTTTATCATCTTTTGCCGGAACTGACCGTTCTGGAAAACGTCACCATGCCCGTCTTGATCGGCTCGACAGTCGGCAACTGGCTTGGCCAATCCCGCGTCGTAGAGGATCATGCCAAAGGAATACTCACACGACTCGGACTGGATCATAGAATATTTCATCTGCCCGGACAGCTCTCCGGCGGAGAGCGCCAGCGGGTCGCTATCGCCCGTGCCATCGTCAACGCCCCGGAAATTCTCCTGGCCGACGAACCGACGGGCAATCTCGATGCAGCCACCGGAAAGCAAATCTTTCAAATCCTACTCGAACTCAACCGCACCGGCCAAACCGTCATCATGGTTACACACGATACGGAATTAGCCCGACAAACCCATCGCATCGTCAAACTCCACGACGGAAAAATAGTGAATTGACGAAAATTCATTTTTTGAACTTCTTGACGGGTGGTTGAATAATTTCTATAATGTGTTCCAGTGATGTAATGAATTATCGTTCATCACGGTCAGCCGAAGTGGCGGAATTGGCAGACGCGCGGGATTCAAAATCCCGTCCTGGCAACAGGGTGTGGGTTCAATTCCCACCTTCGGCATTCTGTTTTTTTTACACAGAACTAACTCAAATTGACCGAATTTACACCGCGAGATGTTTTTTCAGGTGGCTATGTACGCGTCGTTACCCGGCCGATAATCCGGCCTTTGTCGGCATAATTCCAGAACCCTTGCCAGTTTTTGATGACTTCGATGACTTCGTTTCCGTAGTAGGTATACTACCTTCAATTCCCGAATAGACGCCCGATACCTTGGTTCCCAACGTGCTGATCGTTCCCAGTGACACGACGACAAACAGTGCCAACATCACGGCGTACTCCGTTGCTGTCGGTCCAGCTTCAGAAACTAAGAAACTTCGGATGCGCTTGTTCAGCGCCTTCAATCTAAAACTCCTTCTTAGAATAATTAAAATGCCTCCGTTTTTAACTTAAAATATAAAGGGGTGTAGTTTTCATTTTACGTAGTCCTTATGCAGAATCTTTGAGGCAAAGGTAATGCGACCAAAAGTTTTCCCATCGACCGGATTTGACCGCCGTCCGCAAACGGAGGATGTGATT
>JBAZZQ010000038.1:0-39483 GCA_041658725.1 Phycisphaerae bacterium | reverse complement strand
GGGTGGCAATCACATCCTCCGTTTGCGGACGGCGGTCAAATCCGGTCGATGGGAAAACTTTTGGTCGCATTACCTTTGCCTCAAAGATTCTGCATAAGGACTACGTAAAATGAAAACTACACCCCTTTAAAGTATATCAACCGGAGCGACCACTTACAAACCGAAAATATTCCAAGCGATATTCATTGCAAAAATATGCAATTCATCGGTTTTAATTGAATGTTTTTTTCGGTTAAAAGTGGGTTGTTTGCAAACGGCCGATAGAGCGGATCGCCGATCAGAATCATTCGCCAGGAATTATAGCGATTCGTTTTAAAGAATACCTCCGCCAAAGTGTATTTACCGGTCAAAAGCAAGCCGAAGAATTCGCTGGGCAAAGGGAATGCGTCCAGGAACGGTTCCCCGACCGGTCCCACCGTCGCGCAAATGCCGTCCTCCAGCATGCGCTTGACCCATTCGTTGCTTTTGGGCTGTTTCAGAGTCGTTGCCTCGAAACTGGCGATGTGGTAGCCGACCGATCCGGGCAGGAATGTAAACGCCGGGATGTAATTTCGCAGGCTGTACCAGCCGCAGTAGAGGGCAGTGTCGGGGCAGGAATGCGGGGCAAAAAGTTCGGGTTTATCGTCCAGGACCACCGGTAAGTTCGTTTGCGTTTTGATTTGCCGGGCAAGATCACGAAGATTCTGATCGTATTGAAAGAAACCGTCCTGATTTTTTATCCCGCGGGCATCGAGGTAAAATGTCCCTTGTAAACCCTTCTTTTCGGTGGCAATGCTGTCGCGGATCATTCGTTCGACGGTTTTCGGGTTCGGGCCATCCAGGCGGGAGACCATCAAAGTTGGCCCTTTGCCCGCGACAAACGGATCTTGAGCCATTCGCGGATTTAGGGCGTTGGGCATTCTGCCAGCCGTTATATAGTCGTCCCAGAGGACAAGGCATAATTCGCTATCCACGGCGGACAGAGAATCTTTTTCCATCAGCCGCCAGTAATCTTCGTATATTAACTTCAATTCGAGAATCAACCCGCCGAATTGACCGGCGAGTTTATATGTTTTGTCCAAATCCCTCTTTTCGGGTTTGATCGACTGAAGCGTCAGGTATTCCGTTTCCATTTTGTGAAGTTGATCGAGAATTTCCTTATTTTTGCCAGGTTGATCGTTAACAATCCTCGCCAAAACTATTTGTCCTTCAAGAAGCAATCGCAGCCGCATGTATTCATTGGCCTCGACTTGCTGTTCAACCTGGTCGGATTTTTGTTGGAGCCGGGGGATGATGATCCGGTAAAAATTTTGAATCTTGTCGGCGATTTGCGATAGGTGAGGTAATAAATGTTCTATTTCCTGACGGCCTGGAAGGGTTGTCGGTCCAGATGCTGTTCGGCCCGCCATCTTTTCAAGTTCTCCATAAACATTTTCCAATTCGGCGAACGTTGAAAAATATTTTTGTTTCACCTGTTGAGCCAAAGCGCGTTGATCGGTGGTTGACTCCACGGCGCCTGCCTTGAGAGGCAGACCGTACATCATAACCAGGATTTTGATTTTGTCTTCCAGTTTCTGTTGATGCAGGAATTGCCGAATGGGCTGGGCGATTAGTTGGTTATATTGGTTTCGTGAAATGTCCTCACGATCCGGCACATCCAGCATGATGATGTTACGTGCGGGAATGTGCCTCTGCCGGGCATACATTTGGGCGAGTTTCATCGAATCAGAGTTTTGACTGTTTCCGACGATCAAAACCTGACCAGAAGTGATTTCCTGGCCGTAAATGGGTGAGGTGAAAACTGTTACCAGTAAAAAAAACTTCAGGAAAAAATATTTCATAAGGTGCCTTTGGTGCTCGGAATTTGACCGGAGGTGTCAATGATTTTGGTGGCGGTGCCCAGAGCCTGGGCGGTGGCTTTAAAAATCGCCTCCGCGATGTGATGGCTGTTCGTCCCGTAGGGCACATTAACATGCATCGTAATTCCGGCGGTATTGACCACCGCCTGGAAAAATTCATGAACGAGCTGAATGTCGAAATCACCGATTTTGTCGGTGGTATACTGGACATTATAAACCAGGCTCGGACGGCCCGATATATCCAAAGCTACATTGGCAAGGGTCTCATCCATCGGAACACTGGTGCCGGCGAACCGCTGCAAACCCGCCTTGTCGCCCAGGGCGTCTTTGATCGCGGTCCCCAGGCAAATACCGACGTCTTCCACCGTGTGATGCGCATCGACGTGAAGATCGCCTTTAGCTTTGACGGTTAAATCCCACCGGCTGTGTTTAGCCAGGTGCGTCAGCATGTGATCAAAAAATCCGACCCCAGTGCTGATTTCGGATTTCCCTGTCCCATCCAGTTGGACGGATATTTCGATTTCGGTTTCCTTCGTCCGCCGTTTGATTGTCGCTGTTCGGCCCATTTTTTGTTTCCTTGCTAACCAGACTCTTTTCAGAATGTGCCACGGTCGGCTTGTCCGACCGTGCTTTTTAAGACACGGCTGGACAAGCCAGCCGTGGCACACATTATTAAGACGTTATGATCCTTTTAATTGCAGCAACCAGTTTCTGATTCTCCTCAGGCCGACCGATGGAAATTCGCAGCCCGTTTTTCAAACCCGGTTTATCAAAATATCGGACAAGGATGCCGGATTGCTTTAAGGCCAGGTAAATTGACTTTGCCGAAGGCTTGTCAATTGTTGCCCAGATAAAATTAGCCTGTGAGCCCAAAACAATAAAACCGATTAACCGCAATTGTTCCGTGAGCCAAGTCCGCTGCTGGCGGATTTTCTCCACATTTTGCTTTAAATACTTTTGGTCCTTGACGGCCTCTGCCGCCACTGCAATCGACACGGCATCGCAATTGTAACTATCCTTTACTTTCAGCATGTCGCCGAGCAATGGTTTTGACGCTAAGGCAAACCCGAATCGCAAACCGGCCAGACTGTAGCTTTTTGAAAGGGTGCGAAGGACAATCACGTTCGGAAGTTTTCTGACCAGGTCCAGGCAATTTGCCTGTGCAAAATCCACATAGGCTTCGTCGATAACGACCACGCCCTTTACTTTTTTGGCGAAAGCGGCGATGATCGCCGGGTCAATAAATGTTCCGCTGGGGGCGTTGGGATTGGCGATGAATGTAACTTTGGCTTTGGTCTTTTCCAAACCCTTCGGCAGATTAAAATCCGCATCGAACGGAACTTCCACGATCCTGGCCTCCTGCATTTTAGCGAGGACCGGATACAGTGAATACGTCGGAGTCGGATAAGCGATGAACTGACCCGGATCAACGAAGGTTCGGACGATAATGCTTAAAAGCTCGTCGCTGCCGTTACCGGCCAGGATCATGTCAGGGTCGATTTTGAAAACCTTCCCTGCCGCCCGCCGAAAAGTGGTCGCTTCCGGCTGTGAGTATTTCCGCAGCAGGTCCGGTGGAAAGTGTGAAATCAGTTTCAACACCTCCGGCGCAGGCGGGTAAGGATTTTCATTCGTGTTGAGTTTAATGATCTTCTCACCGGGCCCAGGCTGCTCGCCGGGTACGTAGGCATCCAATTTATTGATAGCAGAACGTGCATATTTGGACATAGTAAAAATTACTCCAATCGTACTTTCGCCGAGGTCTGGTGGCCCGGAAGCATCTCGGCGTCGGTCAGGGCTTTGATCGCCGGATAAACTTTCTCAAGGGCTTGCCTGTCGTATTTAATGACGCTTGTGTGCCGCAAAAAATCCATCACATTCAGCGGACTGAAAAATCTCGCCGTGCCACCTGTGGGCAGGACGTGTGACGGACCGGCCACATAATCCCCCAGTGCTTCGCTGGTATACGGACCGACAAAAATCGCTCCGGCGGTTACGCAGCGTTCGGCATCGGCTTGAAAATTCTTGGTCTGAACGGAAAGATGTTCCGGCGCGAGCTGATTGACCACTGTTACTGCTTCGTCGATATCTTTGGTAATAATCAACGCGCCAAAATTTTCCAGACATCGCTGTGCCTGTTCTTTTCGACCAAAATCGGAAAGCAGTTTTGCTAATTCCATTTCCACACGGTCTGCCAGTTCCTCGCTGTCCGTAACGAGTATTCCGCTGCCAGGATCGTGCTCAGCCTGACCGATCAAATCGGAGGCGACGAATCGCGGATTGGATGAGGAATCGGCAAGAACAACAATTTCGCTGGGACCGGCGAAACTGTCGATATCCACCACCCCGAATAATAGCTTCTTAGCCAACTGAACATAAATATTTCCAGGTCCAACGATTTTATCCACGGGTTGGATCGTTTCAGTTCCCATCGCCAAAGCTGCCACCGCCTGGGCGCCGCCAATCCGATAAACTTCGGTAATTCCCAGCTTATGACAGCAAGCGAGGACCAGAGGATGGATTGATTTATTAAACCGGGGCGGGCAAACCACCACGATCTCGTTCACCCCCGCAACCTGGGCCGGCACCGCCGACATGATGACCGTAGACGGCAGGGGGGCTGATGCCCCGGGAACGCAAATACCAACGCGTTGTAACGGCCTGTATCGGGTTCGGAGTTCCACGCCCTCGGCGGTCAGACTCGTTTGCTGGTAAACTTTAATATGTTCCTGATATCGCCTTACATTGTCGATCGCTATTTGGATAGCCCGTAAAAGCTCCGCCCCCATGTTTCGATAAGCGGTTTCAATTTCGTCAGCCCCGACGCGCAGCATTTGCGGCGTCAGCTGGACCTGGTCATATTTTTCCGTAAGATCACAAATCCCCTGATCCTTCCGGCGGTAAACCTCGGAGATAATATCCTGCACCAACGCGATTTTGTCCTGGCTGTTAAACAAAAGTTCCAAAGGCAAAAATGGCCGTCGGACATCCGAAAGCTCCTGCTGAAAATTTAAACTTTTCGTAAAAAGCCGTCTCATTATTTTTCTTTCATAACCTCATGGTTTATTTTTAAGATTTTACGTAACCGTTCAGCCCCCCTCGCGGTCATTGCGAGGAGCGCAGCGACGAAGCAATCTCGTTCCTTTGCCAACCAGCGTCATTACGGGATTGCTTCGCTACGCTCACAATGACAGAAGGAACTGAACGGCTACAATTTTACTGCTTTCACCGTCGAAATTCACCAAAATTAATACGAATGACGTATTGAACTATATTTAACTCGATTCTACTGAAAAATTCTTTATATTAAGAACAAATTAAGGCATAAAATAATTACAGGTAAAAAGTTAAAACATTGGAGGTATATATGTTCGGAAAATTGGGCAATATGATGAGCTTGATGGGAAATATGAACAAGATCGCCAAAGAGTATAAAAATACGATGGCGCAACTTAAAGAACAAAAGGTTCAGGCCTCGGTGGGCGGCGACCAGGTGACGGTGACGGCCAACGGTGTGGGTGAGATCGTTGGAATAAAAATTTCCCCGGACCTGGTCAAAACCGGCGATGCGGGGATTATCGAAGAGATGGTGATTTCCGGTGTCAACGCGGCGGTGGAAAAGGCAAAAGGGTTAGCCCAGCAGCAGATGGGGCAATTAGCCGAAATACTTCCCCTCGACCAGCTTAAAGGACTGCTCGGAAACATTTCACCCGAAGATTTAGGGAAATAATTTTATGGCATCGGCGGTTTTGGAAAACCTGGTAAAACAACTGCAAAAACTTCCGGGCATCGGACCAAGAAGCGCGGAACGGATCGCGTTTCATCTTTTGCGTGAAAATCCTGAAGATGCATATCAACTCACCGATGCCATCCGCGACCTGAAGACCAAACTTCGTCATTGCGGTGTTTGCTTTAATCTGACCGATGTGGACCCCTGCAATATCTGCCAAAACCAAAAACGGGACCATAGCCTCGTTTGCGTAGTCGAACAGCCGCGTGATTTGGAAACCATTGAATCCACTGGCGCGTTTAACGGAATCTATCATGTGTTACTGGGCCATTTGGCTCCGATGGAAGGCGTTGGACCGGAGCATCTGACCATCTCAGCCCTGGTGGAGCGGGCCAGGAAAGGCGGCATTACGGAAGTGATCATGGCGACCAATCCGACGCTGGAAGGCGATGGAACATCGCTGCATATCGCGGACCTTTTATCCGAGCTGGGAGTGAAGGTAACCCGTTTAGCCCGCGGAGTGGCCGTCGGCAGTCAATTGGAATATACCTCCAAAGCCACCCTCGCCGACGCCATCGAAGAACGAAAGAGTTTGTAATCATGGTCGAAAAGATGCAAATAATGATAGCCGGTGGGGCGGGATTCATTGGCTCGCATCTGTCACGCCACTTGGCGGAGCAGGGGCATGAGATTATCGTTCTGGACAATTTTTGCACCTCGCCAAGCGGCAATATCGAGCTTCTTGAAAAACATCCGAATATCAAAATCATCAAACAAGATATTATCGAGCCGATTCCAAATCGCTGGGAAAAAATCGACGCTATTCTGAATCTGGCCTGTCCAGCCAGCCCGGTCGATTTCGGTCCCAAATCCATTGAAATTCTCAGCGTCTGCTCGCAAGGGGTTCTCAATCTGCTCGAACTGGCCCGAAAACATAACGCACGATTTTTGCAGGCCAGCACCAGCGAATGTTACGGTGATCCGCTGGTGAATCCTCAGCCGGAAACCTACTGGGGAAACGTCAATCCAATCGGAGTACGAAGCTGCTACGACGAAGGCAAACGATTCGCCGAGGCGATGGTCATGGCCTACCATAGAAAATATAATCTGCAAACGCGAATCGCCAGAATTTTCAATACTTATGGTCCGGACATGCGCCTCGACGACGGACGGGTTCTGCCGAATTTTATTTCCCAGGCCCTATTAAATAAACCCCTGACCATTTATGGCCAGGGCAGTCAAACCAGAAGCTTTTGTTATGTGGACGATCTGGTCGAAGGACTCTTAAGCCTTCTGAACAGCAACTATTCGCAACCGGTCAATCTGGGCAATCCCGACGAGATTCCCGTTCTTCAGTTGGCCAACGAGGTCATCGAACTGACAGCCTCCAAAAGCAAAATCGAATTTCTACCTTTACCGAACGACGACCCGAAAGTCCGCCAGCCGGACATAACCCTCGCCAAAAAACTTTTGAACTGGCACCCAAAAACGGATAGAATGAATGGAATTAAAGCTACTATAGTCTATTTTCGGAAGGTGTTGGGGCTGGCGAATGAATAAATTGGCCGGATACGTTCGACTTTTACGACCGCTGCATTGGAGCAAAAATATTTTTGTCTTCGCCGCCCTGATCTTTGCTTCCCAGAAATATTTATTCGATGTCAAAAAAATTGCTGAAAGTTTCGAAGCGTTTATCTGTTTTAGCCTGATTTCAAGTTTTGCCTATGTGATCAACGATATTCACGATATCGACTTTGATCGTCAACATCCGAAGAAAAAAGACCGCCCATTGGCCGCGGGGGTGATTTCGATTCGGTCCGCATGGGTGGTGGCCGGTATTTTGCTCGTTTTAGGTTTCGTCAGTGGTTTTAGCGTCAATGTGTTGCTCGGATTGGTGGCGGTGGCGTACCTGGTTTTGAATATCCTGTATTCCTGGTACTTAAAAGATCACGTGATTGTGGACGTAATGTGCATCGCCATCGGATTTGTCCTTCGAGCTTTGGCGGGGGTCGTAGCCATTGAGGTTCCATTAAGCCCGTGGCTTATGGTTTGCACCTTCACCCTGTGTCTGTTTGTCGGTTTCGGAAAACGCCGGTGTGAAATTGCCGTCACCAACAATAATTACGTCCTCGCCGTTGACCGCCGACCGGTCCTGGTCAAATATACTCTCGAGGCGCTCACACACTTGCTGACGATTTCAGCAGCCCTGGCGATTACAACGTTTCTACTTTATACAATGGACCCGCAGACCGCCTCCAAGTTCGGAACAAATTATCTGATCTACAGTTCCCCGCTCGTGATCTACGGCGTTTTTCGTTTTGCCGTATTAATTCAGACGGGAAAATTCGGCGGACCGATGGAATTATTCGCCGCCGACCGACCCTTCCAGGTTACCATTGCCCTCTGGATCATCATGGTGGCGATCATCGTCCATCAAGGTCCGAAAATCAGCGCTCTTTTCCACCGCCTCAATGGATTATATTGATTAAGGCACTTCTTCATAACTAGCCCCCGATGGCAATCGGGGGTTCCCGAGATTAAATTTTGTCGATTAATGTATCAAGCATCTGACAAACATAATCAACTTGTGATTCGGTCATCACTGAAAAAAACGGCACCGCGAATGTTCTAGCCCCGATTTGTTCCGTGATCGGCAATTCCCCTTCCTGATGGCCGAACTGATCGCGATAAAATTTCTGGAGATGAATGGGCGCGAAATAAGCGTTGCATCCGATGCCATTTTCCGTCAGCAGTTTCAGCAATCGGTCTCGTTGCTCCTGAGAAAATTCGTCAGCCAGTTTCAGCACGAAAACAAACCAACTCATTTTGACATTCGGTTCGATTTTCTGCAGAGAAAGTTGTGGATGATTTTTCAAACGCTGAATATACATGTTCGCAACCAGATCGCGTTTTTGCAGGATTTCCTCAATCCGCTGCATCTGGGCCCACCCAAGCCCGGCCTGGATTTCAGACATTCGATAGTTATATCCCAGGCGTTCATGGGCCAGCCAAGTCGTACCCTCCCCGCGCCCCTGATTGCGTAAAGATCGCCCCAATTTCGCCACTTCAGAATCGTTGGTAATCAACATCCCGCCTTCGCCGGTAGTAATCTGCTTGTTCGGATAAAACGCAAATGCCCCGGACATTCCCATCGTGCCGGCCTTTCGTCCGTCGATCGTCGCCCCGATGGCTTCGCAGGAATCTTCAATAACGAGCAGGTTATGTCGTTTCGCTATGTCCATGATTGGTTTCATCTGGCTAGGCTGACCGAAAACATGAACAGGCAAAATCGCCTTGGTCCGCGAAGTAATCGCAGCCTCAATTTTCCCCGGATCAATCTGCCACGTCCTCGGATCAATATCGACAAATACCGGCTTCCCGCCAACGAACAGCACCGAATTGGCCGAGGCGACAAAACTAAAGGATGATGTAATCACCTCATCCCCGCTGCCGATTCCAGCGGCAATCATCGCCAGATGCAACGCCGCAGTTCCCGAAGAAACGCCCACGGCGAATTTACAGCCGATATAATCACAAACCGCCCGCTCAAACGCTTCGGTTCTCGGACCGATACTCAGGCGTTCCGATCTTAAAACTTCATTGACGACCTTAATTTCCAGATCCGAAATATCCTGATTTGACAAAGGAACTTTCATCGTTTTCTCCTGCATTATTTGTCCATCGGCAAAATATCGCACTATTATAAGGCTTATCGTATTTAAAGCAAAGAACCTGTTGCCGAATCTTGTAGAGACGCATTGCATGCGTCTTTCCTCTTGCCTACCACGCTGTTTGTCCAAATTTAATCTGGCAAGAATAAGCAGGGAGGATATAATAACATGCTTATGAAAGGAAGTGTTCTTTTTTGGTTATACGTTGGGATAGCGGCCATAATTTCAGTATTTCCTATTTTCTTTCTCATAAGGCGCTATAAGAACCCAGGATCGTATAAGAATCCTGGTCGCGTGTTTCATGCGAAAAATGATCTTGGCCCTCCTTTTGCTCTTGCGGAACTGGATAACATGCTACAAACTGGCCTGATCACCCAGGAAGAATTCAATAAATTAAAAAAATCTGTTATTGAAGATTTCAGTAAATTAGGCGAAGATAAAGGGAAGTCGAGGTAGCTTTTAAACTATCATTGATTGTTATCGAGTTTTGGAATAGTAAAATCATGTGCTGTGACGATAATATAAAAACCAAGTAGAGGAAAGCGCACAATGGCGAATATTAAAAATGGAATGAATGCGGGCGGCGGAGCCAAGAAGGGCCGTGCGGGAAGTACCTGCAGCTTTTGCGGCAGGTCTCACCGCGACGCAGGTCCAATGGTGGAAGGTCCGAACGATGTCTTTATCTGCTCCAGTTGCGTCGAGTTGTGCCATAACATCATCACGCAGGAGCGCCGTCGGTCCTCGGCCGCCAAACCTCGATTCTCATCCATCCCCGCTCCTCGCCAGGTCAAGGAATATCTCGATGAATATATCATCGGCCAGGATCGGGCTAAAAAGAATATCGCCGTCGCCGTCCATAATCATTACAAACGACTCCTCATCGCCGACAGCGATGACGCCATCGAACTCGATAAATCCAACGTCCTGCTAATCGGACCGACTGGTTCAGGAAAAACACTAATCGCGAAAACCCTTGCCAAATTGCTGAACGTGCCCTTCGCCATCGCCGACGCTACCACGCTTACCGAAGCAGGTTACGTGGGCGAAGACGTCGAAAACGTCCTGCTGCGACTCCTCCAAAGCGCGGATTACGACATCGAAGCCGCCCAACGCGGAATCATTTATATCGACGAAATAGACAAAATTGGAAAAACGAATCAAAACGTTTCCATTACCCGCGACGTTTCCGGAGAGGGTGTGCAGCAGGCGCTTTTGAAAATGCTCGAAGGAACCGTTTCCAACGTCCCGCCGCAGGGTGGTAGAAAACATCCCGAGCAGCAGTATATTCAGGTGGACACGACGCATATTCTTTTCATTTGCGGCGGAACTTTTGTCGGCGTGGACAATATAATCAAACGTCGTCTTGGCCGAAAAATGATTGGGTTTAATACCGAAGCCCAGGGCCGGCCCACCAACGCCAACTCCCTCGGCGAGCTGCTCGATCAGATAACCCCCGAAGATCTTATGGAGTACGGAATGATTCCGGAATTCGTCGGACGATTGCCCGTTCTCGCTTCCCTGCATCCGCTCGATCTGAACGCACTATCCCGCATTCTTACAGAACCCAAGAACGCACTGGTCAAGCAGTATCAGAAATTCTTCGAAATGGAAGGCTCAACCCTGGAATTTACACCCGGTGCGCTCCGCCTGCTGGCGAAAAAAGCCATGGAACGTGATACCGGGGCACGAGCCTTGCGAGCGGTCACCGAAGAGCTTATGCTCGACATCATGTATGATCTGCCCGAGCGAAAACGAGGCAATAAGTATCTGGTGAACGAAGACGTGGTACAGGGAAAACAGCCCTTCTATTCGCAGGTGGATATCCAAAAAGAATCTGCCTGATTTTTTTATAATATTTGATGTGGGAAAAATTCAATGACAGTTTCGATTTTATGTCCAAATCTTAAATGTCGGATGGTCCTGGCCGTGCCCGACGATACACGCGGTAAGAAAGTCCGGTGCAAGTATTGCGGCATGACCTTCGCCGTCCCCACTAAAGAGCAGGGCAACGAGGGCGGCAAGGCAAAAAAAATTCCTGCTGTTAATAATAACCCTTGAAAAAAATCTCGTACGAATATGGTCAAAGAGAAAAAAACGATGCTGTTGGGAGTGGGTCTGGATAACCAGGACGGGCATGTGCGGATCACCCGGGGCGAAAATTTTCACCTCCTGGGCGGTAGCCACGATACCCACGAACAGATGCAGGAACAGGCCATTAAAATAAATGAAAAACTGACCACCAAAGGAAAAACCCTGGAAAATGTTACACACCAGGAGTTTATCGACCTGGCCCATGAGGTTGGAATGAAAGTCCTGCCGAATAATCCACCGCCACCGTAGAGACGCATTGCACGCGTTTCCATTTTTGGGCAGCCGCGTGGTATTCCTTAATTTCCGGATTTATCGGACTTTGTCTTTGAACTATCCAATCTTCCGTTTTAAATATCAACCCACTCTGCGTATTGACCGATAATTATTTCAGAAAATCAATACTGCGCATACCGAGTTAAAATGGCTGGTAATTATGAAAAAATAGTGAATCTGTTGAGGCAGACACCGATGCCTGCCGCCGACCAGACCCTGGGTTTTGCTTTGATTTCAGAGCAGAATGAGCTGGTCCCGGTATTGGCCTGCACGCTTTTAAACCGTGGCTCCGACGAGGCCATCGAGTATGTTATTCGCGCTTACCACAAATTGGATGCACAGATTCAACAAAACCTTATCGAACGTTGTCCGGGGATTTCCGCCGCCTTACGGGTTGTAAGCAAAGATCAGGGTGTCCAGGCGCGAAACAATGTCATCAGTATTATCTCCGCCGCGAACCATCCGAAACTCGCCTATATTCTTTCCTATATGCTTCATGATGAAGTGCCAGCCCTGCGCACCAGCGCTGCCGAAGCTTTTAAAACTATGGCCTTGTGTCTGGTAACGCAGTCCGAGACCCCAAAGAGACGCGACCGTAAGGGAGCGGACACCAACGACGACCTTAATCAATTTTTGGTAACGCTCGATTCCTCCCTGGAAACCTTCGTTCACCATCTGCGGACGGAGGTGGTCGAGGCCGCCATGTATTTCGGACCTCTTCTTCCCAAACCGATCTGGAATAAATTCACCGGCGAGCGAAGCCGGGTCGGACGGACGGCGGTCGAAATTTTGCAGCGGGATTCAAATGTGAATTTCGCCGGTTTTGCCTTTCGTGCCCTGAGTTGTCCGGAATTGGGAAAAGCGGTGATAAAAATTATCGCCGCCGGATGTAACGGCGATTTTTTCCGCCGCTGGCTTTCGTTCAGTTGGTATCGTTATGACCAAAACGTGCGAAAGAACCTGGCCAGGATCAGCAAGGAATTCTCATGGCTGGCAGGAGGGCTTCATCCCCTCCTGGAAACCCCACCCGACCTGCAACTGAAATTTATTGATATCCTGATGCTCACCGCGATCCCAGCTCAGGAGAAGCAGGAAATTCTAAGTGCGTTAATGATGGCCCACGACCCGCAGGTTCAGGAGCATGTGGTCCATACCCTGACCAACGCTGATTTACCCGATGTTCAAAAACTTCTCGAACGGGCGATTTCCCTGGAGCCGGCGACGCGGTTTTCCGCCAGAGCGGCCCGGATGGCTCACCGGCATCTGATACGAATCAACTCGTCGAATCGTGCCCATCCCGTTCTGCCGATCATGCTAGACGCGAAGCAAACCCAGCCGGGAATCGAGCAATATTTCGATCAGTTATGGTTTGCGTTCGACCGGCTTGATCCTTCCACTGCACGGGCCGCGATTGAACGGCTGGTCCGGCTTGATGAATATTTTATCGATCACACGCAGGAAAAAATCGCATCCCCCGATCCCGAGGATCGGATGCGGGTCCTCGCCCTCATTCGCCTGGGTCGATTGCCTGAAAGGTTTGCAGAAGATATTTACCGGCTGTGCAATGATATTGACCCGATGGTACGGTCCTTCGCGGTACGACTCCTGGCCGATATCCCAGGTCCTGCCACCGAGAAAAAACTGATCGAAGCACTCGATGACGACGACCAAAGAGTCCAGGCCAACGCCATCGAAGCCCTGGAGAAATTCAATCCGCCGGACATCATGGAAATCCTCGAACCCAAACTAGAAAGTTCCAACAATCGAATTCGAGCCAACGCCATAAAAGCCATTTTAAAACCACAGTTTACCCTCGCCCTGAGGGTCCTTTCCTCCATGCTAGACCACCCGGACCCGACCTTTAGGAGAAGCGCGCTCTGGGCGGTGATTAAAACCACACCACTCCATCTTGGCGCCAAGATTGACAAGCTAGCTCGCGAAGACCCCGATCCCGACGTCAAAGCCATTGCCCAGCAAGCCATGAAGGCGTTACTCCAAAACTGGAAGGAAGCGAAAAACATCGAAGTTAATTCAGGAGTAAACGAATGAGCGGACAATTTGAAGAACCGATGAAATTGTTCCAGAACTCGCAGGGAACGACGGGTATCGTCGTTCTGTGTATCTTCTTCGGCGCTATGTTGACCTGGGTTGGTTTTGCTTTAATGAGTTATCTGCGAACAAGACGGCTGGAAAAATTACCCGCCATTACCGGCAGTCCCAACACCTTGCTGGACCAGGTCTGTAGCCTCGCCGGACTGGGTATTTCCGACCGCCACCTATTAAAAAAAGTCGCCTTCCGAATGAAACTACCCCAACCAACAAGCATCCTCCTAAGTCCCGCCTTACTCCTCCAAGCCGCAAAAACCTGGAAACAAACTCATCGATTTTCCCCAACGCAAAACTGGGGCATAAATCGCCTCGACCACATAGCACGCCAAGTCTTCGGAAAACCATTATCCGACCTGACGTAGAGACGCATTGCGATAATCGTGTCGGACTTATTTCCCAAGCCACCCCTCATCCGTCATCGTCCGGCTTGACCGGACGATCCAGCCTTTTTCTTTATCTTTATTTGGATGTTGGGTGTTGAGTGTCGAATGTTGGATATTTAATTCTCTTATCATTTTCTACTCGTTTACTCGTCTACTCGAATACTTGTCTACTTTTCCTCTTCTTGGCGTACTTGGCAACATGGCGGTTAAAAAAATTCTCTTCCCAAAATTTGCTTTTACCCAAAAATGTGTTATGTTTATATAGAGGCCAAATCGGGCTTTGGACCGTGGTCTTCCAGGCTCTGGCTGAAGCCAAAAGCCTTCTTCCTGGCCCTTCAAATTGTACCGCTCTCCCGCAAAAAAAAATGAAATTTGGTCAAAAAACGGTACACTTTCGGTCAAATTTATAAGGAGGATTTATAAAAGAATTGCCTTTGCGGTCTTTGCGGTTAAAAAAATCTTTTGGTTGCGGCCAAAGTCACGCCAGAAAAAACCATCCTGAGAACGACGATTATCCCCTACTCGTCTACTTTGTCTTTCTACTGGATGCTGGCTACCGGCTACTACTTTTTATATAATTCTTTTCATGGACAAAAAACAAAAAGTATTTATAGCGATGAGTGGGGGGGTGGATAGTTCTGTGGCTGCCGCGAAACTGGTTGAGCAGGGATATGACTGTTCGGGGGTTTTTGTTCGGATGCTGCCGCCGGAATTGAAGCTGGAAGAGAAAGTCATCCGCAATGTGGGTGATGCCCGGCGCGTTTGTGATAAATTGAAGATCGAGCTGCACGTCGTGGATTATAGCTGGGATATGCGGCAGATTATCGACTATTTCAATTTTGAATATTCGCAAGGCAGAACGCCGAACCCGTGCGTTAAGTGTAATGCCAGGCTGAAATTCGGCAAACTGCTTGCGTTTGCTCGGCAGGAGGGTGCGGAATATTTGGCCACCGGCCATTATGCTCGGATCGTTCTGCATGCGGGGTTTCCACGAGTGGCGAGAGCGAGGTTCCGGGAAAAAGATCAATCTTATGTTCTTTTTGGAATTCGGCGGGCGGAGTTGGGGAGTATTCTGTTTCCTGACGGAGAGGCGGAGAGTAAAGATCAAATTCGGCAAAAGGCGAAGGAGTTGGATTTGCCCGTGCATGATAAAGACGACAGCCAGGAGATTTGTTTCGTGCCGAATGATGATTATGTCAAATTTATGTCGGAGCATGTAAAGGGGCTGAATGTTCCAGGACCTATTGTCGATCCGTCGGGCAAGGTTCTGGGCGAGCACCAGGGGATTTACCGTTACACGATAGGCCAGCGGCGAGGACTCCGGATCGCAGCCGGTGAACCGTTGTACGTGGTGAAAATCGATCCGATGTCCAATACGATAGTCGTTGGTCTCCGGAGCGCGCTCGCGGGCAGTGAACTTTTCGCCAACTCGTTGAATTGGCATGTTTCGGCTCCTAAGGGGACTTTTCCCGCTCTAGCCCAGATACGATATGGTAACAAGCCGGCTAAAGTCCAGGTCAATGTCATCGACGCCGACAGAGTGCATGTTACTTTTTACGAGCCGCAGTTTGCGATAACACCCGGCCAGGCGGTGGTGTTTTATGAAGACGATTTGGTGATGGGCGGCGGGTGGATATTATCCAATGAACCGCGGCGGTAAGGCACTTCTGATCCATCAGGCGGCGTTGGGCGATTTTCTGATTGCCTGCCGGCTGATGGAATTTTGCAACTCTATTTTGGGCGATCATCAATGGTCCTATCTTGGAAAACGTTCGCATGGCCGTTTGGGAAAGGCTTTACAGATTATCGACGTGTTTGAGGATTTCGACGCATCGGATTGGTATTTGCTTTTTACGCGGGATCGACCAGTTTCAGCCAGGACGGAAAAATTTCTTCGGCAATTCGATTTGATTTTAAATGTGATAAGCGGACCGGAAACTATTTTTGACCGGCGGCTGGAAGAAATTTCTGAGGGTAGAGTTTTTCATATCGATCCGAAAATGCCGGTGAAATTTTGCGGCCACAATTTTGAATATTTGGCGGGGCAATTGGGAATCGGAGCGGTGGGGGAATTGCCAAAAACTGCGTTTACCGTCGCTCCGAAAATTCTGGACCAAGTGCGACGTGAGATTCCGACGGATCGGTTAGTTTTACTTCATCCTGGGGCGTCGAATGAAGCTAAACGCTGGCCTTTGGTGAAGTTTATCGCCCTGGCGGATGAAATAATCCGGGCAGGAGATGAACCGGGAATCCTGCTGGGCGAGGTGGAGCTGGAACGATTTTGTGCGTCCGATCTGCAACTGCTCAAATCAAAGGGGAGGGTGCTTATCGATTGGCCGTTGGAAAAGGTCGCGGCGTTGCTTAGTCTGTCGAAGGGATATGTGGGGAATGATAATGGTATTTCGCATTTGGCGGGGGCAGTTGGGGCTGCGACAAAGGTGATTTTTGTTCAAAATAACTTTAACAATTGGCGGCCTTTGGGACCGAAGGTAACTGTAAATTTCAAGTGAAGAATCTCAGCAGAATTTCCGCCGATTGATAAAGTTGTTCCAACTCCAAAAATTCACATGCCCCGTGAGCCTGCGCGATATCCCCCGGTCCCAGTAGAACGCACTCGGCCCCCAGCCGGGCAAATTGACTGCTGTCGGCAAAATAGGGCACACCCACCGGCTCCGCTTTGCCGGTTACTTCCCGGCCGGCCTGCAAAAGCTTTTTTACAAATGGAATTTCCGGATCGGTATAGAGCGCCGGCTGGTGCGACTGGCAGCAAATCCGGTAATTGACTTTATCCGTTTGGCGCAGCGGGCATAATATCCCCTCAAGCTCCTGCAAAATAGCTTCCGGTTCCTGCCCTGGGAGTATTCGCATATCCACGACGATCTTGCACTGATCGGGAATGATATTGTAACGCAGGCCGCCCTGGATCATCGTCACGGAGGCACACGCATTCCCGAGCACAGGATGCGCCCCCTGAGCGATTTTAGCCAGCCACTCTTTTCGCAGACAATTAATCAGATCGCTCATCTGGTAAACGGCATTATCCCCACGCTCCGGAACCGAGGCATGAGCCGATACGCCCGTGGTATAAAACTCCAAAACAATCGACCCGCGGTGGGCGATGGCGATTTCGCAATTCGTCGGCTCACCCACAATCACCCGATCGGCTTTGATCAGATTATTTTCCGTCAGCCACGTGCTGCCGACGCAGCCGTTCTCTTCATCACAAGTAGCCAAAAATTGAACATCCATATCAAGCATGTCGCGATGATCAGCGATGGCTCGTAAAACCCAAAGATAAACCGCCAGCGATCCTTTGGTATCACACGCCCCTCGGCCATAAATTCTTCCACCGTGCATCTTCCCGGCAAACGGATCACTCGTCATCCCCTCAACATTTACGGTATCCATATGTGCGGTGAGGATGAGCACTTTTTTGTTTTTCGAGCCAGGCCATCGCCCCAGAACATTAGGCCGACCATTGGGCATCCGAAGCCATTCGACCTCCATCCCGATATCTTTCAAATACCCGCCGACAAATTCGGCAATCGCCTGCTCCGGTATACCCTGCTGATTTTCCCCCGTATTGACGCTGGGAATCGAAATCAACATTTTCAGCAGGCTCAGAAGTTCCGTTTTGTTTTGTTCGATTAAAATCATATCGAGGCTATAGTGTTCTTTTTGCATAAGATTGATCGCCGGGAAACTCGGACCACACGATGTCCTGATTGTTTTTCAATCTTTTTCAGATCGGAGCAGATATCCCGTAATTTATATTTGAATTTTCGAGCATGTAGGTTTCGGGCCTTGCGGACTTCCTGTACGATCGGATCGATATGTTCCATGATTATTCTCCCAAAAGTTCTTCAGGCGTGCAAATCATCGGACTTTCATGTCCTGCAAGCATAATGATCTTTGAAATATCATTCTTGATCTGCGCGTTGTTGATGTGTTTAAAATTCCACGTCAAAAGGAAATCAATTTCGTGAACCGCGGCCACCGCGATATGGAGGGCATCTTCGGGGCATTGTTTTGGAATTGGTCCCTTCCGCATAAGAATATCCGCCAATTCCTGAACCGTCGCCGTAATTTCAAGAAGAGGGATATCCCGTACTATTCCTTCCCGCTTCATCGAAGCCGAATGGTCTCCTTTTCTTGTTTCCTGGAGAACCATTGCCGAGATGTATATATTAAAGATGTGTCGATGATTATCCCACCATTCACGGGTGATTTGCTGGCGACCCGCGATGACCATATCCCGGCTCGGATAACTCGTATAATAGCTGATGATGCTGGTCTCAATGTAAACGGTTGATTTCATTTCAATATTATATATTGATATTTGTCGAATGAATAGGAAGAAACAATTTACTTGAGGGAATGGGGTGTGCCAAGATTTACGGGCGAAACCCGAAGGAAGCCGCAGGCATAACCGCGACTGTGAGCATGAAAAAGTGTGCGTGTGGGTGAAATAAATTCAATTGTTTTTAAAACAAAGTTTGAATATGGATGAAATACGAGTATAAAATTAATAGTTTCGTGTATTGTCAGTAAAGTTTAACTTAACGAGGCTAAGTGGTGTCTGAAGAAAAAAAAGAAACTCCTTCGGGAAATAAAGAGCAATTAGAGCAAACGACGGGTAATAACTATGCGTGTTGTTATCAGTGCGGTAAATGCACGGCGGGTTGCCCTGCCGGGTCTTTTATGGATAATCCCCCCTGTCGTTTGATGCGCCTGGTGCAGATGGGTCGGATTGAAGAGGCCTTAAAGAGCGAATCGCTGTGGTATTGTCTGGGGTGTCAGACCTGCACAGCTCGGTGCCCGCAGAATATGGAGGTGTGCGGGACGATCGATGCGCTTCGATCTATGGCGTTGGAAAAAGGAATCCTGTCGCCGAATAGGGCTAGGAAATTGGTGGAAGCGTTTCATCACGCGTTTTTAAATACGGTCCGGAAGAACGGACGATTGCAGGAACTGGCGTTGGTGAACAGCTACAAATTGCGGACGGGAACTTTTTTCCAGGATATCGACGCGGGGATAAAGATGATGCTTCAGGGCAAGATCAACCCGCTGTCGATGGTGCTCGGCGGAGAGCGGGTGAAGGGGCAGGGCCAGATCGATAAAATTTTTGAACTGGCGGAAAAAAAAGGACACCAGGAGGCTACCGCGAAACGTCGGCCTGGAAAAATTGAAATTAAACCTCGCGCGGAAGTTAAAATCGATCCGGCGAAAGTGATCGGATATTATCCGGGTTGCTCCTTGAGCGGGACGGCGAAGGAATTTGATATTTCGACGCGGAAGATGTGCCAATTATTGGGACTGAAGCTGGAGGAACTCGAAGACTGGAACTGTTGCGGAGCAAGTTCGGCCCATGCGACGAATCATAAACTTTCGCTGCTGCTGCCGGCGAGGAACCAGGTGTTGGCGGATCGGCAGGGATTGGATTATGTGCTTACTCCGTGCGCTTCGTGTTTGAACCGGCAGGTGATGGCGAGAAATGCTTTGCAGGGATCGCCGGAACTTCGCGGCGAGATAAAAGGAGTCATGGGCGATGAGCCGACATGCCACGCGGATTTCATTAATCTGATGCAACTTCTTTTTGGGTTGGACGGTGAGTATATCAAAAGCAAAGTGGTTAAACCGTTCAAGGATTTGAAAGTGGCGTGTTATTACGGCTGTTTGCTTGTTAGGCCGGGAAATGTGCTGGGTTTTGATGATCCGGAAAATCCGACGAAAATGGAAAAGCTGATGGAGATGCTGGGCGCTCAGCCGATGGATTGGGCGCTGAAGGTGGAATGCTGCGGGGCGGGACTGACGATGGCCAAACCGGAAGTGATTGAGGAATTGACGCATAAGATCATGCGAAACGCGGCTTCCAGCGGAGCACAGGCGATAGTGGTGGTTTGTCCGCTTTGCCACAGCAATATGGATATGCGGCAGGCGGCGATGCGAAAACGATTTGGCGATTTGCCGGCGATGCCGGTTTATTACGTTTCAGAACTGGTGGCGATTGCCTGCGGAGCGGACCCGGTGGAGGTGGCGGTGGGGAAACATTTTGTCCCGGCGTTGGAGTTGGTGAGCAAATAGCATAATTTTGGATTTTAAATTGAAGATTAACGATAAGGAAAAACGATGGCGAGGATAGGTGTATTTATTTGTCATTGCGGTGAGAACATCGCGGCGACGGTGGATTGTCCGAAGTCGGCGGCGGCGCTGGCGGAACATCCGGGCGTGGTAGTGTCGATGGATTATAAATATATGTGCTCGGACCCCGGCCAGGAGATGATTCGCAAGGCGATTCGTGAACATAAGTTGACGGGTGTGGTGGTAGCGGCGTGTTCACCGCGGATGCATGAGACGACCTTTCGGCGGGCGTGCGCGGAGGCGGGGCTTAATCCTTATCTTTGTGAAATCGCTAACGTGCGCGAGCAATGCTCCTGGGTTCATTCGGACCGCGAGAAGGCGACACAGAAGGCGATTGAGATTATTCGGTCGATGGTGGAAAAAGTCAAACGTAACAGCGAGCTTCAGCCGATTCATGTGCCGGTAACGCGGCGAGCGCTGGTGATCGGCGGCGGGATCGCGGGAATTCAAACAGCATTGGATATCGCCAACGCGGGGCAGGAAGTCGTGCTGGTGGAACGCGATCTTTCGCTGGGCGGGCACATGGCGCAGCTATCGGAGACATTTCCGACGCTGGATTGCTCGCAGTGCATCTTGACGCCGCGAATGGTAGAGGCGGCACAGAATCCGAAGATAAAATTATTAACATACGCCGAAGTCGAGAGCGTGAGCGGGTTTATTGGGAATTTTAAGGTCAAGGTTCGCCTCAAGAGCCGGTATGTGGATATTAAGAAGTGTACGGGTTGCGGGGCGTGTTGGACAAAGTGTCCGGCACGGAAGATTCCGAGCGAATTTGACTGCGGGCTGGGAAATCGGACGGCGATTTATACTCCGTTTCCGCAGGCGGTGCCGAATAAACCGGCGATTGACCGGAATAATTGCATTTATTTCCAGAAGGGCAAATGCGGGGCGTGCGCGAAGATTTGTCCGACCCAGGCGATTGATTACCAGATGAAAGATGAATTCGTGGAACTCGACGTCGGGGCGATTGTGGTCGCGACGGGGTTCCAGGTGCAGGATACGGATGTCTACGGTGAATACGGGTATGGAAAGTATCCGGATGTGATTACGGGGTTGCAGTTCGAGCGAATGGCTTCGGCGAGCGGCCCGACGGGCGGAAAAATATTACGGCCTTCGGACGGCAAGGAGCCTCAGACGGTCGTATTTATCCAATGCGTGGGCAGCCGCGATCCGTCGAAGGGATTGCGATATTGCTCGAAGATTTGCTGCATGTACACAGCCAAGCATACGATGCTCTATCGACACAAAGTGCATCATGGCGAGTCGTATGTTTTCTATATGGACATTCGCGCTGCTGGCAAAGGGTATGACGAATTTACGCGGCGGGCGATTGAAGAGGATCACGCATGCTATGTGCGCGGCAGGGTGAGCAAGATTTATCCGCAGGACGGAAAGTTGATCGTTCGCGGGGTCGATACGCTTTTGGGCAAACCGATGGAAATTGCGGCGGACATGGTGGTTTTGGCTACGGCGGCGGTGGCCCAGGCGGATGCCAAGAGCTTTGCCCAGATTGTCGGGATTGGTTATGACGAGAACGGATTTTTGAATGAGGCGCATCCGAAATTAAGGCCGGTGGAGACGGCGACGGCGGGAGTATTTTTAGCCGGCGCGTGTCAGGCGCCGAAGGATATTCCAGATTCGGTCGCCCAGGGGTCGGCGGCGGCGAGCAAGGTGCTGGCTTTGTTTAGCAAGGACGAACTGGAGCGTGAGCCGGTGATCGCGAAGGTCAACGAAATTACCTGCGCCGGATGTTGGGCGTGTTATCTTGCATGTCCGTTTAAGGCCATCGAGAAAAAGGAAATTCGTGATCGGGCGGGCAAGTTGATCAAGCGAGTGGCGTATGTGAACCCGGGATTGTGCCAGGGCTGCGGGACGTGCGTCGCATTGTGCCGGTCGAACAGCATCGATCTGGAAGGATTTACGGAAAAACAGATTTTTGCCGAGGTGATGGGATTATAAAAATAATTAATTGCAAAATGCAAAATTTAAGAGACGCGACCGTAAGGGAGCGGGTTATTCGGAGATGATAAATGAGTGAAGAATTTGAACCGAAGATAATCGCTTTTGTGTGCACATATTGCACGTACGCCGGCGCGGACTTGGCGGGAACCAGCCGATTGAAATACGCCCCGAACGTGCGGATGATACGATTGCCGTGCACGGGGCGGATCAGTCCGATGTTTATTCTAAAGGCACTGCAAAAGGGAGCGGATGGGATTTTGGTCAGCGGGTGTCATCCGGGCGATTGCCATTTTACGCATGGGAATTTTCACGCACGACGGCGATGGACGGTGTTCCGGTCGCTGCTGAATTTTGTGGGGATTCCGCAGGAACGAGTGTGGTTTTCCTGGATCAGCGCGGCGGAAGGGAATAAATTTGCGGAGACAATAAATAAAATGACCGAAGAGATTCGAAAACTTGGACCGTTTAAACAGTACCAACAATTAATTGAGGAAATGGAAACACCTGCGAAGGTATAGGAAATAACAGAATGGGCGCATTGGAAATATTAAAAGATCGAGCGAAGCAACTGTTGACGGCGGGTGAGGTGAAGATGGTCATTGGATATGGCCGAGGTTCGACCGCCGATCGGCGCCGGGCTATTTTTATCTCAGACGAGGCGCAGGCGGATAAACTGGTGCTGGATAAATCGTGTGAAGATAATTTAGCGGGATATCTGGTTCGCGAGGGGCTTTTGCAGGATGGAAAAAAGGTTGCGATTTTTCTGTCGCCGGCGGGAATTAGGAGCGTGAACGTGCTGGCGGCGGAGGATCAGTTGAACCCGGACCAGGTGGTTATTTTGGGATTTGAAATAAAAGGCGACCAGGTTTCAGCTCTCGACGGTCATCACGTCAACGGATTTATCGAATTGGTTGGGCAGATCAAAAAACAGGGGTTATCGAAAGATCGCGAGGAACTGATTGCGAAATTGGAAAAGATGACGCCGCCGGAACGATTTGAATTTTGGCGGGCGCAATTTTCAAAATGTCTAAAATGTTACGCATGCCGGCAGGGGTGTCCGATGTGTTATTGCCGGCGGTGCATTGTGGATCGGAATCAACCGCAGTGGATCAATACCTCGCCGCATTCGATGGGTAATTTTGAATGGAACATTGTCAGGGCGTTTCACCTGGCGGGCCGATGCGTCGGGTGCGGAAATTGCGAGCGAGCGTGCCCGGTGGGAATTCCGCTGATGTTGCTTAACCAGCAGATGGCGGCGGAGGTGTTAAGTGCGTTCGATCATTTTGCGGGAATGAATTCGACGCAGGAACCGGTGCTGGCGAGCTTTAAGCGCGAAGACCCGGATACGTTTATACTTTAGGAATACAAGGAATGGCCAAGATATTAGCAAAGAATAAACTCAATGACGTGATCGCGAAATTAAAATCGGCGGGGATTGATCTGTTCGGGCCGGTGCGGGACGATAAGCATTCGTGGTATGGTCCGGTCGAAGAGGCCGGTCAGTTGGCGTTGGATTTAATTCTGACGGATCGGACGCTCAAGGAACTTTTTTTTCCGCAGACCGAACCTTTGCTGAAATTTGAGATCAAAAAGCAACAGGTCGATATGCAGGAAATGTCGCCGCCGAATCGCCAGCGGGTGATTTTCGCAGTTCGACCCTGCGACGCGGCGGGAATAGCAATCGACGATGCGCTTTTCGGGTGGGATTATAAGGACAGTTATTGGTTCAAGCGGCGAAACGATTCGACGATTGTATCGATTGCCTGTACGGCGGCAGATGAATTTTGCCTGTGCACGTCGCTGAAACTTTCGCCGGATAGCACGAAAGGATCGGATATTTTGCTTTGGCCGACCAAGGATGGTAAGGGCTGGCGGGTCGAGGAAATTACGGATAAGGGCAAAGAGTTTCTCGGACGAATAAACGAGTTACTGGAAGATTCGGAGGACCAGACGGCGGCGGTAGCGAATGTGCCGGTAAAGTTTGATCTGGACAAAGTTGTCGCGTGGCTGGCCGAGCCGGCGAATTTTGATAGTTCGTTCTGGCGGGAAATTTCACGCAGGTGCATCGGATGCGGGGCGTGCACGTTTCTTTGCCCGACGTGCCATTGCTTTGATATTCAGGATGAAGGTAATACCTACCACGGGGTTCGTCAGAAGAATTGGGATAGCTGCTCGTTTGCCATGTTTACGATGCACACGTCGGGGCATAATCCTCGCCCGACGCAAATGTCGCGCTGGCGGCAGCGGATCATGCACAAGTTTAATTATTATCCGGGCAAGTTCCAGGCGAACAGTTGCAGCGGCTGCGGCCGGTGCACTCGGCAGTGTCCGGTGGACATGGGGATTGTGGAGACTTTGCGGGAAATTTCAAAATCTGTGTAGGGGTTTTCTTAAACCCACCATTTTTCACCAGGGAGTGAATTGATGACAGCGGAAGGAAATGAACATATTTACAAACCGGCGATGATGCGGATTGCGGCGATGCGGGATGAGGCACCGCAGGTTCGGACGCTGCGGCTTGAATTTGTCGATGCCGCCGATCATGAGCAATTTAAAAAGAATTATCGAACAGGTATGTTTGGGTTGTACGGAGTGTTCGGAGAGGGCGAAAGCACGTTTTGTGTGGCCAGTCCTGAAACAAGGAAGGATTACATAGAATGCACCTTTCGTGAAACGGGACGTGTAACTTCGACGTTGGCGAATTGCGATGTCGGCGATATGATCAGTTTTCGCGGGCCGTATGGAAATCGCTTTCCGTTGGAGGATTTCGAGGGTAAAAATATCGTTTTTGTCGCTGGCGGGATTGCGCTTCCGCCGACACGAAGCGTGATCTGGTCATGCCTCGATCAGCGGGATAAATTCAAAAAAATAACAATCGTGTACGGGGCGAGGACCGTAGCCGATTTGGTTTACAAGCAGGAATTGGAAGAATGGAGCAAACGGGGCGATGTCGAGCTTGTGCAAACCGTCGATCCGGGCGGCGAGACGCCGGACTGGAAATACAAGATCGGTTTTGTGCCGACCGTGTTGGAGCAGACGGCCCCGTCGTCGGACAACGCGGTGGCGGTGATGTGCGGGCCGCCGATCATGATTAAATTTACTTTGGTTTCGCTGAATAAACTGGGGTTCAAACCCGAGAACGTTTATACGACGCTGGAGAATCGAATGAAATGCGGGCTGGGCAAATGCGGGCGATGCAATGTGGGGTCGGTTTACGTGTGCAAGGAAGGCCCGGTTTTTACCGCCGCCCAAATCGCCAAAATGCCGGCGGGCGATATGTGACCGTTTACGCCGAAATGTCAAAATCGGGGATGAGTGGTTTAAAATCCTGAATTATTCCCGGAAACCACTTTTCTTTTGGGGACTGGAAATCTTCCTTTTGCCTTGAGCTGGTCGCGGATTTTGGCGGCGTTTTCATAGTTTTCACTGGCCAAGGCGGATTGCAGCTGTTCCTGCAGGGTGGCGGCGATACCATACCGTTTTCGAAGTTGTTTTTCGAGGGTTTTTAATTCCGCCATCGAGGGATCGTGCTTCAGCCATTTTGTGATTCCATGGTCTTCGTAGACCTTGGCAATATTCCCCATTCCTTGTTTGACCTGCTCGACGGCCAAGTCGAAATCCTTGTCGATAATCTTCTGCTGAGTCAGAGCGATGGTCCAATGCCATAAGACAAAAGGCCGGAAACGTTCGTGGACCTCGATATGGTCTTCATCCTTGGAATGTTCCCGAATATAATCCATAGCCCGCAAGGTATATTCGGCGTCATAGGCGGCTTTTCTGTAGCAGTTTCGGGCCAATTCGTCATTATTTTCTTCCTGGGACTTTTGCGCCACGGTTAATAAGGCCAGTCGGCGATGATAAAATTGTGTCATTTCCCGATCCAATTCGAGCCATGCTCGTCGTGGGGTCACCGAAGACTCGACATCATCTTCGATATCGTTATCAATTTCGTCCGCCTGCCGCTGCAGATATTCCAGCAACGTCTGACATTTATGAGGTTTCAATCCATCCGGACGACCATCGAGATACATTTGCAAAATCCCGCAATCCAATCGCAACTGTATCTGATTTTGGCCGTCATAACCCTTTATGATCCGGGCATTTACGGATTTTAAGTTCAGGGGCCAACTGTTAAATAATCGACTGATATCCTTCGACACTTCAGGCCCTCGGTGATCGTTTTTAATTAGATGATTGAACCATTTTAGCATATTGCTTTTATATTATACCAAGTTTAACATCAAAAATGAAGTAGGTGACGATGATTTTTAATTTCCGATCTTCCGCCCAAGGATTTCGCTGACCACTTGCGGGTTGGCTTGGCCTCGAGATTTCTGCATGACCTGGCCGAGAAGAAACCCCACTGATTTTTGTTGTTTTTTACCGGGGGTCCGGGCGTCCTCCATCGCCTTGGGATTGGCGGCGAGGACTTCGTCTATAATGGTTTCCAGGGCACTGACATCGGAGACCTGAATCAATTTTTCTCGTTCGGCGATCACTTGCGGGTCGTCGGTGCAGACGAGCATTTTTTCCGCGATGACGGCAGCGGCGGTGGGATTGATTTTGCCTTCGCCGACCATTTTGGCCAACATGGCGATGCGCTGGGCGGAAATTCCGAGTTGAGCGATGGTGATATTTCGCTGGTTGGCGTGCATGGACCAGAAACCGATAAAGTGGTTGCACAATGTTTTTACCGGTGTTCCGAGGGTGAGGGCATTTTCGAAAAGATCAGCGGTTTCGCGGTCTTCCACGAGCGTGGCGGCGTCTTTTTCGTTAAAGCCGAAATCTTTTCGGAACCTCACCCGACGAATCATCGGTAGTTCCGGGAGATTTTTTTTGATTTCATCCACCCACAATTGTTCGACGACCACAGGGACCAGGTCGGGATCGGGAAAATAGCGATAATCGTGGGCTTCTTCCTTTTCGCGTTGGAGCACGGTGACGCCCTGGTTATCGTCCCATCCGCGGGTGCTTTTCGTGCCGGTTTCCAGTGTAATTCCAGTTTGCTGCCAGTCGGCTATCTGGCGATTGATTTCATAGCTGATCGCCCGTTCCAGGGCGCGGAGGCTACCGAGGTTTTTGACTTCCGTGATCGGGGTTCGATATTCCTTGCCGTCCTTTTGGATGGCCAGATTGATATTCGGCTCCAGCCGCATGTGTCCTTCCTGCATGTTGGCTTCGCTGACCCCGAGGGTTCTTACCAACGCTCGAAGTTCCGCGCCGAAAACGCGGGCTTCCTCGGCGGAGGATAAATCCGGCTCCGTGACGATTTCCATCAGGGGCGCTCCGGTGCGATTAAGGTCCACCTGGCTAAAGCCGACGTTTCCCTCGTGCAGTAATTTTCCGGCGTCTTCCTCAAGGTGGACTCGGCGGATGCGAATTTGTTTGTGTTCACCGTTGACGGAAATTTCGAGAAGCCCGTCGTAAGAAAGTGGCAGGTCATACTGCGATATCTGATAATTTTTTGGCAGGTCCGGGTAATAATAACTTTTGCGGTCCCACTTGGTGAATTTGGCAATCTGGCAGTTTAAAGCCAGTGCGGTTCGGACGGCGTATTCGTAGGCCTTTTTGTTCATCACGGGAAGCACACCGGGTGAACCCATGCACACCGGGCAGACATTGCTGTTCGGCGGGTCGCCGAAATGGTTGGGGCACGAGCAGAACATTTTGCTTTCGGTGGCCAATTGAATGTGAATCTCCAAACCTATGATGACCTTGTATGCTATATCACTCATTCAATTTAACCTCATATTTTTTATTTCACCATTTCGGGAATTTGCCGGTGGAAGTCGGTTTTTTTCTGATAATCCCACGCCGTGCGAAGGAGGGTTTCTTCGTCGAAATGTTTTCCCAAAAGTTGCAGGCCGATGGGAAGATTGTTGTTCGTAAAACCGCAGGGGATCGCCAGGGCCGGGATACCGGCTAAATTTGCGGAAATGGTGAAAATGTCCGACAAATACATGGTCAGGGGGTCGTTGACTTTTTCGCCGATTTTAAAGGCTGGGGTTGGGGCGACGGGGGCGCAAATCACATCCACTTTTTCAAAGACCTTATCAAAATCCTGTTTGATCAACGTTCGGACCTTCAGGGCTTTGAGATAATAGGCGTCGTAATATCCGGCGGACAGGACGTAGGTTCCGAGCATGATGCGGCGTTTGACTTCGTCGCCGAAGCCTTCGGCCCGCGAGGAAGAATAGACGTCAATATAATCCGTTGGATTCGGAGTGCGATAACCGTAGTGAACACCGTCGTACCGCGCGAGGTTGCTGGAGGCTTCGGCAGTGGCGACGAGATAGTAGCAGGCTACGGCGTAATCGGTATGCGGGAGGTCCACGTCGATGATTTTTGCACCGGACTGCTCGAATACCTTTATTGCCTGCTCGATGGCTTGGGTGATTTCCGGGTCGATTCCGCCCTGGGCGTGATATTCTTTTACGATTCCAATTTTTAATCCGGCGATGGGTTTTTCCATCGCGGCGGTGAAATCGGCGGCGTGTTCCAGCGGGACGGATGTGCTGTCACGATGGTCGTATCCGGCGATGGTATTTAAAACCAGCGCGATATCGCGGGCATCGCAGCCGAAGGGTCCGATTTGGTCGAGTGAACTGCCGTAGGCCACCAGACCGTAGCGGCTTACACGTCCGTAAGTGGGTTTCAGGCCGCAAATTCCGCAGAAAGCGGCGGGCAGACGAATCGATCCCCCGGTATCGGAACCGAGGGAAACCGGAGCCATCCGCGCAGCCACAGCGACACCCGAACCACCGGAGCTTCCTCCCGGTACACGATCCGGCGCCCAGGGGTTTCGGGTAATTTTAATTCCACTGTTTTCGGTAGACGAACCCATGGCGAATTCATCGAGGTTGGTCTTGCCTATGACAATCGCGCCCGCCTTTTGCAATTGTTCTACGACATGGGCGTTATAAGGCGGGCGATAGTCGATCAGGATTTTGCTGGCACAGGTCGTGGGCGCGAAATCGGTGCACATATTATCCTTGATCGCGATAGGCAAACCGGAGAGCGGACCGGGATTCTCGCCGGCGGCGATTCGAGAATCGATTTTGTCAGCATCGGTTCGGGCGTGATCGTCGAGTATACTGATGAATGCACCCATTTCCCGATCACATCGTTCGATTTGCCGCAAATAAAATTCAACAACCTGACGTGCCGTGAGCTTGCCGGTCTTGATATCTTTGACCAACTCGGTTGCCGTCATTTTCAAAATATCTTCGATTACATTTTTCATTTTCTTAGTCTGCAAGCACTCGCGGCACTTTAAAAAACGGTCCATCACGGTCTGGAGCGTTTTGGAGAACCTTTTCGACCCCCATTCCCGCAGCGGCTTTATCTTCGCGAAAGACATTTCGAAGCGGTGCGGCATGGGCGGTGGGTTTGACGTTGGCGGTATCCAGCTCGTTTAATTTTTTCACATACGCCAAAATATCCGACATCTGGCGGGTGAATTGCCGGACCTGCTCGTCCGTCAATTTCAATCGCGATAGTTTCGCGACATGCCGGACCTCCTGTTCGGTAATGGCATCGGTCATTTAGTTTTTCTCCGTTTTGTCTTTGCCGTCCCCAGGTTGGGTGGAGGGAGTTTCCGAACCCCGTGCCTGGGATTGGATGTCCAGAGCACGCTGCTGCAATTCCTTTACGTTCGTCGGTTCCCGCGTCTTTAATTCAAATTCCCACAAATGGTCGTCGTGGATGGTTCCCGGATAAAACAATTCGGCGAAAATGTCAGCGGGTATATATTCATACCACGGCTGAACTACTTTATTGTGGGTTTTGAGAGGTTCAAAACCGTCTTTGCGAAGGATTACGTCGTAATCGCCATACCATTGAAACGGCACGGTTACGGGTGTTCTGCCGACTTCCTTGTCGTTCAGGTACACCAGGGCGCCCTTCGGCTCGGAATTGATTGTGATCGTCCGCTCGACACATCCGACAACGCCTATCAAAAAAAGCAAAATCAAAAATCGTCTGAGCATCTTCTGGCCTCACTGTTCCATATTATAAAGGAATATCGATTATCTGTGCCTGCAATGTATTGATGTCGAGTATAGCGATGGTGGACCTTCCTTTCAACCATCCGCCACATTCTCCGGGATTAATAAACAGTTTTCCGTTTTCCTCTTTGACAAAGGCCTGATGAGTATGCCCGGCCACCAGGACATCGGCTCGTTCCTGCATTTCTTTTGGGATCTGGGAAAAGTCATGGGCCATGGCGATCAGGCGGTTGCCCAGTTTAATTTCGATCGGACCATTGTGAATCTGAGGAAATATCATTTTAAGTCCGACTTTCTCGCCATCGTTGTTACCATAGATGATATGCACGGGCACGGTGATTTTGGCAATGGCCTTTGCGGCAAAGGGGGCTACGATATCTCCCGCGTGGAGCACCGTTTCGACCTTTCGGTCGGAAAACTCTTTTATCGCCTGTTCGATCTGCCATAAATTGTCATGCGTATCGGAAAATATTCCAACCAACATACAATGCCTCCATTTATCATATTAAGAAAAACATCTGATTTACCCGTGTCACAGTCGGCTTGCCCGACCGTGTTCCGAAAGACACGGCTGGGCAAGCCAGCCGTGGCACAACAGAATAAAGATTTACGACATCATAACGTTTTGGGATTCTTTCGTCAACGAATAGAGTAATGCCAGAGGTCCCAATCTTCCGGCGAATATACCAAGCATGAGGATTATTCGTCCGGATAAGCTCAACTGGGATGTGATCCCGGTCGACAGCCCAACACAGCCGCAGGCACTGGCGGCCTCAAACAGCAAATCCAGAAAGCTTAGCTGAGGATGGATAAAAACCAGCGAGATCGTGATGGTCCAGACCATCGCGCCATAGATCAGCAGGAGGACCACTGCTTGACGAATAATTTTCGATTCAATGGTTTGGTGGAAAATAGTTGTGTCGGTTTTTTTCTTAATTGCCGCCGTCACTGTAGCCAGAAGAATAACGAACGTTACGGTTTTGATTCCGCCGGCCGTGGAAGCCGGTGATCCGCCGATGAACATCAGTCCCATCAGAAGTGTGAGCGTGGCGGGGTGCAGTTTTCCAGTGGTGGTGTCCACTGTGGTAAACCCCGACGTCCGAGCCGTTGTCGATAAAAATAATGCGTCTAGCATCCGCTGCCAGCCGTTGTGGTTTCGCATGAGCGCAGGATCAGATTTTACCACGACATCCTCATATTGGACATTCCTGCCCCAGCGGTTGCGGGTTCGGGGGGTTTCAATGGCAAAAATGGCCGACGCGCCGATGAGAATCAATAAGCCGCTCGAAACCAAAACAATTCTTCGTTGAAAAGGTAGATTAACCAAAGCGCAGATTCCCAGGCCGCCGATAATGGCCAGCGGCAAGATCACACCATAGGTCTGCCATCTCCAGGCCAAACTAATCAGATTATCCGATTGCAGGGTAAACCCGGCGTTACAAAACGCGCTGGCGGCGTGGAAATAGCTTTTGAATATCTTTTCGGGAATGGAGGGTGTGTCCCACATTCCGTACATCAATATGGCGCCGATGGTTTCAAGGACCAGGGCGGCGATGATGACTTGTTTTATAATATTTCCGATCCGCACAGTAGCTCTCCGCCGGGCGATGAAAATGGTTCCCAAAGTAAGGATTCCCAATCCGCCAATCTGGACCAGGAGTAGAACCACCAATTGGCCGAAGGGGGTATAGTCGGTGGCGATGTTGCGAACGGTCAGACCCGCCAGGCAGACGGCGCTGGTCGCGGTGAAGAAATGATCGGAGAAATTATTTCCGAAATCCGAAAAACGATCGGAAAAACTTGCCGCCGGCAGGCACAGGAGCAGAGCGCCGCAAGTGATTAGCGAAAAGTAGCCAATGATAATCGTTCGAACTGGATGGAAAAGCGAGACGAAAAACCAGCTAATGAATTTTCCGAACAGGATCAATATTTGTATAAGAAGATAGACCGTCAGAGCCAGGTTGAGATTTTCGGTTTGTCTGCCCGCCAGGATCAAAATTAAACCTATGGCCGCCGCGGCTGAAAGCGCCAATTCGACAAGATGTTCTTTCAAAAATGATCGTAAATCCGAACGCAAGTTTAACTGCGATCCCAGGCCAACGATAAACCCCACAACCGCTAGATATTTCATCACAAAGATAAGATAGATCGACAGTGGGGGGGTATTCACAGCAAAGCCCGTTTCGTCGCCAGGCCTGATAAATCCATACTCTAAAACCAGGACGGACAAACCCAGAAGGGCAGCGAACACATTCAGAAATGTTACCAAAAATTTTCCAGACATTTTTGCTACTTCTTCTACTCGTCTACCCGTCTACTCGACTACTTGCCTACTTCTTCTTATACACTTCTTTCGGATCGAATAATTTCTGACCGACGGTTTCCCATTGCCCGGTGGGTGTCAGCCGTCGGAAAAAGCAGGTGCGATACCCTTCATGGCAGGCGGCTCCGGTTTGTTTGACTTTGACGAGGAGTGTATCTTTATCGCAATCGATAAATATTTCCTTTACCTCCTGGGTATGCCCTGACTCTTCGCCCTTCATCCAGTATTTTTGCCGTGAGCGGGACCAGAAATGCGTCTTGCCCGTTTCGATGGTAGCCCGAAGCGACTGCTCGTTCATATACGCCATCATCAAAACTTCGCCCGTCTCGACGTCCAGAATGATAGCGGGTATTAATCCATTCTGATCATATTTTAATTCCGAAATTTCCTGCACGATATTTTCCTCCTTCGTCAAGCTGTTTGCTGTAAGCTGTCCGCCGAATGCTTCCCAATGTTACGAAATTCTCAAGCCAAAGACAAGCGGGAAAAAAGAGACCCGACCGTAAGGGAGCGGGCATTTGATATTACGAATTATACGGATGACGCGGAGAAAAAGACATTTAGGTAATGGGCAGGGGCGGAGTTGAACCGTCGATAATTGAGCAAGCGATATACCGTGGATGGTGTGCGAACTAATACGGATTCGTCCAAAAGTGCAAAAATGGTGCAATTTTGGTTTCTGTTCGTTTTGTCCATTCAGCCGGCAGCGTACAGCAAACAGCGTGCAGCTTAAGAATGAAAAAAACCTGAAGGCTTGCGTCATTTTTAATGCCCTTTTCTTGAAATGATAGGATTTAATAGAATACGCGGCCGGGGCGGCTCGAAAGAGGGCACAGCAAGCCGTGCCCCTACAATTAAACATAACACATTTTTGGGGAAAAGCAAATTTTGGAAAGAAAATATTTTTTTACCCGCCAAGCGGTATCCGTTAATCGAAAATGTTGGATTTAAGAAAATCCAACCTACAAACTTTTTCTTTTGGCGGTAATAAGATTTTAAAAGACATCCATTACGGATATAATAAAGTAACCAAAATATTTTTGGGAGGCATGGATGAAAAGTAAAGACAATGCGGTTGCCATTATGCGAAAAATCAGAGACCGGCTGAGCAAAAAGCTTAAAGATATGACCTTTGAAGAACAAAAAGAATATTTAAAGCAGGCCGCCAAGACGGGAATAAAAAAAAACTCCAAACACAAGGCTCATCTGGGATAAAGTAGGGTGCGTCTGGACGCACCATCTTCATATCGCCAGAAGGGAAAGGTGCGTCCAGACGCACCCTACACGACTACCCGGCTACCCAGCTTTTTAGTTGGAAAAAAGTTTTATTCGCGGAGTAAACATGGCTTACAAGGCAGCGGAGCAGGTCCGAGAGGAACACATTAGAGCGATGGGGCCGAAACTTGGCTCCGTCTACAACGCTCTCACCAACGATGTTACCTGGCTGCACTTCAAGTGGAGTCAGTATCGGCAGTTGTTTGCCCAGTCGGAGAAACGAATCGATCTTTTAAATGAGGCGGCCGGGTTCTTCTTTCGCATTGTGCAAGATATATTCTTTGAGGACGTTCTTCTCCATTTGACAAGGTTGACCGCCCCTGTTAAATCCTATGGCAAGTCGAACCTCACGCTTCATTGTCTCGTGCAACTGGTGCCTGACCCGGAACTGGCGGCTGAGGTCAAGACGCTGGTGGATGCCGCTAATGGCGCCTGCAAGAGTGCTCTCGACTGGCGGAATCGCCGCCTGGCGCACCATGATCTCGACTTGGCCCTCGCAACGGCCAAGGATCCACTTCCAGGCATTAGCCGTGCAGATGTCGAGGCGGCACTCGTAGCCATTCGTACGGCACTCAATCGGCTTGAGGGGCACTATTGGAATTCAGAAGTAGGCTATCAGTACTCCCGTGGCGAGCCGGGTAATGCTGATGCTCTTGTCTTCTATCTACAGAAGGGTGTTAGCGCAGAGCAGGCAAAATCTGAGCGTTTTCAGGAGGGAAGGCCTTTGCCCGAGGACCTAGTGGTCGAGGACAATATATGACAAACCGGATGGTGGGTTTAAGAAAACCCTACCCGGCTTCACGCATTGCTAACACCTTCCACAATCTTAACTTCTTCTTCCGTCAACCCGTACAACTCATAGACCAATTGATCAATCTCCCGGTCCGTCGTCTCGATCTGACGTTGGAGAACGGTTTTTTCTTGGTCTGTTTTAGCATCTGCTAATCGCTTATTAAGCAGCAACATTCTTTCCACCCATTCTGTTATGCGATTATGATGTGAATTATCCACAGAATCAGAAAATTTGATTGTGCGTATGGGAAGTTGAGACAGAAATTGCTTATTAGCCGACCACCACCCCCCACGGAAAGGAGCACTGACAAAGGGAAAATACCATCGTAATAATTTTGAATTCAGCAAACCAAGAAGGTATTTCAATCCGTGTTGTTCATATTCAGCTTTCAATGTAATTCCGCCTACATCCACATTATCTAAAAAATGGTTTCCTTTCTCATCCAATGCCGCACATAATGTTTCAACAAGACGAGGTACACAAATTTTCTCAATGGCTTGTCGCCTCATGTTTTTCAAGTAAATATATCCGTACCATCGAGGGCCTTTTGCTTTTGACCTCTCGCGATCTTCCAATGTTTTCTTGTTTTTTATCAAATAAGCTGCGGTCTGTGGAGAGACCTTTGAGATCGTGTTGAAATCTATCAACTCAACGAATTCGTCGTTGACTTTATAGGGGAAAAGGATATATTGCCGCTCCGGCAATGCCACATAACGGTTCACGTCGGTTCCGCTAACCAAGGGAAAAAGAAGCTCATTTTCAAAAACCCATTCCGTTTCCAGGGATTTTGAATAGAGCTTCAAGGTTTTCGGCGTCTCTTCACGTAAATCCATGATAAAAACGTCATCCGCGCTGGTTTGCAGGCCGACGAAAATATCCGCAACCTCTCCCAGCTTTGTCGATATCTTGGACAATCTTGACACAAGAGCGGAATGAGGCCCCGCCGTAAAATTCCATTCAGCGGAGCCCACACTTGAAGCTTGGATCAAGCCCTCGATGCCCTGCTTCGCCGTGGCCCAAGAATCCAAGTCATCTACTTTTACAAATTTACATTGGTTTGTTCCTTCTTTGTTCAGGAATAAAAGACAGGTATAGGTTGTTGCCCCAACAAATACCTGCTGGTGTCCAAAATGCACGATTTCATCCAAATGATTCCCTTTTGCTACAATCTCTCTTAATGGCTCACCATACTGCGAATTAAAAAACTTATGAGGCAAAATAAGTCCCAACCTGCCTGTTTTGCTTAAAAGGCTCAGCCCTTTTTCAACAAAAACCACATAAATATCATAATTCCCTTTAGCGGCGGCTGAGTATTGCTTTTTATAGAATTCCACTTCGACTGGTGCCCATTCTTTCATCATTTGGATACGAATATAAGGCGGATTTCCGATAACGGCGTCAAAGCCCCCGTCTTTCATAATGGGGGCGAATTCCTTGTTCCAGTCAAAGGCGTTGATTCGGTAGAGTTCTTCCTCGTCGAAAAGTGTCATCTGCTGCCCTTGGTTAAAGTCGGGTCCGATGAGGGAATTTCCGCATTTGATATTATTCCCCAAGTCCGGCAGGGCGCGTTCATGGAAAAATCGTAGCTGATTCATAATCGTCTGCTGCGATTCGCCTTCCAAAACCTTCAGCAGCAGCGAAAGCTTTGTTACTTCCACCGCCTGCGTATCGATATCGACCCCAAAAATATTATTCAGCAAAATCCGCTTACGCTCGGTTGTCGTTAATCGCCACTCGCCGCCATGCCCCTGATAAAGCACCGGCGATTTACCCTTCGACCATTTTTCCACTCCATCCGTAAAGTACCAGTCCCGATACCAGTTTAAAAGATATTGATACGCACCGATCAGAAATGAACCGGACCCGCAGGCAGGATCGAGAATCCGCAATTTCAAGGCTTGCTTCGGAGTTTTTCCCTCCAGCAATTTCCCGACGGTGTTTTTGACGATATATTCGACAATATATGTCGGGGTGTAATAAACGCCGCCGGCCTTTTTCACCTCCGGTTTGTCTTCCACCTTTGCTTGATGGCCATCCGTCAGGCGAATCACTTTTCCGAGAAATTGTTCGTAGACCTGGCCGAGGATATCGGCGGGCAGGACGGAAAATTCATACGGGCTTTCGGGGTAATACAGGGCGCGGAGGATGTCCTTTAGGATTTTGTCGTCGATAATCAAACTCAAGGTTAGTTCGTCGGGGGTTTCGTGGCGGTCCTTTTCCGGGGAAAAGTGGAAGAGGCCGGAATTGTAGCGTTCGTCGGCTCGATGAAAGAGCTGGGTCATTCGGGGATAAACTTCGGAGCCGTTCAAGAGGGCTTGGAGTTGTCCGTACGATTCGATTCCCCGGTCCTCGCCGATGCGAAGGAAGATGACGCGGTCGATAATCCGCTGGACGGCGAAGTTGAGCTGCCGCGTGGACAGGTTCGGATTTCGCAGGGCGATATTCCGAGCCAGCACGTCGCGCCAGGATTCGATATCCTTTAAAAAAGCCGCATCGACTTCGGCTGTGCCGCGTTTGGTCTTGGTTTGCTCGGCGAATTTATCGAAGGAACCCTTGAGAACGGCGTCGCGGCTGAAGCGGGAGGCGATTTGGTCCCAGCGCTCCAGGTAATCGGTGTACTTTAGCGCGAGAATGCGGCCTTCGGACGATTTGTCGTCTTTTCCGGGCCGGATTCGGCAATCGTAAACCGCGAAATATTCGAAATTGGTCAGGATCGACAGCGGCAGTTTGGCCGACCAGGCATATCGCCGCAATTGGAAGCTGGGGTCGTTATCTTCCCGAATGTTCACCGCCGGTTTCTTGGCTTCGAGGAAAAATTTTCGCGTGCCACCGACGCGGAAGCAGTAATCGGGCGCCTTGGTGGCTCCGCCGATCTTGATGGCGTCTTCGTGGATGACGTCCTTGTAGGCCTCGGCGTAACCCTGGCGGTTGTCCATGTCCCAGCCGAGGGCGTCGAACATCGGATTGATGAATTCCTGCCGAAGCTGGGCCTCGTTATATTGCGAGGAGCGATACGACTCGCGTTGCTGATCGAAATGCTCGACGAGTTGAAGAATTCCCGGGGGTGCGGTCATGGTCATTGTTAAAACACCTTTTTTCTTTCGAGAGGCTTCTTTTTTCTTCAGCGGGTAATCAGTAATGGGCAGGGGCGGAGTTGAACCGCCGACACATGGATTTTCAGTCCATTGCTCTACCAGCTGAGCTACCTACCCGATAAAAGAGTAATTATAGAACAATCTACATGACCCGTCAACAAAAAGTATTCCGTAAAAAGCCAAAAATCATGTTTGTGTAAACCGGGTATTTTTGTATAAATGGAATCATGAATGCCAGAGTCAATAAAATTCAAGTTGGTGGTTATACGTTTATCGGTTATTCCCTGGCCGGTGAAGAGAGCGTGATCGGAGTGCCGGAATTGAACGTCTGTTTTGACATCGGCCGGTCACCGAGCGAAATTATCAATATCGATAATGTGCTTCTGACGCATGGCCACATGGACCACGCGGCGGGAATCGCGTATTATTTTTCTCAGAGGAATTTCCTGGATATGCCCGACGGGAACCTGGTCGTTCCGAAAGATTTAGTTCAGCCGATTCATAAACTAATGGATGCCTGGCGCGATGTTGAAGGTCATCGGACTCCTTACCATCTGATCGGCATGAGTCCGAATGAAGAATATGTGATCCGGCGAGGACTGGTGGCTCGGACATTCCAAACCATTCACGGCGGACCCTGCCTGGGTTATTCCGTTATCGAAATACGCCAAAAGCTCAAACCGGAATTTTTGGATATACCAGGTCCTAAACTGGCGGAAATTCGCCGCAGCGGTACGGAATTGACCTACAACCTGGAAGTGCCGCTGGTCTGTTATTGCGGCGACACGGCGTATGGTGATTTTTTTAATCTGGATTGGGTTCGCAAAGCAAAAGTCCTGATTCTGGAATGCACTTTTGTAGAGCAGGATCATCGCACTCGAGCCGTGGCCGGTTATCATCTGCATCTGGACGATTTTTTAAAACTTCAAGATACCCTGGAAAATGAATTTATCCTCTTGGTCCACCTGTCCCGGCGAACCTCACTCGCCGTCGCCCGGCAAGAACTTCGATCCTGCCTGAGTGATGAAAAATTCAAACGTCTCCACTTCCTCATGGCCCGAACACCAACCAATCGACCCCATAACGTCAATAATAGCATACAATAATCAGCAAAGATTATTCGCTTTCCTTTATTAAAAATTTATGTTAAAATGTAATTGTTATCAGATTGGCGAATTGTTTTTTTATGGAGGAAAAAACGACATGCAGCCATATCATGAAGAACACAAGCTGATTGAGCAACTTCGTACATGCAAACTCCGAGCCACAAGTCAGCGGTTGGCGATCATGCGGGCCTTGATGGCAAGCCATAGTCACCCTTCCGTGGAAGATATATTTAATCGCCTAAAGCAAACACACCCCACGCTTTCTCTTTCGACCGTGTACAAGACGCTCCAGGTTATGGCGGAGTTGGGAGTACTGGGAACGATAGATTCCGGCATAGGCGGCCAGCGGTTCGACGGCAACATTCATCCGCACCATCATGCGATATGCACCAGGTGCGGAAAAATTTATGATATCGATTTTGTAAAATTACCAATTAATTTAAATACGAAAAATGTGCTGCCTGGATTTACCGTCCAATCGATAAAAGTAATTTTTTCCGGCACGTGTCATGCCTGTGAAACCACAAAGGCCCAACCCGCGGCCTTGGCGGCTTGGTCTTTGGATTAGAGCATTTCAGCATTTATCGTACACATATCCACACGATTTGAACCATCCTTGGGCATCCTGAGCGGTGACCGCATCCAAGGCAACCGCAATGGCTTGGATTAAGGCCTCACGGCTACGGGCTT
>JBAZZQ010000037.1:0-41346 GCA_041658725.1 Phycisphaerae bacterium | reverse complement strand
GGCAATCGCCGAAATCGCTTGTTCCCCGCGATCACATGCCGCCACGATCCGTTCCCGTAAATCCATCGAATATTGTTTCATTCCCCTTTCATCGGACAAATGTACAATAATTCTTGAATTGCTCTAGCCCCCGATGGTAATCGGGGGTGCTTTTCCTGATAGTAAAAACCACTTCGCCGAACAAAGTGATTGCCAGAAAATTGAGTCAGACGCTAAATATAAGGATAAGGATTATCATTATACATCGAAAGGAGCAGCGAGGAAAAAAGCAGGCTGACCACAAAGCTTATCCCCACGCAGACGATCACCAGAATGGTAAAAAAGATTCGGTTCCTTGAATAAATCAAATTGCTTTCCACGTAAGCTAGTTTTCCTTCGTTTTGATTGGAAACTACAATTTGCGAAAGAATATTTTCGACCTTTAGAAATTTGGTTCTCACGTCTCCAATGATTAAAGCTTCTGCCGCGTGGTTCTTTCCGTCATAAGTTAAAGATAACACTTGATTTGCAACCGTGGTATATATCGGCCAGGCAGTATCAAACTCGGCCAGTAATTTCCTTTCGGATTCGGATTCGGATAACCGTGTGTGACGATATTGATCCAGGTATTTTTTAAGATTCTTTTCGTTGTCCAACATCTTCTTTTTGAAGGTATCTTTTTCATCCTTTTGTGGAAGCATTACGATAAGGCAAAGCCGGCGGTTATGATTGACCAATTCCTGGTTGGCATCAGTAACGTAGACAATGGGCATCAGATTCTCATCATACATCTTCGTCAACATCTGATTCATCTTCCCCATATTCCTGATTCCCAGGTATCCGAGAATGGCCGTGATGACGGCGGTGAACATAAAAACCATCAATAATTTTAATCCCAACCAAACATATTTGTTCATACTCATCCAGTTTCTCCAAACACGAAAATCATTCTATGACCAGAAATATATTTAATCAATATCCATTAAGAGGGTAAATCTCTTTTTTTATTTCTTTAATTTCGGTAAATTACATAAGATAAGATTACACGTTATTCGTAACGATCAAAGCATTAAGGTGGAAAATGCCCGAATCGGTCATTGAAGTGGTGAACCTGGCGAAATTCTTTACCAGCTCCGGTGGTAAACCGATACTCGTGCTGGACCATGTCAATTTAAACGTCCATGCTGGAGAGACGCTGGTGATTATGGGCGGCAGCGGCTGTGGAAAAAGCACACTTCTGAACTGCCTGATCGGAGAATACCGGCCTGACGACGGGCAAATCAAAATTTTCGGAAAAGACATTGCCCGGATGGATGAATTCGAACTCAATGAAGTGCGGAAAAAATTCGGCATTCTGTTTCAGTCCGGTGCCCTATTTAATTCCATGACGGTCGAAGAAAATGTTGCCTTACCGCTCCTGGAACACAGCGACGTCGATCCTCTGGTCATCAATATCATCGTCACCATCAAACTGGAACAGGTAAAGATGCTTCCCCATCGGGACAAAATGCCTTCCCAGCTTTCCGGCGGACAGAAAAAAAGAGCCGGCCTCGCCCGGGCCATCGCCCTCGATCCCCAAATCCTGTTTTATGACGAACCCTCCGCCGGACTGGACCCCGTCACTGTCGCGGCCATCGACGATCTGATTATCTCACTCTCCAAAAAACTCGGAGTAACCTCGGTCGTGGTTACCCACGATATGCAGTCCGCATTCCGAATCGCCGACCGAATGGTGATGCTCCATGCGGGCAGGGTCTTGCGAATCGGATCACGCGAGGAATTTTACAAATTAAGCCAAACCCCGATGGAAAATTTATCCGATCCGAATGATCGGTTGATCAAACAATTTATATTAGGCGAAGGCAAAGGCCCGCTGACGGATTCCGAAGGCCTCAGCGAATATGAAAAAATGATGAGCGGTGTCGAAACATAGGAAGAGTTATTAACCACAGAGATCACAGAGAACACAGAGAAATGAATTAAATAAAAATTAAGAATTTTTCTCTCTGCGATCTCCGTGATCTCTGTGGTTAAAAAAAAAGAAAAACGAGGAAGCATAAGATGGCTGGCGAACATAATGAATTTAAAGTCGGTTTGACGGTAACGATGGTGGTAATTGTATTCGTTGCCGTCCTGGTGTTTATCGGTAAGTGGGACACGTTGTTTCAATCGGTAAAACCGCTTGAGGTGCGATTTATCCATTCCACTGGTATTCAGAGTTTGCGGGTAAAGGATCCGGTGCGGATCGGTGGAATGAACGTCGGGCGGGTCGAAAAAACGTGGCTTCAAATGGACCAGGTGATGGAACAAGGCAAACCCAGCGCGGAACTCTACGTGCACGTCCTGGCCCAAATCCCCTCCGATGTGAAAATCTACACCGATAGCCGAATCACCATCGGGACCAAGTTCGTTGGTGAAGGAGGAACCCTGGACATTCAGAACACCGGCAGGAAAGGAAAATTGGTGACACCCGGCGAGGTTATCGACGGGATCGCTCCGGGCGGATTTTCGGAATTGACCGACCGGCTGGCCCGCGAACTCGACGAAAAAAATCCCGACAGCCTTCTTTCGCAGATCAAGAAACAACTGGATGTCGAAAACGCAAATTCTCTGATCGCCAAAATCCATAAAAGCATGGACGACCTTAACGCCGTTACGACCCAGGTTAAAGGCCAGTTGAATGAAAAGGAAAAGGCCAGCCTGCTGGCGAAAATCCAGGCGACAATGGATAACCTCAAATCGGTTACCGCCTCCGCCAGAAAAATGATCGACGATGCCTCACCGAAAATTTCCGCCACCGTCGCGCATATAAACAATACCGCCCACCGAGTGGACGAGGACATTTCCGTCAACTTAGCCAACGAGCTGGATAAAACCGACAATGGAAGTTTACTATTCGCTCTTCACGGAAGTCTCGCCTCCGCCCAGGCGGGCATGGACAATTTGAAAATGATGACCCAGACCGGCAAGGACGTGCTCGTATTGAACCGAGACAATCTCCAAGCCATCATCGATAACTTCGCCGAAACCTCCGCCCATCTAAAAACCACAGCCAAGGAAGTTCGCCGAAATCCCTGGCGATTACTCTATACCCCCAACAAACCCGAAGCCGAATACGCCAATCTGATGGAATCCGCCCGCGCATTTTCCGACGCCGCCGGATCACTTGACCAGGCCAATTCAAGACTTAAACAGCTTACCGACCTCCACCCAAACACCGTCGGTTCCAACGATCCGCAAATGGGAAAAGTACGAGAGCAAATCAAAAAAGCCGTCTGCCAATTCGAGCAAGCCCAGAAAAAACTCTGGGAAATGCTGAAATTGAAAAGCTAAAAAGCTGGACCGAAATTGTACCGTTTTTTGACCAAAATAAAAAATGAAAATGCTTTAGCCACGAATTACACTAACAAACACGAATAAGAAAGAAGAGAATTCATTTTTTTAAAGAACGCGGCAGGAGATTTGCTGTACCCCCAGAAGAGGACACGGTATGCCGTGTCCCTACTTAAATATAGCACATGGCTGGAGAAAAGCAAATTTTTGGGAGGTTTTTTTCAAAAATTATGATCGTGTTTTATGGCTTTCGCCTTCGGAATGTGAAATTTTCTTGGCAGAATGGTTTTTTTCGCCTACACTGTCTTTATCGAGGGCTATGGTATGGTTACGGATGAAGTCTTGCAGGAAGCGACAAAACGGCTGGTCTCGGAGTTCCATCCGATCCGCGTTATCCTCTTCGGGTCGTATGCCCGTGGAACGTCTGACGAGCACAGCGATGTGGACCTCCTGATCGTCTGTTCGTTCGATAAGGCTAGGCGTCGGTCGCTTATGGTGGCGATGGACCGGGCACTTAAAGGGTTGCCGTTGGCGAGAGATATCGTGATTTTGACCCCGGATGAATTCGAACGCGACCGCCGAATCCCCGGCACGATTGCCCGACCGGCCTGGCAGGAAGGAAGGGTTCTGTATGAACAAGCCGGATAGGGACGTACTGGACAAAGTTCGGCAGTGGCTTGAGTACGCCGACGAAGACCTTCACTATGGGGAAATGCTGAAATTAAAAAGTTGACGTTAATTCACCTTTGTCATTGCCCGGCTTGACCGGGCAATCCAGTATTGCAAAATGCAAAGTTACTATTAAAGACAAAGAGGGTGGGTTTCGGAAAAACCGCTCTACCTGACTCTGCCTTTTCCGATCGTTTCGATTTTAGTCCAGACGTGTAACATCGAATCGCCAACCGTGCCGATTATTTCTTCTCGCCGACATCAACTTTGGTCGAACCTTTGTCCTTGGATTCGATATCGACATGAACCTCGGATTCCTTGCTCGTAGCCAAGTGCACGAAACGCTGCGTGGGACTGTCCTTGCCCACAAGGATCGTACCGTTGCGCCCGGCACCGTTCCACTCATAGTTGGCCGGCAATTTCTCGGAGGGCGTCTGGATCTTGAAGACACCCTTGCCATTGCTGGCTATGGGCAGAACGGCTGGTTTCGGTTCTATGTCTCCAGGCCCTTGCAACGAGACCTGAGCATCCCGCTCGGTGTCATTTATCACCGTGAGCTCGGTCGTCTTACACCCCATCAGACCAATAAGCAACAGTGCCCACCCGATCGTCAGACATCGTTTCCTGTTCATTGTCTACTCCTCTGAAAAGTTGTGATTATTTACAACCCCACATTACATAGAGCCTCTTGCAACACTCCCCGAATCGCGATGGAACACTCCATTCGCTGATATCTTCGAGAAGTTAAATTAAATCATTATTACTGTAGCCTAGGACATCCCATTTTGCAAGCCAATTCTCATTTTTTTTAAAAGCACATAACTCATTTAATTGTGGCTTGTTATGTTCGGCATATACGTTTACCCGCAAGTATACAGAATTCGGTAGCAGCCTTTCATGAGATTAGGTAACTTTAGCCGTTTTTATAGTTAAAGGAACATGCCGGAGAAGGCATTTTGGTAAGGTTCCTGAATTACGGGCAATTCGATGTGTCGGGAACAAGTTGATGTAATTTTGTAACTCTTTGAAAATAAAGGAGTGAGGTCGCCAGAAAATCATTAAAAAAATCTTGACTTACCCGAGCAGATTTAATATAATAACAGTTAACGTAGAATTTATAAATTTGTTTTTTTGTTTTGTAAATTTAAAATTTAAAAGGGGATTGTGTATGAATAGGAATATGTTTCGGTGTGTAGTTTTTGTTTGCGCGGTTGTTCTGTGGTTAGGTATCAATTTCGCACAGGCAACCCCGGTGCATCTAAGCGATCGTTCGACAAATTCAAACCCGAATACGTTGCCAACCTATTTGCAGGCCGACGTAGACTTTTCTGTTTCAGGTTCAACCTTGACCTTAACCTGCACAAACAACACAAACGCCACCGGCCATGCATTCGATATCAATGAAATTTGGTTTAATGTTTCAGACAAAATTACCAATCTAACGAGCGACCCGGGTGCGCAATGGAATTTCACTTTCAACCGGGATGCAATAGCTCTTTCAGGCTACGGCAGCTTCGATGCAAGATTCTACGACGGCAGAACGTCCAAGACGATCAAGCCAACCGGGGCAAATAGTACAAAAACTTTTACCCTGACAATCAGTGGCACGGGGCCGTTTACGGTGGCAGATTTTACCGATTCGCTGAGTAAGACCAGCGGCGGGGAAGTAACCGCAAAAATCGGCGCAAACTTCATAAACCCGACAGTAGGAACGCAGGAAGCTTATGGGGTTACCGTGCCGGAACCGGCTACAATCTGCATTCTTGGATTCGGTTTGTCTGCCTTGCTTTTCCGCCGTAAATAAAACAAATCGCTATCGAAAATCAAACGCGGATTTTACGCCGCCGTTCCGGTTTCGTTTGCGCATATCGCCCAACGCGCGGCGGTAGTCCTGCTGACGGTACAACGCGACCGGCAGGGGGGATAGATCGAGTTTGCCTTGCTGAATCAAATCCATGACATGCCGGTAGTTGTGTTGCGGGATATTCTGGCCGGGGAGTTTTTCGACGGTACGGCCGGTGGCGCCGATCAGGGTTAATTCTCGAAACCACAGGCACGTCAAATCAATCAGACCCAGTTGCGGTGTGCCGGCGATGATAATTCGTCCTCCGCTTCGGAGCAGTCGCTGGGCCTCTACCAATCCATCGATTTTCCCTGTGCAGTCGTAAAGGCGATCAAACCCGCCTTGTAAAAATCGCATCCGAAACGGCAGACGGATACTACGGGCATTTGTGATCTCGGCTAATTCTTCCCTGGCGTCTCCGAGGCCTGACTTTTTCCAGAATACTACACGATCGGCGCCGCATCGTTTGGCTAAATCCGCCTGATGTTGATTTCGAACAGTGGCGGTAATATCGACCGCGAGATTTAATGCGCGAAGAGCTAAAGTTACTCCCAAACCGATAATCCCTGTTCCGAAAACTAGAATCTTTTCCCCTGTTGCGGGAATATCTCGCAGCACGGCATGCAGGCTGCAGGAAACAGGATCGATCAAAATCGCCTGCTCATCCGGTATCTCGTCGGGAAGGACATGAACCTGGTTGCGATGTGCGACGAAATACGGCGACCAGCTTCCGCCGGTAAAATTATTGTATCCCAAACCCAGACCAGCGGGGACGGACCCGCGATCAAAATTCCAACAAATGGAAGATTTCCCTTCTTGACAGGGGGGACAGAGGGGATCGATTTTTCTCGCGGCGCAGGAAATCGGCGGATCGATTAATACCCGCTGACCCGTTTGAACGATCCGAGCCACATTTTCATGTCCTAGAAAAATCGGCCAGGAAATAAATTGCTTCAACATCGATCCCGGATGCTGCTGCATATACACCATGTTCATATCGGTCCCGCAAATGCCGCCAAGCAGAGTCTGACAGAGCAACCAGTCCTCAGACGGAAGGGGGGGGACCGGCATTTCCCGTATGCGCAAACCGCCGAGCCTGGAAACATACACCCCAGGCCGACACCAGCCCAAGGCCTTGCAGGCGGCCCATCGGGCAGGCGAGGTCTTAAAAATAATCGAACTCATTTTTTCCGGTATCATTGATGATTTTCCGCAAATACTTGCATAACCAGGGACGTTACATATAATGGACGCCGTTGGACGTGGTTTTTCATAATCTCAAGAAAGAACCCCCGATTGCCATCGGGGGCTAGTTCGTAAACCACACGTAATAATTTGGCGAAAAAACGATCAAAAGTCAACATTAGTTTGTGAAGGAGTTTATCATGGTCAAAGTTGGTCTTATCGGTATTGGGTTTATGGGCTTCACTCATTACCAGATTTACAAGAAGCATCCGAACGCGAAAATCGTCGCTCTTGCCGATTATAACGCTAAAAAACTCGAAGGCGACTGGAGCAGCATCGGTGGAAACATCGGCAGTTCGGAACGTGGAAAGGAAGATTTGACGGGAATAAAAACGTACCAGAATCCGCTCGATCTTATCAATGACCCCGATGTCGAGCTGGTGGATATCTGCATGCCGACCGATTTGCACGCGGAATTGGCCATCGCGGCATTAAAAGCCGGAAAACACGTTTTCCTGGAAAAACCAATGGCCCGAACGGGCAAACAAGCCGACGCGATTGCCCAGGCCGCGGCGAAGTCCAAAAAATATTTCATGGTCGGACACTGTATTCGCTTCTGGCCGGAATACCAGGTCACTTACGAAATGATCAAAAGTGGGAAATACGGAAAGGTCAGCGAAATATTCTTACGCCGTGTCGCCAACCCGCCGTTGCAATCCGACAAGAACTGGTTTATGAATGAAAAACGAAGCGGCGGTGGAATGCTCGATCTTCATATCCACGACGTCGATTTTGCCCTCTACCTGATGGGCAAACCCAAAAAAGTCTGGGCCTGGGCCGCCAAGGGTCCCTCCAAAGGTTTCGACGCGGTGCATGCGGGATACGAATATCCTGGTGGTGTGCATGTCAATATCATCGGCGGCTGGGCCTATCACGCCCCGTTCCCGTTCAACATGGAATTTTGCATCCGCACCGAAAAGGCCACATTCCTCTATGATATGGCCTCCGGAAAACCCTTCACCGTCTATACCGATGGAAAGGAAATCAGTCCCAAACTTCCCACTGGAACCGGATGGGGTCGTGAACTCGATTACTTCATTAATTGCATTCAAAAGAAGACCAAGCCGATGATCGTCACGGCCAAAAGTTCTCTGGACAGCATAAAAATGTACGAAACCGAACTGGCCAGTATCAAGGCCGGCAAGGCCGTCGCACCGATAAAATGAAAATAGATTATCAAGTCCATGATCCGTTGCTGAGCCGGCTTGTCGAGTTGGCTCAGCAACGGCCTTTTTACGACCAACCGAATCTGGGATGGATCACCGGAAATTATTTGGACAAAGATTACCTACGTCACCTGATGACCATCGGACCTGGCTATGGCGTAAAATATATTGTCTTTGATGATTTCAACAATGGATATTTTGATTGGGGTCGGGATTTGCTGAAGAATCCATCCGTGGGAAACTGGCTGGCGGAAAGCGTCTGCCAAATCGAGGAATGTGGATTACACGCTGGTATTTTAACCGAAGCAAAGATTCCTTTACGCGGATGGCTGGCACCCGTAGCAGTTTTTACCCGCAAAGAAAATGTAATTTTAGATGGAATAACCACAACCGCCGGCAGAGGTCAATTACCTTACTTGGCCATTGACACAATGATCGGGCAAATTGAAAAAAAGCTTCTCATACGTATCGACCAACCGGGATCATGCGGACCGTCATTGCCCTTCTGGGCAAATATTTTCGGAATTAGTTTTCGTCTGTTTACAGGAATTAGCGATCCTGTAGCGATTGAAAATGAATACGCACAAATTTGTTTTGGGAATGTCGGTCCTGAAATTCGGGAGGCTTATCATTTTGCCCGCCTGGCAATTCAAAAAAGCTTTTGGGTGTTCGACGCGATCTCGATGATGGATAACGGGCGCTGGCCCGAAAATTTACAGTGGTTTGATAACCAGATTGGCGCCCATCCCTCGCTTTCTAATCCCACCCAAAAGATACTGGACAAAATCGATCTCGAAAAAATCGAAGCTCTCGAATTTGCCCATGACGCATGGAGGGTGCTGACTAAAATTCGCCCACAAGTCCAGCCGGAAAAATTTCTCTGGCTTGAACATTATTTTTTACATCTGAAAATTATCGCTCTGGTACTCCGAACCCTCGCCGATACCTATTTTTCGTTACGCGGTTTGACCAGGGGAAGTTTGAAAATCCCAACGCATGCCATGCGGTCAAAATTTAAAGTCCTGACAAGTTTGGTCAGGGAATATCCGATCGTTCTGAGCGAATTTGACGCAAGGACTCTGCAGGCAGGCGCCGGCCCGCTCGCAACGCTTCTAGCCCAGATGGGTGAAAAAATAACAAATTTATGATTGCCGTTTCGTAGACCCTGTATGAAAATATAAAAGACATAAGAGGAAATAGACGATAATCCAGTAGGGCAGTAAATCAATTAACCAATAGGAGCGAATGTGAGCCTAGGTGAAGCATTAGTGGCCAAGGGGTTGGTGACGCGCGAACAACTAGCTCAAGCGAACCAGACCCGGCGGTCGGCGTCGGATCGCCTGGATAAAATCCTTCTTCAACTGGGGTTAGTCTCGGAAGGGGACCTCTTGAAGGTGTTTTCCGAGCAGTTCGCGATTCCCACGATTGATCTGCCGACGGAGACGATCGATTCGGCACTCGTAAAAGCCATGCCACCAAAACTCATACACCGCCGGAGGATTTTTCCATACGCCAAACGCGGGCAAACCCTCATGGTCGCCACTTCCGATCCCTTCGACGTCTATGCTCTTGACGAACTTCGCGCCGTAACCGGATATAACGTCGAACCCGTCCTGGCCCCCGAACGCGAGATCGCCAATATGATCAAGCGATATTTTGGCGTGGGCGGGGCGGCCATCGATGAAATGCTGGAAAGCGAAAGCCACGACCTTCAGGTCATTCATGACGTGGAAACGCAGGATAAGGACCTTCTCGAACAGGCCCAGGAGGCGACGGTCGTCAAACTCGTCAACGAAATCCTCCGCGACGCCATCAACGACCGGGCCAGCGATATTCACATCGAACCCTTCGAGGATGATTTACGAATCCGAAATCGCGTCGATGGGGTGCTCCATACCACGAACGTCGCCCCACAGATCAAACGATTTCAGGCGGCCATTATTTCCCGAATCAAAATTATGTCCACACTCAATATCGCCGAAAAACGCCTGCCACAGGACGGCGGTTTTAAAATCAGACATGAAGGACGCGAAATAGATATCCGCGTCAGCGTCATTCCCAACGTCTACGGCGAAGGCGTTGTGCTCAGAATTCTGGACAAAAGTTCGACGGTTTTGAGACTCACCGATCTGGGTATGGATGAACGAACGTATGAGCGATTCGAACGCCTCATCACGCGGCCCCACGGAATCATCCTCGTCACCGGCCCAACGGGATCGGGGAAAACGACCACCCTCTACGCCGCGCTGAATACGATCGTCTCGGACAATATCAAGGTTATCACGGTGGAAGACCCCGTCGAATACCGGCTCAACGGCGTCAATCAGATTCAGGTGCATCCCAACATTGGACTGACCTTCGCAGCCGGACTGAGAAGCATTTTGAGGCACGACCCGGACGTCATCATGATCGGTGAAATTCGAGACCTGGAAACCGCCGAGGCCGCCATCCAAGCCTCCCTCACAGGACACCTCGTTTTCAGCACTTTACACACCAACGACGCCTGCAGCGCCGCCACTCGATTGATCGATATGGGTGTGGAGCCGTACCTGGTGGCTACCTCGGTAGAAGGCGTCATGGCCCAGCGGCTGGTCCGAACCATCTGCCCTAACTGCCGGGAACCATATCGTCCTGACCCCGCGGAGATGCCCTCCGATTTTAAAATTGCTCCTGGAACCGTCCTCTATCATGGTGTGGGATGCCGAGAATGCAAAACAACCGGATTACGCGGACGGTTGGGAATCTTTGAATTGGCGCTGTTCTCCGATACCATGCGGCATGCGATCATGGAGCGGATACCCGCCGGAAAATTAAACGAAATCGCTCGGCGAGAGAAAATGATCTCGCTCCGCGAAGATGGATGGTTGAAAGTAAAGGGAGGACTGACGACCCCAGAGGAAGTTCTGCGCGTTACGGTCGCGGCAAGCACTTGACGATTTTGGATTTTGGATAATTCATTATAAGGCGGGCAAGCCCGCCTGCTAAATGAGATATGTATGGCCACCTTTAACTACATAGTTCGCAAACCCGACGGCGAGGAGCAGCAAGGGGTGCTCGTGGCGGAAAATGAATCCGCGGCGCTTCGATCCCTCGGGCAACAGGGGCTTTTCCCGCTGAAAGTCTGGCAGGATGATATAGGCACAAGCTCATTTCGGTTTACCCGTAGGATCCGATTATCGGAGCTTTCAAACTTTTATCACCAATTAGCGGATTTGCTTCGAGCGGGAGTGCCGATCCTGCGGTCCCTCGATGTCTTGAGCCGGCAGGATCAACGCCGGGCAATTTCCGGGATTATCAAGGAACTCCGCGAGGATGTCACCGGAGGAGTGACTCTCGCCGACGCCATGGAAAAACATACCTACCTCTTCCCCGAATTGCACGTCGGAATGGTCCGCGCCGGAGAGCAGGGCGGTTTTATCGAGCCGGTCCTCCGGCGATTGGCAGGGTTTGTCGATCAAAAAGACCAGCTCCGAAACAAGGTCATCGGCTCCATGATCTACCCGGCGTTTCTGCTCTTTATCGGTTTTACCGTCGTTCTCGTGATGACCACTTACTTTTTACCAAAGTTGGAACCCCTTTTTAGTGGAGAGAAAGACCTCCCAGCCATCACCCAGATCGTCATGGGGTTTGGAAAAGTGATCCAGGCTTATTACCTACCGATAATATTCGGCTTTATACTACTGGGAACGCTGATCGTTCCCTATCTGCGCTCGGAAAACGGCATAGAAAAATGGCAGAAGCTACAACTTCATATTCCCGTCGTCGGTAAAATATTCCGAATGGTCGCTATTTGCCGATTTTGCCGAATTTTTGGTACTCTTTTGGCCAATGGAGTGCCGATGATTAATTCATTGAATATCTCGCGCGACTCCGCCGGAAATATCGTCCTGGCTAATGTGATCGGAGAATCAGCCGAATCCGTCCGGGCGGGAAAAGGACTGGCCAAAGCTTTATTGGAAAGTAATTTGTTTCCGATCGATATCGTGGATATGATTGCTGTAGCGGAGGAAACAAACCGCTTGGCCCCGGTTCTGGTGGAAATCGCCGATACCCAGGAGCAACGTTTGACCCAAAAAATCGACGTGGCCGTGAGAATGATAGAACCTTTGATGTTATTGGTCGTATTTGGAATGGTGTTTGTGATCGCTTTGGCCGTGCTTTTGCCGATTATGCAAATCAGCATGGGCGCCGGTGGGAAAATGTAAAGATCAGGATATAAAGTTTTTTTTTAAAAAGTTTAATTGTGAGGAATAGCGGATGAATCAAAGACGAGTGAACGGGGCATTGCGGAGTACCGGGCGAGCGTTTACCTTGCTGGAAGTCATGCTGGTAATCGTGATCATAGCCATCCTGGCGGGAGTGGTTGTTACCAACGTCATGAACCAGGGCGAGAAGGCGAAAAAACAAGCCACCGAACTGAAAATAAAAAACATCGAACAAGCCCTGGACCTTTTTAAATTGGATATCGGAAGATATCCCACCACGGAAGAAGGCTTAATCGCGCTCAATGCCGTCGATCCAATCCAGGATGAGGACCTGGCGAAAAAATGGGCGGGTCCATACGCCGGGGCGGATAAAGGCGATTCCGTGAAAAAAGAATTTAAACTTCAGGATACCTGGAATCATGATTTTCATTATAAGTGTCCCGGTGAGCACAACACCAAGACGTTTGATCTTTCCAGCGACGGTCCCGACGGACAGGAAGGAACCGACGATGACCTCGTCAATTGGGAGACAGAAAAATAAGAGGTTGAGAATGTGAATGAGACCGAAACGGGTATCATAAATTATAAAGTTTCGCGTACGAACACGATGAAGGCTCGGGCGTTTACCATGCTCGAGCTTTTGTTGGTTATAATGATTATCATGATTTTGGGCGCGGTCATCTGGCCGAGCATCACCAACAGAACATCCGGCGCCAATTTAAAGTTCGTCGCCGAGAAATTGGCGGCCCTTTTACAAATGGCCCGAAGCCAGGCCATGATTACTGGAAATTGTCATCGCTGCCGATTTGAGCTCGACGGTATGCAGGCCGTCATCGAGGAGGAGTCCGACCCCGTGGCCCATCCAGGCGTCTTTGAGAAAATTAAAACCCATTGGGCGGTGGTTGATCTGGGCAAGGACGAAATCAAATGTCTGGCCGTGCAATTTGACCCGTGGGAAACTATTTTACGGCAGCAGGAAGCATCGGTTTTGGAAACCGGGCAGGATAATAATACGGCGACGGATCTTTTGTGTCCGCCCATTGCTTTTTATCCGAATGGGTCGGGCGATTCCGCCTCGATCCTGCTCGGAAATAATGAAGACAAAAACTTTACTATAAAACTCAATGGACTTACCGGTCAGGTCCTGGTTGAACAAGGAAACAAATTGGATGACAACCAAACGAATAACGAGCTGCGACCGTAAGGGAGCGGGTAACGAGGGGTTATTCCGCGCCAGCATCCTGCTCGAAACCATTTTAGCCCTCCTCTTTGTCGTCTTGACGGTAGGAGTGGTCGCGGGTTTATTCACCACTTCCCTTTCCAAGAATCGCCAGGCGCAGTGCCGTACCCGCGCAAATCTTCTGGCACAGAACATCCTGGCCGAAATGCAATTGGGGCTGCTCGATATTACCGAGTCCGGGGAGGGAGATTTCAACGGCCGACCGGATAAATTTTCCTGGAAGGTCGAACTTGAGCCCACTGCGGTCCAGGAATTACAGCGGCTGAAAATTACCATCAATTATAATGATCCGGTCGATGGATTTGCTTACACCATTTTTCGACTTTTTAGCCCCAGTTTGAATCTCAGCCCGGAAAAAATTAAGGAAATCGCCTCCGACCCCGTCAAAAGGCGTGCGATGAGCAACGGCAGTCCGGAGTTGGAAAAACTTTTTGAACTGGTCAGCTCGATGGGAGTAAGCGATAAATTCGTAGAAACCCTTTTACGCGGCGGCGCCCCGGCACTGCAAAGTATCATCACGAAAATGACAACCGGAAAATTATCCCTCAACGATTTGATGGGGACGGCAGCGAATACCGAGACAGATAACTCCACCTTTGCCTTATTGGGCCAAACGGATCAAATGCGGAACATTCTCATCCCCTGGACGAGTTGGGAAACTGATGAAATTGGAGAAGCACCGGTCTCCGAAACCACATTGGCCTCGACGGTTCAACCCGGCAACAACCAGCCCTCCACCCAACCGGCCCCGGGAACCGGACCGGTCGCCGCCGCTCAACCCGGGGCGACCCCCAATGATGCGAGAAACCAGGTGATGACGCGGGACGAGGCGATTCAGCGAATGCAGGAAATGCTCAGACGATTGGCGAATCAACAAAAATGAAAACCGTAAAATCATTTACATTAATGGAAACGATACTTGCCATTACGATCATTGTCTTGATCATGGGAACCGTCTACGCATTTTATAACTATTCCGTGCAATTGACGATTCGTGGCCGGGAAAAACTCCAGGAATGTCAACTCGCCAGGGCCGTCCTCCATAAAGTCGCTCTGGAATTAAAGGCCGTCGCTTCGGGGGGCGGAGATTTTACTACCGTCCTGAGGGGGGACCCGGACAATATAAGCTTTATTACCACGGTCATCCCATCCAGGCTGATTTTCTTCCCCCAGGAGTTTACCGACAATTCGAGAATCATCGAACACGACCTGAGAAAGCTGGATTATTCCATTTCTCGCACCCAGGATCACGAGCAGGAAATCCTCGGGATCCAAAGAGTTGAACTCCGGTGCCTCCTGACCACCGTAATTGAAGATAACAGCACGGATAATCTGACCGCCGAAGAAATTCAAGAGGCATCCGAGGAGTTAAAACAATTCGACGTGAATCTGGATATGGGTTCCAATGCAGCCCTCTCCCAGCAGCCCATACTCCAACAGTCGCTGCTCAGCGATCGTATAAAATTTTTGCGGTTTGATTATTTTGACGGAACCAATTGGCTCAACACCTGGCATCCCTCGCAGGCGGATATCATTCCCAGGGCTGTTCAAGTCACCATCGGTTTCAAGGAGATGTCGAATGACGAGTTCCAGCAGGAGCAGCTCCTGGCTATGGATCAAAGACCCTGGCATGACGATCAATACTCCATCGTGGTCCCCCTGATTCTTTCAAATGATCTTAAATCGCAGTATTCCGGTTCACTGGATAATCAAACACAAGAAGCAAACCCATGATTAAAAAAAGATGTTCAACCCGAAAAGTCGAACGAGGAATCATCCTCCCATTCGTTCTGGTGATGATGATGCTCCTCGGAATGCTGGCCATCGGGTTTAGCTTTTCCACCCGCGCCGAATATTCGGCCATCCAGGCACAGTCCGCCATGGACCAGGCCCAGGAGTGTGCCATGAGCGGAATCGAATCGGCGTCCCTGCTTCTGAGAACATCCTTTGCCGATTATCAATTATGGTATAACAACCCCCAACTCTTCAAGGACCAGCCGGTCGAGGTCCAAACCGACCGTCAGGAACAAAAAAATATTTGGCGATACAGCCTGGTCGGATACAATCTCGACAGTCAGGATATTATTCGCTACGGCGTGACCGATGAAGCCGGCAAAGTAAACATCAACGTCGCCAGTGAGGAACAACTCAAACATCTGCTCGGTATTACTGCCGAAATGGCTGCCAACCTTCTCGTCTGGAGAGGAGATGTTTCGGATAGCGGTGGGGGGGCGACAGACGAGTATTATATGGCCCTTCCCCAACCGTACCGGTGCAAAAATGCGCCCCTCAATACCATCGAAGAATTGCTCCTGGTAAAAGGGTTTACCGCTCAGATTATCTTTGGAGAGGACATGAACCGCAACGGCATCCTCGACCCCAATGAAGACGATGGAAAAAAGTCCCTGCCCATCGACAACGGCGATGGAGTATTGGATCGTGGATTGTATCCATATATTACCATATACAGCCGAGATACCGAATTTACCGACAGCGATCCTTTTATGCCTCGAATCAATATTCAGGAAACCCCGTCTCTTGAATTAAAACTGATACTGGACGGCAAATTACGACCGGAAATCATCGATTTCATCATAAAGCTAAAAAGCGCCAACGCTGATTTCGGAAATTCCCCCGCCTCCTTGCTGGTCATGGACAGCAACGGAAAGATAAAAAACGAATCGGATGATAACATTACGAATGATAACGTGACAAACGATAACGTAACCAATGACAACGCAACGAACGATAACGCCACGCAATCACCGGTTATCAGGGACGACATGGGTGCGATCATGGACCTTTTGACGACCGGTAAACATGTAAGCCCCGATGGATTTGTCTACGGGAGAATTAATGTCAACACCGCTCCGCGAGTGGTCCTGGCATCGATCGGACGGCTCACTCCATCCGAGATCGACGCCATTATCTCCACGCGGGGGCAGTTGGATTCCCAGGATAAAAAGACTATCGCCTGGCTCGTCAAACGGGATGCGCTCAGTCCAAAAAAATTCAACCAGGTCGCCGCCCTGTTTACCGCAAGGTCCTACCAGTTTATGATTGATTCACTTGGGTACTGCGATCGACAGGCCTTGCAGACCAGAATTCAAACTGTCCTCGAGGTCCAATTGACAAAAATTCAATATTTATACTGGCGGGACCTGACCAGTCTAGGTAAAGCTTATAATATAATTGATTTGGGAGATTCGAAAATTGTTGTTAAACAATAACATGCTCGCGATTGACTGGGACAAAAACTATATTAGGCTCTTAGCCTTTTGCAAAGAACGAACGGGCGCGGGAACGGTAAAAGTCCTTCATGCCGTCACCGAACAAATCGGTCCGGACCTGGCTTTGGAAGACGCTGCACAATTCGGGGCATTCGTCAAAGAACTCTTACTGAAGCATAACATCCGTGCCGCGGGGGTCGTTTATACCGTCGGAATGGATCGGGCTTTTATCCACCAGTTGGATATCCCCGCTAGTCCCGAAGACCAGGTCGCTAATCTCGTGCGATTCCAGTTGGCCCAGGAACTTCCATTTGCCATCGAAGAATCTGTCGTCGATTACATTATTACCAAACGCAACGACAACGGAAAAGTCACAGGTCTTATGGCCGCCGCGGTCAAAACGGAATATACCGATTTTCTCCGGCACGTTTCGCGCGCCGCGGGGTTGACGATCCGGCGAATCGGATTGCGGCCATATACCAACTTCCTGGCCGCACGGGAAGGAAATTTCCTGGACGCAATGGTCACCCTTTTCATCAACTTGAATCAACACGAATTGGAAATCGAATTGTTTTCTCCCACCGGCCAGGTGCTTTTCTCCCGAAGTATCGGATTGGGAGAAGGACGCAAGGAACCGGCACTGGTGAAGGAAACTTTTCTGCAACAAGCGATCTTGCAGATTAAGCGAACCCTGCAAGCCCAGAATTATCTCACCGGCGCTCAAACGAATCGTCCACAGCAAATCCTGATTGCCGGAAGCACCGGCTGGGAAAAAGAATTCGCGCCGCTCGCGGCTTCACAGTTGGCCCTGCCGGTAAAAATCTTCGAATTACCAGGGTCAGGCGACGATGGGATCGCATTCAGCATCGCCTTAGGTTCGGCCTGCGGCATGTTTCGGCCCAGGCAGGAACAGTTTGATTTCCTCTTCCCAAAACGGGCCGTGGACCCGCAGGCCGTTCGCGCCCGATACATTCGACTCGGTGTCGCCGCCTTGGCCGCACTTATGCTTTTGGGTTTTCTCTATACCCGCAGCCTGGTCACGGAACGAAAAGATGAGTACAACGGTTTGGTGGATAGAAGCAACAAACTTGATAAGGAGCTTTCCACGTTCAAAAAGTTTTCCATCCAGGTTAATCAAATTCAGAGCTGGTCTGACAAGAAAGTGAATTGGCTTGATCAACTCCGAAACCTGACCGATCTGCTTCCTCCCGCGAATATGGTTTATCTCAAGCGTATCTCGTTGGCGGAGGGTCGAGATAAGGATATGATGGTCAATATCACGATAGATGGTCTGGCGAAATCCCGGCCTATCATCGAACAAATTGAAGGGGACTTGGTGGATAAAGGAAAATACAAAGTTGCCCCCGGTCCGAAGAGTACCGTATCAGGCCCGTATCCGGAAAGCTTTAAAATCAACCTGACTGCGGCAAAACTAACCACTTCGACGACTCCGTCCATACCCAAAATCGATATTGATAAAATCATACATCCGGCGGGTTTCATATCCTCTTTAAGAGATATGCGTGTAAATAAGAGTGTTCCTCTTTCGCCGGCGGAAACCGCCAAAGTCAAATTTCCTAAAAATCTTAACACACCTGCAAATCCTGCCGAGGTCAAACGATAACCTATGAATAAACGAGAACGAATATTAACGATCGTCGTCGGGTCTGCCCTGGCTCTGGGCATGGGGCATCTGGTCATTAAGACCGTCTTTCTGGCCCCCTTAACAGAGGTGAATGAACAGATCGCGTCAAAACAGAGAAGCATCGATGAAAAGGAACGTACCCTCAAATCAAAAGATCGCCGCATCGGGGATTGGCGAAAATTCAGCGAGCGCAGCCTCAGTGACAATCCTGACAAGGCAATTCTCCTGTTAGGAAAACGGATAACCGCGTTGACCGGAGCGGCCGGTTTGAATGTTTCCCAACAACCCGCGCCGACCAGCATGAAAAAATCCGACGGGTTCGCCACGGTGGCCATCAATCTTTCCGGCCGGGGAACTCTCTCGCAGATCGCCAAATTTCTCCAGTTATTTTACAAAGAACCCTATAACGTCAAAATCACAGGCTTTGCTATTAATCCCGAAGGCAAAGGTGACACATTATCATTCACCGGTTGCCGTATCGAATCCATTGTCCCTGTAATACCCCTTATGGAGATAAAGAATCCGGTTACCACTCATCCGGATATCACCGTTCAGCCTATCGCGACCGAATTGAGTTCCATCTACGCCCCGATTACAGCCCGGAATATCTTTCAGCCCTATGAACCTCCACTTCCGATACCCCCCAGGATTTCTACACCTCCACCCTCGCTAGTAAGACCCACTACGCCTCCTCCATACCAGCTACCCGTCAATCCCCCCAATCCCAACGGGCGACCGGGAGACGTCGTTGGGACAACCGTCCTCGGTAATGTAAGCGGCGCTTATGTCCGAAACCAAACCGGCGCCGATTGGTATAAAATTGATGACCAACTGGGAAACCAAATGACAATCCTGTTTGTTCATCCACTCGGAGTTATTTTGAAGGATCAGGCCGGAAAAATCCTGTACGTGGAAATTGGGAGAAACATTGATCAGGCAGCCCCCTTGACCACCGAGGCGATGCCCGAGTTATTTGGGGCCTATAAAAACCGCAAAGAATATTAAATTAATATAAATTTGCTGGCAAATTTCGCCGTTATAGAGAAAATAGAGACATGCAAAAACGAACGATGAAGGATCGCAAGTACGATATGGTAAGGAGATCGATCTATGAGATATAACCGCATCTCATTGTGTATCCGGCTTGCGTGTATGGGGGTCGCGATTTTTGGGGTCAACGAAACATTCGCCCAGAATACGACTGCGACGACCAGGCCGACGTTTAGATCGCCGACAAGAACCCCGGGAATACGACGCCATGGTTTGAGACCGCCTGGAATGCGACCGACAACGACCGCGCCCACAATGCCGGCGGCACAAACAAACCTTCCCGCTCCGAATATCGAGCAGTTAAGAAAAATCCTAAGATCGCAAAAAAGTCTCACACCTCCCGCGCAGGCCAATAGCGCTCAACCCGTTTCTCTTCCTGCGCCGGTGGCCGTTTCTCCGACACCCGTCGCGATTCCGACCACGCTGCCGGCCGGGGTGAAGGGAATTCAGTTCTCCTTTACCAATGCTCCCTATTCCTCCATTTTTGATTTCATCGAACGGATCACCGGTCTGCCCATCCTGGGTGATCGAAATATTCCTGGAAACCTCACCTATTTCAACAGAAAAAAAATGACCACGAATGAAGCCATTGAGGAACTGAATATTCTCCTCAAGGAAAAAGGAGTCGTTCTCATTCGAACCGATGGGCATCTGCAAATCGGAAAGTTCCCCGATGTCCTGCGGGCAAGCGTTACGGATTTTATCACCACTGAAAGCTTTTTGTCGTCCGATACGCCTCCAAATCAGGTCGTGAGAGTCTTTTTCAGCGTCGGTAATCTTTCCGCCGAGGAATTGACAAACCTCCTCGCCGAGGCCCTGCCTGTCAATGAAGTAAAACTCGCCGCATGGAAAACCCCAAATCAGATGCAGATCGTTGCCTTGGCTTCCATGGCCAGGAAGGTCATCACTCTGGCCAAAAAATTGGACTCCGAACTCAAAATAAATGATGTCGGACTGGCCGTAAAAATATTTAAACCAAAATTTATCCAACCCAGCGCGCTTGACCGAATCGTCCGTTCGGTCATTCCCCCAGGCGGCGGAGGAGGAGGAGTGGTCGGACCAGGAAATATGCAGCTCGGGCAACCGGGCATGAGGGGATCGCCCAATTTTGTGCGCACGTCGGGAGGAGGGGCCGGCGATAATTTTCAAATGTTCTCCGATGACATGACTGGAACTCTGGTCGTCCGTGGAAGCTCAGGGACGATCGATCAAATCTCCAAACTGGTTGATATGCTCGACAAGCAGGAAGATGTCGGAAATATCACGGCGGAAAGAGTTCCCATCCAATATGGGTCCATTCAGGTCATGACACAGCTGCTCAACGAGAGCGTCAAGCAGCGGGCCCAGGGCGTTACGGGAGGAAGAAATGCCCAACCTCTTTCCATTCAGGGAGATGAAGCCAGCAAATCGATCATCCTGGCCGGTTCCCGAACACTGGTCGATCAGGCCGAAAAACTTATCAAAACGCTTGACCAGCCTACCGTAACCTCCCGCGTCCGGGTCATTCCCATGGTCAACGCACGGGTGGACACGATCTTTCAGTCCATCCTCATTCCTTTCTTCCAGCAAAAAGGTGGACGCCCACTGCCTGCCGCCCCAGATACGCTCAGCAATTCCGTCATTACCTGGGCCTCTGGAAATGAGCTGGAAGATTTAAAATCTCTTCTCCAGCAACTCGATGAATCCGCAAAATCCGGAAATGGGTTACCCACCATAAAAACCTACCGTCTCGAAGATATCGATGTTAATCGAATCGTTGCCAGCCTCCAGGCGATCTTCCCAAGACAGCCGGACATAACCTTCGCCGCGGACCCCGCCTCAAAAACATTGATCGTCGCGGCGCCACCCGATAAATTTGAACGGATCGAAAAAATCATTAATGACCTCAAGTCGGGAGTGACGGACCGTAATAGCACCCAGATTGTCGCGGTAAAATACGCCAATGTCGATCAACTCGCCGCCGCGGTAAATGGAACTTTCGCCAACAGACGGATGCCCACTGGAGAACCTCGAATTCAAATTTCCACCAACGCCCAGGCCAACAGCATCCTCGTTACCGGCGGCAAACCCGCGGTCGATGAAGCTATCCGTTTGATCGGGGAATTGGACGAAAAAATTCACTCCAGCAATGAAATCAAAATTTTCAAACTTAATTTCGCCCAGTCCGACGATGCCTTGAAAACGATCAATGACCTTTATGCCGCAAAAGATCCGACCCTCAGGGTCGTTTCCGACCCCTGGAGCAATACCCTCTTTATCAGTGGAGGCGCTTCCTATATTGAAGCGATCTCGCAACTGATCAAAAACATGGATCATGCCGCCCCTGCGGAATTGGGATCTACCAACGTAGTCTTTATCACTCTCAAAACCGCCGTGGCTAGTGAAGTGGCCGACCAGATTGATTCCATGATGTCCGTGACGGGAGGAAAGAACGTCCCAACCATCCAGCCATCGGATACCGGAAATTATCTCATTGTGACCGGACAACCCAAGCAAATCGAACGCGTCAAGCAACTGGCCGAACAGATCGATACAATGGCCCGGCAGGTACCCGAAATTATCGCCATCAGACCTATTTACAAGGTCTCTGCCGAAAGACTCTCCCAGATGCTCAGCGTTATAGTTCCGCAAATTTCCGGGACGAAAGTGAAACTCCTCGATGTAAATTTATCCAACACCAAACAGGGGTTGGAAACCTTTATGGAGCAAGGCACCAGGACCAGCGGCAGCTTAACCTCCTCCCAGCCGGCGAATTCCACGGTGACCATCGGGGTCGATAAAATAAATAACACCCTGATTATCCGAGGCAAACCCAAAGAGATTGATGAAATCGACAAGTCGATCACGACGTTGACCACCGATATGCGCGAAGATGTCCAATTCAAAATCTATGCCCTCAAATTCGCCAGCCCCTCCGACGTGGCACTGGAATTGGAAGCCTTGTTTAACGAAGCGGCGCCCGGTCAACCTCAGCCGGCTCCGCAACCGCAGGCACAACCTGCTGGGCAACCCCAACCTCCGGGAAGTCCTTCCGCGGCAAGACCACGCACCGGGCGAACCCAACAATCGCCCGCCGCCGTCGCGGTCAGAAGAATTCGGGCATTACCCGTCGCGCAAATCAATTCCGTCGTCGTACGTGCCGAACCACGCGATTTTCAAACCATTGAACAATTCATCTCGGAAATGGACCAGCCCGAGACCGGAAACATAAAAATTTACAAACTCAATTACGCTCGGGCCGACATCGTGGCCCAAATGATCACCGATCTTTTCCGAGGAGGTGGTCGGGGCCGACGAAACGCGCAGCCGCAACCCGGGCAGCTCATACTGGGCGGCACACCCGCCGAGTTAAGTGTTTCCTCCGATCTGACGACCAACAGCCTCATCGTCAAGGGGTCCAAGTTGCAGGTCCAGGACATTGAAGCGGTCATCGCCGCTGTCGATAAACCAGAAGGCGCTGGAGTGGGAGTTCATCTGCTTACCCTCAAAACCGCAAAGGCCGACCAGGTCGCCCCCATGATCCAGACCGTGATGCAGCAGGCGGAAAATTCCCTCGCCCAGCAAAGAAAAGTTCCTGCGCAGAATGTGGCCATTACCTTCGATAAATATACAAATAGCCTTATTGTCGCCGGAACTACCACCCAGTTTGAGCAGGTCAAAACACTGGTCGAGCGACTCGAAGCGGTTCGACCCTCCGGTGAGCGGAGAATGTTCATTGTCCCTTTAAAAAATCTTGATCCCGAGCAGGCCAAGAAGATTCTCGAACAACTTTTACCCGCAGGCCGCAGTTCCCGTTCGTTACCCATAAACTATCTTCCCAATTTGTCCGACGAAGCGAATCTTTTAATCTGTAATCTTACCCTGGCACTGAGTTCAACCAGAAATCCACCCACTTCCCAGCCCATGCCTCTGAAATTGCTCCGGCAAATGCTCAAACCTTCACCGAAAGAAAATCGCCCTGTACTCGGTCCGGAAAAAACAACTACCACCGCTCCGGCCCCGCAGGAAGAATTTAAACGCTTCCCGAAAACAATCGTCCAAAAGGGTCCGGTTTTGGCCTCGCCGGAAGCAACATTATCCACGACCGCCACCAAGGAGCTTCAAACCCTCGCCGGACAAATCAAAGGCAATGTGGAAATTACCACCATTCCCGATCAAAACGCGCTGATCATCAATGCCTCCCCGGAGGATTACGAGCTGATCCAGCAGCTCCTGAACCTTATCCAAACCACCACGCCAAAACCCGAAGTTAAAATTTTCTCTTTGAAAAATGCCAGGGCGTCCGATCTGGCCGATGTCGTCGGAAAAATTTTCTCCAACCGTCCCTTGCCCAAAGGATATCCTCCCGTCACCCTCACCCCCGATTTGGTCACCAATTCCATTATTGTCTCCGCGCCGTCCGATGTGATGAGTGAAATAAGCCCGATGATCGCCCAACTGGACGCACAGGAAAAGGCCCCACCCACCGAGTTCAAAATTCGCCCCTTAAAAAATGCCCGAGCCGTCCAGATTGTTCCCCAAATTCAGGAGATGCTCAAGCAGATTACACAGGCCAGAGGTCTGACCAAGACTCCCTATACCGTCATGTCCGACGATCGGACCAATACCATCATGGTAACGGCACCAAAGACCTACATGGACCAGATCGAACAACTCATTACCACTCTCGACACCGTTCCATTCTTTGCCACATCCGAAATGGAAATCGTTCGGTTGAAAAAGGCGGATGCCGATGCCCTGGGAAAAATCCTTACCGATCTGACGGTACAAAAACCAACTCAGGGGGGAGCTGGAACGGAAATGCTCAACCGGCTTAAGGTCGTCATGGAACATGCGGGAGAAAAAGGAACCCTGGACCTGGAAAAGCCCATAAAAATTATTCCCGACAAACCTTCTCAGTCCATTTTGATCCTCTCCACTCCCGACAACAACCGTATCCTTAGGCATATCGCCACGATTCTGGATACCGTCCCGTTGGCGGAAGATGTCCGCGTTCGGGTTTATCCTCTCAAGTCGGCCGATGCCCAGGAAATCCAGAAAACCCTTGCCGACATTTTCTCGAAGGGTGAAAAACTGACAAAAGTACCGGGAACCGCCCACAACGAAGGCGTCCCCACCAATACCACCGGGCAGGCGCTTGTTTATAGCGTGTCCATCGCCGCGGATAAAGCCAGTAATACGGTCATCGCCAGCGGCCAGGAAACAAGCCTGGCACTCATTGAAGTCCTGATCGGGCAACTGGACCAGCAGCAATCGGGGATCCTCTATCCCATTCGAACCATCGGACTCAAAAATGGCGTTGCCAAGGACTTGAGCAAATTGATCCAGGAAATGACCGATGCCCGTACCAGTCGGGTCAAGGATCTCGGAGACGATCGCGCGGCAAAACGAGGTAAGTCCGTCATCCTTGCCGATGAGCGAATGAACGCACTCCTAGTCAGTGCCGGCCCCGAAGATTTCGATATGATAGTTGCCCTTGTCAAGAAACTCGATTACGCGCCAACCCCAGGCTCCGAACCCGTCCTGATTCACTTGATCAATATCGATGCCACCACCGCCGGAGAAATGTTGGATAAATTCTTTAAAGAGCGAACTCAAGTCAAATTACCCCCAACTCAAACCCAGCCCGGTTTTCCTCCCTCCGTGCCCGTCATTATTCCCGAGCCGCGGAGTAATACGCTGATCGTCTCGGCGGGGACCTCGACTCTCAAAGAAATCAGGATGATCGTCAAAAAACTCGACACCATGACCATTACCAAAAAAATGCAGATAGCCGTCGTTCCACTCAAGTCCGCCGATGCCGGCGAACTCGCCACAGCGATCATGCAGGTGATGAATCCTACAAAGGACCAGGCGGGGCTGAAACAAGCGGTCATCCTTGAATTCATCCGACACACCCCAGAAGGACAAACTCTGTTTCAGCGGGCTTTGAAGGACCAGGTCTTTATTTACGGGGAAAAGGCGACCAATCTTCTGATTGCGGTGGCCCCACAGGATACCATCGAGTTGATCCGGAGTCTCGCCGAAAACATTGACGCCCAAGCCCCATCTCTCGAAATCAAAGCCTTTGCCCTGATAAACGCCGATGCGACGCAGATGAAAAAGACCATCGAAGAACTGTTGACCGGCAAAGGGGGTAAAGGTGGTGGAGGTGGGGGCGGGACTACATCAGCGCCATCGTTGTCCCTCGCTGGAGAGGCGGGCGGTGAAGCCACGGCTGGACAGCGGGAAAATCTCGCCGTTACCGCCGATACACGCACCAATTCACTCCTCGTCAGCGCCACTCCCGGTTATATGAAATTGGCGGAAAAAGTGATTCGCCAGCTCGACGCGGCAGCGGTCAAGCAACTCCAGACGGAAGTCATTACCCTCAAAAACGGCGATGCGGACACGATTCAAACAGCCGTGACGACTTTATTTAAAAACCAATTGGAATTGTTGCAGACAGCCTATGGCAAGGAAGGCATCGCCCCGGAGCGGCTCATGGAGCAGCAGGTAAATATCGTCGCCGATAACACCACACGAAAGTTGATTTTGCAGGCCTCACCCAGATATTTCACCACCGTCCGAAAAATCATCGATGAACTCGATATCGCACCCTCGCAGGTTCTGATCCAGGCAATGATTATTGAAATCAGCCTGACCGGTCGAATCGAATATGGATTCGAAGCCGTCAGCCAGGATATGGCCTTTACCAAAAACCAGACCGCACCAGGAATCGGACCCGGGCGTGATATTGTGATCGGGACCGACGTCGGAGCCGCTGGCTCCGGGGCGGGAGGGGTTGTCTTTTCCATTCACAGTGAGGATTTCAACCTCCTCCTGCGGGCACTGAATACCGATGGAAAAACCACCGTCATTTCCAGGCCACAGATATTGGCCAGAGATAATACCGAATCAACTCTCCAGATCGGACAAAGTGTCCCCGTTCCAACCGGAACGGTCAGTTCCGGAATCACCGGAAATCTTTCCACCTCCATAAGCTATCAGAAAGTCGGAGTGATTTTAAAAGTAACTCCGCACATCAATTCGGAAGGTTACATCAACCTCAAGGTGGCTCCGGAAGTTTCTTCCATCAGTAACTCAAGCGTGCAGATCGCCCAGGGATTGAACGCTACCATCATCAATGAAGACAAACTAGAAACCAACGTGACGATTAAAGACGGTGAAACAGTGGTCATCGGTGGGTTGATTACCAAACGCCGGTCGCATTCGGAAACCAAAGTGCCCTTCCTGGGCGATATTCCGTTCATCGGCCATGCCTTCAAAAGCGTGTCCGACGAAGACACACGATCAGAACTTCTTATCGTCCTGACCCCCAAAATCGCCGATTCCGTGGAAAAGGCCAGATCGCTTTCCGAGGAAGAGCGAGATATGATGCAACTTCTTCCCCGTGAAGTTCGAGAATCTCAATTGATGGGTAAACTCCGGCAGGTCTACGACGAAGAAGGAATTCCGACCTCCCTGCCCGCCACTCAACCGGGGCAGGAAGATGAATATAATGAGATACAAAAGGGTGTGCCACTTTTCGGCAAGCCCAAATGCTATGACCAACTTTGGAAATCTTTACAGCGAACGTGCGATCAATAATGACTTATTTATTAAAATGCGCAAAATATCTGACCCTTGCGGCCCTGATCGGCGGCTGTCAATCGGCCAACCGCGCCAGTGGTCCGGTCGATAAACCCCCGATCTTTTATGAGGACATCAACTGGGTTTCCCTGATGGTGCAATTGCCTCTGGTGGATGAAGATGGCGATAAGCAGCCTGACGGCATCTCCGTGCGGGTAATGCTTTTAAGGCCAAATGAGCCCAAATTTGTCGCAGGCAAGGGAACCATGATCTTTCATCTGATGAGGCGAGAAAAATTACCCGATGGGACTTTGGATGACAAAGAGATTTACAAGTGGACCCTGGTTCCGGACGATTTCGTTAAATCCGTGGTCCGGCAGGGATTCGGAATCGTTTGTCATCAGATGGTGCTTTACTGGAAAAATCTGCATCCCCATGGAACCGGCATTTACCTCCGTGCCGAATTTATCCGGACCGACCAAAAAGTTCTGCAATCCAGGATTGTTCCCATATCTGTTTCCGTCGCGGATTAAAAGGTTAAACCCAAAATGCCCCCACCGAACAATTATTTAGCAGCTTTGCTTGCCAAGCATGTCTTACGTAAACGTCTAGCGGTTCTGGCAGTGATCCTACCTTTAATCGCGCTTCGCCTATGGGGTTGCCAAAACGAAAAATCCGCCGCCACCGCAATCGCCGATGACGACTATTCACGTTACAACAATCGGATTTTTACCTGCGTCAAGGTAGTCGATGGCGATACGATCGACATCGGAATTCCCGACCCAAAATCCCAAAAACCCAAAGCGTACACACGCATTCGTCTCTGGGGAATCGACACCCCTGAAATCCCCCATTCCGGAAAACCCGCCGTTTATTACGGTTACCAAGCTGCGGAATTTGCCCGAAAATTAATGGCAGGGAAAAAAATCCGCCTCGAATTAATCGAAGGCTACACCCGGGAAAAATTCGGAAGGCTCCTCGCCTACGCCTATCTTCCCGACGGACGAATGTATAACGAACTCGCTCTCACCGAAGGCTTCGCCTACGCGGAAACACGCTTCAAACATCCGCGAATGCGACAATTTATCCAAATGGAGTCTGACGCTCGCAAAAATCTTCGAGGCCTCTGGCCGGAGATCACTCCCGATCAACTCCCCCACTGGTACAAACCGTCAAAATTAAACGACTTCTGGGACTCCCGCACCCCGACAACCAATTCTGCGTTTCCAAAGCTAACAAAAAAACACAAAACCCCTGCTCCCTGGGACTAATATATAACCGCGTATAATCAAAAGGACATATTGTCATTGCGAGCGCAGCGAAGCAATCTCGTCTTGTCGCCAACAAATGAGATTGCTTCGCTGCGCTCCTAAGGAACTGATGTTTTGGGGTGGCATGGGCAAGTCTTCTTGCCCGTGTCTTCCAGGCGTGGATTGGGAAAAAAGACACGGGCAATCAGAATTGCCCATGCCACCCAGTTCGTTGTGAATATCGCTGGCGGAGCCGGTTAGATGCTCGCAATGACGTCGTGAATAATTATACGCGATTATATACTTCAGCAGATTCGCGGCAATTGTTCGCCATAAGGTTTTTGAACAATCCGTTTCCCGCCGATCAACGTTTCCATAACCACACGGCCGGACGAGGATGTTTGATGCACTGTCCCGATGACACTCGCCGCTTTTCCCAAAGGATGCTTTCGACAAATCTCAAGTGCCTCCTCGATGGCATCGTCCTTAACTACTGCCACGAATTTCCCCTCATTCGCCACGTCCAAAACCTCGAATCCCAAAACTTCTGCCCCCGCCTTTACCCCCGGTTTCACCGGAATCGCCCGTTCCTGAATAAAAATTTCCCGGCGGGTATTTGAAGCGATGTCCACCAAAACCCCCGCCAACCCTGCCCGCGTCGGATCGCGAAGAAATTTTACTTTCCCCCCCAGTTTCCGAATCAGCTCATTCGCCAAACCTGCCACCGACGCCACATCGCTCACAATCGGTGTGCTAAAACTCAATCCTTCTCGCTTCGCCATGATCGCCAATCCATGATCCCCGATCGTCCCGCTGAGCAATATCTTATCCCCTTCCTCGATCCGATTAAATCCAATATCCGCCCCGGAAATCACCCGGCCGATCCCGGCGGTATTAATATAAATCCCATCCGCCTGCCCGTAAGCAACAACTTTAGTATCGCCGGTAACAATAGTTACCTCGGCTTCCTTCGCCGCCAGCCCAACGCTCTGCATAATCCGCTCCAGCTTTTCAATTTCAAATCCCTCCTCAATAATAAGCGCCAAGCTAAGCGACACCGGCACCGCCCCAGCCATCGCCAGATCGTTACAAGTCCCGAACACCGCCATCTTTCCCACATCTCCGCCCGGGAAAAATATCGGACTAACCACATAGCTATCCGTAGTAAACGCGATAGCCGTCCCGTCGGTTTCCAAAATGGCGCTATCCAGCAGCACAGCCGGACGCGGCAGATATTTTAAAATGACTTGATCGATCAACTCATCGGTCAATTTTCCGCCCCCGCCATGCGCCAGTTGTATCTTATCCATCTTTTTTTCTCATTCTGAATTTCTTTTTAACCGCCAAGACACCAAGACGCCAAGAAAAAAAATGGTAACCGTTCAGATCGTCTCGACTTTTGCAGGGGTGAACCTTGTGTTCACCCTCTTTGTTTATCGTCCAAACCACATTCAGAAGGGCGAACACAAGGGTTGTCCCTACTCTGAACGGTTAAAAATGGCCCTGAAACCTGCGTGTGAGTGAATAAATATTAATATTGCAAAATAAACATCGAAGCCAAAATAATTTTAAAAATAAAAAAATAATATCTTGCATTTCTGGAGGAAGGGTGTACGATATATACCAGAGAGAGATGCCAAACACCACACACACAGAGAGCATTCTCCTTAAACCCACGCAGTTGTTCTCCTCTGCGTGGGGTTTTTTTATGCCCAAATCATAGTTGCGGTTTCAAGAATTAGCATATCGTTAAGAGTATTATAAAGTGAATAAGGAAACAAAAGGACAATTAGAAATGCCTTGGGCGAAAGTTCCGGAAGCCCAGGTAAATTCGATTCCGATTGTTCACTCAGGCCGTATTGCCCAGGTTGCACTGGATGCTCCGCTGGACAAGACGTACAGTTACCTTGTTCCATCCGAGATGGCGGATAAACTTCAACCTGGTATGCTCGTGGAAGTGCCTGTAAGCAGGTCCAACCGGCAGTATCGGGCTTATGTCCTGAAAATCTCCGAACAAAACTGGTCCAGTTCATTAAAACCGATTCTTCGAATCCTGGATGATCGTGTTTTTTTTTCCTCGAAATTATTGGAATTGGCGCAATGGCTTTCGGATTATTACGTCAGTCCAATCGGCTTATCGCTTAGTAGCGCGATACCTTCCGCCATCATCAACTCGGCGGGGAAAACACTTCGAACCAAACCTTATATTAAAGAATTGCCGAGGGAGGAGCCTACCTTTGGGTTGAACGACGATCAGCAGAAGGCTATGAGCCAGATCAATCGCGCCGTTGACGCGGAAAATTTTCTCGTGATGCTTTTGCACGGAGTGACGGCATCGGGAAAAACGGAATTATACATTAAAGCTATTCAACGCATTTTGGACCAGGGGAAAGGCGCGATTTACCTTGTGCCGGAAATTGCTCTGACGGCCCAGATGATTCAGCGGTTGGCCCAGCGGTTCGATAAAGTGGCGGTTCTGCACAGTGGTCTGACGGTATCCCAGCGTCGAGCCACATGGCAGGCGGTTGCGGAGGGGCAGGTGCATGTGGTTATTGGAACTCGTTCCGCGGTGTTTGCTCCTGTGCCGAAACTAGGGCTGATCGTCGTGGATGAGGAGCAGGAGCCGAGTTATAAAAATATGCAATCGCCTCGTTTTAACACCCGCGATCTGGCCATCAAGCGAGCCCAGATCGAAGGCGTCCCGATCATTCTTGGTTCGGCCACGCCGTCGCTGGAAACTTATTACAATAGTCAAACCAATTCGGCTTGGGTATACCTGGCTCTGCCGAAACGGGTTGCGGATTTACCTATGCCGCCTGTGATGCTGGTGGATATGCAGCAGGAGATGTTCGAGCGGAAAGGTGTGCATTTGGTGAGCCGGCTGTTGGAAAGCAAAATCAAAGATATACTCGATAAGGGCAAGCAAATCATGCTGCTTCTCAACCGCCGCGGGTTCGCCGGATATGTTTTTTGCCCAAGCTGTAAATATGTCCTGGTGTGTCCCAATTGCGGAACACGAATGGTTTATCATAAAGCCACAGATCGCGCGATGTGTCATCACTGTTCTGCGAAAGTGAACGTTCCGGAAAAATGCGACCGTTGCGGCCATAAGATGAACAAGTTCGGACTGGGCACACAGCGGGTGGAAGAAGAATTGCATCGTAAATTCCCGGAAATGAAACTTGCGCGGATGGATCAGGACTCCATGACCCGGTCCTCGGACTATGAAGACACGTTAAAAGCCTTCGCGGAAGGCCAAACCGATGTTTTGGTTGGCACGCAAATGATTGCCAAAGGTCTGGACTTTCCGAATGTGGCGTTGGTCGGTGTTTTGTCGGCGGATTTGGCTTTATCGCTGCCGGATTTTCGGGCAGGGGAGCGGACGTTCCAGTTGCTCGCTCAAGTGGGAGGAAGAGCCGGTAGGGCTGACCATGCCGGCTTGGTCGTAGTGCAAAGTTACAACCTCCAGGACCCTGCCATTCAAGCGGCCCTGAATCACGACTACAAAAGATTCGCCGACGGTGAACTTTCGATCCGCAAAAAACTCGCTCTGCCGCCTTTCGCCCGGCTGACACGAATCGTCATTCAGCATGCTAAAATCACTCAGGTAAAAACAATCGGCAGCGAGATAGCGCGCCATTTGAACGAAATCGCTAAAACCGTCAAAGGTGTTTTTGTCATCGGTCCGAACCCCTGCGTCATGGGCCGACTGCGGAATCGGTATCGGTATCAGATTTTGATCAAATGCGCAACTGCTTCGATTATGAAGGATTTCCTCACCCGCGCTCGAAATGACGAAACGTTTAAACTGACACGAAAAGAAGTCATTATCGACGTTGATCCGGTGGATTTGCTGTAAAATATATTTCGGGTGGCATGGGCAATTCTTATTGCCCGTGTCTTCTGCGTGTACGGGTAAAAGACACGGGCAATAAGAATTGCCCATGCCACCCAACGCCGTGAACTTAACGGCGTTGCAGATAAAATTACAATGGAACATCGCCCTGTGTATCTGCCCCAAAAAACCTTATGCGCCGCTCGTGTTTAATTTTCGGATGATATAAATCCACTTGAAACGGTGGTTTGTATAGCTTCACTCTCATTCTAACGTTCTTGAGAATGTTAGAATGAGATGTGTTGCTTCGACGTTGGGAACTAAAGTGTTGATTGATGTGTCAGGGAGAAAAATTTTACTCAAAGGCTTAGTTCACGGCGTTGCATGCCACCCCAGATGGTTTGGTGGGTAACAGAGCAATGCATTCTTATCTAAACAGTAGATAAATTACGACGGCAAGCACTATAACAGCGACGATCGCCGCGGGAATGATCCACTTTCGTAATCCTTGCATTTGGATTTCGAGGGCGGTGGGTTTGGCGACGGTATCTTTCTTTTTCAGCGTTTTTCCACCGACGGGTATCAGACCGACCACCTCACCGGTTTCCCCGGCGCCGTCGATCTGCAATTTAGGACTTTTACCGGTCTTGACATTGTACCCGCATCCCATGCAGACAACGGCATGTTCGGGCATTTCGGTTTTACAGCGGGGGCACGTGTTGACTTTTTCTTTCTTTTTTGATTTAAGATGAACGGTCTGTTCGATTTTTTCGTTCGAATCGCCTGTGGTGTCTTGAAAGACGACTTTTACGGAACCCAAATAAAAAATATCTTTGTTTGTTAAAACGTGTGTCTGAACGGCTTGGCTGTTGACGAAGGTTTTGTTTCGGGAATTAAGATCAGCGAGACCCCATCGGCCTTTGGGCGTTTTTTCAATTCGCGCGTGAACTCGGGAGACCGGGGGCAACTGAATCGTAATATCCGCCTCGGTCGAACGCCCGATGGTCATGGAGCTTTTGTTTAAATCAAAATGCTCCACGTGGCCGTCCGGAAAATACACCTCGATAAACGCCATAACCCTATCTCCAGCATGGTATTTATTTTATCTTGTCATAAAACGGCGATTCAGTCAACACTATATCGAAAATCTTGGAACACTCCTTGACGGGCAACTCTCACTTCAATAGCGGTAAGTCCACTGTAAAAGTTGTTCCTTCTTCCATTTTGCTGACATAATGAATTTGACCCTGCAGTCGGGTCACAATCGCCTGGGCGATATTCAATCCCAGACCGCTGCTGTGGGCGTCTTTTTTATGGGCATTCCCTGCCCGGAAAAATTCTTCAAAAAGATGGACCTGATCATTTTCGGGAATGCCGATACCGGTATCGCTGACGGTTAAACGGTATTGATCACCCTCGGTTCTACCCTCGACACTCACCTGGCCGGCGTCGGTGTATTTGATCGCGTTTGAAACCAGGTTTTCGATGATATCGGTGATATCGCGCACTCGCGCCTGGATTTTGGAAGGTGTGGGATCGAGGGAAACGTTGAATTGCAGCCCTTTTTCCTGGGCTTGAAGTTTAAAGGGCCCGGTGGATTCGGCGATGACGCGGTTAAGGTCGATAACACTGACCTCCTCCTGACGATCAAGCCCTTCCCTGATTTGGGTTAATCTCAGAAGGTCGTCCACGAGGCTCATCAAAGCCCTGCTGCGATATTCGATTCGCTTTAGCAGGTCGCGATAGGGATCGGGCAGGGTCTTGATTTGGTCGGTGGTCAGATGAGCGTTGATTAGGCTGATGATCGCGGTTAGAGGCGAGCGTAATTGGTGGGCCGCCGTCCGCATGAATCGCGAGAGCATTTCATCCTGCCGCCTAAGGGATTCGTTTGCGCTCTCGATGTCGTCCAGGGCTTCGCGCAGCTGAAAACTGACGCCCGTCGTAAAATAGCTGATAAGGAAAAACGTTCCGGCAAACGCGAAGCAAAGGGAAAGGATGTAAAACCAGTTTTGTGTGAGCGGGGGGTGAACATGTTCCAGGGGGAAACCCGCCAGGGGAATTCGCGCCCACGGGAAGACCGCCCCCGCGATGCCCATGATGACCAGAAGCAAACTGGCCAAAAGAGCGACAAAAAACGCCTCGCGGCGGGGAAGAATAATTCCTGCGATCGCGACATGAAAAATCATAAAAATACACAATGGGTTAATCAATCCGCCCGCCAAATCGAGGATAATCGTCAGGCAAATCAGATCGGCGAGAATTTGAATATGGGTGAGTCGTTTGGCGGTTTCCACTGCCCTGGCGGGGTCAATCCGAACCCATTCCGTTATTTGCCGCAAACGGCGGTAAAGGAGAAAATTATAACCGATGATCACGAGAACGATTCCGAGCATGAGGACCTTGGCATGAAGGGGTAAACGAACGGAAAGGATTTCATCGACCGCAAGTAAGGTCGCGATCAAGGCGATAATAGCCAACCATCGCAGCTTGATCAGCCAAGCCACTCGCCCGACCAGAGTCCGCTCATGAAGCTGTTCCGCGTTCTCTAATATCATAGCCACATCAATCTTCTCTCAGATTATTGTAGCAACCTTGAAGAGAACTTAAAAGGCCTGAGATTTGAAATGATTAAATCCCAATCCGTATCAGAAATTCCTTTTTGTAAAAACGAAAAAATGGAAAGCCCCGTCGTGGCCGAGGACTTTCCATTTTCTCTAGCCTGGAATTTTGTTTATTCCTGGCTGTTTTCCGGGCGACTCATTTCTTCTTCATCCCGCCGCAGCACTTCTTGGCTGTCTTCTTCGCAGCAGTTTTTTTCTTCGGTGCGGCTTTTTTCTTCGCGACTTTCTTCGCCATACAAATACCTCCACTTAAAAAAGAATTTACAAAGAACAGAACACTAAATCTTATTTGGTATCAGAGTCGTTATTTTGTCAAGAGAAAAAAATCTAAAATTAAAATCTTCTTGGCATTTTTCTTATATTTCGACATTTTTATGGTAATTGCTTTACAATAATTTGGTAAAGAGAGAAAAAAGAAAGTGTGCGACAGGAAATAATTTTGCGGAGATCAATGATGAATAACCAAATTCAAAACACTCCGGCGGTGGTTTTGCTGAGTGGCGGATTGGATTCTGCCACGACGCTGGCCTGCGCGATACGTGACGGATTCGAGTGCCATGCCCTGACGTTTTTGTACGGTCAGAGGCACGAATGTGAGATCGAATCTTCGAAAAAGGTGGCTTGCGCTTTCGGATTGTCCGATCGTCATCACATCATTCGGTTGGATCACCAATTATTTACAGGCTCCGCGTTGACGGGAACCGGTCCGATTCCTATGGGTCGGGACGTAACTGTTTCCGAGGAGATTCCCGCGACGTATGTTCCGGCCCGCAACACGGTTTTTCTGGCTTTGGCCCTGGCGTACGCGGAGCATATCGGGTCGTTTGATATTTTTATCGGAGTCAATGCGATTGATTTTTCCGGGTATCCGGATTGCCGACCCGAGTTTATCGCGGCGTTTGAGCGATTGGCGAATCTTGGAACCCGGGCCGGAGTCCGTGGAGAAAAAATCACCATCCATGCCCCTTTGATTCAATTGACCAAGGTCCAGATTATCCAATTGGGACAAAAACTGGGGGTGGATTATTCCCTAACCTGGTCGTGTTACAACCCGCAGGGCAAAGGGCAGGCCTGCGGGGTCTGCGACTCCTGCCAGATTCGCCGAAAGGCCTTTGAAACGGTCGGCTTACGCGATCCTTTACCCTACACCATATAAGATTATATACCCGGTCCTGGCCTAGGGGGGGGACCACCGCTCCTGCCTCTGGGACGTGGGCTATTCCTGGTCCGCCTCATTTCCCGCTGCTTGGCGGTTTTCTCCATCGCTTTGACGCGATCGACGATCTTGTTTAAATCTTTATCCTGCAAAGTGGCGGCAAACTCGGCGGTCTTGGTTAATAGCGGTCCGGTATCTGGCCGATCTCGTTGCTCCGAAATCAAATTTTGAAGTGTCGTTTTCATCAACTGGACCAGATTGATTTCCGGGGGTATTTTCTGGTTTTTGGATTGTTCGTCCAGGAGAGTCAGCGCGAAGTCGGCGACGAGAGGGTCCGATTTGGCGATGGCCCGGCCGAGCATGTCGTAACTGAACTGCTCAGGCTGCTGCTTCAGATAAGAAATCATCATCTTGGCCTGCTCCGTGAGAACGGGATTTTTTCCGCTTTCCACGAAAAGTTGTTTGACCATGATCTGCCCTTGTTTTTTATCTTTTTTATGGACTTCCAGTGCCGCAAAACCAAGCAAATCTGATCGGGTCCTGGCCGCCTGGACCAGAGCGGGCAGGGCTTCTGGAATGCTCATAGCGCTGATCGCGCTAATGATAGCCGGTGCGGTCGATTGATATGCTGGAACGGGTCCCTGTTTCCTTTGGCCGGTCCCGCCGTTGGGAACGTGTGGCAAGCGCTGGCGGGACCGCTTCACCGAAGGGTCTTCCATTAAGGGCAGAGATTGTTTTGCGTTCGCGATTTTAGCCTCTTTTTCCAAGGCCAGGTCGGCGGCCAGTTTTTGCTTCTCCGGGTCCACCGTTTGATTCAGAATGGAAACATACAAGTCCAGTAAGGCCGTGTTTCCCACCGGATTGAGCGAACGGAGGATTTCAACCGCGTTTCCCATCGCCTGCTCGGAAACCGGAGCGCCGCGACCGCATTGAATTCGGATCATGTCCTGCATCCATTTGATGACGGGGGTATACAATTGCAAACAGGCGAGGGTAATGACGGTCGGATCGGCCACCTGGCGGTCATATCCTTTTGAATCCACAATCGGCTTAAAAGATTCCGCCGCTTTTTTCACCCCGGCGAGATTATTGAGAACCGGTGCTTTTCCGGCCATTTGATTTCCCCAGGCCTTAACGGTCACGTACAAGGCTCCATCGGCCATTCGCGTGCGGATGATGGAATCCGAATTCTTGCGAATGACGTCGGCCAATAATCCCACGGAATCCAGGTTTTCAAATTGTTCGATCTGTTGGACCGCGAGGAATAACAAATATTTATCTTTCGGAGTATCGGTCGAAGCGGCCAGTAAATTAACCAAATCAACTCGTCCGTCCGGATCGCCGGCCTGCCAAAGCATGAAATTGGCCAGGTACCGGTAAAAAGGCATGTCCCGGAACTCCTTCAAAAATTTATTCCTCTCCTTCAAATGGGAAATCAGATTCATTCCCGAAATCGCCGCTTCCTGTGTCATGCGCTCGGAGCCAAAAAGCGGAACAAACGGGATGTTCAATTTCGCACTTCCGGCAGTTCTGATCGTAAGCGGCATCGGGCCTGGACCTGCAGGGGGAGCCTCTCCCCTCATTCCGCGTAAAGGCAGCGAAGGCATCTTCATCCCTGGCGGAATGTCCTCGGGCGTGGGCATCATCATTTCCATATTCCTCGGCATCTGAGGAAGGTTATTTCCGAAATTGACGAGACTGCTTTTCGGGTTCCACAGATCAAGCTCCTGCGAAGCTGGAACAAGTAAAGCCTCCTCGCGGCGGAGGATCGCGCTAATAAAGGCGACCACGGCACCTTCGTCTGCTATTTTTCCAGATTGCTCCAGGATCCTGATCATTTTAAGAAACGTCAGGTCCAGATCATGCCCGGAAACCCGATTCCAGTAATAGGTCTGTTTGGACCCGGCGGGATTTTGGTCGGAGCCACGGGCCGGGCTTTCGTTGATCAATTCTCCCAAACCGCGGAGTAATTGTCCCTGCCCTTGTTCCAGCAGACCCAGAACCAATCTTTCCTGAAGATCGTTCGGGCCGCCTTGACCCGCCTCGGTGCCCATACCTATTTTTTTAATCAATTTGATCACCCGGACGACTTGGGGGTCTCTCAATTCAATTTTGGAAAGCCCCAGCAGTGCGATATCGGTCCGGTTTTTCAAGGACGGATCGATGGTGGAAATGAGAGTGGTGTCGGTAAGCTCTCCACCGGCGGTTTTGTTCGCTTTTTCAGGATCGATAGTATCCAGGAAAAGATCGGTGGCATCGGTATATCCCCGTTTGGCCAGGGCGATCTTCGCAGCCAGTTCCAATTGCTCGTCTTTCTGCCGATAAGTGGCGATTCGAAGAATAATCTCCATGGATTGGGCATCCCCGATTTTACCCAAAATTTCCAATGCCTTCATGCGAACCCGGGTTGCCATGGGATTGGATTCCTGGCCTGCGTCGCGCGTATCTGAGCGAAGACCGAAATCGCCCGTCGATTCGATCAAATCGGCCAGCGTGACCGAACTGCCGGAGACGGACCATCGACCCAGCGCCTCGATATTTCGGCAGGCGGCATCGGCAACGCGGTCGGGTGCTTCGAAGGAATCCTTGCGGGTAACAAATTCGCCCAACGAGGCTAAAAATGCTTTTCCCGCCTCGCGATAATCAAAATAAATGAGGGCCTCGCGCGCACTCAAGCCGTACAGGGCCAGTCCCGCCTGATCGAAAGGCACGATCAGGTTTCCATGACAAACGACCACCTGTTCCTGTGCAGGATTATTGGCAGTGGTAAAAACTGGTTTACTCAATTCCCATGGATTTTTCCAAAACTGCTTTAATATCTGCTGGCAACTTTCCCGATCATCCAGGGTGCACAAACCCAGACGGCATAGGTCTCCGATATCCGGATCATCAAGGAAGGCGCGAAAATAATCGTCCAGCGCGGGATGGTACAGACTGACCAGACACCTGACGGCTCCGATTTTAATCCTGGCCGGATCAGACATCGCAGCGGAAGCGGGATCCATACCTGGCATCCCGGGGGACATGGGTCCCGGACCGGCGTTATTCGCAGGCGCTTTTCCCCCCGCGATACTCAGTTGCCCCAGGAGCTTTAAAAATTCAATTGCCGAGGGGGCATCGACGTCCGAGGTGAATTTGCGATTTAAAGGCCAACCCCTGCCTTCCTTGCCGGCAGGCAGGCCTTGGGGCCCCAGACCGGGAAATTGTGGCATGGAGGGCGGCCCCGCCATCCCAGGAGGCATCGGTCCGCCCGGAACCAGGGGTCTGGGGAATATCGGCGGTCCAGACTGAGGTCCAACTGGCAATCCGCCAGGAGCCAGTAAATTTTCTCCGGGCATTGCACCGGGTGGACCCACGGGTTGCATTTTATTGGCCGGTCCGAAAGACGGCATGTATCGACCCAGGACACTCCACAGGGGTTGTCTTTCGTACGGGGGTATGGCCGTCCAGACAAAAAATATTTTTTCCACATCCGTGCTTTGAACGCGGGAAGCTTTGATGAAATTGGACAAACTAATCAGCGTGTACCGAGTCCCCCCGGAGGCAAGGAAAAATACCAGATCACCGGAGAGGGTTATATCATCCTTGGCCTCTGCGAAGACCACGTGACTAGCCCGGTCGTTAAATAACCGCGCCAGCACACAGGCAATGGTATTCCACTCCTGCTGAACGACTTTGTGTCTGGCCAAACCCTTGGCGAACGGCTCGATAAGTGGTTCGGCATACATTTCCGTAAAACGGGAAAACATACCCGCATCGATCATTCCGGTCGCCAAACCGGTCATCAACGTGTCTTCTTTATCCGCTTCCAGTAATGTTCCTATCAGGTAGGCGGACACCTCTCCGCCCCGCCGGGCAAGCACCTGGAGTAACATAACCCGATGATCGAAGAGACCTTGATTTTGTATTCCCCCGGAGGTGGCGGATACCAGGGCTCCCTGCGGACCCATTCCCGGTCGACCGGGGACACCGGCCGGGGGAGTATCTTTTTTAACTTGGGATACATCCGACTCGCTGGGGTGGTAAGCGATCATTTGCTCAATCAGCCATAAGTTCATGGGCACAGAATCGATCCAACTGCTCTGCCACGCGGTTTCCGGTTTGATATCAGAAAGATACGCCTGACGAACCGATCTGGCGAGAATACTATAAAACGCTTTTTCTTTAATGGCCTTGAAATACAACTCACGACCCCTGGAGCAATCGCCCTGAACCAGTAAATTGGCCAAACGAGATAGATTCGCTATCCCCATACTTGACGGAAGGTCGTTAATCTGGCTTTCAATCTGACTGTAAGAATAATCCTGCGAAGGGGCTTTTTTGGAAAAAGCACGTTCAAATTTTCGCTGGGTCATGAGGACCCACTCGTTGTTGGAGGTAAGAGCAAGCAATCGACTGTCGAATAATCGTAGACGTATTTTCAGCGATTGCCCCGAATTCGCAGACGCACGGACCGCCTCAACGGACAACCCTCTCTCCCCCGCCCACTCAGCCAGTTCGGACCATTTTCCGTTTTGCACCGCCTGATCGTATTGCCTGAGATATTCCTGGACGTTGGCAAAAATCGCCTGGGCTTCGTCGGAGGCTTCCGGAACCTTAATGGAAACATTGGTTACCATAGGAGCCGGTGCTGCCGGAGTTGGGTTGACAGGATTATTGACCGGAGCAGAGGGGTGATAAACTGCCGTGGGCGTCGGCTGACCGGGGACTACCGGTATGGATGGAATGCGCCCTTCGCCTCTAAACGTATACCTGAACATGAACACCGCTACCAAAATCAGAATACCCGCCACCACGAAAAGGATCATCTGGTTCTTTTGGGAACTGTCCTCCGACTTTTTCACCGGAGGGGCTTTTTTCTGGCCGGGATTGGTTTTGACGTTTTGGAAGACCTTATTTTTTTCTATTGCCATCAGATTTCTCGCCTCATCAAACAAATGTTATTGGATATCATATCCAAAAGGTGTGCCATTTCCAAATACCTGATTATATTTTATAGTATATTATGCTATAGTGTCTGCCCAATTTTTCTGGCAACCCCTCCACCGTCATCGTCCGGCTTGACCGGACGATCCAGAATATTGCGAACATCAATCGGAAGGGTTTATTTTCGCTCATGGAAACATATTTGGCCTCCCTTCTGGCCCGCCAGAGGAATTGCACGTTTTATATTGTGTGACAAACAATCTAATTCCACGTGGGATGATTTGTACGAGGAGTTGCGGTAAATTGAAACAAGCTGGATTGCCCGGTCAAGCCGGGCAATGACAAGAGGTTAGGTTACGCCATAAAAATTGGGCAGACACT